>JBEKVO010000003.1:0-148998 GCA_049513895.1 Rectinemataceae bacterium | reverse complement strand
CAAACCTTCGTGCTAGACTTATTCATGACCACCCCCTTCGCATGTAGCTCTACGCTACTTTCGTCCCGATCGTAGCGCAACCTACGCATCTACGATCGGGGTGGTCACTTCATTATGACTAGGCCTTCGGCTCGCAAGGCCGGTGTGCGTGACGGCGCACACTACAATCACTTCTTCTTGGCCACGGCCATGATGGCTGGACTCACATAGAAAACGCTCCTGTAAACCCGGAGCGGTTCTGTAATTGCCTTGACACATGGCCCAGACGATGTAAAATTGGGGCTGAGGAAGATGAATCCGATGCGAATGGCCAGATTCGCCGTCCATCCGGGAAATCTCGATTAAATAACTCAACCATGCCATTTCTATTTTCGAGTTGCATTCTTAACAAATATATGCCTGGAGGTAATAATGAAAAAGCTGAATACATTGTTCCTAAGCATCTTTTTTATGACACTATCCCTTGGCGTCAGTTCACAGAATATAACCTTGAAAATTGGAATCGATCCAACATTTGCGCCAATGGAGTATCAGGATGATGATTTTAATCTTGTTGGGTTTGACGTTGATTTGATGAACGCAATAGCTCAAGAAGGCAATTTCAAGGTCAAATTTATAGAAACAGGATTTAATGGCATGTTTAGCCAACTCGCTATGGGAGGAGTTGATGCAGTAATTTCCGGTATTACAATTCTTGATGAGCGTAAGAAAACAATGGACTTTTCATTGCCATATCTACAAGCGGATGAGGTCGTTTTTACAAGTTCATCATCTCCCGATATTCACGATTTCAAGGATCTCGAAGGTAGAACGGTTGCCACCCAATCAGGGGCTGAAGTTTGTATTTCAGCATTAAGTAAGCTTGTTGAAAAGTATAATATAAAGACAAAGTTCTATGATTCACTTGATGATGGAATTGCTGATCTTGGGAAAGGAGCTATTCAAGGTTTCGTTTATGATTCAACGATATTTTGGTCGCCGGATTATAAGGGGAAAATAAATATTCTAGGTAATCCTCTCATGGAAGGCTTCTATGGAATTGCCGTAAAGAAAAACAATACCAAGATATTGAACATGATAAATGAAAATCTGCAAAAGATTATAGATTCCGGGAAGATGAAAGAAATCCAAAATAAATGGTTGAAATAAACACGAAGGATGGTGGAACGTGAAGCTACAAAGACGATTTTCGGCATTTGCCGCGGCTCTGACCTTTGCATGCCTGGCTCCCGCGTGCATCTTCGCTGCGACCGGCCACGAGATTGACGCCAGCGTGGACGTGGCGTTAGACCGCTTCAAGAGCGAGGTGAAAGGCGCGAGCCACCTCCTCGCGCAGGCTCGGGCCGTGCTCGTGATGCCCAAGGTGCTGAAGGGCGGCGTAATAGTGGGTGGGGAATACGGCGAAGGCGCCCTCAGAATCGGCGGTCGGACCGTGGCATATTACAGCGTGGCCTCCGCATCATTCGGCCTGACTTTCGGCGGGGAGATGAAAGATCTTATCTTCGTATTCCTCGACGAAAATGCCGTAAAGAAATTCCGGGCGAGCAAGGGATGGGAAGCGGGGGTTGACGGCAATATAGCGGTAATAAAAACGGGATCCGGCGTTTCGCTGGATACGATAAAGTTCAACGAGCCCATCGTAGGCTTCATTGTCGGAGTGAAGGGACTCCTGGTTGACGCCTCGTTCAATGGCACTAAGTTCACGTCCATTAAACGATGAGAGTCGAACTTCCCAATTAATGATGTTTGCTATTAGATGAGTTCATGCCAAAGGCATAAACTCTAAAGGTAAACATCATTGAGAGGCTTGCATGCGTTCGCTCCACATTGTCGCGAACGCCTCATTATGCAAGCCTGCTATAGACTACCGTTCAAGCCTTGGCTACAGGCCTGCGGCGGCTCCTCGATTTCTGCTCCGTACGACGAAGAAGCGCACTATGGCGGCGAGGAGGAGGACGATAGCCGCAGCCCCGGCTGCGAGCCAGACGATCCTGGAGTAGGAAGCGTCGACCGCAGTCCTCTTGAGCACGATGCCTGCATAGGCCCAGACGATAACCAAGGGCGCGGCCAGGGCTCTGCGAAGGAAGACCAAGAGCAGGCCGACGGCCAGGCCAGCCGCTATGACGGCCACAGTCCAGGCGCGCGGATCGAGGCCGAAGCCGTTCCACCCCGACTTGACGAGGAGGGCGGTGACGTTGGCGATGGTCGCAACGCATATCCAGCCCAGGTAGACATTGATGGGCGTCGAGAGGAAGAAGTTCGAAAGGCCGCCGCCGGATTCGGACCCGCTCGTTGCCCCGCGCCTCGCGACGGCCTGCCTCTCCTCGAGCCGCAGGAGAGTGGCCAAAATGACGAGCATAAGCGCCATGGATAGGCCGACATGCCGATAGTGCCAGGCGAAGATCCATCCGGCGTTTGCGGCCATGTTGAGCGAAAAGAGGATACCGTCTTTCGCCGTCCAACCTGCCGAGGATTTTTTCCCGAAAGCTGCCGCGATGACCGCGACCACATACCCCGCCAGGAGTGCATAGATAAGGCCCCAAATCGAGAAGATTATGCCGGCTGGCACGAAGAGGTTCGGCAGCTCGTCGGAAAGCTGGCCCGTCCCCACCCCGTTTATGGGGAGGATGTTCGCGAGCGCGTTGACGACGACAACCAGTATGAAAAGGACCAGGGATGAGGGGGCGGCCAGGCGCAGAGAAAGCGCAGCCCATCTTCTTCGTGCGTGCTCGTACTTGCCCATGAACCGAAAAGTATATATTGGGATGACCGAAGTCAAATGGCAGGCCATCTTTAGTCAACAGCGGCTTCTATTTCGGGCTCCGCAACCGTATATTCAAATCATGGATTGTAAGGGGGAAACGCGATGAAACTGAGCGCACGGAACGTCCTCAAGGGGAAAGTCAAAAGCATAGTCCCGGGATCGATCAACGACGAAGTGGTGATAGAGCTCCCCGGCGGGGTCGAGGTAGTTTCGGTGATAACGAAGACCTCGGTAGCCAAGCTCGGCCTGGCAGTCGGCAAGGAAGCCTACGCGGTGATCAAGGCCTCGAGCGTCATGGTCGCGGTGGATTGATCGACATTATGTTTTCATTGGACAAGAAGGCCTAACGGGTTTATCGTTTTCCTGCAATGCGCTTTCCCGATGAGCTACGAGAGGCGGTCGCGGAACCGACGCTCATTCCTCCCTCCGCCGAGCGCATCGTCGTAGGCGCCGCCGATTCTGTCGGTAGAAGCGGACAGTCATATACCTATCGCGGAGGCAAGAAAAAGCGAATAGAGGGAGCGGGTCCCGTCTTCCTCCTCATGCTACTCTCCGCGGGGTTTATTCCTTCCGTATTTATCGAGTTCGACGCCTCCCAATTGCTCAAGATCATCCAGGCGGCGATCGTAGCCATCGCCCAGCCTTCGCCCCTCTTCGCGGCTGGAGATCAAGGCGGCCCAGAGCCAGACCGGCATCAGGCCTCCTGCCCGGCCGGCTTTCAGGTAGCGGATTCCTCCGCGCCCGTATTCGACGGGAGCCTCGCTCCTCGAGCGCCGGCTTCCTACCCTAAAGGGCGGCGGCGCAGGCCCTTCCGGCGGCGTCGCACTCGCGGAAGCCCCTCTCCTCGAGCTCCCCCTTCTTCCTCTTCGCCGTCCTCCAATCCCTGACGGGTTCCTGCACTCATCCTCATCCTAACTATAAGGAGATCGGCCCCATGCAGTTCGATAACGCCAGTACCGCTTTCATGCTCATCGCGGCGACCCTCGTCATGTTCATGACGCCGGGCCTCGCCTTTTTCTACGGCGGCCTCGTCGGCCGCAAGAACGTGCTGACCATCATGTTTCAGAGCTTCGCCTCGCTCTGCATCACCACCGTGATCTGGTTCCTCTACGGCTACTCGATGTGCTTTTCCGGCAGCTACGGCCATGGAGACCTGCTCGGCATCATCGGCAACTTCAAGCAGTCCTTCCTCGCGGGCGTCAGCCTCATGGACCCGAGCCCGATGAATCCGCACGTGCCCCTGTTCGTGCAATTCGCCTATCAGATGATGTTCGCCATCATAACGCCGGCCCTCATCACAGGCGCCTTCACGAATCGCGTTCGATTCCCGGCCTACCTCATCTTCCTCGTCGCCTGGCTCACCTTCGTCTACTTCCCCCTCGTCCACCTCATCTGGGGCGGCGGTCTCCTCGCGACCTGGGGCGTCAAGGACTTCGCGGGCGGCATGGTCGTCCACGTCTCGGCAGGTTTCGCGGCCCTCGCATCCGTTCTCTTCGTGGGCAAGCGCAAGATCGAGGACAAGGGCATGCACAACCTGCCCTTCGTCGCCCTCGGCACGGCCATCCTATGGTTCGGATGGTACGGCTTCAATGCCGGCAGCGAATTCGCGGTGGATCCCATCACCACCACCGCCTTCGTAAACACGGACCTCGCCGCGTCCTTCGCCGGCCCGACATGGCTCCTTCTGGATTGGGTCTTCAAGCGGAAGCCGAAATTCTCCGGCTTCCTGACCGGCATGGTCGCCGGCCTCGCCTGCGTAACCCCCTGCGCGGGCTTCGTCACGCCGCCCTCCGCAGTCCTCATCGGCGTCCTCGCGGCGGTCGCCAGCTACATCGCGGTCACCGTCAAGAACAAAGCGGGACTCGACGACGCGCTCGACGTCTTCGGCGTCCACGGCGTCGGAGGCTTCCTCGGGACCTTCCTCCTCGGCGTGCTGGGCACCGCGGCCGTGACCTTCCCCGGGCACGACCCTTCGGCCCTCGCCTCCGGCCTCATCGACGGACACGCAGGCTTCTTCCTCAAGCAGCTCGTTTCGGACATCGGCGTGGCGGCCTACGGCTTCCTGTTCACCCTTCTCATGCTCTGGGTGATCAACAAGATCACGCCGGTCCACGTCAGCGAGAAGGAAGAGCTCGAGGGGCTCGACCTGATCGAGCACGGCGAGGTCGCCTATCTTTAAGACCCTCCGCCGCGCGTTTCGGGGCGCTTCCGTCAGCCCTTGTTGATCATGCTCGCCAGATAGCCGGCGCCGAAGCCGTTGTCGATATTGACGACCGAGACGCCGGCGGCGCAGCTGTTCAACATCGCGAGGAGGGCCGCGAGCCCGCCGAAGCTCGCGCCGTAGCCGACGCTAGTCGGTACCGCGACGACGGGGACGCTCACGAGGCCGCCGATGACGCTGGCGAGGGCGCCCTCCATGCCGGCGATCGCGACGACGACGCGAGCGCCCCTGATCGTCTCCATTCGGGCGAAGAGGCGATGGATGCCCGCGACCCCGACGTCGTAGACCCGTTCGACCCGGTTGCCGAAGACCTCCGCGGTTATGGCGGCCTCCTCGGCCACCGGAACGTCCGAGGTGCCGGCCGTGACGACGGCGATATAGGGCGAGGCCGGGTCGACCTCGCCGACCCGTCTCGTGACGAGAGTCCGCGAGACGGGGTCATAGGCAAGGTTTCCGGAAAGGTCGCGGACTGCCTCGAAATGCTCGGGGGAGACCCTGGTCGCGAGCAGCTCCCCTTTGAGCTCGATGAGGCGTTTTACTATGGCGCGGAACTGCTCGACGCTCTTTCCCGTGCAGTAGACGACCTCGGGATAGCCCTGCCTGAGCCGCCTCTGGCTGTCCAATTTCGCAAAACCGAGATCGGCGACGGGGAAATCGCGGAGCTCGGCGAGGGCCTCGTCGAGGCCGAGCTCTCCGGTTTTATATCGCTCGAGGATCGACGCGAGGGTATCGGGTTCCATGGCTTTAGCCGATCTCGCGGGCGACGGTCGAGTAGACCTCGATCAGGGGGATGCCCCTCTCGACGGCGATGCGGCGCAGGTCCTCGTACTCGGGCTTCGCCCGTATAGCCTTCCCGCCGAGGAAGGCGGTCTTGACGCTTATCTCGCCGAGGCTGGTCGGGACGAGCCTCGTCTCGCGCTCGAGCGCGGTCTTTTCCACCCGACTGCGCCGGAGGCCGAGGGTCGTCGTCTCGCGCAGGATGAGCTCGGAGAGGACGTCCTCGGCATCCTCGCCGCAGAGCACGGAGAGGAGGACGGCGGAGCGCGACTTCTTCATCACGATGGGCGTGAGCCAGACGTCGGCGGCCCCCGCGGTCAGGAGGCGGTCGAAGAGATGGCCGTGGATCTCGGGGCTCATGTCGTCTATATTGCACTCGAGGAGGACGGCCGCGGTCCCGCGCTCGACCCTTTCGCGTTCGCCGAGGAAGACGCGCAGGAGGTTGGGGATATCGCTGTCGCGATGGCCGACCCCATAGGCGGTCTTGACGATCGTAAATCGCTTGTCGTCGGTCCATTCGTCGACGAAGGCGGCGAGGATCGCGGCGCCCGTAGGCGTCGTGGTCTCGGCCTCCACCGCCCCGCTTCGGACGGGCGCGCCGCGAAGGAGCTCGACGACGGCGGGCGCCGGGACCGGGATGAGGCCGTGGCGGCATTTGACGAAGCCGCCCCCCAACTCGACCCTCGAGGCGAGGACCTTGTCGGGCTTGAGATAGTCGATGCAGATCGCGGCGCCGACTATGTCCACGATGGAATCCACCGCCCCGACTTCGTGAAAGAGGACATCGTCGACGCTTTCGGCGTGCACCTTCGCCTCGGCCTCGGCCAGCTTTGCGAACACGGCGAGGGCCTTCTCCTTGATCGGCGCCGAGAGGGAGCTGCCCTCGATGAGCGCTCGGATATCCTTGTAGGAGCGATGCCCGTGGCCCGCGGCGGTCCGCGGCGAGCCCGCGAAAGTAGTGGGCCCCGCCGGGGTGAAGAGGAGATCGACGTCGGCGCGAGTTCCGTGGATGCCCTTCTTCGCATCGGGGGTGAAGCGCAGGGCCCAGCCGTCGAGGCCGAGCTTCGAGAGCTCGGCGCGCAGAGTCTCGGGGGGCACGCCCAGGTCGACCATCGCGGCGAGGTTCATGTCCCCGCAGATGCCGGAGAAGCAGTCGTAGTAGAGGACGCTTTCTTTCATGCCTCGACTCCTTCGCGTGCGATGACGCGATTCATGCTGCCCATGGCGTAGCCCTCCAGCTCGAGGCAGACGTAGACGAAGCCGAGAGACTTGAGGCGGGCTGATACCTCGTCCATCAGGTCCTCGCGGAAGAGCTTGGATCTTTCGTCTCGGGCCAGTTCGATCCGCGCTATATCGCCGTGACTTCGGACCCGGAATTGCCTGAATCCGAGGCCGCGAAGGTAGTCCTCCGAAGCCTCGACTCGGGCGAGCTTCGCCGCGTCTATCCTCTCGCCGTAGGGGACGCGCGAGGCGAGGCAGGCGAAGGCGGGCTTGTCCCAGGTCGGGAGGGCGAGCCGCTTCGATATCGCGCGGATCTCAGCCTTCGTCAGCCCGGCTTCCTTGAGCGGGCTTCGGATGCCCAGCTCGCGGGTCGCCGCTGCGCCCGGCCTATAATCGGCCAGGTCGTCGAGGTTGGAACCCTCGGCCACCGTATCGATGCCCAGTTCGGCCGCGGCCCGTCGGATGTGGGCGAACTCGATCCTCTTGCAGTGGTAGCAGCGATCGGCGGGATTCTTAGCCACGGCCTCCTCGATCTCCCCGTCTTCGACGAGGACGTGGCGGATGCCGAGGGCCGAGGCGAGGGCCCGCGCCGACTCGAGCTCGCTCCTGGGCAGCATCGGAGAGACTACCGTCACGGCCAGGGCGCGGTCGCCGAGCTCGGCCGCCGCTATCGCGCAGAGGAGACTCGAATCCACGCCGCCCGAAAAGGCGACCGCGAGGGAGCCGCAGCCTCGTATGATGTCCCTGAGCCGAGTTTCCTTTATGTCGTCGTCCATGATTCTCCTACTACCGGCTAAATGATGTTCTGCTCGCGGAGGAATTTCTCGTCCGCCATGATCTCGAGCCAGGGTCCGACGCGGGCGACGCGATGGTCGGCGCCTATGACTACGGCCGTTTCGAAGAGGCCGTCGACGTAGGCGAAATCGTGGGTCGAGCAGACGATGGTCTTGCCCGCGCGGTTCAGCGAGGCGACGATCTCGCGGAGGAAGCTCTTCATCCGCGGGTCGAGTCCGCTCATCGGCTCGTCGAGGACCAGAACCTCGGGATTGAGGGCCAGGACGGCAGCCAGGGCCACCCGGCGCTTCTCCCCTCCGCTCAAGTGGTAGGGCACGCGCGAACGGAGCTCGCGGATCCCGAGGAGCTCGAGGCAGTCCTCCACCCGTTTCTCCACCTCGCTTTCCGGCAATCCCATCTGCCGCGGACCGAAGGCGACCTCGTCGTGGACGACGGGGCAGAAAAGCTGGGCGTCCGAGTTCTGGAAGAGGAAGCCCAGTCGCTGGTGGAAGCGCTTCGCGAAGGCGGGGTCCTTCAGGCTCCTCGCGCAGACTTCCGCGCCGTCGAAGAGATAGCCGCCGCTCCGGGGAAGGACGATTCCGTTCAGGAGTTTCATCAGCGTGGACTTGCCGCAGCCGTTCGGGCCTATGAAGGCCACGGAGCCGCCCTGGGCGATGGACACGCTTATCCCGGAAAGGACCTCGCCCTCGCCGTAATCGTAGACGATATCCGAAAGCTCTATCATTCAGGCTCCGGGAAGAAGTATGAAGATGCAGACCAATGCGGCCATGCCGGCCACCAAGACTCCCTCGCGCGCCGTGAAGCGCAGGCGCCTCGAGCTCCCGTATTCGCCAGAAAAACCGCGGCACTCCATCGCGGCGTACATCTCCTCGGACATCTCCTTCGACTTGAGGAAGAGGGTGCCGGCGATGCCGGAGAGGGAAGCCCGCTTCCCGGCGTTGCGCCCCACGGACCGGAGCCGAAGGGCGTAGAGCATCGAGAGCGCAAAGTCCCCCAGAAGGGCGATGTACTTGAGGGCGATGTCGAAGACGAGGATGAATAGGTCGGGGATCCTCAGTCTTCGCAGCGCGCCCGAGATCGACGCCCACTCGGTGCTCACGGAGACGAGCTTGACCGAGGCGACCGATATGAAGACCTTGGCGACGATGACGAGCGCGGGCATCGTCCCTCCCCCGAGTGCCGAAGGCAGGAGGATGAGGGCGGTGAAGAGGACAACGGCGAGGCTCGTCTTAAGGACAGTGGCCACTCTCTCCCCGCGCTGCGCCGCGAGGAGGATGAGGAGGAAGGTCCCGACGACGGCCAGGAAGGTCCGGCTTCGCGTCAAGGAAACGAGGAGGAGGAGGAGGAGGACGGCGATCAGCTTGAAGAAGGCGTCGATCGTCCCCCGCCCCTCCTCCTTCCCGCCGCGGGTGCGCGCCCTCGAGAGGAGGCCGAGGAAGGAGAGTATGCTCCGGTCGATGAAGGCATCCCTGTCGGAACGGGGCGAGTATGCCTCGTTCTCGAGGAGCCAGGACGGCACACCTTTGTCCATGATACCTTAGGCCCTCGCCGGCTTGCCCTTTTTAAGGAGGGCGAGGAGCCTGAAGACGATGACGAGGACGGCAGCCCCGGCGAGGGCGGAGATGACGTAACCGACCCACTCGGGCAGGCCCGAGACGGAGTAGTCGGCGAAAACGGCCTTGAAACTGAAGCCTTTCTCCATGCCCGCGGGCACGAAGCCGAGGGCCTTGCTTCCCGTCACGACGCCCTTGATCTCATCGAGTCCCCACTCGCCCCAGGCGGTGCCGGAGGCGAGGAGGCCGAGGGGCGAAAGGCAGATGAGGCCGACGATGAGGCCATAGACGGCTCTTATTTTCGGCTTCGGCTCCTTGACGATGATGCCGGGGGAGACCTTTCGAATGAAGGCGAAGACGCCGACGGTGAAGAATATCTCGACGAAGCCTGCGACGAGGAGGTGGGGGATGGTCATCGCCGGAATGGAGACGGAGAGGGGATAGGGACAGTAGAGCGGCGCCCCGTCAGGCCCCCTGGCGATGATGGGCTGGAGGCCGAATTCGATTGCGGCGCAGAGCGCGGCGACGTTGATGGCGAAATAGGAGGCTATGCCCAGGCCGACCAATTCCCCCTTTGGACTCTTCACCCTGCCCGCGATGAACTTGTAGATGAAATAGCCGAGGAAGGGGATGACGAAGGCCATATTGAAACAATTGGCACCGAAGGCGAGGATGCCCCCGTCGCCGAAGAGCAGGGCCTGGATCAGGAGCGCCACCGAAACCGAGATACAAGCCGCCCAGGGGCCGAAAAGTACGGCGATCAGGGTGCCGCCGACCGCATGGGCGGTGGTGCCTCCCGGAACGGGGACGTTGAACATCATGATGAGGAAGGAGAAGGCGGCGCCGATGCCCAGCAGCGGAAGATTCGCCTTCTCGATCTCGCCCTTGACCTTCTTGACGGAAAAGATCCACACGGGAACCATGGCGGCGCCCATCACTGCGCAGGTCGCTGGACTCAGGTAATTGTCGGGAATGTGCATACAGGCTCCTTAAGCATTGAGTATAAGGAGTTCGTCTCCCGGTTTTCCTTCGTGGAATGGCGCTTGGATTGGCGATGCAGCTCGACGGGCGCGGATTCGTCCGGCCCCGGGGGATCGGCCGCATCATGCCGGCCCTCCCCTGCAGTCGGCTTCACGCCGACGTCGCAGAGTATACGGAAGTATCCGGAAACGGTCAATCGCCCGCTTTGGACGCCTTCACGAGGGATTCCACCGCTTCGGCTATGAGCTCGCCCAGGTTCTTCTGAGCCAGACCGACGAAAACCACGTGAGATTGGACGAGCGGAAGGAGGAGCTTCTTCCCCCGTGCCGACAGGATGGCCTCGGCGATCGCCGGGCTGATCTCGCCCATCATGGCGTTCGCGAGTACGATGCCGATCGGCCCGACGATAAAATCGGCGATGGCGATGGACACCCTGATCGCGTTCTCGCCCGAGGCGCCCCGATCGGCTCCCGCCTCGATCATGCGTTGAGTCGCCACCGCATTAGTCCCGAGAGCGATCAGGTTCGACCCTTGCAGGTTCTCCCGCTTGATTCTCTCTACGAGCTGCGCGCCTATGCCGCCGCCCATGCCGTCGACTATCGCAATAATCATGTTTTCTCCAGTCCTCCGGAAGAGAGTAACAGAAGCGAGAGCTCAGGGACAAGGCGCCCGAAATGCGCCTTGACTGCGGACGCCCGTGCCTATAGCTTGCTATGCACGGGGGGGTAACGATATGGCGAAAAAAAGCATCTGGATCGGCCTGATCATCGGCATCGCGGGACTGGCGCTCGGTTGCCTCGCCGGCTTCGCGATCGGGCAGTCGAGCATGGCGGCATACAAGAAGGCAGTGACCTACTGGCCCATGGACCTCCAAGCCCCCGGTATGCACGGCCACAACAAGATGAATGTCCCGGCGGGCGTCAAGCCTCCGACTATCCGCATCGAAGTCCTCCCCGACATGATGAAGGCGCACAACTATACGCTCCGCCTCGTTACTGAGAACTTCCGCTTCGCGCCCGAGGCGGTTAGCATGAAAGCGGTGCAGGGAGAGGGGCACGCCCACCTCTACATCGACGACGTCCTCATCTCGCGAATCTACGGCGAGTGGCAGCACATCCCCTCGCTCAAGCCGGGTAAGCACGAGATCTACGTCACCCTCAACTACAACAACCACGACGAGTACGCGATCGATGGACAGACTATCGGGGCCCGGGCGACGGTAGAGTAGGGTCACTGCCTGATCGGAACCATGTTTCCGGTATTATTCTTTCGGAGATTGCGCCTTAGAGCTTATCCGTAAATAGTGATATACTCGTTCCTGAAGCAATGGCTTCGGCAAAGGGGCGAGCAAATGTCAAAGCGAGCGGAATCCTGGGCAGTGACTGACGCCTTCTGGGCGCGGGTGGAACCGCTGGTACCCGGCCGGAAGGTGGACCCGCGAAAAAAATACGTCAGGAGGCCTGGCGCAGGGCGCCCAGCCAAGCCCGCCCGGCAGATTTTCGAGGCCATTGTGTATGTGCTGAGGACGGGGTGCCAGTGGAAAGCATTGCCAAAGGAGCGGTTCGGCAGCGCCAGCGCGGTGCACAAGAGGTTCCTCGAATGGGAGGAGGCGGGGTTCTTCGAGGAACTCTGGAAGGCCGGGTTGTCAGAGTACGACGACATGGAAGGCATCGCATGGAGATGGCAAAGCATCGACGGGGCGATAGTGAAGGCGCCTTTGGCCCTTGAGGCCGTCGGACCGAACCCGACGGACCGGGGGGAAAAAATGGGAGCAAGCGCCACGTGCTGGTGGACGGCCGTGGCGTCCCGCTCTCCCTCATCGTGACCGGAGCCAACGTCCATGATAGCAAGAAGCTGAGCGCGGTGCTCGACGACATCGTAGTCGAGCGTGAGGACCCGCCCCAGCGGCGCAACAAACACCTTTGCGCGGACGCCGGCTACCGTGGCGCCGGTAACCACGATGCCATTGCGTCCCGCAGGTATATCCCGCATGTTGTCGATCGCAGGACAGAGGCTGATAAAAAGCGCATTTATCCAGAGAGAAAGGCCCGCCGCTGGGTTATCGAGGCCAGCCATAGCTGGTTCAACCGGTTCAGAAAACTGCTGGTCCGCTAAGAAGCTCGAACGAAGCTACGTCGCCCTCTGCCATCTTGCTGCTGCGATCATCGCGTTTCGGAAGATATCAGCGGCTGAAAACATTATTTACGGATAAGTCCTTATTCTTCGGGCTGAGCCCTTTGATCCGAAAGAAGCGGAAAGAAGCGCTGAAGGGCAGGCTTGCCTCGGAAAGCCAGTCGATAGACGCGGCCCTAAACAGGGATTGGCGGATCGTCGAGGGCGCTGTGGTCGGCAAGGGGCTCTTCAGGAAACCCGAGCTGAACCTCTCGATGCTCTCCCGCGCGACGGGAATTCCCAAGAACAGAATCTCCATGGTCGTCAATGCGGGCTTCAACTCGAAGGCGACTTTCTATAATTGGATCAAGAAATATTTGAACGAAAGCCCGAGCGAGTACCTCCGGCGACTGCGCTCCGATACTCATTCATCGGAGTTCAGCGGAGAGGCGTGAAGGGGGTACTCGCCCTCGTCGGCGAGCTCGATGCCGAACTTCCGCACTGCCAGCTCGGACAGCCTCCGTCCCTCGCCCTCGAGGTGCGGGACGCTCCGCGTCGCCTCGGCGGGAACGGAGCCCGCGAGCTCGGGGAGGGCGGCGGTCCTCGCGGCGAAGGAGGGATGGGTATTGAGGGGATCCTCGGCCTGGGAGCGGAGGGCCAGGGCGGCCGCTTCCCTCGCGCCGGGAGAGGCCTCGATCGCCGCTTCCACGGCGGCGAAGAAGCCCTGGGCCTCCTTGGGCTTGGCCTCCCCGGCGAAATGCGCGAACTCATGGGCGAGCACCGCCCTGAGCTCCCGACCTTCGAGCTTGTCGACCATAGGCATGCCGAGGGCGAGTATCCGGCCCGAGGCGCCGCCCTCGAGGAGCTCGACCTTGCCCTGCGTTACGAAGAAAGTCGGGAAGAGGTGAAGGATGATCTTGTCGGGCGATTTGGCCCCGACGAGCCGCGCGACCTCGTCGACGAGGTCGTAGAGCCCCGGCTCGGATTCCCTCTCGATTCCGATCGCTGGATGGGCGCCCCTGCCGCCGCGGAAGACGGCCAGCAGCGCGGTGCCCGTGGCCCAGAGCGCCTCGACTGGAGGAGGGTCGCGGCGAAGACCGCGATGAAGGAAGGCAGGAGGGAGACGAAGAGCATCGCCAGCAGGAGGCCGCCGATCCCATCGGTGCCCGCGAGCGGCCCCGATAGCAGCATGCGAGCGTAGCGATAGGCGAAATAAGCCGCGACTGGCCCTGCGAACATGCCGAGTATCTCGAGCCGGCTCACCTGCTTTCTCACTAGTATCCTCCGGGGTCCCTGATCAGGGACGGGGCGATTGTGGCAGGCGCGGAAGGCGAAGTCAACGGCGCCTTCGCGGCTATGCCGGCCGTTCCCATCGCGGGCCGAGGCGCTCGAAGATCGGCAATTCGACCAGGGGCGCCTCGACCGCCCTTGGTCGTCAATCATGAAGACCCCGCGGGAGAAACTGCTCGTAGGGCGGGACGGTCCGAGGCCTGCCGATTCCCGCCCTTTCCGGAGGCTATCGCTTCCTCATCACCGGCGCGCTCATGGGGATCGCCATAGCGATTTCCCGAAAATCCACGTTGACGGTTCCTGGGGCCGGGTCTATTATACGGACGTTGTGCAAGCGGTTGCGCAAAGGGGGGAGCCATATCGATGACGACGCGCGACATCGCTCGAATCGCCGGAGTCTCGGTCTCGACCGTGTCCAGGAGCCTCAACGACAACCCGCGCATCTCCGTGGAGACGAGGCGGAGGATCAAGCGCATCGCGGCCGAGCTCGATTTCGAGCTGGACGCCAGCGCGCGCAGCCTATCGACGCGCCGATCGGGCACCGTGGCCCTCGTCTGCCCCGACTTCTTCGACCGCTTCGAGAACGGCCTCTACCTCAATCTCCTCATCCACGACCTCCGGCGGGGCCTCTCTTCCCACGGCCTCGATTGCCTCCTGACCGAGGCGGCCTCGCCCTCCGGCCTGGGCATCCTGAGGCGCCTCATCCTCCAGCGCAAGGTCGACGGCATCCTCCTCCTCCTGTCCGGCACCCTGCCCGAGGACTGGACCTTGATCCGGAAGCGGGGGATTCCCGTGGTCCAGGTCCATTACGCGCCCGCGTATTTCGACGCGAGCCGTCTCGACTATTTTTTCACGGACAGCCGCAGGGGCGGCTGCCTCGCGACGGCAGCGATGCTCGATGCCGGCTCCCGCCGGGTGGCCTGCATGACCTCTCCTAGCGGGGATTCCGAGATGGTCGATCGCGAAAGGGGGTGGAGGGACGCGCATGAGGAGCGCGGCCTCGCCCCCGACGGACGCCTCAGGCTCGAGGCGGAGAGCAGCTTCGAGGCCGCCTACGAGTGCGTCCGGCGCAACGCCGAGGCGCTCAAGCGGGCCGACGGCCTCTTCGCCTTGACCGACATAATGGCGCTCGGCGTCCTTCGGGCCCTCGCGGACGAGGGAATCGAAGTCCCGCGGGACCTGCGCGTGGTCGGCTTCGACGACATCGAGATCGCCAACTGGGCCCGCCCCAGGTTGACGACTATCCACCAGCCGCGGGAAGAGATCGCCCGCCTCGCGACGGACCGGCTCTTCGCCTTACTCGAGGGGAAGGGCGACGGAGTCGAGCAACGCATGATCGCGCCCGTCCTGGTCCGAAGGGAAAGCTGTTGATGTCTTATCCGCGTACGCGCAATCGCTTGCGCAGGGAGGGTTTGTGATCCGGAGATGGTGGAAAGAAGGGGTGGTGTACCAGATCTATCCCCGGAGCTTCATGGATTCGAACGGCGACGGTATCGGCGATCTCGCGGGAATCACCGGGAAAGCGGACTACATCGCCTCCCTCGGCGTCGACATCGTCTGGCTCAATCCCGTCTACCGCTCGCCCAACAAGGACAATGGATACGACATAAGCGACTACGAGGGCGTCATGGAGGAATTCGGCACGATGGCCGATCTCGACCGCCTCGTCGCGGCCTTCCACGAGCGGGGCATCCGGGTGATCATGGACCTCGTCGTCAACCACAGCTCGGACGAGCATCCCTGGTTCCGCGAGTCTAGGTCCTCGAAGGATTCGCCGAAGAGGGACTGGTACATCTGGAGGCCCGCTCGGGCGGGCGGACCCCCCAACAACTGGAAGGCCTGCTTCACCGGGAGCGCCTGGGAGCTCGACTCGGGCACCGGCGAGTACTATCTCCACCTCTTCGATCCGGGCCAGCCGGACCTCAACTGGGAGAATCCCGAGCTGCGAAACGCGATCTACGCCATGATGCGACGCTGGTTCGAGCGAGGCATCGACGGCTTCAGGATGGATGTCGTGACCCTTTTCTCGAAGGATCCCTCCTACCGGGACCTTTCGCCTGCCGAGGGGATGTTCTCCCCCACGGCGCCCTATGTCTTCGGCCCCCGCCTCCACGAGTTCATCCGCGAGATGCGCAGGGAGGCCCTCGAGGGCTTCGACATCATGACGGTGGGAGAGGCGCCCGGCGCGACGGTCGAGAATGCGCTCGAGCTCGTCGGGGAGAGCCGGGGGGAGCTCGACATGCTCTTCCAGTTCGAGCTCATGGGCATCGACCACGTGGACGGGGACAAGTGGCGTCAGAAGCCGATCGACCTCGTCGAGATGAAGCGCATCGTCGAGCGTTGGCAGCTGGGCCTCGCCGGCCGCGCGTGGAACAGCAACTACCTCATGAACCACGACCAGCCGCGCTCCGTTTCCCGCTTCGGGGACGACGGTCACTTTCGCGCCAATTCGGCGAAGGCCCTCCTCCTCCTGAACCTGTCGCTGGGAGGCACTCCCTACATCTACCAGGGCGAGGAACTCGGGATGGCGAACGTGGCCTTCCCCTCGATTTCGGACTATCGCGATGTGGATACGCTCAACTACTATGAAGAGGCCCTGGCCGCGGGCGTTTCCGAGGCCGAGGCTATGAGGTCGATCCACTATATGAGCCGCGACAACGCGCGCACGCCCATGCAGTGGAGCGCCGGGCGGAACGCCGGCTTCAGCGAGGCCCGCCCCTGGATCGGGGTCAACCCCGATTACGTGAAGGTCAACGCGGAGGCCGAGGAGGCCGAAAGCGCCTCGGTCCTCCGCTTCACCCGCTCGATGACCGCTTTCCGCAGGGAGCACCTGGCCCTCGTCTACGGTTCCTTCGAGCTGCTCGAGCGCGAGGACAGGCGGCTTTTCGCCTTCCTGCGCGAAGGCGAGGGGGAGCGGCTCCTTGTCGAGATCAACATGTCGAACGAGACTATAGAGGGTGTAGCGCCCCGCTCCGCCGCGACGACGCTCCTCTCGAGCCGCGGCGGGGACGGGACGGCCGGGATTCTCGCGCCCTGGGAGGGGAGGATCTCGGCCCTAACTTAGGTATTTTCGCCTGCCTTGGGGGGCGATATAGCATTTGTAATGCACAACAGGAGGTGCACGATGCGACGAACTCTCGCGATGTTATTGGTCTTGATCACGGGCCTCGGATTCGGAGCCACGCTCATGGCCGCGCCCACGACGGTCACGATGTTCCAGCTCAAGGTCGAGATCAAGGACGCCCTCGACGCCTACGCGGCCAAGTATTCGGCCGCCAACCCCGGCGTCACGGTCAACGTCGAGACCTTGGGCGGCGGCGCCGACTTCGGCGGTGCCCTCAAGGCCAAGATCCAGGCTGGACAGGTCCCCGACATCTTCGTGGTCGAGGGCTTGGGCCAGTACAACGTCTTCAAGGACTACATCGGCGACCTCTCCGATCAGCCCTGGGTGAAGGATACCGACCTCGCCCTCAAGGTCAACGGCAAGGTCGTCGGCTTCCCCGTCTCCATCGAGGGCTACGGCTTGGCCTACAACGCCGACATCCTCAAGAAGGCCGGCGTCGATCCCGCCAGCCTGACCACGAGGGCCGCCTACGCGAAGGCCTTCGCGACCATCGACGCGAAGAAGAAGGACCTCGGCCTCGACGCCGTCGTGTCCATGGCCGCCTCCGTCTCCGGCGGCATGTGGTGGGTAGCCGCCCAGCACAACCTGGCCTGCTACTGGGGCGGCGGGCTCGCCTTCGACGACACCAGCGTAATCCAGAAGGCCCTCAAGGGCCAGGTCGCCGATGCTCGCTTCCTCCAGTACGCCAAGTACGTCCAGCTCCTCTTCAAGTACGCCGACAAGAACATCCTCCTTAACGGCAGCTATGACAACCAGGTCGCAGCCTTCGCCCAGGGCAAGACCGCCTTCCTCCACCAGGGCAACTGGGTGGACCCCAACCTCAAGCAGCTCGGCGTGACCTTCAAGATCGGCTATGCGCCCCACGCCTTCCTCGACACGCCTGAGAAGGGCCTCTACCTCTTCGCCCCCAGCTGGTACTGCGTGAACCCGAAGAGCCCCAACGCCGCCGCGGCCAAGGCCTTCCTCACCGCCATGGCCACGACCCCCGCCGGCCAGGACTACATGGTCAACCAGGCCGGCATGATCCCCGCCTTCAAGTCGGTCAAGCTCCAGCCCAAGGGCCAGCTCAGCCAGGCCCTCATGGCCGCCAACGCCAAGGGCGGCAATTACGGCGTCTTCTTCGGCATGTTGCCCGATGGCGCGGGACAGAACGTCTTTGCCCCGATCTACGACCTCTTTGCCCAGCATCCGGACAACATCGACCAGTTCATGTCGGACATGAAGAAGGCCATCGCGACCCTGCCCAGCATGTGAGCGGCTAGCGGTCCGCCCCGATTGAGGCGGACTCTTCGACTCCGCCGGAGCCCGGGGCGGCCTTGCCGCTCCGGGAATCCGGCTTATAATGAAGGATGCAAGCGATGCAACGATACAGCCTGACGAAGGTCCTGTTCGTCCTTCCCTGCGTGTTCGCGTTCACGATGGTCATCCTGATCCCGTTTTTCTTCGGCCTCTATTTCTCGATGACCGATTGGAACGGAGTCTCGGATTCGATCAAGTTCCTTGGATTCGTCCACTTCGGCAGGGTCCTCTTGCAGCCCGAATTCGTCCATTCCTTCCTCATCAGCATGGCCTACACGGTCATCAACGTGGTGCTCGTGAACGTGATAGGCTTCGTCCTGGCCCTCGTCGTCACCGGCAACCTCCGCTTCCGGAATTTCTACAGGGCAGGCTTCTTCGCCCCCTATCTAATCGGCGGCATCGTACTCGGGTACATCTGGCAGTTCCTGTTCAACAGCACGGTACCCGCCCTGGGCGTCGCCCTCTCGGCGCAAGCCCTCCAGACTTCCTTGCTGAGCCACGCCGACTCCGTCATATGGGCCATGTCGGTCGTCAATACCTGGCAATACGCGGGCTACATCATGCTCATCTTCATAGCGGCCATCCAGGCGATCCCGGCCTCGCTCGTGGAAGCCGCCAAGGTAGACGGGGCCGGCTACGTAAGGCGCGTGTTCTTCATCCTGATACCGATGATGGCCAACGCCTTCACCATCTCGATCTTCCTCACCCTCACGACCTCGTTCAAGCAGTTCGACATGAACTTGACCCTCACCAACGGGGGGCCGGCCACCCGCTTCTTCGACCAACCGGTGATGGCCAGCCAACTCCTCGCGATGGACATCTTCAACACGGCCAAGGCCAACCGGATGGCCGAGGCTCAGGCCAAGGCCGTCATCCTTTTCGTGGCCCTCGCCGTAGTGTCGATCATCCAGGTATCCGTCAACAAGAAGAAGGAGGTCGAGCAATGACCCAGCAACGCCGCGCCTCGCGCATCCTGGGAGAGGCCCTTGTCATCCTCATCTTCGCCCTCTTCATGGTTCCCTTCGTCATGGTGGTCATCAACTCCGCGAAGACCTCGAAGGACATCATCATCAATGCCTTGGCCCTTCCTTCGGACTGGAGACAGCTCCTGACCAACGTCGCCCTGATTTTCAGCAACCACACCGTCCATTACGCCAACGCCTTCTTCGACAGCGCCCTGATCACGTTCTTATCCCTCGCGGTCATCGTCTTCTTCAGTTCGATGTGCGCGTGGGCCCTCGTACGCTCGCGCGGCGCCTGGTCGACGATCCTTTTCTTCGTCTTCGTCGCCGCGATGGTCATCCCTTTCCAGGTTCTCATGTTCCCCCTCGTGCGCTGGATGCGGGTCTTGGGGAATTTCTTCCATTTCCGACTCCTGCAATCCATCCAGGGCATGGTGTTCGCCTATCTCGGCTTCGGCTGCCCCCTCTCCATTTTCATCCTCCATGGCTTCATCAAGAACATCCCCTACGAGCTCGAGGAGTCGGCGACCATCGACGGCTGCGGCCAGGCGACGACCTTCTTCGCGATCGTCTTCCCCCTTCTCCAGCCGATCATCATCACCGTCCTCATACTCAACGGCATCTGGATCTGGAATGACTACCTCCTCCCCCTCTTGATGCTCGGCTCGAACGGCGCCGTGCAGACCATCCCGGTCGCAGTGACCGCCTTCGCAGGCGCCTACCTCAAGCAGTGGGACCTCATCCTCACCTCGACGCTCATCGCCATGCTCCCGGTCATCGTCCTCTACCTCTTCGCCCAGCGATACATCATCAAGGGCATGATAGAAGGCGCTATAAAATAGCGGTCCCGCCTGCGGCGGGGCTCACTGCGGCGTCTACGACCTCGTCGAGGAGACCGTCATCCGCAAGAAAAAGTCCTGGTTGGATTACCTGCGTTAGTCCTTCGGTTAGCGTGGCGTTCGAACGCTGGGGGAGCAGCTTTTTCCGCAAGCGCGCAACGCGCCGCGTTCCCCCTCCATCGATTATTAGGGAAAAGGCCGCCCGAAGGGCGCCTCGCCGCTACCGCTTCCTCGGTATAGCGGGGCGCGTTTGACAAGGAGCGCGTCGATGCCAGTATCCTGTAAATTACAAACGGCTTGAAATAT
Organism: Rectinemataceae bacterium; assembly: GCA_049513895.1. Classification (GTDB taxonomy): domain Bacteria; phylum Spirochaetota; class Spirochaetia; order Treponematales; family Rectinemataceae; genus UBA1306. The sequence continues at coordinate 128,754 of JBEKVO010000003.1, read as the reverse complement.
ATATGCTAAAATCTGGCCCATGGGAAGGGAAGTATTACCGATCGCGACAGCAGAGGACTTAGACGCTCCGACTGAAAGGGCTTTACATGAGCCGGGTATATGCGCCTCGCGCAAGCAGGTCCTCTCGGGTTGCGTAGTACTCGTCGCGGTCGCGCACCAAGACCACGCAGTTTTTCGTGCCGGCCTGAGTGAGGAAGTTGGCCGCGGCGTCCCCGACAACGCAGTCCCCGTCGTCGAGGAGAGCGAGCCTGAAATCGGCCGGCTGAGCAACATCCTCAAGACCTTCAACGAGAACTTCGGCACACTGTTTACCGACGTCGAAAAGTGATGCAGTTACTCTTGAAGGACGACACACAGGTCTACAAGCAATTCGTTGAGAACGAGTCATTCAAGCGATTTGTCGGCGATATGGTATATGCGCTCCCGAACGCATCATAGAAATCACTTTTCTTATTGATGGATCGTAAAATACAAGAAGTAAATGTCCACTTTCCAACTTGAAGGAGACTATTCTCCAACTTGGATGTTTCTCTTGCCCAAGTTGGATACGACTCTTGCCCAAGTTGGCGGCGCCTGTCTTCCAAGTTGGGCGCTTCCCTCCTCCAACTTGCCCGCAAGCCTTTTCCTTAAAGTCTAAGAATACATAACTGACAAAAAAACAAGAAAATGCCGAACAGGAGATTGCCATGCCCTTGACGATACGCGCGATGAAGAACAATCTCGACACCAGCGAGAGCCCCATCTATGCATTGGCTTCCGTGCCAAATGGGAGCGACGAATCGTCGACGACGGGCGGCCTCGTTCGCGTCGCAGGCGCGCGCATGAAATTCGATCCCTCGGACGGGAGACTTGGTCTTTTCTTCAAGGATGAAGCGCGGATCGAAACGCGCTCCGAAGTCTATGCGCAGGTCCAGCCCTCGACGATCCTCGCCGTCGTACCTGCCTCGCTTTCCGATGGCAGTTATCGCCTCGTCGTTCGGACGGTATCGAAGGGCGGGGAGATACTCGAGGGAGTCGCCATAACCCCAATGAGGATTCGGAGGGACAAATTCTAGAAGCTAACATTGTCGGTCAGGGCCGGCGCACATAAAACCGATTCAACAGGAATCAGCTTCGTCTTGAGCGATGGGGCCCCGCCTTCGGCGACCGGGGACCCGGACGGTCCTCGCCTTGATGGCCCGATGGGCTGCGGAGTGTCCGGACCCCCGGTCGCCGGGCGCCCCATCACATAGGCCAAAGCCGATTCCTGACCTTTATGGGTATGCGCGCCGAGGCCGACGCGGACGATAGCACGAGACTTTGAAGAGTTTTCGAGGTGCACTTACAGTGACCTGGGCGGGCGAGTGACCGGTGTTAACCTGGCTGGTGGAGTATAGGGCTGTCCAAGGAGGACATGGGCGAAAAACGCATGGTCGCTCGCCGCTCGTAGCATTTTCTTGGGCATGCTCTTATCGGGAAGGGTCCCTTCGGTCCTAAACAGATTGAGGGCGGTCCGCCGCAGTACCGCAAGGTTCTCCACTGAAAGGTCTTTTCGGACGCGACACGCATCTTCTCCCATGGTGACATCGAGCACCCAGTGAAGGGAGTTTTCGATTCCCCACTGTGAACGAACCGCTTGCGCAAACCGTTCGACATCGAGCGACAGGGTCGAAATGAAGTACTGGGTCTCCGTGGAAGTCTTTTCCTTGATGGTTCTGGTCCGTTTGACCATGCCGACACTCGCCAAGCCTTTCCATGCGTCCCGTTCGCTCATCCACGAGACATTGTCCGTATGCCAGTACTCACGGATCTCAAGACGACCATGGTCCTTGTCGACTGTGCGCTTGTACTGATGCGGTGCGTCACGGAAGTTGCGCTCAAGCTCGGTTTCAAAGAATCCGGCGATATTCTCGAGAAGATTCGGCTGGTTTCCCTTGAGCGCGCGCACGTAGCCTGCCTTTCCCTTGACGATCCTCTCGGCGATCTTCGTTTGGCACCCCATGGCGTCGATGGTCACACTGCAACCGGCTATATCGATAAGGTCGAGCAAGGCAGGGATTGCCGTGATCTCGTTGGATTTCTCTTCGGTTTTCAACTGAGCGAGCGTCAGCCGGACGTCTGACGCCCAGGCACTCACCGAATGGAGAACCGGAGTACCTGTTTCCGTTACTCCGGCACCACGAACGGTCTTGCCGTCGATAGCGATGATTTCGCCCGAGGCTTTGACACGTAAGGCGGTTACCCATTCGGTGAGACAGGCCTGGATCGTTTTTGGGTTGAGCCGTTGGAATACCCTGCGCACGGTATCATGCGAGGGGATGCCATTGGCGAGCTCCAGAAACGATGACAGCCATTCTTCATGAAGGATCGCCCATTCCTCGATCTCCTCCCACCCATCGATCTTACAGATGATGGCAGACAGGACGATCATGATGATGTCCAACAACGTATGGCGTTTGTTGCGCTCGATTCGAGGGTCTTCGAGTTTGGAAATATGGTAGCGTAGATCCTGCTCGGTGTAGGTTCCCATGATTCCCTCCCCAGGAATATTGAAGCATGAGATTCCTAATTTGTGGTGTAGAATGAAAATTCATTTTCTCTGCATAGAAATTCATCATCGGGCCAAAAGGCCTAGGTTCGTGTGAATGTTCATGTACTCCAGCCCTGCATTGTCGGTATTCCGACTTTGCAAATAGATCTTCATTGATTTATGTTGCATTATTAATATACAAAACCACAATACCTGAGGATGACCATGGAAGTCTTAATGTAAATGTGTATATTGTGCATTTAGCGAGGATTGGGATGGTGGTGGATCGATTCGATAGCAGCCCTGGGCCTCGTCTATTTCGTGGTTCACGAAGGATGGGAGGCCAGCTTCGAGTCATGGGCCCGCGTGCGAATCAAGCGAGGTCGAAACGGTCAATGTTCATGACCTTGTTCCAGGCCCTTATTAAGTCGTGCAGGAATTTTTCCTGGGAGTCCTCGTATGCATAGACCTCCGCTATTGCCCTGAGTTGGGAGTTGGAACCGAAGATCAGGTCGACGCGTGTGGCGGTCCACCTGAGCGCGCCTGTCGCGCGATCACGACCCTCAAACAGGCTCTTGTTTTCCGTGGTGGGTTTCCACTCGGTGCTCATGTCGAGCAAATTCCTGAAGAAGTCGTTGGTGAGAGCCCCCGGCCGATTGGTGAAGACCCCGTGCTGGGACCCTCCGAAATTGGCACCCAAAACGCGCATGCCGCCCACGAGAACCGCCATTTCGGGGGCAGTCAGAGTCAGCAATTGCGCCTTATCGACCAGCAGTTCCTCGGCCGAAACCGCATAGTCGGTCTTCTGGTAGTTTCGGAACCCGTCCGCCATCGGCTCGAGCACGGCGAAAGAGGCCGCATCGGTTTGCTCCGCTGACGCGTCCATACGCCCCGGAGTGAAGGGAACCGACACCGCCTGGCCGGCGCTCTTTGCAGCCTGCTCAAGGCCCGCGCAGCCGGCCAGGACGATCAGGTCGGCAAGCGATACTCTCTTGCCGCCGGACTGCGCGCCGTTGAACGCGCCCTGGATGCCTTCGAAGGCCCTGAGCACCTTAGCCAGTTGGACACTCTGGTTGACTTCCCAGTCCTTCTGCGGTGAGAGGCGAATGCGGGCACCGTTGGCGCCGCCGCGCTTGTCCGAGCCGCGAAAGGTAGATGCCGAGGCCCATGCCGTCGAAATCAGCTCCGAAATAGACAGACCGGAGGCCAGGATCTTCGCCTTGAGGGAGGCGATGTCCTGCGCATCGATCAGCTTATGATTGACGGCGGGGATGGGGTCTTGCCAGATGAGCTCTTCCTTCGGAACCTCCGGGCCGAGATAGCGAGTGCGCGGGCCCATGTCGCGGTGGGTCAGCTTGAACCAGGCCCGGGCGAATGCGTCGGCGAACTGATCTGGATGCTCATAAAAGCGCCGTGAAATCTTTTCGTAAACCGGGTCGAAGCGAAGGGCCAGGTCGGTGGTCAGCATGGCTGGTGCGCGGTGCTTTGAAGGATCGTGCGCATAGGGCACCGTACCGGCACCGGCGCCACCCTTCGGTATCCACTGCTGCGCTCCAGCCGGGCTCTTCGTCAGTTCCCATTCGTAGCCGAACAGGTTCTCGAAGAAACCGTTGCTCCACTTCGTCGGCGTGGCGGTCCAGGTGACTTCCGGGCCGCCGCCGATCGTGTCGTCGCCCTTGCCTGTGCCGAAGCTGCTCTTCCAGCCGAGGCCTTGTTCCTCGATACCGGCGGCTTCGGGCTTGGGCCCCACGTGTTTCGCATCACCGGCGCCGTGCGTCTTGCCGAAGCTGTGGCCGCCCGCGATGAGCGCCACCGTCTCCTCGTCATTCATCGCCATGCGGGCGAAGGTCTCGCGGATATCCCGCGCCGCGGCGACGGGGTCCGGAACTCCGTTCGGACCTTCCGGGTTGACATAGATGAGGCCCATCTGCACGGCGGCGAGCGGATTCTCGAGATCGCGGTCGCCGGTATGGCGTTTGTCATCGAGCCACTTCTTTTCGGATCCCCAGTAGGTGTCCTTGTCCGGTTCCCAAATGTCCTCACGCCCTCCTCCAAAGCCGAAGGTCTTGAAACCCATCGACTCCAGGGCGACGTTGCCGGCGAGGATCATCAGGTCGGCCCAGGAAATCTTGCGGCCATATTTCTGCTTGACCGGCCACAGCAGTCGGCGCGCCTTGTCGAGATTGACGTTGTCGGGCCAGCTACTGAGGGGTGGGAAACGCTGGTTGCCGTGTCCTGCGCCGCCGCGGCCGTCGCCCATTCGGTAGGTGCCGGCGCTATGCCACGCCATGCGGATGAACAAGGGTCCATAGTGGCCAAAGTCCGCCGGCCACCACTCCTGCGACTTCGTCATCAGTTCACGGAGGTCCTTCTTTACGGCGGCCAAGTCGAGGCTCTTGAACTCCTTGGCATAGTCGAAATCCTCGCCCATCGGATTGGACTTGGAGGAATGCTGGTGCAGAATGTCGAGATCGAGCTGGTTCGGCCACCAGTCCTGGTTTGTCGTGCCGCTACCGGAAGTCTGATTGTGAGCCATACCCGCTTCCGATCGCTTGGTTTCTTCGCTCATGACAGTTCCCCCTTCATTATCTGGATTGCTGAACAGGACAACAATTCATGTACGCTTCGGGGTGTCAACCAGGGCCTTGACAGATACTTCCCGGACCGGAGGAGTCTCCTCAGCTCCAGCTCTCATTCTACTGGGTCTGGGCCTCACGTCAAGGCCGCTTTGTGATGCGATGAATACGATTTCATCCGAGATTTCCCATATAACCGACCAATATTGCCTTCCGTAGTAATCTCCCCATATAAAGCCGAATTTTGCTGGGTATGTGGTCTGCGTGTCACGCAACATTGAAAATTGCCGGCCGACATGGAAAGGATATGGCGCACACCGCTTTCTTGGCTTCCTACCTCGGGGCGCTGATCTGCTGCGACGCCGAACGCCGAACGTAGTTTCTCACTCGAGCCTTTCTTCGTCACGTTGAGCCTTGGACGCATCCATCTGGATGATACCGACGCGCTGGAACATATAGCCTCGGCGATCATGCCGGGGGACGCCGGTCGCCATGACCGCGACAGGGCAGCAGCCGCCGTCAAGGGCCGATGTCGACCTTCGCGCCGACCTGGATATTCTCGTAGATCCACTTCGCGTCGGGCAGGGTCAGGCGGACGCAGCCATGGGAGGCCTTGCTCCCGAGCTTCCGCGCCTCGGCGGCGATGATCCTACCCTGGCGGTCGGTGGGGACAGAGTGAAAGAGATACTCGCCGTGATGGAGCCACGAGACCCAATAGCGGGCTCCCTCGCCGGCCTTGGCGCTGTAGAAGGACAAGCCGCGCTCGCGCTGAACGAAGAACGTCCCCTCGAGCGTCCGATCATCGGCCGGGCTATCGAGGCCGGTGGAGGCGACCATCGTGTAGATCTTCCGATCTCCGTCCATGATGTCGACGCGCTGGCGATTCAGGGATGAGTATGCGAATGCACGGTGAATCAGCTTTCGTCATCGTTCTTTCGCCCTCATGGATACTATATCGGCGGGAGAAGCGAGCGGCTATCGGATCGGAAAGGAGGGAAAGCCGGCATCGAGCAGTTCAATCTGGAGGTTCGCGAAGGGATCCGGCGGCGCCAGGACGGTAACCGTCCAGAGGCTCAGGCCGCGAACCGTTTTTGGCCGACGATTCCGTAGAAGCCCCTTTTTAAGAGTTCGGCGGCCAGGCGCTCGGCATTTCCCCTATCCTGGGAAGCCCCGACCTGATGGGAGAGAATCGGCTTGGGCCCCGCCTCGCGCTACACCCCCATCCGATCCAACAGGGCCACCAGGTATTTGCTCCTCATCTGCTCGCTCGCCATGAGCCGTTTGGCGGGCGGCAGTTTCAGGATCGCTCCCACTACCGCGGCCATGGCCCGATGGCTTGCCAGGGCATGATTGTCGAAGATGAGATTCTGCAGCTTGCCCCGCTCTATGGCCATCAGCACGGCCCGGTGGGCGGAGCTGACGGGCGTGACGACGCGGGAGGGCCTGGAGCGCAGCTTTAGGCTGCCCTTCGGGCAGGCGCGGACGCAGACGCCGCAGCCCAGGCAGATGCTCTCGTCGACCTTGGCCTTGCGCCTCGCGGGATTGCGCGGCTCGTTGGCCGAGACGAGGGACATCGCCTCGATGGGGCAGGCGGCCATGCACTTGCCGCAGCCGTTGCAGGATGCGGCGTCGACCTGCGGCATGAAATTGGTCGTGTGGATGGGGTTGAGCGAGGCGAAGCGGCGCTGCGCGATGAGGGCCTCGCAGCAGCATCCGCAGCAGTTGCATATGAAATTGACGCTCCGCTGGATGTTCTCGCCGAACTGGACGAGGCCGCGCTCATAGGCGGTTTCGAGCAGCCCCATGCACTCGGAAGCCGTGACGGCGCGCGCGTGGCCATGCTTCGTGAGCGATTCCGCCGAGCCGTTGAAGGTCATGCAGATATCCATCGGCGCGTCGCATTCTCGGCCCATGTGCTGCATCTTGTGGCGGCAGTAGCAGAGTCCCACGCCGATGTGGGAGGCCGTCTTGACGACCTCGCTCGCTCTCTCGTAGTCGAGGACCTGGAGCGCCTTGTCCGCGGAGAGCATCGGCTCCTGGACGAATGCGCGCCCGAGCTGGGTCTCGCCCTCCGTGAAGAGAGACTTGATGAAATCCTCCTCGACGTTCATGTACTGGTAGAAGAGCTCGGCGAGGGCCTTCTGGTCCAGATCAGGCCTGATCCGCATCATCGAGAACTCGAAGAAGCCCGCCATCGGGGGAGGAAGGCAGTATATGGACCGCCCGTCGCGCTCGACATCCACCAGGATGGCCCTGCTCGCCAGCTCGTCCAGCACTTTCTTCGCGTCTTTTTCCTCGGTCTTCCAGGCGCGCGCGGCGGTCTCGGCGTCGAAGGGCTTGATGGGAAGGAGGGAGACGAGCTCGGCCTCCTTCTCGCTGAACAGTATCCTCAAGATGGAGAAGAGCAGCTCCGAGGGCGGAGCTCCCTGGGGAAATCGGTTGAGCCGATCGGATAACTGCTCGTAGCTCGTCTTCAACGTTCGATGCGCCATGCTTCCCCTCGCGGGTTCGATTATGCCGTGTGAAGGGCGTTTCGGTAAAGCGTGCCAGGCGAGGGTCGCGCATATGACGCGGGCCGAAGCATGGTCGGCGTAAACGCGAAGAGCTCGGCGACCGCAGCCGTCGGAACCGATATCGATTCGTGGTCGAGGACCTATCCGACCGAGTCGGCCATGATGGCCAAGGGCAAGCAGATGCTGCCGTCGCCATCGGGCTACGACGGCTCAGTCCCGGTCGAGAAGGCCATCGCGCAGCCCGCGATGGGCATCAACTATAAAGGCTCCGCCTATGCGACCAGCTTCAAGGAAAAGCGAGGTCACGTCTATTCATGGGAGGACATATCGACTACCAAGCGCCTGAACGATAAGACGCCGGCTTCCTGCATCACCTGCAAAACGCCGGACATCGCCAAGGTCTTCGCCGACAAGGATTGGGCCTATGCCTCGGAGCCTGCCATGAATTATATAAAGGAACAGCATCCCGCCATCGATTGTTTTTCCTGCCACAATCCCGCGACGAGGCAGCTTCGCGTCATCGTCCCATCCTTCGCCGAGGGGATGAAACTACGAGGAATAGATCTCGCAAAGGCCACGCCAAAGGCCATGGAAATCTATGTTTGCGCGCAGTGCCACTCGACCTATTTCCTCGAGCCGAAAATCAACCGCGTCGTCTCTCCCTGGGGAAAGGGTTTGGGGCCGGAGGCGATGTACGTCTGGTATGCCTCCAAGCCCTCGGGCTTCGAGAAGGATTACGTTCAGCCGGATTCCGGAGTGGCAGTCCTAAAGGCGAGGCACCCCGACTACGAACTATTCTCGAGCGGAGTCCACGCATCGGCGGGGGTATCCTGCGTCGATTGCCACATGCCCTACGTGGTGGCCAACGGAGCGAAGCTTCGCCAACACTGGGTCACGAGTCCCCTGCGAAACGTGGGGAGCTCCTGTCTCCAATGCCATTGGGGCAGGACCGAGGCCTGGGCGATGGGACGCGTAAAGTACGTCCAGGACTCGGTATTCTCCCTCCAGCGCATCGCCGGCCAAGCGGTAGCGGAGGCGCATGGGCGATCGCCGCGGCTTCTCGACCTCCGAGCGTCCCTTCGACGGCTCTCGATCCGGCTCGAGACCTTCTCCGGCAGGCGCAATGGTACTGGGACTTTGTCGCATCCTCCAACTCGACCGGTTTCCATGATCCCGTGCAAGCCCAGCGGAGCCTCGCGCTCTCGATCGATTTGGCTCGTCGCGCCGAGGCCGCAGCGCAAAGACCGCCGGCTTCCACGCGCTAGCGCCTCGGATTCTGCCTAAAAAATCTAAAAAGCAGTAGATTCCCCTCGGCTGGAGGAATGCGCCATGAATATTCGTCGCACGGCTCTCGCGCTTTTTCTGTCGGTCCTTGCCGCGATTTTCGGGTTTCCGGCCAGGGCCGGAGCCCAAGCCCTCACGCTCCGGATCGCGGCTAACGCGCCGCCGAACAGTCCCTGGGATATCGGCCTAAAGCGTATGGCCTTCGAATTCGATCGCGTTTCGGGTGGCAGGGTGAAGATAGTTTTCCCGCCGAGCGCCCATGTCGAATCCGAATCGGACAGCCTTCGACGGATGCGACTGGGCATGGATGGAGCCCTGATCTCGACGCAAGGCCTCGCCGAGTTGTACCCCGACAGCCTCGCCCTCTCCATGCCCGGCTTTATCAGCACCGACGAGGAATTCGACGCCGTGCTAGCGGCCGTGAAGCCGCTGATCGAATCGAAGCTCGCGGACCGCTATGTCGTTCCGGCAGTCACGAAGGGCGGTTGGGTCCGGTACTTCTCGAGATCGCCCATCCTGTACCCTTCCGACCTCGCCAGGCTCCGCGTTTCCATAGACCAGAGCAACGACAAGGAGACACGTCTCCTTCAGAGCGTCGGATCCAGGTTGGTCCCAGGCTCGATTTCGGATTTCCTCCTCCGGATCAACACCAACTCGGTCGATGCCATCTGCGAAAGTCCGATATACATCGCGACACTGTGGTTTCAGCTCAGGGGCAAGATTTCCTATATGACTGCCTTCAAAGTCGCCCCTTTTATCGGCGCGATGGTCATGAACAAGTCCAGCTGGGAAAAGATACCTGAGGAACTACGCCCTCCGCTCGAACGGGTAATAAAGGAAATGGCCGAGAGGAGCAGCCTCGAGGGCCTGAAGCTCGAAGAGGAGGCCATAGCCTCGCTCGACGGAATCAAGATTCCGCCGCTGCCCGAAGGCGCCGCGGCGAAATGGTCCGCAGTGATCGAAGAAAGACGAGATGGCCTCATCGCGCAGATGTTTTCCCCCGACATCCTCGAGGCCATGGACGCGGCGCTGGCCAAGGTTCGTCGGCCCATGTAGGGTTGACAGGGGAAGGGACGACGAAACGGAGAGGTTGGCGCAGCGGACTCCCTTCTCGAGCTGGATCCCCACAATCCCGCCCCTGGCCCGCCGGGACCGGGGGCGTTAGACTGGAGGTATGATGAACGCTATCAGGGCGGATATAACCGGCCTTAAAGTCGACGCGATCGTCAACGCGGCCAACGAGTCCCTCCTGGGCGGCGGCGGAGTCGACGGGGCCATCCATCGCGCCGCGGGGCCGGAGCTGCTGGAGGAATGCCGGAAGCTCGGCGGCTGCCCCACCGGCGACGCCAGGCTCACGAAGGGCTACCGATTGCCCGCGAGCTACGTCATCCATACGGTCGGCCCCGTGTGGCATGGAGGCGGCGCGGGCGAGGTCGAGCTCCTGGCGAGTTGCTATCGGCGCTGCCTGGATATCGCGAAAGGGAAGGCCCTGCGAAGCATCGCCTTCCCCTCGATCAGCACGGGCGTCTACGGTTACCCGATCGAGGAAGCGGCGCGGGTCGCGGTGAAAACTGTTCGGGAATTCCTGGAAGCGAGCGGGGCCTCGATCGAGGTGACCTTCTGCTGTTTTTCGGATCGCGACCTGGAGGTGTATAAAAGATGCATGGTCTGAGATCCGCGAGGCATTGACATGGGCAGGACCTTCGATTTCGACGCTCGAATTCTCTCGCTCAAGGGAAGCGTCGAGCGCAGCGGCCTGGAGGCCTTCATAGTCACCGGCCAGGACAGCATCTACTACCTCACGGGGGCCAGCTATAAGCCCCTGGAACGGCCCTTCTTCATCATCGTCTACCCCGCCTCCCCTCCCGTCCTCCTCGTCCCGCGGCTGGAGCGGGAGCACATGCGCAAGGCGAGGAACCTGGAGCGGGTCGAGGCCTACTGGGACTATCCCGCCGCGCCCGGGGAAGGCTGGCCCGAGAGGCTCCAGGCTCTCCTGGACGACCTCTCCGTCGTCGGGATCGAGAGTTCCGCGAAGATGGAGATTGCCGCCGCCCTCGCCGGCCGCGAAGTCAGGGCCCTCCCCCTCGTGGAGGAGCTGAGGCTCGTCAAATCGGCCGACGAGATCGCCGCGATACGCAGAGCCTCTTCCTATGCCGATTTCGGGATGCGGCTCATGTGCGCCAACTTGTACCGCGGCGTCACGCCCCTCGAGATGTTCTCCCTCGCCAGGAAGATCCAGACGCGGATCGTCGTCGACCGGGAATTCGACCCTCTCGCCAGCGAGATACTGACCGCCTGCTGGCCCGCCCCCGCGAGCGCGAAGCCGCATGGAGTCCCCGAGCTCGGCGACCGCGCGCTTTCGGGCCCGATACAGAACATGAGCTTCCTCCGCGTCAACGGCTACGCCGCGGAGTGCGAGAGGACAGTCTTCGTCGAGAAGCCCTCGAAGGATTCACGCGACCTTTTCCGCCGGGTCCTCGAGGCGAGGGACCTCGTGTTCAAATCCCTGAAGCCCGGGGCTTCCTGCTCGGACGTCGACGCCGCAGCCAAGGCCTATTTCCGTGACAGGGGCCTCGACGGATATCTATTGCACCGCAGCGGCCACGGGATCGGCCTCAGCAACCACGAGGGCCCCTACTTGAGCGAGGGCTCGAATGATCTCCTTCGGGCTAACATGGTCGTCAGCGTCGAGCCCGCCCTCTACCTCCCCGAGCTGGGCGGTTTTCGCCATTCCGATACCGTCCTCATCACCGAGAGCGGCTGCGAGAGCCTGACGGCCTTCCCGACCGCCATCAAGGACCTCGTCTTCGCCGGCTTGAGGCCGCTGAAGCGATTGAAGGGCGGGATCATCCGGGCAGCCTTGAAAATGTAGACCGGGCTTCCAAGCCCACTTTATTTGAACCTGTAGCCAGGGCATCAGCACCCGCGCTCGGTAGGCGGGGTAGTCGGCCGGAAAGTAAGTTGTCAGCAGCTTCTCTTCCTGAACGGAAAAGACCCGTGTAGAGGCTTGCATGAGTTCTCTCCCTTTGGTCGAGAACTCTTCGTTATGCAAGCCTCAATAAACGCTGAAGGTACGTCTAGTCCTCGACCTGGGTGGTGAGAAAGGTCGGCAGGGTCATCTGCGCGATCTGGGCCTGCAAAGATTCGATGCCGTCCATGTGGGCGTCCTCATCGTTGAGGATTCCCTGGAGGAAGTCGCGGGTGGCGGCGTCCTTCACCTCGCCCGCGAGGGCGATGGCCTCGTTGTATGCCTTGATCGCCCCGTCCTCGGCGGCTCGGTCGCTCGCGAGCTGCTTGTCGACGGTGCTCCCGATGTTGATCTTGTTGAGGACGCTCACCGTAGGCAGTCCCTCGAGGAAGATTATCCGGCCGATGAGCTTCTCCGCGTGCTTCATCTCGTCTATGGCGCGCTTTTCGAAGTGCTTGTGGAGTTTTTCATAGCCCCAATCGTCGCAGATCTCGGAGTGGACCATGTACTGGTTGATGGCCGTAAGTTCGTCAGCAAGGAGCCCGTTGAGGGCATCGATCAGTCTCTTGTCGCCTTTCATCTCAACCTCCGGTTAGGCTATGCATTTCCTATGATAATCTCTCCCGAGCGGGCGTCAAGGGAAATCGAGGGCCATTCCCCTATGTGGACCTGCGGTCCCCGATTGAGCCGAAGGCCTTTTCGGCGGCGGCTATCGTCGCGTCGATCTCCGCCTCTCCATGGGCGAGGGACATGAAACCGGCCTCGAACTGGGAGGGGGCGAGGTAGACCCCGTTCTCGAGCATGGCGGTGAAGAAAACGGCGAATTTCTTCGTATCGGAGGCCTTCGCGCTCGTCCAATCGACCACGGGGCCATCCGTGAAAAAGGTCGTGAACATAGTCCCCACCCGGTTCCAGGTGCTTTGAATTCCCGCCTTGTTCGAGGCCCGTTTTAACCCAGTCTCTAACCTGGCGCAGGAGTCTTCCAAGCGGCTCCATACGCCGGGACGCCGGAGTTCCCGTAGCGTGACGATGCCGGCGGTCATGGCGAGCGGATTGCCGGAGAGGGTCCCCGCCTGGTAAACCGGCCCCGAGGGCGCGACCATGCTCATGATGTCGGCCCTGCCTCCATAGGCTCCGACCGGGAGACCGCCGCCGATGACCTTGCCGAGGGTGCTGAGATCGGGCTTGACGCCGTAGAGGGTCTGCGCACCGCCGAGATGGACGCGGAAACCCGTCATCACCTCGTCGAAGACGAGGAGGGCTCCCGCGGAGTCGCACAGCGCGCGCAGCCCCTCGAGAAAGCCGGGCTTCGGAGGCACGACGCCCATGTTCCCGGCGACCGGCTCGACGATGATCGCCGCGACCTCGCCCGAGTGCCGCTCGAGAATGGCCTTTAGGGTTTCGAGGTCGTTGAACGGAGCGGTGAGGGTGTCCGCGGCAGTCGCCTTCGTCACGCCGGGGCTGTCGGGAAGGCCGAGGGTGGCCACTCCGGAGCCCGCGTGCACGAGGAGGAAATCGGCGTGCCCGTGGTAGCAACCTTCGAATTTCACGATCTTGTCGCGCCCGGTGAACGCGCGGGCGAGCCGCAACGCCGACATCGTCGCCTCGGTGCCGGAGTTCACGAAGCGGAGCATCTCGAGGTTCGGCATGAGCTCGCGCACCAGGCCGGCGAGCTCCACCTCGAGGGCGCAGGGAGCCCCGTAGCTGGTACCGCGAAGGGCGGCCGCCGCAAGGGCTTTTACGACGCCATCGTGGGCATGGCCCAGAATCAGGGGACCCCAGGAGAGAACGTAGTCGACGAAACGGTTCCCATCGACGTCCCAAAGCCATGCTCCCTCCCCTCGCTCGATGAAGAGAGGCTGTCCTCCGACCGCCCTGAACGCCCGAACGGGGGAACTGACGCCGCCCGGGATCAGGGTCTGAGCCTCGGCAAAGAGCCGCCTCGATTTCTCGATGTTCATGACCTTGTGCTCCTTGCCAGTGTTCTACCACGAGAATCATAGGGAGGGTGGGACAAATCTCGAGAAAAGCCGCCATAAAGGGGGAATCCGCTTCGGCCTCGGGTTGGCGGGATACCATCCGAGCCTGACGCGCGCCGCCTGCGCCTTGAGTTCCGTGGAGCCCCAGGCGAGGGAAGCCCCCGCGATACCGAGGATGCAGGAAAGAAGGGGCGAGGCCGCGAAGATCGAAAGAAGGACGAGAACGAGGCCGGCGGCCATAAAGACGTACCACCATCGCCAGCCGAGGGAACGTTCGGCGCGGATGACCCAGAAAAAGCCCAGGCCGATGACGAAGAGCGAAAGGATCCCTACGAGGGGACCGAAGAGACTCATGGCGCAAGCTCCTCGACCGCGGCCGCATGGGCGAGCGGATCGACGGTGACGGCATGTCCCGAGGCGACATGGGGCCCGTGCCGGGGATTTTGCGGGTTTGCCCGCGCTCTCCCCTCGCGCACCCTGTGGAACTGCCTGCGAAGCTCGAAGGCGTCGAAAACAAGGGTCATTCCGACGATGCCCTCGGCGACTGCGACCAGGCTCGTGCCCGAGGCCGCGGCGAGAGCCTCGAGCCCCAGCCCCGCCGCGGCGAGAATAGCCATGGCCGGCCCAAGCCTTCGCGCGCGGAACTCGATCATCCTCACGCCGACGTGTCCCGCCCACACGCCTCCGAATGTGGCCACTGCGGCGGCGACTCCCGTCCATTCCACGAGCATTGCCTTCAGCGCCTCGAGTATTCGTGGACCATTTCGACGACGGCCCTGACGCTATCGACGGGAGTATCGGGGAGGATGCCATGGCCGAGATTGAAGATGTGGCCTGGCCGGCCCGCCGCCTTTTCGAGGATCGACCGGACCCGCCTCTCGATCTCGCCGCGCGGCGCGAAAAGAGCGGCCGGATCGAGGTTGCCCTGTATCCCTCGGTCGAAGCCGACCGCTTCCCAGCCCTTCGCGAGGTCCATTCGCCAGTCGAGGCCGATGACGTCGCCTCCAGCCTCCCTCATCGACGGAAGAAGGGTCGCCGAGTCGAGGACGAAATGTATCGAGGGAGTGCCCCGTTCCTTCACCGCGTCGAGGATCGCCTTCGAATAGGGTAGAGCGTACTCGCGGTAGTCCTCCGGCGCGAGACAGCCGGCCCAGGAGTCGAAGAGCTGGACGACGTCGGCCCCGGCCTCGGCCTGGGCGACGAGATAGTCGGCTATGACGCGGGAGAGCTTGCCGAGGAGGGAGTGCCAGACAGGGGGTGCGTCGTACATGAGGCGCTTCGTCTTCACGAAGCTGCGCGAAGAGCCTCCTTCGACCATGTAGCTCGCGAGCGTGAAGGGAGCGCCCGCGAAACCGATCAGGGGAAGCATCCCCGCGAGCTCCCGTTTGGCGAGAGCGAGGGCGGCCATTACCGAGCCGAGCCCCTCGCGGGGATCGATGACGCGAAGCGCCGAAACATCGGCCTCGGAGGCGATCGGGTTAGATATCACGGGACCTTCGCCCGGCGAAAACTCGAGGTCGACGCCCATCGGGATGAGGGGCAGGAGAATGTCCGAAAACAGGATGGCTGCGTCGACGTCGAAGGCGCGTACGGGCTGGAGCGTCGCCTCGACGGCCAACTCGGGCTCCGAACATATCTCGAGGAAGCCGTGCCTGGCTCGCAGTGCCCGGTACTCGGGCATATACCGCCCCGCCTGACGCATGAACCAGACGGGCGTGGCGTCGACTTCCTCCCGCCTGCAGGCGCGAAGGAAGCGGTCGCTCACCCTTCCCCTCCCCCGCCCGATGGCTGATAGACGCAAGCCGGATCGCTCTCGAGCCAATCGCCCGTCAGCGCGTAGGCGCGGCCTCGCTGGCCGCCGCATACCTCCCGGTATTCGCAGATGCCGCAGCGCCCTTTCAGGAGGCTCGGGTCGCGGAGCTCCCTGAAAAGGGAGTGGTTTCGATAAACATCGACGACGTCCGCCTCTCGGACGTTGGCCGCCGCGATGGGGAGGAATCCCGAGGGCATGATATCCCCGCGGTGGGAGATGAAGAGAAAACCGCGGCCGTCGTTCACGCCCTTCGCCGGCCTGTCGAGGCCGTCGGCGTATTGGAAGCCCGCCCCTTGGAACGTCCCGCGTATCCCTCCCCTTCCGGGGCCCGACTCGGCGCGCTTGCGCTCGATGGCGACGCGGCGGTACATGGGCGCGGCGGTGGCCTTGATGTCGAAGTCGCCCTGGATGGAAAGGTCGTAGAGCCAATTGAATAGCCGCTCGTGCTGCTCGGCGCTGATCATGTCGGCGGCTTGGGCCCTTCCCGTCGGCACCAGGAAGAAGACGCTCCACTGCACCGCGCCGACCTCCTTCACGAACTTCACCATGGCGGGAAGCAGTTCGAGATTGTGCTTCGCGACGGTCGTATTTATCTGGGCGGCGAGACCCATCGAGCGGGCGTTCCGGAGTATGCCCATCGTGCGCTCCCAGGAGCCGGGCACTTGGCGGAAAGCGTCGTGGGCATCGGCGCTCGGCGCGTCGAGGCTGAGGGCGATGCGCCTGATCCCCGCCTCCTTGGCCGAGGCGAGCCGCTCGGGCGTCGCGAGCTCCGTCGCCGTCGGCGTGAGAGAGCATCGGAGGCCCAGGCCCGTCGCGTGGCTGATGATCTCGAACAGGTCGGGCCGCATCATCGGATCGCCGCCCGTGAATACCAGGATGGGGCTGCCGAAGCTCTTTATCCGATCGACGAGGGCCCCGGCCTCTTCTGTCGTCAGCTCGGCAGGGTCGCGGCGGTGCTGGGCGTCGGCGCGGCAGTGCACGCAGGCATAGGCGCACGCCCGCGTGATCTCCCAGGCGATGGTGAAGGGCGACAGGCCGAAATCGGCCTCGCCCATCCGCCCGTCGTGGAAGGCTCTGTGCTCGCTCTGATCGGGGCTCACCCGATCCATTGGGCCGCGTCCTTCGCGTGATACGTAATGATGATATCGGCGCCAGCTCGCTTTATCCCGGTAAGAATCTCGAGGGCCACTCGGCGCTCGTCGATCCATCCGTTCCGCGCCCCGGCCTTGACCATCGCATACTCGCCCGACACGTTGTAGGCCGCGAGGGGCATCTCGGGAAAACGTTCGCGGGTCTGCCGCACCACGTCGAGGTAGGCGAGGGCCGGCTTGACCATCAGCATGTCGGCCCCCTCCTCGACGTCGCGGGCGGCTTCGCGCAGGGCCTCGCGGGCGTTGGCGGGATCCATCTGGTGGCTCGCCCGGTCGCCGAAGGCCGGGGCCCCGTCGGCCGCGTCGCGGAAGGGGCCGTAGAAGGCGGAGGCGTACTTCACCGCGTAGGAGAGGATCGCGACATGGCTCCATCCCTCGGCGTCGAGGCCCGAACGGATGGCCGCGACCATGCCGTCCATCATCCCCGAGGGTGCGACGATGTCGGCTCCCGCCTCGGCGTGGGAGAGGGCGACGCGGGCGAGGATGGGGAGGGTCTCGTCGTTGAGGACGTAGCCCTCGGGGAGCCCGCGGGCCTCGCCGTGATTAAGGAGGCCGCAGTGCCCCGATTCGCTGTACTCGCAGAGGCAGAGGTCGGTGACGACCACGAGCTCGGGCACGCTGCGCTTCAATTCTCGGATGGCGCGCTGGACTATGCCGTCCCCGTCGAAGTTTTCCCTGCCTATCGGGTCCTTTTCGGCGGGGAGGCCGAAAAGGAGGACTGCCGGTATGCCCAGGCCCGCGATCGATTCCGCTTCGCGGGCCAGATTGTCGACCGACCACTGGAAGACCCCCGGCATCGAGGCTATTTCGTGCCGGACCCCCTTCCCGTGGGTCACGAAGAGGGGATAGACGAAATCGTCGACGGAAAGACTGGTCTCCCGGACCATGCGCCTGATCCCCGCGTTGAGTCTGAGCCTTCTCGGCCTCTTCGGACCGGGAATCGCATCTCTGTCCATGTTCAGCTCCTTCGGTTGCTTTCGGGCGCCGTGGCGGCGTCGCGGAAATGGCGCACGAGCGCGTCGATGACGCCTTTGGAAGAATGGACCTCGGCGACGAGCCCCACACGGTAGCCGCATCTCTCGGCTTCCTCCGCCGTAGCGGGGCCGATGCAGGCGACGACGGCCCCGCCCAGACGCTCCGGCCCGTCTGCCAGAGCGGCGAAATTGCGCGCCGCGGACGGGCTCATGAAGATGACGGCGTCGAAGCCGCGCTCGAGCTCCTTCACGCCGTCGGGGCCCATCTCGCCCGGCGCGGTGACATAGGCCGCGACCTCGTCGACGACTGCGCCCCGCCCTCGAAGCGCCGCGCCGAGATTTTCCCTCGCGATATCCGAGCCGGGGATGAGGACGTGCAGGCCGGAGACATCGCCGAGAGCTTCGGCGATGGATTCGGAAGCGAAGTCCTCGGGGACGCATACGGGATCGGCCGAATTCCTGCGCAGCGCCATCGCGGTGGCCGGGCCGACCGCCGCCGTACGCGCTCCGGCGGCAACTTGGCCGTGGCCCTTTCCCATGCTTCCCTCGGTCTCGAGGGCATCGATCCGCGAATAGAAGGCCTCGACCGCGTTCGCGCTCGTGAAGACGAGCCAATCGTAGCGTTCGAGTTCGCCTAACGCTCGATCAAGCGCGGAACGGTCGGATGCGGCTTCTATCCTGATCGCCGGAATGACGACGGCTCGGCCTCCCTCCGCGCGGATCGAGGCGCACAGGGCCTCGGACTGCGGGCGCGCTCGCGTCACGAGGACGCGCCGTCCCGCCAGCGGCTGCGCGCTCACGCGAGGAGCTCCCGGGCGCCCCTGGCCAGCGCCTCGTCGGCGAGGCGCTTCCCGAGCCCTTCGGGATCGGGGCCCGTTCCTCGAACGCGGACGAGTCTCGAGCCGTCCTTGGCGGCGACGAGGCCCTCGAGATCGACGCCATCGCCGTCGGCCCTGCCCAGGGCCGCGATCGGGGCGGAACAGCCGCCGCCCAGCCCCTTTAAAAAGGCACGCTCCGCGGCGACGAAGGCGCGGGTCGGGCCGTGGTCGATGCCCGCCAAAAGAGACAAGGCGGCCTCGTCGCCCGAGCGGCATTGAACCGCCAAGGCTCCCTGGCCGGGGGCGGGGAGCATCTCGTCGAAGCCCAGGTATGACGAGATCGCCGAGCCGCGTCCGAGGCGAAGGAGCCCGGCGGCGGCGAGCACGATGGCCTCGTAGTCGCCGTCCATCGCCTTTCGAAGCCTCGTGTCCACGTTGCCCCGGATGGGAAGCAGGGCGAGGTCCGGCCGTATCGAGAGGAGCTGGGCGCCGCGCCTCAGGCTGGAGGTTCCCACGCGCGCCCTCGGCGGGAGCTCCTTCAGCGTCGCATAACGCGCCGAGACCAGCGCGTCGCGGGGGTCCATGCGCCGCGCGACGGCGCCCAGGGTCAAGCCGGGCGGGCCGTCGACGGGCAGGTCCTTGAGCGAATGGACCGCGAGGTCGATCTCGCCCGCGAGGAGGGCGCGATCGAGCTCCTCGGTGAACAGTCCCCTGCCCCCGATTTCGGGAAGCGGCCTGTCGAGGATCAGGTCTCCGGCGGTGGTGAAGGGCACGATCGACAATTCGAGGCCGGGCCCGAGCTCGACGAGCCTCGCCGCTATCCAGTCGGTCTGACATCTGGCCAGAGCGGAGGTCCTCGTCCCTATCCTGAGCCTCGCGATGTCAGCGCTCATCGGGCTCGTCCTCGGAAAGCTCGAATACATGGCTGATCGCGGCCGAGTACTCCGTCGCCTGACCCCTGCCGGCCGCGGCCTTGAGTAGAAGGGTCGGTTTATGGAGGAAGCGGTCGAGGATCGATTTCCCGAGGAAGTCGATCCTCGCCCTGTCCTCGTCGCTCAGGTGCGCGAGCTGCCGGAGCGCCTTCTCCGTCTCGACGCGCCGTATCTCCTCGGCCTTGGCTCGCAGCGCGGTGATGACCGGCACGACATCGAGGGAGCGGAGGTATCCCATGAAGTCATCGGCCTCTTCCTCGATTATGGCCTCCACCTCGGGCACGGCCTCGTGGCGCTCCGTCAGGGAATCGCTCAGCCTCGTCTCGAGGTCGTCGATGTCGTAGCAATGGGCATTGCGCAGCTCGTTTACGCCGGGATCGACGTCGCGAGGGACGGCGATATCGATCAGGATGAGGGGACGGTCGGGCCTGGCTTTCATGACTTCCCCTACGAGCTCGCGGGTGAGAATGACGTGGGGCGCGCCCGTCGAGCTGACCACTATGTCCGCTTCATTGAGGGCCTCGACGATATGCTCAAAACCGAATGCCTCCGCCTGCCAGCGGGCGGCCAGCTCCTCGGCGCGCTCGCGAGTCCGGTTGACGACGGCGATGTGCTTCGCGTCGCGGTGCCTCAGCGCCTCGACCGCCAGCTCCGCCATCTCTCCCGCGCCGATGACCACGATGCGGGCATTGGAAATGTCGCCTATCTTTTCCGCCGCCAGCCGGGCCGCCACCGAGCCGACGCTGGCGGCGTTTCGGCTGATCGCGGTCTCCGTATGCGCCCGCTTGCCCGCATGGATGGCCGCGCGGAAAAGCGCGGAAAGCAGAGGTCCGACGCTTCCGCATCCGCGCGAAGCCTCATAGGCCTCGGTGACCTGGCCCAGTACCTGAGTCTCCCCCAGAACCATGGAATCGAGTCCGGAGCTGACGCGGAAAAGGTGGGTGACTGCCTGTCTGTTTTCCCGCCGCGTGGCTTGAGGAAGGAACTCCGTCTTCGGCACCCCCGTCGACGCGCTCACGAAATCGTCGATATCCTGGAATTCGCCGCTGCGCGAAACCGCGTAGACCTCGAACCTGTTGCAGGTAGAGAGGATGGCCATCTCCGACAAATCGAAAGGCCGCCCCCCGTCTTCGCCGCGGCCGACCGGTGCAAGGACGAATTTCAGCCTGTCGGGAGAGAGGCTCATCCTTTCGCGAAGCTCGACCGATGCCGCACGGTGCGAAATCCCCAGGCAGAGGATGCTCATGGCCCTCCCGGCTTCTCGCCCGACGAGGGCACATAGGCGCAGGCGGGATCCTCCTGGAAGAGATCATGGGACTCCGCATAGGCCCGTGACCTCGATCCGCCGCACAGCACCTTATGTTCGCATGCCCCGCAACGGCCCTTGAGGTTCGCCGGATCCCTGATCCCGAGGAGGATGGGATGGGTCGTGTAGATCGATTTCAGGTTTCCCTCTTTCACGTTTCCCAACGGGAGGGCCAGGAAGCCGCTCGGGTACACTTCGCCGTCGTGGCTGACGAAAACGATGCCCCTGCCGTCTCCCGTGGCGTTCAGCCTCAGGAAGGCCTCGCCGGTCGGTCCTCCCTCGAGCTCCCGCAGCCTGCCTGAGAGTCGTTCGTACAAGTCCCCGCGGGGCGGCTCTCCGCCGCTCCGGCGCTGGATAAAGACCCGCCGGAAATGGGGGCCTTCGGAGGTTCTCACCGGAATGCCATATCGGGTCGCGTCATAGAGGAAGTGCGTGACTTCTTCGCACTCCCGGGATTCGGGACTCTCGAGGGCCGACCCGCGTCCGGTGCGAATCAGGAAGAAGGCTTCCCATGCGACGGCGCCCCTCTCTCGTACCAGATGGAAAATGTCGGCCAAGTCCCGGAGGTTGCTTCTCATCACGGTCGTGTTGACCTGGAGCCTGAGCCCGCAGACCGCCGCCGTTTCGATGGCCTTGAGCGTCGCGTCGAAGGTCCCGGGGATATTTCGGATCCGGTCGTGCACCGCGGCCGTGGCCCCGTCCAGGCTGACGGAGATGATCTGCACCCCGAGATCCCTCAGAAGCTCCATCCGCCCGCGGTCCAGCAGGGGCGTGACGCTCGCCGCCACTGCGGTATAGATGCCCTGCTTTCGGGCGTGCTTGATCAGGTCGAAAATGTCCGGACGCATGAGGGGATCGCCTCCGGTCAACAATAGAGCCGGATATGGGTCCCCGAATTCGAGGATCTGGTCGATAAGCCGCAGCCCCGCCTCGAGGCCGAGCTCATCCGGGAGCCTACTCTTTATCGCGGTCGCTCTACAGTGCCGGCAGGACAGGAGGCAGGACTTCGTGGTTTCCCAACAGACGAAGATCGGCTTTGTGGAAAAATCTACCTTTTGCGTCCACGGCGGCTGCATCGAGGCTAACCTCTTTCGGAGAGGCTACAGGAGACGATCGAACTTGTCAACGAATGCATCATCGTTCGAGAATCGGTCTCGCCCCGAATTTACTCTCCCGCATCCGGGCTCTGATCGCGCCAGCCCTCGCGTATGACGCGGTATTCACCGGTCTTCGGGTCGAGGTCGAACACGTCGAAGTTGTTCCTCACGTTCCAGCCCTCGTAGTGGGTAGCGAGATTGACGGAGGCCGAGCCCCGGTCCCCCGATAGTATCCGGTGGAAAACCATGCGCGGCCACACCAGGATCGCGGGACCGTCGTACCAGACGATTCCTTCGCGCTCGATGCGGTCGGGATAGACGTCGAAGCTCTCGACCCGCCCGTGCTCCTTGATATAGATGTCCACGTGCCTGACTCCCGCGAGGACGAGGAGGTTGTCGTCCTGGTGCTCGTGGCGATACCAGGGCCGCTCGACCTCGCCGACTGAACCGGGCGAGATCGCGCCCTTCTCGTGGAGCACGCGGTCGATCGCGTCCACCTTGGGAACGAGCCTGCCCGGCAGGATGTCGAAGGCGACGCCGGGCGTCCTGCGGAATGCCTGGAGGGGAATAACGCGATAGAAGCCCGGATAGTCATCCGTTTTTGGCATGGAACACTCCTATAGGCTCAAGACTGTTTTTTCGAAAGTCGTCCGAGTTTTGAAATAGTCTCGCTTTTCTTCCTTTTCCGAGCGTACATATCCGCGTCGAGAAAACCGAGGAATTCCGCGGCGCTGCGCCCCTCGGACGGATCGTAGCAACCGCGGCCCATGCTGAGGGCGAGGCGATACGGCCTCAGTTTGGTCGCGTTGTGATTTTCCACTCCGGCCTCTATTCGGCCGACCAGATCTTCCATCGCCGCCGACTCCTTGAATTCGATCAACACGACGAATTCGTCGCCCCCCATGCGGGCCACCAGGTCCTCCACCCGCACCGAGGACAGCAGTATCAAGGCGATGTCTTCGAGGGCGCGGTCCCCCGCCTCATGTCCGAAACGGTCATTGATGCTCTTGAAATCGTCGAGGTCGATGAGAAGGCCGCATAGCGCCTTCCCCGATTTGCATAGCGCGATGCGACGCTCCAATTCCTCGTCGAGACTCCGGCGGTTCGCAGTTCCCGTCAGATAGTCGGTCCTGGCCCGACGGTTCTCTATATTGGACGAGGAAGCGACGAGGAAGAGCGTCATCGCCGGCCAGATGAGCACGAAACCATATGCGTACATCTGCAGGATGGAGGCGAGAAAAATCGCGAGAGGATAGACGAGGAGGGTGATGAAGATTCTGCGGTTTACCTTTTTGACGCCGCGAATGACGAAGCCGAGGGCGTACGCCACGAGGCCGTACTCTATCACGGCGAAAACGGGGAAGGCCGGTCCGCGGGAATAATGGTTTCCCCCGTCGACAACGAAAAGCATACCCGTAAAGATGGACAGGATGGCGACAACGGCGACAAGGGCCGCGATGAGTATTAAAGGACGGGCCACCCGGGCGAATCTCCCGTCGTCCCTGAATACTTGAAAATCCGCATAGAGGATAAAGAACACCGCCGGCAACGTATGGACGGCATAATAGAGGCCATTGACGATGAGAACGGCCGCCCGGCCGATGCTGCCGGGGCTTCCATCGAGTAACCATCCGGCCGCGTCGAGAAAGAGCATGGCCGCGGTAGACGTGAGGAGGGCGCCGAAAATACGGAGATCGGCGCCCGTCTTCGAGGATTTTCTCCTGTTGCCGGAAAGCCTCAGGATAAGAATGACCACGAGGCAGAAAACGTTGATCTGAAGCCTGAGTAAGGTTTCCATATTAGAGGTATCGCCGTGAGAGACGCATCCTCCCCATACCTCATTATCGGGGTTCCAAAGCCCGGAAGTCAACTGAAGCCGAGACGGCCGCCTCGAGTCATTGACAGCCGCCGCGCCACGAGTAGACTGGATGCAGACGGAGGCACGATCGTGAAAGAGATTCTCGAAGCACTGGCCAAGTACAAGATGAAGGTCGATGAGAGCGTTCTCGGCATAATCGAGAAGCTGGGAGAAGACAAGCTCCTCGCACCCACAGGCGCCTATTTCCCTACGATATACGACCAGCTCAAACACGTCTTCGGTTCGGGTGTCAACTGGATCAAGCGCCTCAAGGCCGCCTTCCCGAAAAGCGCGGCCCTCTCCGCAAGCCGCTTTTCCGACTTCGACCTCCAGACGCTGAAGGCCCCCTTCGGCGAAGCCGGGGCAAGGCTCTTCGCCGATATCCGCGAGCTCGACCGCTCCGTGTGCGCCTTCGTCGCCGAGCTCGACGAAAAAGCGCTCGCCGCGGCCTTCACCTACAAGAACTACAAGGGCGAGACCGAAACGCACAAGCTCTGGGAAGCCCTTCTCCATTGGTTCAACCACGACACCCACCACCGTGGCGCGATCTCCTGCCAGATGGATTCGCTCGGGATCGAAAACGACTTCTCGTCCCTGCTCACTAAAATCTGACGTGCGCGGTTGGAAAAATCAACACCGAGAATGGAGACAAACGATGCAGCATATCGAAGAGCTGGGTGAGAAAGAAGCGGCCATCGCGACGACGGCGATCCGCGAAGAGTTGACGAAGCGGGGGAAGGTCGCCGTGATCGCAGTATCCGATTCTCATGGAGAGCTCATATCCCTCCTGAGGATGGACGGGGTCCCTATCCCATCGGTCGTGGTGGCCATGAGCAAGGTTTGGACGGCGGCTCGCGAGCGTTCGGCTACCGGTGCCCTCGGAATGAACTACAAGAAAAACGGCTGGCAGATGGCGAACAGCGACCCCCGCTACACCGGCTGGGACGGCGGAGTGCCCGTGGTCCACGGTGGGCAGGTGATCGGCGCAGTGGCCGTCAGCGGATTGGAGCAGGAGGAGGACGCGGAGATCGCGCGCATCGGCGTCGCCAAGATCGAACAAGACTTCGGGGGCTAGGAGCTCCGCTCTCGGAGTTCGGAAGTGGGGGGAAATCCGGAAGTACCCCCTCGAACCTCGATCGATCGACCAACTCCTGGGGCTTCGGCTTTTGTTTTGGTTAATCTCGCGCAAAGGCGCAAAGAACGCTAAGAAAGTGAGGCTGAGTGCGTGCAGCCCTGTTTCTCATTACTATGGCATACGACAACCAATGGTTGCTTGAGAAATACCGACTTCATTTTCCTCCTTGCGATCTTCGCGCCTTTGCGCGAACCCTCTGATCGGATGTGCGTAAAAGCTTAAGCCTTTTTTTTCGTTTTACGGTTCGATCTTCCTCTCCAAGGCGACTATCTTCCAGCCCTTCCTGCCGCGCTCGAGAGCGAGTTCGTCGACGCGCTTCTCCTCGAAGGGCGCCGCAACCACCTTGCTAGGATCGCCCGAAGCATCTTCTTTTCTGTCGAGAGACCAGAAGGAGTATCTCGCGCTGATGGATACGGAGGAGACGCCGGCCCAGGCCTCGCCTCCCGACAGCGAGAGGCCCACGATCCCGTAGAGTAAGTCCGCCTGCGCGAGAGCGGGCTTCCCGGCGGCCAGCCAATCCCGCGCGCGCACGACGGGGCTCTTCCCCTCGTAGGCCGTCCTGGTCCGAGTGATGACGACCAGGTTGATCAAGTAGCTCTGGTCCTTCTCGATGGCCTTCTTGTCGCCGCAGGCCTCGAGGGACTCCATATCGATGCCGTCGATGGCCAGGTAATACCGTTGGACGAGCTCCCGGGGCGAAAGCCGGGAAAAGTCAGGCTTATCTCTCTGCGCGCGCAGCATGTCGGCGCCCATCAGGGCCAGCACGACGATCGCCGCGGCCGCGGCGATCAAAATGCCGCCGCGCTTTCGGAAAAAGCCGGCGCGCCTTTGCCGCGCTCGCAGTCGAGACTCGATCGCGTCCCTGCGCCTCGTGAGCTCGGCCTCCTCCGCGGGGGGAAGGTCGCGCGTCCAGTGCGCCGTCCGGGCCGCGCCGAGGACGGCGATCCAGTCGCTCAAGGGCGCGCTCTCGGGGTCGGCCAGGGCCCTATCGACGAAAGACGCGAGGGCGGGATCGAGACGAGGGGCCGCGAGGCCCGTCGCTATCGCGACCGGGGCTGTTCCCGCGACGCCGCGCGGCTCGGCGGCCTCGAGCTCGAAGGCTCCCTTGCCCGCCGCGAAGCGGTAGGCCGCCTGGGCGAGCAAAAAGGACGCGTCCGACTCGGGCCCCCGCTCCGGCGGGACCGAGCGAGGGCTCGAGAGCCTCGCGACCGCGGCGGACCGCGCCCCTGAGCCGCGCGCGGACAGGGCCTTCGCCACGGCGATCGGCGGCATTACGAGGACGCCGCCGTCTTCAGTGAAAAGTACGCCCGAGGAGACGATGCCGCGCGGGAGGCTGCCCTCGGTCTGGAGCAGGGACAGCGCTCGCGCCAGAATAAGGAGGCGCGACAGCCCCTCCTCGAGGCCCGTGGAATCGTCGAGGCTCGCCCCGATTACATCGGGGCCGATTGCGTCAGGCCCGATGACGTCGGGGCCGACGAGAAAGGCATCATCCGCCTCCTGGACGATGGACTCGAAGCGCCACGGCATCGAGGATACGCGGTCCGGAGATGCGGTGCCCGAGACAAGCCGCCCCTCTTCGCCCATCGCGGCGGCGAGGGTGGCGCCAGCGCCCTTGAGGGCGCCGGCGGGGAAGCGGAGGGCGAGTTTATCGGCGCCGTCGACGGAACGTCGTGTAATAATTTCGTTCATCGCGGGTATAGTACACCTCCTCGCGGACCTTCGTCTCGCCGCGCGCGCCGAGGCGCCTCTAGCCGTAAAGGATGGCGCGCAGCTCCTCGACGCGCTCGAGGTAGTACCGACAATGGTCCCTCATTGCCTCGCGAATCTCGGGGATGGAATGTCCCCAGCCGGCGGCGGCGAAGTCCACGCCCGCGGCTGCAGCCATGTCGGCTCCCGGCTTCAAGTCGTCGAGCACGAGTGCCTCTTCCTTCTCGAGGCCGAAGCGCTTCAATGTCTCGAGGAGTGGGAATGGATGGGGCTTGCGCTTCTCGGGGTCATCGTCCCAACCGAAAACGAGATCGGGTATGGCGGCCCCGGAGGCCCGATAGTCGCGCTCGATCGTATCTACGGCGGAATGGGAGACGACGACGAGGGCTCCCCCGCGTCTCCTGTACTCGGTGAAGACCTCGAGGAGGCCGGGAAAGAACTCGGACACCCTCGAGCTCGTGTACTCGCGCCATATCAGGTAATTCTGCCGAAGCTCGGCCTCGTCCATTCCGAGCTCGCCCTGGAGATAGGCCATCAGGCCGGGATCGAAATTCTTCGCGAGCCAGCCCTCGAGCCCGATGGGCTCGAGCCCGGGACGCAGGCGCTTCATAGCCTCGACGTGGGCCGGGTAATGGAGGATCGGCGTGCTCATCACGGAGGTATCGTCGTGGTCGACGACGAGGCAGCGGTATCGAAGGCCCATGGTGAGAAGTTAGCACGAAGGGCGCGCGCCGCTGAAGCCCCGAAGGCGATGCGCGACCGGTGTCGGAAATTACGGGAATTTTTAAATTATTTTCTAATGATGCTTTGTTCTTGAGCGCGATTCGAGCTATCCCAAGCGGCAATTTCTATTCGCTGACCTGATCGTTAAAGACTCTGGTATTTACGGAAAAGTTCATGGATTGCTCATTCTGGGTCACGAGAATACTCGCCTCGATATCGCCATAGGACCTCTCGATATCCCCGTCAGCGATGTTAAAAAGGATCCAGCCGTCGAGCTTGAAGGAATCCAGCTTGAGATTGACTTCCCCTCCGGCAGTCGGATCCAGGCTGAACTCGCCGCGGGGTTTCAGCAGGGCTTTGGTCCCGTCGCTCGATATGGATAGGACCTCGTATTTGACCTTGCTGGTCATTTCGCCCATATTCTGAAGCTGTTGGACGATCTCGCCGGCGTCGTAGGTATCGCTCGCCCGAACCGGCCCCTCCGGCAGCATGACAAAAGTGCTCTTTACTATCTTGTCGGTCGTATCCCCCAAATTCAACGCGGCGGCCCCGCTGCGTTTTATCGCCTCCTCCATGGGCTGAACGTCCATTTCCAGGACCTTGCCCAGGGTAGACACCTTTACCGGAATCGGAACGTTCATCATGGCCTTGAGCGAGCCGAACTTCGGATCGGAGCCGTCGTCCCTATCGGAATCGTAGGTCATATCCCCCTGAGGCGACGTCACGCTGAGGGCCATCTTGGTGATCACCATTTCGGCCGTAGCGTCTCCGTTGCCGTCGACGGACTTTACCGTGTAATAGCAGCCCAGTTTCATGGGCATCTCGATGGCCATCTTCGGGCCGGCGGCCTCGATGGAAATCGACATGTCAATTTCGACTTCGATGACCGTTCTGTGCCCTGGGATGTATTTGTATCGTAATAGTACCCGGTCTTGGCTGGTGGAATCGAATCGCGGAGGTATCGAACGCTCCTCCGCGCCATCGTCGGCCCAGACGGCGAATCGAAGACAGGCGATTATCGCTATGACTAAGGGTAAAATCGTTTTCCGCATGGAATCTCCTTTCCCCCCAAAAGGCTCGAATCGATCATTCCCGCGCTGCCGCGGCCTTCCACTCCCAGGCTCCCAGGTCGAGAGGCGCATTTGAATTTTCCGGGGAGAAGTGGTGCAGGTGTATTGTGCCGGAAGCTTGGGTCGGCGAGGAGAATGCCCCGAGGACGTCGTAGCACAAAGGGATATTCGCGCTGATTTTATTGTTCGCAATGTAGAGCGTGAAATCACTGAATTCCTTGGTCATGGCCTCGGTGGAACCGGCGGATTCTCCACCTCGAACCCATTGTATGCCTTTCAGGACAACCGAGAATTTCACGACCGCGGTCCTATCGGGCCTAAGCCAAAAGGAAAACGTTCCGCTGGAGAAGGTAGATCCCCCGGATTGGTCGGGCTGATCGGAGCCCTTTACGATATCCCCGGTATAGTATGTCGCGGAGGGCTCTATTTTCGTCCACTCGGGGATGGAGAGCTTGACCGGTTTCGAATTCAAGAGGCGAAATTCCGCCTCTTTCGTCTCGGGCGGGAGGTCGAAGACCAAAAGGATCCAGGTAGCCGCGCCCGGCCCGAGATCGACCCCGAGCCCGCCGCTCCATTCCGTGATCATGCTCACCGGGGCTATGGAGTTCCCAGGCATGAGAAAGGCCGTAACGGGATACTTGCCTTTCTTGTCGACCATGGCGGCGTCGACGATCGGCTTTGCCGCATCGATGAGAAAGAGAGACGCGACGGCGTCGCCGGCATTGGCGATTCTCAGGCCCATCTCGACGAAGCGGCCGGCGGCTTTGAGCCCCGTCGGGTATTCTCCCGAAACAAAAGGCGTGATCGTCGATTTAAAGCTGTCCTCTCCCACGGTCATCTCGCTCGCACCCCGGACCAGTAATGAACTGTGGCCAAAATTTGGCATCGGTTTGATGAGGGTACCCTTGGCGGTCCGCCAGTATTCATAGGGCTTTTCGGGAACTTGGCCGTCGTAGTTCTCCCAACTGCGCAGGGAGACGACCGTGGCGACGATACCTTCCCCCAACTCGATCCGTGGGCCGGCCTTCGTCGTCTGTGAAACTGCCGGGAAGACAATGGCCAGTGCCGATATACCTGTACATATAAGCCTCGTAACGAAGCGACGGCATTTCCTGTTTTTTCTCATCATTACTCCCCGTTTTCGGCGATACGACAAGGGATGGATAGGAACTATCGCCAAATTTCATGGGAGTATAAGTCCATTTTTTGAGGGGTGGTACTATCCTTTCGGATAGGGTCTCGAGCGAAGAGGTCAGTCCAGCGAAATGTAACCGCGCTGGATCGCCTCGGCGAGGGCTTGTGTTCTCGTGCTCGAGTCGAGCTTGGACATAATATTTTTGACGTGGAATTTAACGGTCGCCTCGCTGATGACGAGCTGCATGGAAATCTGCCAGCTGCTTTTTCCGACCTTTATCCACTCGAGGACTTCGGTCTCCCTCGCGGTGAGGGGACTAGGCCTGCGCGGTCCTTCCAACGCGGCTACCCTGCATAAGGCGGCGTGGAGGTGGGGGCCGAGAAGGTCGAGGATGAGCTCGCTGCGCTCCGAACGCGGCATTACGGGACCCACGAACGAGAAGACGCTCGTGAGGCCTCGACTATCATTTCGCATTCCCGTGGAGTATCCCTCGTTGATGCCGAAAGACCTCGTCATATCATAGCCTTCCCTTGTCACCATGTCCTTTTTCAGTCTGAGTATATCGGCGAGGTAGTAAAGGCGCGGCGCCTCGAGCTCGATCGTTACCATCGGATCGAGTTGAATCAGCCCCTCCGCGATATACCTCGAAAAGTAGTCCTCGGGATAGCTTACATTGAGAAGATAGCCGATTTTCAAATGGCGGGTCGCGGCTAGAAGCCCCATCCCGCACGAGAGGAATTCGAATTCGAAAAGCTCTTTGATAAGCGGTTCGAGCGCCTTGAGTTCGGCCTCGCCGCGGACTCGAAGGGAGCGATCGACAAGCTCGAGGACCCGGACCATCTCGCCCTTGGTCAAGCCGCGGCGGATGCGCTCGGCGACGTCCTCGGTGCCCTTTTCGAATTCCATGCCTTCCCCCAGTCGAGCGTCATGCTATCCTCACCGGCGGCAGGGGTCAAGGTTGAGTCCGGTGCAGGAGTCGCGCGGCAAATGCCTGCATCCTTTCCCTGAAGGCGAGGCCGAGGATGCCGGGCAGCCTCCCGCGACCTGGACTATCTCGCCGGGGATGACGAATATCACTACCTGGACGATCTGGAGAAAGATGAACGCAAGGAGCCCCCAGAGCTGATCGCGGAATACGACGACGAGGGCCGCGATAAAGGCAATAAAGAGAGAAAAGGCTGCGTAGGCAAAGAAGGATTTCCTTCGGATGCTGTCCATTAGGGCAATTTAGGGCAGGCAAAGCGAATCGGCAAGGGAGGGTCCGTATAATTTGACTTTTAATATATTTTCTGTTATTGTCGAGCCTTATGGAAAAGGGCCCTTCCACGGACTTCAAGGTAGATCAGCGGATCGTTTATCCCAGCCAAGGCGTCGGCAGGATACTCGAGATCAAGGAAAAAGCTTTCAAGAGTTCTAAACTCCTGTATTACACGATCTATCTGGAATTCTCCGATATGACCGTGATGGTCCCCGTGGACAAAGCCATCGAGCTCGGCATCCGGGCCATCGTCCCCAAGGATCAGGCCGAGAATGCCCTCGCCTTCATTTCGGAGGAGTACGCGCCCATCCCCACCGACTGGAAGCTCCGCTACCAAATGAACCTCGACTTGCTCAAAAAGGGCTCGGTTTTGGATATCGCCTCGGTCGTGCGCTCCCTATACCACCGATCCAAGATCAAGGAGCTCCCGATACTCGAGCGCAAGCTCTACGACTCGGCCCTCAATCTCCTGCAAGACGAAATTTCCTTCTCGCTCGGCAAGGACAAGGATGAGATAGCCGAGCTCATCCGCTCCCGCCTTGAAAGCTGATGGCGGGGCGCCTTGAAAGCTGATGGCGGGGCCCGCCTGGAAAGCTAAAGTAATGCCCGGCCTTGGGCCTCGCATCGCGGTCGTCGTGACGGCGGCGGGCTCCAGCGAGCGTTTCGGCGGGGGCAAAAAAGAGCTTCTCACCCTAGAGGGACGTTCCATCCTCGACCGCGCCCTCTCTCCCTTCCTCGACCTCCCCGCTTTGGAAGCCCTCGTCGTTACGGCCCCCGCGGGACGTGAGGCCGAGTTCCGCGCCGCCCTCTCTCCGGACAGCCTCAAGGCGCTAGGGCGGCTCGGGCCGAAGCGATTCGCCATAGTCGCGGGGGGAAGGAGTCGCCGCGACTCGGTGAGACTCGGTCTCGAAGCCCTCGTCCAGGCTCTGGGTTCCATCGATTCGGTCGAGGTCCTCGACGATATAATCGTCCTCGTCCACGATGGAGCGAGGCCTTGGGCCAGTACCAGCCTCGCCGTCGGCGTCGCGGAGTCCGCCGCGCTGCGCGGCGCCTCGGTACCCATCCTTCCCCTCGTCGATACGCCCAAGGAGATCGACTCCGATGGGACGGTCCTTAGGCACCCTCCTCGATCCTCCCTGGGCGGCGCCCAGACCCCGCAGGGCTTCAGGCTGGGATCCCTTCTCGCCGCCCACCGCAGGACCCTAATCGAGGATCGCGAAGGGATACTCGATTTCACCGACGACGCCGAGCTTTGGGACCGCTACGTCGGCCCCGTCGCGTCCGTCCCCGGCGAGGCGGAGAACCGAAAGATAACCTTCGCGAGGGACCTCCCCGACGCAAGCGCCGGGGATTCGGCTCGCGACTTTCGCGTCGGCCAGGGCCAGAACGAGGGCGCCGAGGACGCCGCGTTCCGCGTCGGCCAGGGCCAGAACGAGGACGCCGAGGACGCCGCGTTCCGCGTCGGCCAGGGCCAGAACGAGGACGCCGAGGACGCCGCGTTCCGCGTCGGCCAGGGCTGGGACATCCATCGCCTCGTGCCGGGGCGCGCACTCATGCTGGGAGGCGTCGAAGTGCCGAGCGAGCTCGGCGAAGACGCGCACTCCGACGGGGACGTGCTGCTGCACGCCGTCGCCGACGCCCTCTTCGGCGCGGCCGCGTTGGGCGACATAGGCATGCACTTCCCGCCCTCCGACGAGAGGTGGCGCGGGGCGGACTCGCGCGACCTCGTGCGCCGCGCGGTCGCCCTCGTAAGCGGCGCGGGCTGGCGGATAGGCAACCTCGACTGCACGGTGGTCCTCGAGCGGCCCAGGCTCGGCCCATACAAGGACGCGATTCGCGAGAGCGTCGCGGGCTGCCTCGGTATTTCGCCTAACGCGGTCTCCATAAAGGCCAAGACCAAGGAAGGCCTGGACGCAGTCGGCGAGGTCCGGGCGGTGGAGGCCTTCGCCATAGTCACCCTGTTCCCAATAAGCTGACTCCACCGTCGCGATAGTATCGTTGTTTCCTGCAAAAGGATGAAAAATTTCACACGGCGAGCACAGTGGACACTGCGCTTGCTTGGCATGGAAGAATAGGCCGCCCATTTTTCGATAATCAGGAGGGAGAAATAGTACGATGCCTGTGAAAACAGAAAGGTCATAGGAGAATTTCGATGTGGCGACAGCCAATAACTGCCTTGACGCGATGCTCGCACGTTGTAAAATGAGAGCTGGAGACGGGAAGATTCCCGTTCTCGACAAGAACAGCAAGCCACTGGGAAATCTCGGACTACAAGAATAAACTGACCTTTTAAAAATCTTCAGCAAGTACTACTTTTGGAATAGCCTCGGTCATTTTCGCCCCATGGAGGTGCTTGATGAGCAATAGCTGCTTTATGCGATTGGGCAATCCCTTGGCGGAGGTATTCTGCCATGAGTGACAGCAAATACTTAAAGCTTCCGGTGGACAAGGTCGATTTGGACATAACCAATCCACGGATCGCAAAATTCCTTGAAATGTATGGGAAAGACATAACGTCGGAACAGATGAGTCTGGCGTTGGGAGCCGGCGAGACGTCGACCGAGGGGAACAATACAACCTTCTACAGTCTGCGAGAGTCCATCCGTACGAACGGCGGGATTATTCACCCCATCATCGCGAATAAACAGCTGGACGGTCGCTGCGTTGTCATTGAGGGAAACACCCGGGCGCTGATCTACCGGGAGTTCAAGAAACAGAAGGTTGAGGGTGAGTGGGACACCATTCCGTGCATGGTCTACGATAATCTTTCACAGAAAAACATCGACGCCATTCGACTACAGGCGCACCTCGTGGGGCCGCGTGATTGGGACCCCTATTCGAAGGCGAAGTACTTGGATCATCTGCGAAATGCGAAGCACCTCACGATGGATCAAATTGTCGACTTCTGTGGTGGGCGGAAACGCGAAGTGCTGGACTACATCACTGCGTACAATGACATGGAAGAATACTACCGGCCATTGGTTACGGATGACCAGTTCGACCAGTCGCGCTTCAGTGCCTTTGTGGAACTCCAGAGACCTCGCGTCAAACAGGTCGTTGTAAATCATAAGTTCACCTTCACCGATTTCTCCAAGTGGGTAATGGATGGCTTGATTTCACCTTTGAATATGGTCAGGCAGTTGCCCAGAATTCTAGACAATCCTAAAAGTCGCGCAGTGTTCCTGATGTCTGGCGCGCAGGAAGCGATGAAGTTACTGGAAGTTCCGGCCATAGTTGACGCATTGAGGAATGTTTCGCTTGAAGATATTGCGCAGGAGTTGAGCCGACGTGTTCTAGGAATGACTTATGCGGAACTCCGACGGCTTCGTGCAAATGTTGCTGGTGATGAGAATGCCGTATTATGTGATGCAAGGGATCATTTGGTACAAGTCTGCAAGGACATTGCGGCGGATGAGTAGATGGCGGAATCCAACATTCATATTAAACTTGTGTCAGCGCTTGTCTCGTGGATTGCCACGAAATACTTCCAAGGCGAACGGGGATCATTATTAATTGATTCTTCTGAAAGCCCTGCGATCGCGAAACCGTCTGGGATAAATGGCTATGTGCCGGATGTAATTGGGCATGGTTTGTCTGACGGCCTTGTTGTCATCGGCGAGGCCAAGACATCAGGGGACTTGGAGAACCTGCACACGCAAGAACAGTTGAAGGCCTTTTTACAATACTGCGCCGCAAGACCGAGTTCGATTTTTGTCCTTGCCGTGCCATGGCACATGACCAGGTTTGCACGAGCCCTTCTCAAGAGCATTGGGCGAAGGTCCGGGTACGAGAGCGTTTCTACGGTGGTTTTAGAACAACTTGAGGGATGAGTCCTTTCTTAGCCGGTGGTTGATATGCAGCATATTCACCTGAAAAGAGAACCCAAGCTGGACACGCGGTTTCAGGCTTTTGCATATCAGGTGGAGGCAGTCAACGCTGTTCGCAACCTCGACTACGCGGCCATATTCCACGAGCAAGGACTTGGAAAGACTAAAATCGCGTTAGACATCATCCTATACTGGCTAGATACACAGATGGTTGACACGGCCCTTCTGGTGGTTAAGAAGGGGCTTGTTGCAAACTGGATGAAGGAGATAAAGACACACACTTTTATGACTCCACGGTTGATCACACAAGATCGGCGAGCCAACTACTACGCTTTCAATAGTCCGGCCAGACTTATGTTGACTCACTATGAAGCCGTGAAGGCGGAGAAAGAGCGGTTTAGGCTTTTTTTAAAAACGCGGAGTGTCGGTGTAATTTTGGATGAGTCGGCGAAGATTAAGAACCCAGAATCGGAGGTGACCGGAACGCTCTTTGATCTCGCGCCTATTATGAAAAAGCGAATTATTATGACTGGCACCCCTGTGGCAAATCGGCCTTATGACATTTGGGCTCAGATCTGGTTCCTTGATCAGGGGCAAGCACTCGGACAGGACTTCGGGGGGTTTAAGGCTAATGTTGACCTGACCAACGACCTTTGGGACGATCTGCCAGCACAGAAACAACTTGAACGGAACTTGGATGGGGTTTTTGAGAAGATCGCAGGCTTCTGTGTTCGCGAGACAAAGTCCAGTGGCGTCATCACGCTTCCCGATAAAGTGATTGAATCTCTTCCTGCGACTTGGGAGACACGGCAATATGAACTCTATCGGCAACTACGCGACGAGCTGCATGCTGTGGTCGTGCAGGAAGGTGTCCCTAAGGAGGACAATGCGGAGGCTATCCTGAAGAGGTTGCTTCGCCTCGTACAGGTCGCTTCGAATCCTAAACTTGTGGATGATAGTTACAATGCAAACCCAGGAAAACTGGAATTAGTTACCGATCTGGTTGGACGCATACGTGATGCAGGTGAGAAATGCATCATTTGGACCTCATTTACTGAGAATGTTGACTGGTTAAGCCGTGAGTTACGGGCACATGGCACATGCCGTGTTCACGGGAAGTTAACTATGCACGAGAGAAATAAGGCAATCGAACGTTTTCTCTCGCTGGACGATGTCCGGGTGCTCATCGCAACGCCCGGCGCCGCGAAAGAGGGGTTGACCTTGACAGTTGCAAACCATGTCATCTTTTACGACCGCACCTTCAGCCTTGATGACTACCTGCAGGCTCAGGATCGAATCCACCGTATTTCGCAGAAGAAGACTTGCCACGTTTACAACCTGATAATGGAGAACTCAATTGACGAATGGGTTGATATTCTTCTACACAGCAAGCAATTAGCCGCCAATCTTGCTCAGGGAGATATATCACTTGAATTCTATAAGAACCAGATGTCATACGAGTTTGGCGATGTCCTGCGTGGCATTCTGGGGATTGAGAAGCCGAAATAAAGGGGTAAGACATGAGTGGTGACAGTTGGGCTGCTGGGACACTCACACTGAGCGGGAGGGAGATTCCTGTTGTTGCAGGTTTCCTTCGGGTGAGTGAATTAAGGTTCTACCCTCAGAACCCGAGACTGTACTCCATCGTACATGCTGGGGAAGAGGACCCACCTCAGGCGGTCATACAGAAGAGATTGGCGACAATGGACCATGTCAAGCAGTTGGTCCAATCCATTCGCGCCAATGGGGGGCTGACTGATCCACTGATTGTTCGTGATGGTGATTACGTGGTTCTGGAAGGGAACAGTAGGCTTGCGGCCTATCGGCTTCTTGAAGGGAACGACCCCATCAAATGGGGCAAGGTCAAATGTACACTGCTGCCCAAAGATATAAGCGAGAGCCTGGTCTTTGCTCTCCTCGGCGAATACCATATCATCGGTAAGAAAGACTGGGCTCCTTACGAACAGGCGGGGTATCTTTATCGCTGCTACAAGCAACACGGCGTCGAACAGGCCAAGATGGCCCAGGAAATGGGGCTTTCAACAAAGAAGGTTGGGCATCTAATCGACATCTACACCTTCATGGTGAAACATGGCGATGACGTTGTCGAACGGTGGAGTTACTATGACGAGTTTCTTAGCCATCACTCGATCACAAAAGCACGTGAGGAGTGCCCTGAGCTGGACAGCGTCTTTATTGAAAAAGTGAAAAGCGGAGAGATTCCCAAGGCGGTAGATGTTCGTGATAAACTCACGAAAATCGCTGCAGTTGGGGGGAAGGTGCTCAAAGCCTTCGTCACTGATGAAGACAATTTCGAGAAATGTTATGACAGAGCGATTGCGCGCGGCGCTGACAATGTGTGGTATAAGCGGCTGAACAAGTTCCATGAACAACTTTCTGACCCAGACCTTAAAGACATATTCCTGGATATGAATGAGGCCCACCGGAAAAAGTGCGCGTTCGAGATGAAGAAAATCAATCAGATTCTGGATAGTTTGCTTTCAAAACTGTCCTGAACCAGCTTGGACAAACAGTCCTTGTTTTTCCTTGACTATTTACCATATATTGCAGTATTTTACTGCAATATGCATCATGATACTGCATTTATTGAATTTAATGGTATTGTGGGCAGATGCGGCGGACGGGATGTGTTCCTTGGTTTCGCTCCAGCGCATGCCTTGTATGCGGCGTCTTTCGCTGACATCCTAAACGAGGACACGGGGGTAGGCTATCAACGTTCCCGTGACCGAACTCACAGTCTGGATTTCAAACGATATATCTACCAACCAGATGCTTCTACCATTCCACTTACATTCAACCTTCGCAAGGAGTTGAAACACAACTGGAAAATTATACATAAAACGGGAGGTCACGCTCTGCTACGTTTACGCACAGGAACAGCTTGTCTGGCGCAGGTTGACTGTCAACACCGGCTTGGCGAGTTGGGTGATTCGGATGTACCGCTAGCGTTTATGGCATTCATCGGGATAGACCTACGGGGTGAGATGGCAATGTTTACGATCATCAACAGCAAGGCCCGGGGACTGTCCTCATCCCTGACTGACTTACACACAAGTAATCTATTAGAGGATCTGGTGTCACAAGCGCCACACCTTTTCCTGGCACGTAGGCTGAATGAAGATGCCAAATCACCCTGGTTTAAGCTTATCAGTTGTGGGGGGCACAGTACATCTGGACTCAAGCGACGCACTTCATTACGGATGATGCAGCACGCTATCCATCATTTCTTGATCCAGACGAAGTGCCAAGACAAAATGAACATCGAGAACGTGGCGCAATTATTGATCGCATACTGGCGTGCTGTGGCGACTGTGTTCGAAACGGAGTGGTTAAATCACCGTACTCATTTGATAACGAAGGGTGTGGGGCTATACGGTCTTACACAGTTGCTAGGTACTATCATAACTGCCTGCGGACTCGCTGGTCAGTCTGAAGAATACTTCATTCAACGCCTTAGCCCCTTGAAGACAAAGATCGATTGGAGGACCAGCGGAACCTTTTCCTCCGCTGGCGGACACAAAGGTGCAAGTAAGGTCCATTCGGTCCTGAAAGGATTGTTGGGTTTATGAGAGTGCTTCTTGTTGAGCCACAGTATCGGCGGGTTTATATTGATAAGGAGGAGCTTACACTGGGTAATTCGCCGCCTAAACAGGGCAGTAAACCTGGGAGTCGTGGGGACGACGAGACCCTTTGGTATCCCCCACTTGGGCTAATGAAGCTCTCTCGCTTTCACAAGGACCGAGGTGACGAAGTGGTGTTCGTGAGCGGTTGTGATCGGAAGATTGCATCTCCGCCAGACCTTTCCAGTCCAGTTATGCGTTGGGATCGTATATATATAACGACTCTGTTTACATTCCACTGGGATAGCATTGTTAAAACAATCATCTTTTACAAAGAAGCCGTCGGCGGCACGGTTGGCAAAATCTTTGTGGGTGGCATTATGGCATCGCTCATGGCAGAGGATCTCTTTGAGGAGACAGGTGTCTATCCAATTACTGGCATACTGAACTCACCGTCCCAGATAGGATTGACAGGCAACGAAAGCATTGATCAAATGTCTCCTGATTACGATATCTTGGATCCTACCATCTACGCTATTAATGACACATATTACGCGTACACATCGCGTGGCTGTGTAAACCGTTGTGATTGGTGCGGCGTCCCGAGAATCGAGCCCGAATATGTTCCCTATATCGATATTAAACCTATGATTCGCGCGTTTCGAAAGAAGTACGGCGAAAAGTCGCGCCTGAAATTAATGGACAATAATGTATTGGCATCTGGTGATCTTGAGCGGATTATCGCTGATCTTGAGGAAATCGGGTATGGCAGGGACTGCTACACTGAGACACGGCCACGCAAACAGCGTGTTATTGACTTCAATCAAGGACTCGACGCGAGTTTCCTCGACGAGAGGCGCATGAAATTGATCGCCCGGCTAAACATTAAGCCGATGAGAATAGCCTTCGATCGTGTCTCCGAGAAGAAGCAGTATATAAGGGCGCTAAGATTGGCACATAAGTATGGGGTACGCGAAATCTCGAACTACATGCTATACAATTGGAAGGATAACCCTCGCGACCTGTACGACCGACTGGTTGTCAATATTCGGCTTAATGAAGAATGGAATAAGGAGAACAAAAAAGAGTCTACGACACAGATATACAGTTACCCGATGAGGTTCGCGCCCATAAACTGTGAAGGCGGTACAAAAGCAAATAGACGTCGGGACGCATTCCGCAAGGACGGATATACGGATAGAGACTGGTTGAAGGATGCAGTCTGGACACGGCGCTTCGTTCGGAACATCGAAATTATGAAGGGCGTTACTCATGGCGCTATCTCGCCAACTCCGACCCTTGCTTGGCGTACGATCGGGGAAACCTTTGAAATATTTCTCGCGAACCTCTACATGCCAGAGGAACTTCTTAGGAACCGCAACAAGCACGAGCGGCTCATTTACAAATACGAGCCGCAGCGTTCGGCAGGGACCGGAAAAGTCGAAGAATTCCGTGCTTTTATCCTCAAGCTCTTGAAGAATAACGACGAACGGTTTCGGCAATTTCACGATGCAGTTTGTGAAAACACCGTGGAGCATGTACGCAATGTAATGCGAGAATGCAAAGATAAGGAAATGCACGAATGGCTTCAACTTTACCTCAAGAAATAGGTTCAAGAAGAGCGGTATCGGCCAATCTCGGCAAGCAACTTCTCGATGTGATTACATCGGGGATGTACTCTGATCCTCGGATGGCGATCCGGGAGTATATCCAGAATGCAGCCGACTCGATTGACTTGGCGTATGCTCAGGGGGTTTACACGAGCGAAAGATCTTGCATCCAGGTGACCTTGGATGGCCATGAGCGGGTGATAATAATAGAGGACAACGGAGTAGGGATCGATGGCGGAGATGTTGATTCTCAACTTGGGAACCTCGGTTGCAGCACCAAGATAGGGTCTGGGCAACGTGGTTTTCGTGGGATTGGACGCCTTGGTGGTTTGGCGTACTGTGACCTGTTGCGGTTCGAAACACGGCGGACCGCTCAGAAACCTGTATATGTAGTAGAATGGAATGGACAGGCACTACGGGAACAGGTCACGCAGGCCACGAGCCACGAACAGTTGGCCGATGCCGTACGCAGGATCGCATTTGTTGGTGAGCGCCGAGCCGAGCGGGTAGCGGATCCGTCCCGCTTCTTCCGAGCCTGCATGGTGAACGTCCATCGATTCCACTCGGACCTCTTAATGAGCGTGAAGGGATTGCGCGAGTACCTATCGCAAACTGCGCCCGTTGGCTACGAATGTGACGGATTCCCGTTCGCCAAGCAAATTGAGCAACACCTTGAGGCAGTACCGGGGTATCAATCCTACAATGTCATGTTGAACGGAGCGGCTGTGGTTCGCCCATATAAAGAAGATATCGAGACTCGTGAGGGCTTGATCGACCACATTCGTGACATCGAACTTGTAGAATGCGTTAGTCGACAAGGACAACTATTGTGCCGGGGGTGGTTTGCTCAGACTGGGTTCCTATCTGCGTTCCCCCAGTATGTAACGATGAGAGGGATTCGTCTTCGCCAAGGCAACATTGCGGTCGGCGACGAGTATTTTTTCAAGGATCTATTTACAGAAAGTCGGTTTGCAACCTGGCATATCGGTGAACTACACGTGACCCCCGAGCTGAAGTTAAACGCAAGGCGCGATGGATTCGAGGAATCCCCAGAATACGAAGAGTTTTTGGAATGGGTTTCCTTTCTATGTCGACGGCTCAGCAGGCTTTGCCGCGATTCATCCAAGGACCGTAGCGCCCGGCAGAGTGCGGATCGTATCGTAAACGAGCTAGGGCGATTGATTGATGTCCCCTTTTTTGTCGATGAAGAACATGCAGTGGCGTTCTCACAGACTACCGGAAAGCAATTGGAACGACTACAACAGACCATGGCGATTTCGGACAGCGATATGCGGAAGACACTTAGTGACATTGAGGCACGTGTCACGAAGATGCGTGAGCAGCCGGTGTTTCTTCAGGACATCTTAGACGGTCGTACATTGCGGGGGAAAGACAATCGGCAATTGCTTGTCGCCATCTGTAAAAGCATGCTTACAGCTAATCATGGGGGCAATGGTGCGGGGCTTATCCGAGAAGTTGTTGCGCCTTATCTAAGGCCCCATAGTGAATTTTAGGGTGCATCGAAAATTGTACTGGTCGCCCGCGCCCTTCAGTGCGGTCAATAGGTCAATAAGAGGAGTTGTAAAGGGATTAATATACCGCGGCGATGAAGGCGGATACGTCGACCCGAGACTAGCGGTCGCCGTCGCAATAATAGAATATCCAGGTTTCCTTCACGACCGGTGCCGTCCGGGAGACGATCGCCTTTCCGCCGAGAGCTGCTATCGCTCCGGCTCCGGGGGGCGAGCCGCCGGACGCGCTCCCGCTATGGCCGCGACGCAGACGGCGACGAGGGCGAAGGCGGCGGTCTGCGCGGGCAAGAATCTCGCGCCGAAGACGAAATACGAGCCGAGCGCGGGCCAGAGGACCTGAAGGCCGTAGTAGGCCGGCGCCACCGCCGCCATCTCCCCGTTCTTGTAGGCTGCCTGGATGAGAACGAAGCCCGCGAAGCCCGCGGCGAGGTAGGCGTAGAGGTAGGGAGAGGCGAGGGCGGCCCCGATGCCCTCGCCGGCGGTGAACTGGAGAGCGCGCAGGGGAAATATCATGAATCCGCCGAGGCAGCCCGAGACCGCCGCGAGCATGGTAGCGAGTCCATGCCCTTTTAGACGGCCGCGAAGGGCGAAGAGCATTGCCCCGGCGACGAGGGGAATGCCGAGGAATAGAAAGAGGGTCGCCGGCGACAGGTCTTCGGCCCTCGACGTGCCGCCCTCGCCGAGAAAGCCGGCGGCCGCTATGGCCGCGAAGAGTACGATCGTCCAGGCCAACCTCCGCCCGCCGAGGCTCTCCCTCAGCATGATCCTGGCGAGGATGGCGGCGAACGCGACGCTCGCGCCCGACGTCGCGCCGACGACGCTGGTGGACAAGCCCATCAGGGCAAAGTACTGAAAGACGGGCACGATGTTTACGAGCATGAAACCGAGGAACCAAGCGGCGAAGTCGCGGTAGAAGCGGCCCTTCCGGCGACGCTCGCCCTCCAACGGAGGCCCATCTACTCGCCACGGCGAACGCCCTATCCATCCGACGTGCCGCTTCTGAAGAGCCATCCCGAGCGAGAGGACGAAGTTGCCCGTCACTGCTATCGCGACCGCGGCCGCCGGGGGGATGCTCATCCGCCCGCCTTCAGGTCCGTTTCGCGGTACGCCGCAGGGCGTCGAAAAGCGGCGCAAAGGGCGAGGCCGCCCTGTAGAAGACCGCCGGATAGCCCTGAGGGCTCTCGACCGCGACGTAGCCGCCGCGAAAGCCGCGTGAGCTCCAGAGATGCACCCACTCGTCCTCGGGGAGATAGAGCTCGGTAAGCGCGGCGCGTGGAGAGAGGACGGGCGCGATCATGAGGTCGCGGCCGTAGAGGTACTGGCATGAGAGCCGCTGAGCTTGGGGATCGCCCTCGTAGTGCATCCAGGGATGGCGGATCGGGGGAAGGCCCCCCTCGGCCTGCTCGACGGCGACGGCGACGTGGTAGGGCTTGAGGGCGGCATATATCTCCGACATCCGCGCGAAGAGAGAGAGGCTGCTCGGATCCGACCAGTACTGCGCGGAGACCTCGGGCTGGCTCCCCTCGCAGCCGCGGAAAAAGGGCGTGAAGGCCGACATCTCCATCCATCGCGCGAGGCACTCGGAGCCGCGCCTCGCCCAGGCCGAGGATACCGAGCCGCCGGTGTCGGAGTGCCAGAAGCCCCCGCCCGAGAGCCCGTGGGAGACGGCCGCGGGAACGAGGCTCGCGAGGCCGCCGTACTTCGAAAAGTCCTCGCGCTGCTCTCCCGCCCAGAAGGCGGTGGCATGGCGCGAGGACCCGAGCCAGCCCGAACGAAGGAAGAAAAGAATGTCGCCCAGGCGATCCGCATCCTCGACCGCCTCGCGGTTGAGCCGCGCCCACAGGACCGGCCAATGGTTGTGCGCCTGAGCAGCGTCCTCGCCCGAGGCGAGGACGGCGTCGGCGGGGAGGTACTCGCCGGAATCGGCCATCCACCCCGACATGCCTATCCCGATGAGCTCCCGCTTGATCACGCTTTTCATCCACGCGAAAGCCTCGCCGTTCGTGAGGTCGACCATCGCGACCGCGGATGCTGCGGTCGCCGCGGGGACGGCGATCATGTAGTCTCGGTCCTCGGCGTCCTTGACGCAAAAGCCCCTGGCCGATGCCTCGGCGTAGAGCCGGCCCTCGGGATCGAGGAAGGGGTTGATATAGCCGATGAAGCGAATGCCCCGAGCGCGGAGTTCGGCTATCTTTCCGGGCAGGTCGGGGTAGAGTTCGCGGTCCCAGGTCCAATCGCGCGCGGCCCTCACGGAAGGTCCCGTCACGGAAGGTCCCGTCACGGAAGGTCCCGTCACGGAAGGTCCCGTCACGGAAGGTCCCGTCACGGAAGGTCCCGTCGCGCCGGGACCGCACCAGTCCTGCACGAAGACGGCCGATATCTTGGCCCCCGCGGCGAGAACGGCGCCGAGCTTGCGCTCCATGGCCGAGAATCCGCCCAGGACGCCGAGCCAGGCGCCCTCGAAGGCCCAATAGGGCGGGACCGGAGGCCGGCCCAGCACTGCGGTCATGTCGGCCACAGCGGCGAGGGCGTCGCCGTGAAAACCCATCACCATCTCTCGCGGCACGGCCCAGGAGTCGATGACGGTGAGTACGCGGCGGAATTCGATGACCGTATAAGCCGAGCCCTCGATCGCGCACCAATAGTCCTTGGTCGACACGAAGGCCGGGACGGGGAAGGGTGTCGAGGACCGGCCCGCCGCGGTTTTGCCCCGCGCCCA
Organism: Rectinemataceae bacterium; assembly: GCA_049513895.1. GTDB lineage: Bacteria > Spirochaetota > Spirochaetia > Treponematales > Rectinemataceae > UBA1306. Next base: position 84,679 of record JBEKVO010000003.1, on the reverse strand, counting down.
TGCGAGGAAGCCGACGCGGTTTCCTCCCCTGCCGATTCCTCTATCCTGGACCCACAGCGGCACGCGGGAGAGCTTGAGGTTGAGCCTGTCAAAACGCTCGCCGCAGCCGAATATCCTCTCGTCGGGCCAGGCGGCGATCTTCATTCGAAAATGGCTTATCGAAGAGTCGAAATGAGAGAAGGATATCCTGAGCCTCCCCTCCTCCCAACGCGCGACCAGGCGAAGCTTGCCCTCGAAATCTATTTCCGCCACGTCCGCGGTAGACTCGACTATCGTATAGGATTTGAGCGGGGTGGAACTCGTTCGACGCCGGCGAAATCTGAAGAACCCTCGGCTTTGTCGCACGAGGTTCTCGGAGCAGCCTATCTCCACGCAAGGGCTCCTGCGCGAGTGCGACAGGACGCGCCTGCCTTCCGCCGAGAGGATAAAGCCCTCGGGGCCGGTCTCGATACCGATCATTGAAAATAAAAATACACCGAGTGATCGCGGCGCGCAAGCGCACCCGCGCAAGCGCGTCCGCCCAAGCGAGGCTCAGGCGCGGTTGAGGCCGAATGCCTTTTCGACATGCAGCGATACGGCCCCGTATTCGCCGTGCGCCGTCCCAACCATGAGGATGGCCTTATTCCCTTCCAATATCGGCAGCGCGCTCGCGTAGGCCCGAGGGAAAAAGACCGTCTCGAAGAGACCCGCCTCGTCCTCGAAGGTATAGAAGGCCATGCTCTTGCCGTCCTTGGTTACCACTTCCTTGCCCGCGACGGTCGTGCCCGCGAGGCAGAGCCGTCGGGAGGGCCCTTGGCCCCGCCCGTCGCCAAACGCCGGCGCCGAGCCTGAGGCTATCGCGCCGAGCATGGACGATTTTACCGGCGGCGGCAATCCCCTGCGGCCCGCCACGAGCTCGGCCCTGCCCGCGAAGAGAGCGGCGGGCACGCGCGCGAGGACGAGGCCGAGGAACCTCGCCTCGTCGGCGAGCCGCGTCGGGGCGGCATAGTCCCTTATCCACGAGGGAGGAGCCCAGGAGTCCTCGATGAGCTCGGGCCCCGGCGCGAGCCCCGCTCCCGCGCGCTCGCGTATGCGGTGCAGGGCCCAGAGCGCCTGGGGCCTGCCCAAGGGGCGGCCGCCGGTCTCCGCGGGCAGTCCGTCGAGACAGCCCGAGCGCACCAGGGCGCGGAGCTCCGGAAGCTTGGGAGCGACGAGTGCCTCGAATTCCGTCAGGCTGACGAAGCCCGCTCCCCCCGCGGCGCCCATCTCCCGCCGCGCGGCGAGGATGCGCGCGAGGGTCGGCCGCGAGAGCCCGCTCAACTGGGATAATCCCATTCGAAGGGCGCCGCCTTCAACGCGGTATTCGGCGGCGCTCGCGTTGACGTGGGGCGGCAGGACGTCGATGCCGAGACGCCTGGCCTCGCCGAGATAGGCCTGCGTCCCGTAAAAGCCCCCTCCGTTGTTGATGACCGAAGCCATGAAGATCGCGGGATGGTGCGCCTTCATCCAGGCGAGGCGGTAGGATATCAGCGCGTAGGAGGCCGAGTGCGCCTTGCAGAAGGAGTAGCCGTCGAAGGAAAGCATCATGTCCCAGAGCTCGCCCGAGTCGCGGGCGCCGATGCCCGACGCCGCGCAGCCCGCGAAAAAGCGCCCCTTGAAGTCCTCGAGGGCCCCTCTTTTGCGCTTCTTCGTGAGAACCTTGCGCAGGCCGTCGGCCAGCACGGCGTCGAAGCCCGCCGCCGCCATGGCTACCCGAGAGACGTCCTCCTGGTAGGCCATGATGCCGTAGGTATCCTTCAGCGTCTCCTCGACGACGGCGGGCAGGCGGCGCCAGCCTCCGCCGCGGAGGCGCCGCACATATTCGTTTATCCACTTGTCGGCCGCCGGCCGTATGATGGAGCTGGCGGCGACGAGGCGTCGATAATCGACCTTGCCCATTTTGAGAAGGAGCTGCCGCGTCGCGGGCGACTCGATATAGAAGACCCCCATGCTCCGCCCCGACTCGACGAGCGTACGCGTCGCGGGGTCGGCGTCCGCCCCCGCATCGGCCGCGGCCCCCGGCGGCGCTCCCGAGAAATCCCAAGCGAGCGGCATCTCGGGCTCGCCGCGAAGCTCTCCGGCGCCGCCCTGGTTCAAAGCGCCGGTGGCCAAGGAGTTCCCGCGGGGCTCCGCGGCCTCTGCGCCGCGGTTCACCAGCTCCAGGCAATCGCGTAGCACCGCCAGGGAGCGGTTGCCCAGGAGGTCTATCTTTACGAGGCCCGCGCGCTCGGTCCCGTCTTTCTCCCAGCCGAGGACGGGGAGGCCCGCGGGCGAGGCCTGGATATGGCAGTAGTCCGTGATGGGCCCCGGCGTGATGACGATCCCCCCCGGGTGGGTACCGATGTAGCGGGGCATGCCCCTGACCAGGCGCGCGAGGCGAAGAAGCTCGGGCGGGAGCTCTTCGAGAGTGCCCAGGCGCAGGGCTCGGCCCGCGCCGCGGATTTCCTCTTCGTCCATCCCGAGGGCGAGGGCCGACTCGCGGAGGGAGCTCCGCTCGGAAAAACCGCAGTGGTCGGCGACCATGGCCGCCCTCCCCCCGTAGTCCGCGAACACCGAGGCGAGGACGCCCGGCCTCTCGTCCCAGGGAAAATCTATATCGATGTCGGGAGGATCCCTGCGACCCTCGTTGAGGAAGCGCTCGAAGAAGAGGTCGTGCGCGAGGGGATCGACGTGGGTGAGGCCGAGGAGGTAGGAGACCAGGCTCGAGGCCGCGCTCCCCCGCCCGCAGGTGCGGGGACAGCGCGCCACGATGTCGCGCACGACGAGGAAGTAGGCCGAGAAGCCCTTGTCGCGGATGATGCGGAGCTCGCGCTCGAGGCGCTCGCGAAGCGGGGCGCGGAAGCGAGGGCCTTCCAGGAACCTGGGGCCATAGCGTCGCCGCGCCCCCTCGGCGCAGAGCGAGCGCAGGAGGTAGAAGGACTCCTCCTCGCAAAGGCCGCGATACGCGGGAAAGACCGGCGGGTCCGCGAAAAAGGATGCCGCCGACGCGGCCTCTTCGGCCAGGGCACGGGCGGCGGCGATGGCCTCCGGAAAGGCCGAGAGCAGGTCCGCGGCGCGCCCCGAGCCGAGGATGGCCGCTCCCGGAGGATCGGCCCAGCCTCCGTCGCCGGAGCCGGCGCGCTCCATATAGGCGAGGGTCTTCCGCTCCTCCACCGCCCGGGCGAGGCGCCAGAGCTCGGCGTCCTCGCCCCCGATGAAGCGGGCGGGGTGCTCGGGCAGCAGGGGAAGGCCGAGCTCGCGCGCGGCGCGGGCGCTCCCCTCCTGGGGCGATCCCAGGGGCAGGGCGGCATAGAGCCTGCCCTTTCCCGCGAGGGCGGCGAGGAGGCCCGAGTCGGCGCCGGCCAGGGCCAGGCCCTCCCAGCCGCTTTCCAACAGGTCGGCCAGAAGGTCGTAGGACGGAGGGGCCGCGCGCGGCGACCTCCTCGGGCGAGGCGACCGCGAATCCTCCGTCCTTCGCCGAGCCCTTCCGGAAAGGAGTTCTTCGGCGGCGAATTCCCTTCCGGCCAGCGCGCCGCGCGGCATCTCTTCGCGCTCTGCCTCCTCCACCACCTCGGGTGGCAGGTGGAGACGCCGCCTGGGCACCTCGACGGCGAGAACGCGCGTAAGGAGGGCGCAGAGCCTAGAATAGCCGCGACGGTCGAGGCAGTAGGCGCGCAGGCGAAAGGCCCCCGTCTCTATGGAAGCCGCCGCGATGGGCTTGAGCCCCGCCTCGGCGGCCGCGTCGACCAGCTCGGGCAGGGCGTACATGTTGTTCTGGTCCGCGAGGGCGAGGGCGGACCACGAAAGCACCCCTGCGGCGGCCGCGAAATCCGAGGGCGACCTCGCCCCATCCATGAGGGAGTACCAGGATCGGGCGCCGAGAAGGGGAAGAGCGACGGTATTCATACTACATAAACGTATAGTATATTTGCCCCCGAAACAAGCTCGCTGGATCGCGCTATACGAAAGAATTGACAAAGCCCTCGAAAAAACTCTATTATTGCTTGAGTCTTTGGGGCGGGGTGCGATTCCCCACTGGCGGTAAAGCCCGCTACTTCCGGACCTCCATTACGGAGAATCCGGAACTGAACCGGTGAAATTCCGGTGCCAACGGTAGAGTCCGGATGGGAAAAGATTTCTAGTCCTTACTTTTGCCATACACTTCTCCCCGCCCCAGAAGGAAGCGAATCGTGTGTTCTGATATTTTCTTCATGGAGCGGGCGATCGCGCTTGGGCGGCATTCCTTGCCCTGGGCCGGAGTCAACCCCGCCGTAGGCGCCCTATTGGTTGCGGATGGTCTGGTTTTGGGCGAGGGCTATCATCGCGGTCCCGGCACGCCGCACGCCGAAGCGGCGGCGATCGCAGATGCCTTCAAGACCATGTCTGCTCTTCCGACTCTCCCTCCCGGAACGACGCTCTACTGCACGCTTGAGCCCTGCTGTCACTCGGGGGCGGGCAAGCGTACGCCCCCCTGTACCGAGGCGATCATCGCCGCTGGCGTCGAGCGAGTCGTTTTCGCGTGCGGCGATCCCAATCCTCTGGTCTCCGGCCGCGGCGCCGCGCGCCTCCGGGAGGCCGGCCTCGTGGTAGAAGAAGGGCTCCTGGCCCAAAGCGCAGCCGAGCTTATCGACTCCTTCACCGTATCCATCCGCGACAAGCGTCCCTTCATCCGCCTCAAATGGGCTCAGAGCCTCGACGGCCGCATCGCCTGCCGCGGCGGGGCCTCGCGGTGGGTCACCAATCAGGCCGCCCGCGACGCGGCCCACGACCTGCGCGCCTGCCACGACGCGATACTGATCGGCGCCAACACCCTCCGCGTAGACGATCCGCAATTGACGCCGCGCTCCGCCGGAAACGCCGTTCACGGTCCCGCCGCAAAGGACAGGTCTGCCACCCGAGCAGGGCCTCGGAGGCTCGTCCTCGCGGGTCAGCGGCCCCTGAACATGGCCGCGCGCCTCTTCTCTCCCTCCCTCCGCGAGGGGACTACGGTCCTTGCCGCGACGGCCAGCCCCGCCCTGGGACAGTGCCGCGACGCCGAGATCCGCGTCATCGAAATCGGGGGGGACGAGAGCGGATTGCCCGATCTGGAGGAAAGCTTTCACGCGCTGTACGCCGATGGCGTCGGCTCGGTCATGGTGGAGGGCGGGGCGACCCTCCACACCTCGCTTCTGAAACGCGGACTATGGGACGCTTTGACGGTATTTGTCGCGCCCCTGATTCTCGGAGAGGGCGTCGCCGCCGTGGGCGACCTCGGCATCCTCTCCCCCAATCAGGGAATCGCGTTCGAAGAGTTCCGCGTCGAGGCGGGTGCCGGCTTCGCCCGGATCGACGCGAGGCGCGGCGAGACCGAGATCTCAAAAGGGCGCCAGCCATGTTTACGGGACTGATCGAAGAGGTCGGCGAGCTCGGCTCGGTGCGGATCGCGCCGGCGGGTCTGCGTTTGGGGGTACTCTGTCCGAGATTAGCTCCGGCCTTGAGCGTCGGGGAGTCGATCGCGGTGGACGGCGTGTGCTTGACGGTCACCTCGCGCGGCCGGGACGCCTTCGAGGCGGAGGCCGTCGGGGATACGCTGGAAAAAACCACCTTGCAGGGGATGAGGCGGGGCAGGCGCGTCAATCTCGAGCGGTCACTGGCCGCCGGGGGCCGCTTGGATGGCCACATCGTCATGGGGCACGTGACGGGAAGGGCTCGGATACGGTCCTGGGGACCGGCCTCCTCCTCGGCGGCCAAGTCCGGGGCAGACGACCTTGCCGCGTGGTTCCTGATTATCGACCTCGATCCTTCCTGGGCCGACCGGATCGCGGTCGAGGGCTCGATCGCGGTCGACGGCATCAGCCTCACGGTGGCCGGTCTCGAGGGCATCGAGAGCCTCACGGGCCCTCCGGAGAGCGTCCGTTTCGGGGCGAGAATATCCGTCATTCCGCACACGCGTCTCGCGACGGGCCTCGCGAGCAAGAAGATCGGGGACGAGGTCAACGTCGAGCTCGACGTCCTGGCCTCGTACGTCCGCACGGCCGTCGCGGCCCTGTTCCGATCGGGCTCGGTCAACGAGACTTCCGCGCTTGGCAGCCCGCGACTCGACATCGAACGACTGAAATCTTGGGGGTACCGATGAATTTTCCGATTGTAGCACTGGGGAAGGAACATGGCACCGCGCGCGTGGAGCGCGCGGTGAAGGATATCCGCGCGGGTAAAATGGTCATCGTGAGCGACGACGAGGACCGCGAGTGCGAGGGGGACTTCCTGATAGCGGCGGCTCGCGTCGGCGCGCAAGACGTGAACCTGCTGGCGCGTGAGGGACGAGGCCTCATCTGCTGCGCGATCGATACCGCCACCGCGGAGCGCCTCGACCTGAGAATCCTCGTCGACGATCGGCGTCCCGCCCTCCACGGCACCGCCTTCACCGAGAGCGTGGATGCCGCCGAAAACACCACCACCGGCATATCGGCGGCGGACCGCGCGGCCACGCTCCGGGCCCTGGCCGATCCCGCCTGTCGTCCCGTAAGCCTCGCGCGGCCGGGCCATATCTTCCCGATCGTGGCCCGCCCGGGCGGCGTGCTGGAGCGGGGCGGACACACCGAAGCCGCCGTGGACCTCTGCCGTTTTGCGGGGCTTCCTCCCGCCGGCGTCATCTGCGAGATCATGAAAGCGGACGGCAGCATGGCCAGCGGCGAAAGCCTGAAGGCCGTCGCCCGAAGTCTCGGTCTTCCGCTGGTGAGCGTGGCGGACATCGTCCGGTACCGGCGTTCGCGGGAGAGGCTGGTGAGTCCGCTCACGAGCGCGCCCCTGCCCACTCGCTGGGGCACCTTCACGATCCACCATGTCGCGTCGCCCTTCGGGCAGACGACGCAAGGCGTCATCCTCCTGACCCGGGGAAAGGCCCTCGAGCAGCCGCGATGGACCGATGACGACCCGAAGACCGACGGGGAAGCTCTCTTGGTCAGAGTCCATTCGGAGTGCCGCACCGGGGATCTGTTCGGCTCGCTGCGTTGCGACTGCGGAGAGCAGCTCGAGGAAAGCATGCGCCTGATTGGCGCCGCCGAGGAAGGCGCGATCATTTATCTGCATCAGGAGGGCCGAGGCATCGGCCTCGATGCGAAACTGCGGGCCTACGTCCTGCAGGACCAGGGATTGGACACGGTCGAGGCCAACCTTCGGCTGGGCTTCCCGCCCGATATGCGCGACTACTGGGAGGCTGCCCAAGCGCTTCGCCTTCTGGGCCGCACCAGGGTACGGCTTCTGACCAACAACCCCGACAAGGTCGCCGGACTCGAGGGCTATGGCATAGAGGTCGCGAAGCGCATCCCCCTGAGAATACCCACCAATTCACACAATCTGCGCTACACGGAAACCAAACGCGACCGTCTCGGTCACGCAATTTAATGCGGAGGGAATAGATGAACCAGATCGAAGGAATGCTGCGTGCCGAGGGGAAGAAAATCGCCCTGGTCGCCTCGCGCTTCAATGAGCTTATCGTGGGACGATTGATCGAGGGAGCGGTGGACTGCTTCGTCCGCCACGGGGGGGACGAGAAGAGCCTGACCCTCGTCCGCGTCCCCGGAAGCTACGAGATACCCTTGGTCGCCGGACGAATGGCCGGGAAAGGCGTCGACGCGGTCGTATGCCTGGGAGCGATCATCCGCGGCGACACCCCCCACTTCGACTACATCGCGGCCGAGGTATCCAAGGGAATCGCCGCCGAATCGCTGCGCAGCGGACGACCCATCATCTTCGGAGTGCTGACCTGCGACACCCTCGAACAGGCCCTCGAGCGGGCCGGGGTGAAGAGCGGCAACAAGGGCTGGGACGCCATGCTCACGGCCCTCGAGATGGTCGATCTCATGGCCAGGCTCGAATGACGGCGACGGACTAACGAGCCTTCGATTCTCCCGTCCACAGCTCCGGTGCGGGAAACTCGTCGCTCTCGGTCCAGGTCTGGGGCTCGGGGCCGGTGATCGTGCTCGAGCCCGCGTTACGGGCGAGAAAAGCGACGAGCTCGGCCCAGCCCTTGCGGAGCACCACCGTCCTGGGCAGTTCATAGCGGTCGTTGAGCCTTGGGTCCGCGAAGATGAAGCCCGGCTTGACGGCGAGGGCGAATTCGAAGCCGGCGCGGGCGACTTCATCCTTTGTGATCTGGTCGAAGGCCCCGAAAGGATAGGCGTAGAAGTACGAGGGCATGCCCGTTATCGTCTCCACCCTCGCCTTCGACGTGAATATCTCCTTTTCAAAGGCGGCCTTATCGCTCTTATAAAGCTTTTCCGTGACGAAGAGGTGATAATAGCCGTGCGACCCCACCGCGCAGCCCGAGGCGACAAGGGCCTGGAGGGCCTCGATCTTCAGGAAATAGGGGCTCGCGCCGATCACCGCGGGGTAGACGAGGAGGGCCGGCTTGATCCCGCGCGAGGCGAAGACTTTTTCGTAGGCCCACGCTATCGTCCTGTGCCCGTCGTCGATGGTCGCGACGAGGTTGCGGCTGCCTTCTATCCGACCGAAGAGGGCATCGTCGAGTCCGATGAAATGGTAGCCGAGGGCCTTGAGCTCATCGAGTTGGCCGGCCAATTCGTCGAGAGCGAAATCGGTTTCGAGCGACTTTTTACCCAGGAAGGTATGCCAGCAGAGGATAAAGGCGCGGTCCGCAAAATCGAAGGGCTTCGCGCTCTCGGAGACCGGCAGGGCACTTGCCGTTGAGGCGCCGATAAGGCCCGCGAGAGCGGACAGAAGGATAGTCGCTATGGTTAGGCCGCGTACTCCTCGGGGCATGTTCAGCTGGCGAGCTCCACCAGTATGTCCCCGGTGTTGACCGAGGCTCCTTCGCTCACGCACAGGGCGGCCACAACGCCGTCGACGGGCACGACTATCTCGTTCTCCATCTTCATGGCCTCGAGAATCAGCAGGACCTCGCCGCGCTTGACCGCCTGGCCCTGGGCAACCTTGTAGCTGAGAAGGGTCCCGGGCATGGGCGCCTTGACCTGCGTCGCGCCGGAAGGCGTAACCGCCGTGGATCGGGGCGCCTGAGCCGCGGGGACGGCGACGGGGGCGGGCCCGGTCGCGCGAACGGGAACCGCTCGCGGCGCGGCGGGGGCGTTCGCGGCCGTATTCGCGGCGCCGACCTCCTCTACGGTGACGTCGTAGCTCTGTCCATTGACGCTAATCTTGTAGCTCTTCATAAACCTTCCCTTCGAGCGAACCTATCGACGTGTCCCCAGGGCGGGGTATTGAATCCGCTCGCCATCGAAGACCGATCGATCGAGGACGGAGCGATCTTCGATGGCGACGGCTCGACGCCGACTACCTTGAAGGAGTCGGCAGCCATGCCGCTCGCCGCGGCCACCGCCGCCGCGATGACGGCCACCAGCTCGCCTTCGGCACCCGCCGTCGCGGCGGGCTTTCGCGACGACCGCAGCGACGACGGACGCCAATTCTTGCCGGCCGCTCTCGCGGCGAGGAAAATGACGATGACCGCCGCGACGGCGATGACCAAGGCGATCGCGTGCTGCATAGGTACCGTCCTTACACCGGCATGTTGCCGTGCTTGCGGCTCGGGCGGGTTTCGCGCTTGCCGAGGAGCATGGTCAGGGCGGCTACGAGGCGAGGCCTCATCTGGGCGGGATCGATGACGTCGTCCACGTAGCCTCGCCTCGCGGCCTTGTAGGGGTTGGCGAACTCGGCCTTGTACTCCTCGATCTTCTCCTTGCGCTGGGCGGCGGGATCGGCCGCCTCCTCGATCTCGCGCTTGAAGATGATGTTGGCGGCGCCGTCGGGGCCCATCACCGCGATCTCGGCGGAGGGCCAGGCGAAGACCTGGTCGGCGCCGAGGTGGCGGCTGCACATCGCGATATACGCGCCGCCGTAGGCCTTGCGGAGGATCACCGTGAGCTTGGGCACCGTCGCCTCGGAGTAGGCGTAGAGAATCTTGGCCCCGTGGCGGATGACGCCGCCGTGCTCCTGGGAGACGCCCGGCAGATAGCCCGAGGTGTCGACCAGGGTAACGAGGGGGATGTTGAAGGCGTCGCAGAAACGTATGAATCGGGCCGCCTTGTCCGAGGCGTTGATGTCCAGGACGCCGGCCATGACCTTGGGCTGGTTGGCTATGATGCCTACGCTCCTCCCGCCGAGGCGGGCGAAGCAGGTGACCATGTTCATGGCGTAGAGGCTCTGCACCTCGAAGTAATCGCCCGCGCCGCCGGGCTCGGCAGCATCGAAGACCCTGGCTATGACGTCGCGGATATCGTAGGGCTTGTTGGGCAGATCGGGCATGAGGGAGGCGAGCTCGGGATCAGAGCGCGAGGGATCGTCGCCCGAGTCGACGAGGGGCGGGTCCTCGACGTTGTTTTGGGGCAGGTAGGAGAGAAGCTTCTTGATCCCCGCGATGGTGGCCGCCTCGTCGGGGAAGGCGAAGTGCGCGACGCCGCTCGTCGCGGCGTGGACGGTGGCGCCGCCGAGGGCCTCGGCGCTCACGTCCTCTCCGGTGACCGCTTTGATGACCTGGGGGCCGGTGATGAACATGTTGGAAGTCTTGTCGGTCATGAAGACGAAGTCGGTCAGGGCTGGCGAATAGACCGCTCCGCCCGCGCAGGGTCCCATTATCGCCGATATCTGCGGCACGACCCCCGATGCCAGCGTGTTGCGGTAGAAAATGTCGCCATAGCCGGCGAGGGCGTCGACGCCCTCCTGGATGCGGGCGCCGCCCGAGTCCTCTATGCCGATGACCGGAACGCCGACCTTCATCGCCATGTCCATGGCCTTGCAGATTTTCTTGGCGTGGGCCTCGCCGAGGGAGCCGCCGATCACCGTAAAGTCCTGGGCGAAGACGAAAACCTGGCGGCCGTCCACCATCCCGTAGCCGATGACGACGCCCTCGCCCGGGGCCTGGACCTCGTCCATTCCGAGCTCGGTGCAGCGATGCTCGACGAAGGCGTCGATCTCGACGAAGCTTCCCGGATCGAGGAGGGCCTCGATCCGTTCGCGAGCCGTCATTTTGCCTTTCTCGTGCTGGGCGGCCACGCGCTTGGGCCCGCCTCCTCCGAGTATCTTGCCGCGACGCTCCTCGAGCCTGCGTATCTTCTCTTCCATGCTCGTGTCCTTTACAAAAACCTGATTTCTGTCATTATGCCTTACGCTCGCAGAGCTCGACAAGGACCCCTTTTGTGGATTTGGGGTGGAGGAAGGCTATCCGCCCTCCCCCGGCCCCGTAGCGGGGCACTTCGTCGATGAGCCTCATCCCGGCGGTTTTCAGCTCGGCGAGAGCCGCGTCGATGTCGTCCACGCGAAAGGCGAGGTGCTGAACGCCCGAGCCCCTGTTCGCGATGAACTTGCCGATGGGTCCCTCGGGATCGGTGGACTCGAGGAGCTCGAGCTCGGTATCCCCGAGGGGGAGAAAGGCGGTTTTCACTTTCTGTTCCTCGACTACCTCGGTGCCCTTGAGTTCCAGGCCGAGAAGTCCCGTATAGAGCTTGAGGGCCTCGTCCAGATTGTCGACGGCTATCCCCACGTGATCGAGCTTGAGCGCTTTCATCTCTCGTCTCCCTTTCGTATAGAATCGAAGAGGATCTCGGCGGCATCCATCGCCTCGCGCTCCCCCCGGACGATCTCATCGGCGAGCCTGTCTTCAAGGCCGCCTTTCAGCGCTTCGAGCTCGGAGAGGACGCGGTCGGAGAGGAGGGCGCGGGCCTCGGCGATCGCCCCTCGCCTCCTCCGCTCCTCGAGCTCGCCCGATTCCTTCAAGCCCGCCCAATGCGCGTCCAGGGAAGCGACCAGCTCGCCGACGCCCTCCCCCGTCTCGGCTACGGTCTTGAGGACGGGCGGGATCGCGGACGCGTAATCGGGCCCCGAAGCGAGGGTCGGGCCGAAGGCATGATGGCCGATGAGGGTATCCGGGCCCCCCAAGGATGCCGGGGCTTGGCCGGAGGCCAGGGAAGCCGCGGTCTCGAGCATCGCGCGTATCTCGCGGACCGTCTTGTCCGCGCCCTCGCGGTCGGCCTTGTTCACCACGAATATGTCGCCTATCTCCATCACCCCGGCCTTGATCGTCTGGATGTCGTCGCCCGAGCCGGGCATCGTGACGAGGACGACGCTGTCCGCGAGGCGGGCTATGTCGACCTCGGACTGGCCTATGCCCACCGTCTCGACGAGGACTATCCCGTAGCCCGCCGCCTCGAGGGCGCGGGAGCATCGGGCGCTGGCGCGGGAGAGGCCGCCCAGCCTGCCGCGCGAGGCGAGGCTGCGGATGAAGACGCCTTCGTCCGCGGCCCTGGCGCCGCCAATGGAGCCCTGCATCCTGATCCTGTCGCCGAGAATCGCCCCGCCGGAGAATGGGCTCGAGGGGTCGACGGCGAGCACGGCGACCCTTTCTCCGCGCTCGCGATAGGCGCCGATCAATTTGTCGACCAGGGTGCTCTTGCCCGAGCCGGGCGGCCCGGTGATCCCCACGATCTGCGCCTCGCGCAGCGGCGAGCATGGCTCGTCCGCCGAACTTCGTTCGGCGCCATTATGATTCCTGCCTGAGATCGATTCCTTTCGTAAAATCCGCAGGGCGACGCCGGCCCAGGGTTCGCCGTCCTCGAGGGCGGAAAGCAGGCGCGCCAGGGCTCGCTCTTCGCCGCGGAGTATCCTGCGCGCCATTTCCTCGGCCGCGGGAACCGTCCTCGCCTGCATCGCGCTGATTTTAGCGCCTTTTCAAGTTGGACTTGATGAAGTCGATAGTGGACTTGGTCGGCGTGCCCGGCCCGAAGACGGCCGCTATCCCCTTCTCCTTGAGGAAGGGGACGTCGTCCTCGGGTATGACGCCGCCGCCCAGGACCAGGACGTCGTCCGCCCCTTTCGCCGCGAGGAGCTCCATCACCCTCGGGAAGAGGTGGTTGTGCGCGCCGGAGAGGATGCTCATCGCGACGACGTCCACGTCCTCCTGTATCGCCGCCTGGACTATCTGCTCCGGCGTCTGCCGCAGGCCCGTGTAGACGACTTCCATCCCGGCGTCGCGAAGGGCGCGGGCTACGACCTTGGCGCCGCGGTCGTGCCCGTCGAGACCCGGCTTGGCGACGAGCACGCGTATCTTCCTTTCCATGGCCTCCCCCCTTAGAAAATGGCGCTGTGGCGGTGCTCGCCGAAGACGGCTCGCATCGCGTCGCAGATCTCGCCGAGCGTCGCGTAGGCGCGCACGGCCTCGAGGATGGGGGGCATGAGATTGACGCTCCCTCGGGCGGCCGTATCTATGTCGCGCAACGCGGCCTCGACTCGAGCGCCGTCGCGCCGGGCGCGGAGAGCGCGGAGAGCCGCGGCTTGCCTCTCCCCCACCGTGGGGTCCACCTTGAGCAGGCCCTGGGGCTTGCCCTCAGCCGCCTGGAACTTGTTGAGGCCCACGACGACGCGGTCGCCCGACTCGACCTGCTTCTGATAGGCGTAGGCTGCATCCTGTATCTCGCGCTGCACGTAGCCCTCCTCGATGGCCTTTACGGCGCCGCCGAGCTCGTCTATCCTCCGGATGTACGCCAATGCCTCCGTCTCCACCCTGTTCGTGAGGCTCTCGACGTAGTAGGAGCCGGCGAGGGGATCCACCGTTTCGGCAGCCCCGGATTCGTAGGCGACGATCTGCTGGGTCCGCAGCGCTATGCGGACGGAATCCTGGGTCGGCAGGGCGAGGGCCTCGTCGCGCGAGTTCGTATGAAGGGACTGCGTGCCGCCGAGGACGGCGGCGAGGGCCTGCAGGGTCACGCGGACGACGTTGTTGTCGGGCTGCTGGGCCGTGAGGGTCGAGCCACCGGTCTGCGTATGGAAGCGCAGCATCCAGCTCTTGGGATTCTCGGCCCCGAAGCGCTCGCGCATGATATGGGCCCAGAGCCTGCGAGCCGCGCGGAACTTGGCCACTTCCTCGAAGAGGTCGTTGTGCGCGTTGAAGAAGAAGGAGAGGCGCGGTCCGAAATCGTCCACGTCGAGGCCGACCTTCACGGCGGCCTCGACGTAGGCTATACCGTCGGCCAGGGTGAAGGCCACCTCCTGCGAGGCGGTGGAACCGGCCTCGCGGATGTGATAGCCGGAGATCGAGATGGTGTTCCAGTTGGGCACGGCCTTCGCGCAGTAGGCGAAAATGTCCGTGATGAGCCGCATCGAGGGGGCGGGCGGGAAGATATAGGTGCCCCGCGCCACGTACTCCTTGAGTATATCGTTCTGAATGGTGCCTTCGAGCGCGGCAGGCGACACTCCCTGCTTTTCGGCCACCGCCACGTACATCGCGAGAAGGACGGCTGCAGGGGCGTTTATCGTCATGCTCGTCGAGACCTTGTCCAGGGGGATGCCGGCGAAGAGCGTTTCCATGTCCGCGAGGGAATCGACGGCGACGCCGACCTTGCCGACCTCTCCCGCGGCGAGGGGGTGGTCCGAGTCGTAGCCTATCTGCGTGGGGAGGTCGAAGGCGATGGAGAGGCCCGTCTGTCCTTGAGCCAGCAGGAATTTATAGCGCTCGTTGGACTCCTCGGCGGTGCCGAAGCCGGCGTACTGGCGCATGGTCCAGAGCCTGCCCCGGTACATGGTCGACTGCACGCCCCGCGTAAAGGGATACTCGCCGGGGAGGCCGATGCTCTCGGCATAGCCCGAGTTCTCGAGGTCGAGAGGCGTGTAGAGCCGCTCCACTCCCGCACCCGAGCCCGTCTCGAAGGAGGCCTTGCGCTCCGGATGCTTCGCGAGGGCCTTTTCGACGCCCTCTTCCCAAGCCTCGAGAGACTTCCTCAGGTTATCTATATCGCCCATCGTCCCTCCCCTTCCGGGCCTTGCGCGCGTCTTCCAGCGCCTCGGCCTTGCCCGAAACGCTCGATTTGCGCGCGTCGCGCTGGGCCATCGCGACCTCGGCCAGCTCGAAGCCGGCTCGCAGGGCGCCGATGTTGAGCTCCTCCGTGCCCTTGGGCACCCGGTTCTTGACCGCCGCTTCGAGGCTCTCCCGGCTCGCGACCTTGGAGAGCCCGCCGAGGACGCCGAGGGCCACGATGTTGGCGACCATCTTCTTGCCTATCTTATCGCGCGCCGTCTCGAGTATGGGCACCGCCACGGTCCGCGCGGGGATATCGGCCGATAGGGGCACCGAGGCGTCGACGATGATGAGTCCACCGGCCATCGCGGGGCCGTAGGTCCTGTAGGATTCCGTCGTGAGGGCGAGGAGGTAATCCGGGTCGGTGGCCTTCGGGTAGTCGATGTCCTCGTCGGAGACGACGACCTCGGCCTTGCTCGCTCCGCCGCGGGCCTCGGGCCCGTAGCTCTGGGTCTGGACCGCGTTCCTGTCGTCGAGGATCGCGGCCTCGGCGAGCACGATGCCCGCGAGGAGGAGGCCCTGCCCCCCCGATCCGCTCAATCTGAATTCGACGCGCATCCGTAGAGCCCTCCCTGGAACTTGTCGTAGGTGCGCTGCACCTTGGCGATGAGCTCGTCGTAGTCCTCGGTATACTCGGGGGCAGGCGCGTTGTGGAGCTCGCCTATGAGCCTCTTGCCCGCCACCTTCTCCGGCGGCAGGGAGGCCGCGGCCTTGACGTTGACCACCCCTTCCTTGATCCAATTGAGCATCTCGACGGGGCCGCCCACCTTGTTCTTCCGCCCGAAGTAGGTGGGGCACTGCACGACGGCCTCGACCACCGAAAAGCCCTTGTTCCGGAGCGCGGACTCTATGAGGTCGATGAGGAGGGGCACGTGGTAGGAGGTCGCGCGGGCGACGTAGGTCGCGCCGGCCGCCTTCGCGAGCTCGCAGAGGTCGAAGCTGCGCTCGAGGTTGCCGTAGGGGGCCGTCGTGCCGTACATGCCCTTGGGCGTCATCGGCGAGTACTGGCCGCTCGTCATCCCGTAGATGTTGTTGTTCATCACGATGGTCGTGATGTCTATGTTGCGCCGCGCCGCGTGGATGAAGTGGTTGCCGCCAATCGCGGTGCAGTCGCCGTCGCCCGTCATCACGATCACCTTGAGCTCGGGTCTGCTGAGCTTTATGCCCGTCGCGAAGGCGAGCGCGCGCCCGTGGGCCGTGTGCAGGGTGTCGAAGTCGAGATAGCCCACCGCGCGCGAGGAGCAGCCTATGCCCGACACGATGCAGACCTTGTTCTTGTCCAGGTCGAGGCGCTGTATCGCGCGCACGAGGGAGCCCGTCACCGTTCCGTGGCCGCAGCCGGGGCACCAGATATGCGGAAGGCTGTCCTGCCTGAAGTAGCTTAGGAACGAATTCATCGGGCCTCCAGTATCGAGGCGTACACTTCCTCGGGCCTGAAGAGCTCGCCGTTCACCTTGCCGAGCCGCTTGACCGTGGCGCGTCCGGTGGACGCGCCGCCATCGTAATTCCCTACCGCGCGCTCCACTTCGAGGGCGAGCTGGCCCAAGTTCATCTCGGGCACCACGATACGCTTCGCATGGGACGCCGCATGGGCCACCAGCCCGTCGGGGAAGGGCCACATGGTCTTAAGCCTGAGCATGCCGGCCTTGACGCCCTCGCGCCTCGCTCGGCGAACGGCGCTCAAGGCCGACATCGCCGAGGAGCCGAAGGAGATCACGACGATCTCCGCGTCCTCGAGGGACTCCTCGAAGTGCTCCTCGATGAGGGGTGCGGCCTTCTCGACCTTGCGCGCGAGGCGCCGCATAAGAGCGTCCGCCACCTCGCTCCTGCCCGAGGGCCTGCCCGACTCGTCGTGGAAGAGGCCGGTCACGTGCCAACGGTAGCCCTCGCCGAAGGGCGCCATCAGGGGAACTCCTCCGTCGCCGTCGGCGGCATAGGGCTTGTAGCCTCCGGGGGATAAGGGAGCGGCTCGGCGCAGGGGCCTCAGAGTGGAAGGATCGGGGAGGACCACTTTCTCGCGCATGTGGCCGATTATCTCGTCCATGAGGACGATGACCGGCACGCGCCAGGTCTCGGCTATGTCGAAGGCCTTGAAGGTGAGCTCGAAGCATTCCTTGACGCCGCCGGGCGCGAGGACTATTACGGGATGGTCGCCGTGGGTGCCCCAGCGCGCTTGCATGAGGTCGGCCTGGGCGGGGCTCGTCGGCATTCCCGTGCTCGGCCCCATGCGCTGGACGTCCACGATGACGATGGGCACCTCGGTGAGGGAGGCGTAGCCGAGGCACTCCTGCATGAGGGAAAAGCCGGGGCCGCTCGTCGCGGTCATGGCCTTCTTTCCGGTGAGGGAGGCGCCGATGCAGGCGGCTATCGAGCCTATCTCGTCCTCCATCTGTATGAATTTGCCTCCCACCTTGGGCAGCTCCTCGGCGCAGAGCTCGGCTATCTCGGTCGAGGGCGTTATCGGGTAGCCGGCGTAAAATTGGAGCCCCGCCGCGAGCGCTCCGATCGTGCAGGCCTCGTTGCCCTGCATGAGTTTCGCGTTCCTAGTCATGCATGGCCTCCGGGGGAATGCTGAAATCCAGATCGCCGCCGTTTACGCCGCCATCTCCCTCTTCGCCCTTCTCGTGGACTTCGATGGCGAAGTCGGGACAACGGAGCTCGCATAGTCTACAGCCTATGCAGAGCTCGGGATGCTCGACCCAGACCTTAGCCCCTTTTAGGGCAAGGACATGCCTGGGGCAAAAGGCCACGCAGATATTGCAGCCTTTACAATATCGCTCGCGCACGATGTGCACGTACGTCTTCTTTGGTTGATCGCTCATAGAATGGTAGGGGCAGTATATTCGAGGCCCGGTCACTTTGTCAAAAGCAAATATCCAATTGATATATCAGGTCTTGACATTTGTGGTAAGTATGTAAAAATGATAGCTTATAATGAAGGAGTAACCATGGCCCCCCCCCTCAAGATCCGTGACCTGACCCTCCGCGACGGACAGCAGTCCCAGTTTGCGACGCGCATGACCCAAGCCCAGGTGGACAGGGTTTTGCCTTTATATAAGAAGGCCGGCTTCTACGCGATGGAGGTGTGGGGCGGGGCGGTCCCCGACTCCGTCATGCGCTACCTGAACGAGGATCCATGGACTCGGCTCGAATCAATCAAGGCCGAGATGGACGGCTTCTCCAAACTGACTGCCCTCTCGAGGGGCCGCAACCTCTTCGGCTACAGCCCCTACCCCGATTCGGTAATTCGAGGCTTCTGCTCCAACGCGGTGCGCTCGGGCGTGGACATCATGCGCATCTTCGACGCCCTCAACGACCCGGACAACATGGAGAGCTCCATCCGCTTCGTGAAAGAGGCGGGCGGCCTGGCCGACTGCGCCATCTGCTATACGACCGACCCGCCCTTCACGCGCGCCCGGAGATTCTCAGCCGCGATCAGGGGCAGGCGCCTGCCGGGGACCATATTCACGGACCGTTACTTCGTCGAAAAAGCCCAGGTATTTGCGGCCCTCGGCGCCGACATGATCACGATCAAGGACATGGCGGGCCTCATCGAGCCGGCTCGGGCCTACGAGCTCGTGCGCCTCCTCAAAAGCGAGACGGGACTTCCCGTCGACCTCCACACCCACTGTACGCCGGGCTTCGGCGTCGCCTCCATCCTCATGGCGATGGTCGCGGGCGCCGATATCGTGGACACTGTCATCCTGTCCTGGTCGGGCGGCCCCGCCGCGCCGGCCTACGAAATCGTCCAGCTCTTCGCCGACCGGATGGGCCGCGATACGGGCGTCGACAAGGCCGCCGTCGCCGCGATAGACACGCAGCTCCGATCCTTCCGGGCCGAACTCTCCGCCTTCGATCAATACAAGGGAAACCACCCGCCCATCCTCGACCTTTCGAAGCACGTGCTTCCGAGCGAGGACGTGAGGCTTTTCGACCTCGCCCTCGAGACGGCCAGCGGTAAGTTTTCCGCCGCAAAGGCGGCGCGCGTCCTCGAGCTGTGCTGGAAAATCGAGGAGCGTTTCCACTATCCGGCCCCGGACGGAATCGTGCAGAAGGCGCAGATACCGGGCGGAATGTACACGAACATGCTCACCCAGCTCAAAGAAGCCAAGCTCGAAGATAAAGTCGGCGAAGTCCTCGCCCTCGTGCCGAAGGTGCGTCTCGACTGCGGTCTCCCGCCCCTCGTCACTCCGACGAGCCAGATAGTGGGAGTGCAGGCGGTCAACTGCGTCGTCGACCTGGCCCTGGGCAAATCCTATTACACGAACGTCTCCAAGAACTTCGCCGAACTCGTGCGCGGCTCCTACGGCAAGACGCCCTGGCCGATAGACCCCGCCTTCCGCCAGAAAATATGCGGCATCCGCGATGAGACGCCCTACGACACCTCGACCTATCGCAAGCAGCCCAACCTCGCCTTGGTCGAATTGGGCGGCGTATCCCTGGCGGTCGACGAGAAGGAGGAGCTCCTTCTCGAGCTTTTTCCCAGCGTCGCCGAAAAGTTTCTCAAGGGCAAGCGGAAGCGCGAGTGGGACGCCGCCCACCCTCCGGCGCCTCCAGTGCCCGAGAAACCGGCGCGGTACGCGGCGGAGTTCTGGGAGGGGCTGCCGCTGCAGGCCGGGGCCTAACAGGTTGTTGAAAAGCTTCGAGTTTTTCAACAACCTGCCGGGGATCCCGATAGGCCCTATATATATCTTGTATCAAATTTGATAGCAAGCCAGAACCGTGCTAGTATCATGATCGATAGTTCTATCTAAACTGATAGCAGATGGATTAACGCCCCTCAGATAATGATCATACAATTTCCTTATACTATATGGATTTATTTTTCGTTACTATTTCGTGAAAATGTGGCATGGAGATTGCGATAGACCAGGCAGACATTTAATTGGAGGTTTCCCATGCGTCGCATACTTTTGTCCATCCTTATCGCCTGCCTGTGGTCCCTCTCTGCCCTCGCCCAATCCCTCCCTGCCCCCAGCTACCCCTATGGCAAACCTCAGGTGGCCTACCACCTGTTCTCGACCTGGGCGGACAACTACATGGCCGATGCCAAACACGGCAAGGCCATCGGCGAAGGATTCCTGTTTGGCATCGGCGCCGTCTCGCTCGGGGGCGCGGCCCTCACCTGGTACGAGGGCGACGCGATTTCGAACAACCTGTCGGGCTCGCCGATGGATCCGAGTCTCAAGCAGAACCTCACGATGGGCCTCGGTATCGGCGGAGGCGCCCTCGTCCTCGCCGGCCTCATCGTCCAGTCGATCCCGATCAAGGATTACCGCGCGATCTACGCCGACGTCTTCCAGGAGAGGGACCCCGAGGTGCAGGAGGCGATGGCCGTCTCGGTCCTCCGTTACCAGGCCGACCGCGGCAGGGAAAGGCGCATAACGTCCTTCGTGGTCGGGCTGGTAGTCCCTCTTCTCGCGGGCGGGATACAGGCGGGAGTCAATCTGGCACAGGGAAACCCTTGGGGCAAGGACATGCTCACGACGATGGGCAACTCGTCCTGGTGGATGGCGGGAAGCATCGTTGACCTCTTCCGGAAGACTCCCGAGGAGCGGCTCTACGACCGCTACCTCACAACCCGCGACGCTCTCTACGGCACGGGAAGATAGGCCCGACTAGGCGATGGGCGACGCGCTCCGCAGGCTCTTCCTCTCGATCGGCATAGCGCTCGGCCTCGCCTCGGGCCAGCCCGACCCCTGCCTCCTGGCTCGGGTCGCCCTGATGGGCGATCCCTCGAGCGGAGGCCGTCTCGTCGTAAGCGCACGGGTCGAGAACGCGTTCGCGCCCGGCGCGCGGGAGCTCATCGAGACGGGCACGCGGGTGGCGCTGCGATTTACCGCGCTGGCGGAGGCCCTGGGCGGCCGCGAGCTTGGCGCCGTGGAGACGCGGTCCCTGCGCTACGACCTCCGCACGGGCCTCTACGACGTGACCTTCGAAGGCGGCAAGACGGCCTCCCTCGTCGATCTGCAGGCGGCGATGACCCTCGCATCGGAGCTGCCCATCCTCGAGCTCTGTCGCGCGACGGAGGCGACGGAGGGGACGCGAGTCGTCGTGCGCGCCGAAATCGGCATCATCGACTCGCGCGGCGCATGGCACGACGCACCCATGCTGTGGAACTACCATGGGCCGCGGGCCGTGCTCGCCTACGGTCGGCGAGCCGAAGGGGGGCGCTAGTGCGCACGAGAGCGCGCTTCGCCATCCTCTTCGCCTGCATAGGCGTCGCGGTGATGGCCGTCGGCGTCGCGGCGATCTACGGGGCGGTGGGCCGCGACGCCGCTCGGCGCGTCCCCGCCGAGGCGGAGGCCCTCCTCGGGGCCGCGGCCAGGCGCGCGATCGATGCCGGCGCCGACGAGTCGGTCCGTCTCGAGGATGCGACGGAATCGCTCATCGCGGCGCGCGCCCTCCTCGCCGAGGGCCGGGTCATGGGGAAGGACGCGGTAGTCGGTCTCGCCCTCCAGGTGACGGCCATACTCGGGGCCGTCCTCGCGGCGGCGGCCGTCGCCTTCTACCTCTTTTCGCGCATCATCACCAAGGGCCTGGACGAGCTCGCCGCGGGCGTCCTCGTCGCCCAGGGCGATGTCGCCAGGGGCGACAGAACTCGCCGATTCCCGCGCTCCGCCGACCCCGACCTCGACGCGGTGGCAAGCGCATTGAACGAGCTCCTCGACCTGGCGGCGGAACAGGAGCGGAGGCTCGGGGATGCGGCGAGGCTCGAAGGATGGAAGGAGGTCGCGTCCTTCCTCGCGCATCAGCTCAAGAATCCGCTCTCGGCCGTTCTCCTCGCCGTGGAAAACGCGCGCCTCGCTCTGGGCGAGGGCGGCGCCCTGCCCCGCAGCGGCCCCGACCGCGACATAGCCCTCGCGCGCGAGAGCCTAGGGATAGCGCGTGCCGAGGCGGAAAGGTTGCGCGCACTCATAGACCGTTTCCGCGACCTCGCCCCGGCGGGTCTCGACGCCTACGGCGGCTCGACCGAGGCCGATCTTCGCGCCATCCTCGAGGACTGCGCGGCCAGGGCTCAGCGCTCAGGCGCGTCTGTGGCGATAATCGGCTCCTCAGGACAAAAGGTTGCCGGGGACCGCGGCCTCATCGAGCAGGCTTTCTGGAACCTTTTCGCCAACTCGATCGAAGCGTCGCAGGACTCCGGGGCCCCCGTCTCGATCGAGGCGCGCATCGCCGTCGACGGCGAGAAGACGATCGTCACCGTTCTCGACTCCAATAGCGGAATCGACCTCGAATGTATCCCGAGACTCGGCGTCGAGCGAATCAGCACCAAGCCAACCGGCACGGGGCTGGGCCTTATTCTCGTAAGGCGCATACTGGCGTCGCAGGGCGGCGGGCTCGAACCCTTCGCAACCGGGGCCGGCGGACTCGGCCTTCGCGTCACATTGCTCCGCAAAAGCGAGTCCCCGCCCGCGCAGGCCGGAAAGGAAGGTATATGAGAGTGCTCGTGGTCGACGACGAGGAGAACGTTCGCAAGGGCATCGCTACCTTCCTCGAGCTTTCGGGCCACGAGGCTGTCGGGGTGGAGGACCTGGCCGCGGCCCGCTCCGCGTTGATGGAAGGCGGCCCGTCGGCTTTGGAGTCAGCCGCGCCTTTCGGTGCGGCGCTGGTCGACGTCTACATCGGGACCGAGGATGGCGCCTCCCTGCTCGACTTCGCCTCGGAGCGGCGCCTCGCCTCGCCCATCATCATGATGTCCGGCAAGGGCACCGTCAAAGACGCCGTCGCCGCGGTACGGAAGGGCGCCTACGACTTCCTCGAGAAACCCCTGGACACCGACCGCCTCCTCGCCATCCTGCGCAACCTCGAGCGCGAATCCGCCGCCCTGCGCAGGCTCGACGCCTTCAGTGAGGCATGGCTCGAGGAGCACGTCTACATCGGAAAGGGCTCCACGCTGACGGCCGCCTTCACGACGGCGCGCAAGACGGCGGCGTCGCCGCTCTCGATACTCGTCTCGGGCCCGACCGGCTCCGGCAAGGAACTGGTCGCGCGCTGGATACACCTCTGCTCGCCGCGCTCCCAGGGGTCCTTCGTGCCGGTGAATTGCGCTGCGATACCGCCGGATCTGGCGGAGAGCGCCTTCTTCGGCTCGCGGAAAGGCGCCTTCACGGGTGCAAGCTCCGACCGCCCCGGCTACTTCGAGACGGCTTCCGGCGGCACCCTCTTCCTCGACGAAGTCGGGGAGCTGGACTTAAGCCTGCAAGCGGCCCTCCTCCGGGCGGTCGAGACCGGCGAGATACAGCCGGTGGGGGCCGATAGGGCCAGCCGCGCCGACGCGCGCATCGTAGCGGCGACGAACCGCGACCTCCGCGGCGAGATCGCGGCCGGGCGCTTCCGCGAGGACCTGTACTGGCGCCTCGCTCAAGCCCATGTCGTCCTTCCCTCCCTCGCCGAGCGGCGCGAGGACATACGCGGCCTCGCCGAATTCCTCGCGTCGCCGATACGCTCGCAGATGGGCCACGACGCCCCGACGATCGGAGAAAGCGCCCTTGCCTATTTGGAGTCGAGGCCCTGGCCGGGCAACGTGCGTGAGCTCCGCGCCTTCCTGGAGAGGGCCCTCTGGCTGGCGCCACCGGGGACGACTATCGGCGCGGGCTATATCGCGGGCCTGGAGGCATCGCCGCCGGCGCAGGCTTCCTTGAAGGCGGAAGCGCCCCATCCCGGCTTACCGGAGGAAGGGGGACACGAAGCGATTAAAAACCTCGCCGAGGCCAAAGAGATATTCGAGCGCGCCTACGTGGGCAGGGCCCTCGCCGAGGCGGGCGGCTCCGTAGCCCGGGCCGCCGAGCTCCTCGGCCTATTGCCCAACAACCTGTCGCGCAAGCTCAAGGAGCTGGGGCTGCGATAAGGCCTGAACCCGCGATCGTCTATGCCATTGAAGCGGCCGCGGTACCCATTGTATATTCGGCCTCTATGGACAGCAACGGCGCCGCCCATCGCGGCGCTTCGGCCCTAAGGCCGGCATTCTCGGCCAGCATCCCCGTCCTCCTCGGCTACGTCACGATCGGCTTCGCCTTCGGCATACTTCTCGTAAAATCCGGCCAGCCCTGGTGGCTGGCGCTAATCATGAGCCTCGTGGTCTACGCCGGCGCCGCCCAGTTCATGGCAGTCGGCCTCCTCGCCTCAGGTATGGGCATCGCGCAGATCGCCATCCTAACCCTCGTCATCAATGCGCGGCACATGGTCTACGGGCTCTCCCTCCTGGATCGCTACGGCGCCTGCAGGCGCTTCAAGGCCTATCTGGTCTTCGCTCTCACCGACGAGACCTACGGCATCCTCACCACCGTCGCGCCGCCCTCGGGCGTCGACCGGGAGTCCTTCTACGCGGCCGTGTCCGCCCTGGATCAATCGTACTGGGTGATCGGCAGCGTCGTCGGCGCCCTCGTCGGAGGCCTCGTCCGCTTCGACGGCAGAGGCATGGAATTCGCCCTGACCGCCCTCTTCATCGTCCTCCTGATCGAGCAGACGCGCTCGGTCAAAAAGGCGGCGCCCTACCTCGTCGCGACGATCGCGACCGGCGGCTCCTTGCTGCTGGTCGGCCCCGCCAACCTCCTCATCGTCGCGATCCTCGCCTCGATAATCGGCATCCTCCCATTCAGGAAGGCCCTCTCATGAGCCCGTACATTGTAGGCGCCATCCTGGCGATGGCCGCCGTCACCCTCCTCTGCCGTGCGACGCCCTTCCTCTTCTTCATGAGGCGCCGTCCGCCCGCCATCCTCGACTTCCTCCAGGTCTACATTCCGCCGATGATCATGACGGTCCTGGTGCTCGGATCGTACAAAGCCGTGGATTTTGCGAAGGCTCCCTACGGCATACCGGCGATCGTCTCGGGCCTCGTCGTGGCTGGCCTTCATCTATGGAAGCGCAATTCGCTGGTCAGCATACTCGGAGGCACGGCGCTGTACATGCTGCTGATACGCGTCATGTGAACGAAAAGGGCCGCGCGACAATCTCAATTGACAACCCGAGACGCGGGGAGTAGCCTGGGCGCGAACAGAATCTCCGAACGATCGAGGAGTATCGGATGAACCAGGATAAAGCGCAACTCCGGGAGAATATCGAACTTATGGAAGCCGGAAAGGCGATACTCGGGATCGAGTTCGGCTCGACCCGCATAAAGGCCTCCCTCATCGCTCCGGACAGCAGGCCTCTGGCGTCGGGGTCCTATGGATGGGAGAATCAGCTCAAGGATGGGATATGGACCTATGACCTAAGCGAGGTGTGGAAGGGCGTCGCCGGCTGCTACGCTTCGCTCGTGGAGGACGCGCGCGCAAAGTATTCGGTGGAGCTGAAGCGTTTCGCCGCGATGGGCTTCAGCGGAATGATGCACGGGTACATCGCGCTGGACAAGGACGGGGAACTGCTCGCCCCGTTCAGGACCTGGCGGAACAACATCACCGGCCAGGCCTGCGCCGAGCTTACTCGGCTTTTCGATTTCGCCATCCCGCAGCGCTGGAGCGTCGCCCACCTGTATCAGGCCATCCTCGAAGACCTTGAACACGTGCCGAGGATCGCCTACCTGACCACCCTCGCCGGTTACGTGCACTGGATGCTCACGGGCGAGAAAGTGATGGGAGTCGGGGAGGCCTCGGGCATGTTCCCCATAGATCCCGATACGGTCGACTGGGACGCCGCGAGAGTCGCGAAGTTCGATTCTCTCGTCGCGCCCCGCGGCTTTGCCTGGAAGCTCCTGGACATCCTCCCGAAGGTCCTTCCCGCCGGCCGTCCCGCCGGCAAGTTGACCGCCGAGGGCGCGAGGCTCTTGGATCCTTCGGGCAAGCTGGAGAGCGGCATTCCCCTCTGCCCTCCCGAGGGAGACGCGGGCACGGGAATGGTAGCCACCAACAGCGTGCGGTCGCGGACGGGAAACGTCTCGGCGGGAACCTCGGTATTCGCGATGTTCGTATTGGAGAAGAAACTCTCGAAGGTACACGAAGAAATCGATATCGTCGTGACGCCCGAGGGAAAGCTCGTCGGAATGGCCCATTCGAATAACGGCTCTTCGGACTTCGACGCGTGGATGAACCTCTTCGGACAGGCGACGAAGGCCCTGGGAGTGGCGACGCGCGTCGAGGATC
Source organism: Rectinemataceae bacterium (assembly GCA_049513895.1). Lineage (GTDB taxonomy): Bacteria > Spirochaetota > Spirochaetia > Treponematales > Rectinemataceae > UBA1306. The sequence continues at coordinate 58,804 of JBEKVO010000003.1, read as the reverse complement.
TCTACGCCAGGCTCATGCCGCTCGCGCTCCAGGGCGACGCCGACGCGGGCGGACTCCTGGCCATCAGCTACGTTTCCGGCGAGCACCTCACCGGGTTCACCGAAGGCCGCCCCTTGTTCGCGCGCAAGCCGGATAGCGCCTTCACTATCGAAAATTTCATCAGGTCGCTGCTTTTCACCTCCCTCTGCGCGCTGAGGACCGGACTGGACATACTTACCGAGCAAGAGGGCGTAGTCATCGAAGGGATTCGCGGCCATGGCGGCTTCTTCAAGAGCGGGGATACGGGCCAGCGGATGATGGCCGCGGCGACGAATACGGCCGTCAGCCTATCCGCGACCGCAGGCGAGGGCGGCGCTTGGGGCATGGCTCTCCTGGCCGCCTACCTGGTACGAGAGAACGCCGCCCAATCGCTGTCAGATTACCTGGACGAGCGCATCGCCGCGAGCATCGGGAAGCCCGTTCGGCCCGATCCGCGGGACGTGGAAGGTTTCCGCGTATTCTTCGAGCGGTACAAGCGGGGACTGGCCGTTGAGGCCGAGGCGGTCAAGGCCCTGCGGTAGCGCAGGGAAAAGGCATCTTCGCCTTTCTACTTCGCCTGGCCGTAATAAGCCTTGGGCCCGTGCTTGCGCTCGAAATGCTTGCGCATAACGTGCTCCGGCAAAGGCGCGGCGGCCGGGTCGACTCGGTAGGTAAGTATGGCCATGCGCGCGACCTCCTCGAGGGCGGCGGCGCATCGCACCGCGTCCATCGCGCTCTTGCCCCAGGTAAAGGGGCCGTGGCCGGCGACTATGACCATCGGAACCTCCAGGGGCTTGCGGCCCCTGAAGGTCTCGACGATGAGCTCGCCCGTGCCCATCTCGTAATCCATTGCGAGTGCCTCGGCGCTGATCATCGCCGTGCAGGGGATCTCGCCTGCGGTCTGGTCGGCGTGGGTCGTGCCGAGGCAGGGGATGGGTTTCCGCGCCTGTGCCCATGCCACGGCATGGGGCGAGTGGCTATGGCAGACCCCGCGTATGCCCTCGAAGGAGCGGTAGAGGACCAAGTGAGTCTTCGTATCGGAGGAGGGCCTCAGCTTTCCTTCGACGACCTTCCCTTCGAGGTCCACGACGACCATGCTCTCCGGCCCCAGCTCGGAATACTCGAGGCCGGAGGGCTTGATCGCGAAGACGCCCGCCGCGGGGTCGAAGGCCGAAGCGTTGCCCCACGTGAGTATCGCTAGCTCGAGCCTGGCTATCTCGAGATTGGCCGCCAAGGCCTCCTCGCGGAGCGTGTCGAATTTACGCATCACTTTTTTCCAGGGCCTTTATCACAGCCCGAGCCTGTAGCCGATCTCGTTCCAGCGGATCTCCTTGCGTAGCTCCTCGGGATCGGTCTTCGCGCCGATGAGGAGGAACTCGATGCCTGCCATCTCGGCCCAGTCCCGCATCCACTCCATCTTGACGACGCGGGAGTAGCCCGTGTGGTGGGCTCCGCCGGCGATGATCCAGCACTCGGCCGCGCGCGCGAGGTCCGGCCTGGGCTTCAGCAGGACCCGCGCGACCGGGAGCTTCGGCATGGACTTGGCCTCGATCGCGTCGACCTCGTTGACGATCATGCGCATTCGGCCGCCCATGTCGACCAGGGTGGCATTCAGGGCGGGACCCGCCTCGCCGGCGAAGACGAGGCGCGCGGGATCGGCCTTGCCGCCGATCCCGAGGGGATGGACCTCGAGCCTGGGCTTGCCCTTGGCTATCGAGGGACAGACCTCGAGCATGTGGGCGCCGAGGACGGACTGCGCGGCCGGATCGAAGTTGTAGGTGTAATCCTCGAGGAAGGAGGCGCCGCCGAGACCGGAGGCCATGACCTTCATCGCGCGCACGAGGGCGGAGGTCTTCCAGTCGCCCTCCGCGCCGAAGCCGTAGCCGGCCGCCATGAGGCGCTGCGAGGCGAGGCCGGGCAGTTGGGGAAGGCCGCTCAGGTCTTCGAAGGTGTCGGTGTAGGCGCCGAATTTGCCGGCCTCGAGGAAGCTCTTCATGCCGAGCTCGATGCGGGCCTGCTCTCGCACGCGCTCCAGGCCCGCTCCCGACTTGGCGTCGGCGGCGATCTCGTACTCGTCGGCATAGACCTTCATGAGCTTGTCGACATCGGCGTCAGAGACGGCGTTCACGGCCTTGACCAGGTCGCCCACGCCGTAGCCGTTGACGGACCAGCCGAGCTTGATCTGAGCCTCGACCTTGTCGCCTTCGGTGACGGCTACCTCCCGCATATTGTCGCCGAAACGCGCCACCTTGAGGCTTCGCCCGTCGGCGAAGGCCGAGGCGGCGCGCATCCAACCGGAGAGCTTCTCGCGAACGGCCGGCTCTTCCCAGTGACCGACCACAATCTTACGCGGCAGGCGCAATCGCGCCCCGATGAAACCATGCTCCCTGTCGCCGTGGGCCGATTGGTTCAGGTTCATGAAGTCCATGTCGATGGAGTCCCAGGGGATGTCGCGGTTGAACTGAGTGTGGAGGTGGCAGAGCGGGCGACGCAGCTCGACGAGGCCCGCGATCCACATCTTCGAGGGGCTGAAAGTGTGCATCCACGTGATGATTCCGGCGCAATTCGGGTTGGCGTTGGCCTCGCGGACGAGGCTGAGGATGGCGTCGGGTCCCTTCACGACGGGCTTCCAGATCAGCTTGCAGGGAAGCCCCGGGTCCAGGGTCTGGACCATCGTCTTCGAATGCTCGTCTACTTTCTTGAGGACGTCGGCGCCGTAGAGGTCCTGGCTGCCGGTCACGAACCAAAACTCGAACTTCTTGAGATCAATCATTTACGCATCTCCTTTTCGGCGCTCATAAAGCCCCCCTTTCAACGGACGCGAGGGCGAGGGCTTTGTATGCATGCACGGTGCTTCGTTTGTACCATTGCCCGGTACTTCCGTCAACCGAGGGGGAAGCAGCCGCATCCACGACGCCCTGGCTCAGGAAGTCGAGTCCCCCGCTATTTCCCCGAGTCGGAAATTCATCTATACTCAGAGCATGGGCGATTCTTCCTTCGATATAGACTTGAACGCCGTCCGAGCCTTCCTCGCGACAAAAGAGGAGCGACGCCGCGTCGCGCTCGACCTTCGATTCGAGCGCGCAAGGACCGACTTCGACGCTATCGTTGAACGAATCGTTGCGCGTCATTCGCCGCGGAGGGTCTACCAATGGGGCTCCCTCCTCGACAGGAATAAATTCAGCGAGTTATCGGACATCGATGTAGCCGTCGAAGGCCTGGATGGACCGGAAGAGTTCTTCGCCTTACTCGGAGACGTCATGCAGATATCGGAATTCCCGCTCGATATCGTGGAATTGGAAAAAGTGGGAAGCGAAAACGCCGACTACATTCGGAAAACCGGAAGGCTCGTTTATGAACGATCATCGGAACGCTGAGCTCGTCGGGATCATCGAGAAGCAGTTGATACTCATCGAGCGCATCCATTCGTCGCTCGCACTCGCGATGGAGCATGACGTGCCACTCCTCGGAAGGACGGGCAACGCGGCCGTCCTCGTCGCGGGACTGATCGAAAACTATTACACATGCCTCGAAACGGCGTTCCAGAAAATATCCCAACACTTCGAGAATCACCTCGAAACGGCCAAGTGGCACTCGGAGCTGCTTCTGAAAATGACCTTGAAGATCGCGGGCGCGCGAATTCCCGCGGTTTCCGAAGGGAATTACGGTGCCCTCCTCGAGCTGCAGAAATTCCGCCACTTCCGTAGGTATTATTTCGAACTCGAGTACGATTGGGACCGTCTCGACTTCATTCTCAGGAAACTCGAAGCCGCGCATCCCATAGCCGTCGAAGACCTGCGGCGCTTCGCCGATTTCGTGAAAAGTTTGTAATGGACTTAGGTGTATGGACCCGCCTGCGAATCAACCCTTGATGTCCACTACCTTCCAGCTGCGTTGCATAAGCTGGGTGTTGTCGGCCGTTTTGACGTTGAGACGATAGATCCCCGGTTCGGTGAAAAGGTAGGGCGCGATCTCCACGCTCCCCCCGGCCTGAATCATCTCACGATCCTCTCGGAGGATATTGGTCTTCCTGAAATCCACGTCGGCCTTATAGAAAAATACGTGGAACACCCCGCTCTTGCCGGTGCCGTTGGTGATCGTAAAGGCGATGGCCGTGCCGGTCGCGGCGGGGATTTTATCCGTGAAGACTTCGGGCGTCGGTTTTAGGACGAAGCCGACCTGGGAGACCGGGGGCTCGTCGTTGACCACGGCGACGGGAGCGGCCGGCTTGGCGGGTTCTTCCGTCTTGGCGGAGGTGACAGGGGTCTCCGGCGCACCGGCCGTCGGATTGGCAGCCGGTGCCGCGGGCTTGACGGCCACTTGCGCGGGAACGGCGGCCGGTGCCGCGGGCTTGACGGCCACTTGCGCGGGAACGGCGGCCGGCGCCACGGGCTTGACGGCCACCTGCGCGGGAACGGCGGCCGGCGCCGCGGGCTTGACGGCCACCTGCGCGGGAACGGCGGCCGCAGTCGACTCGCTCGGTACGACAGATACGATAAAATACCGCGCGCCGATAAGGCGCGGCCCGAAATAACGGTCGGTTATGGGCGAGACGACGACGCCGGTCTTCGGTCCTTCGGAAATCGCGTGGATCATCGAATCCCCGCCGAGGAATATCGCGACGTGGCTCGGGCCGCCGCCGCCGACCGTATCGAAGACGAAGATGTCCCCTGCCTTGGCGGCGCTTTTCTCGACCGGCTTTCCGGCGGCCCACTGCCCCTTGGAATTCCTCGGCAGCGCGATGTCGGCGGCGTGGGCATACACGTACTGCACGAAGCCCGAGCAATCGAAGGCTTCGGGCGATTCGGCGCCGTAGACGTAGGGCACGCCCTTGAAGGACTGGGCCGTATCGATGATGCGTTTTCGCGCCTCATTTTCGGAGGGCAGCGCCCAGAGGGCGAGCACGGCGACGAAAGAGGCGAGGACGAAAAAAGCGATAATGGATTTACGCATATCTATATTTTGTGTTGGCTCTCCGCAGCTGTCAACGTCCCGCACGGCACGCCTTGCGCCGACTCCGCGCATGCGCGACAGTACCTACTATGAAAAGAACGAGGCGGGCCGCGACGGCCCTCGCCCAACGGCTTGTTTTCGCGTTCGAACGCTACGGAGAGCACGAGCTCGCCAACCACGCGGCGGCGGGGGCCTACGCGTTTCTCCTCTCGGCGATTCCCATGATCCTCCTTGCGCTCGGCCTGGCGTCGGCCCTTCTACGCGCGAGGCCGAGCGCCCTCGCCGAGGCGGAGCGCACGGTGGCCTCGTTTCTCGGCACGATGGCGGCAACCGACGATGTGAAAGCCTTTTTCGGGAGGCCCCTGGGCGGACTCGCGGCAGGGATAGGGGCTCTAAGCCTTCTTTATTCGGCTCGCCTCCTCATCGTGACGATCCAGCGCGGCATACGGGTCATTTGGGCGACCTCGGGTAAAAGCGGCGTTATCCACGAGAACCTGCTCGGTTTTCTTCTCGAGCTGGTGGTCCTCGTAGCCGTCGTCGCGATAATCGCCGCATCGGAGGCGACGCGCTTCCTGGCCGGAGCTTTCGGGCCCGGCGCCCTCTTCGGCGAGGCGATACACGGCGCGGCCCACGCGGCGCCGCCGGCGGTGCTCCTCGCCTTCGTTTACATGAACTACCGCATTGCCCCATCGGAGCGCCCCCCGCGAAGGGTGGCCTTCGCGTCGGCCCTTCTCTGCGTCCTCGCGACTTTCGCCTTCTCGAGCGTCTTCGGCCTTTTCATGAGCGAAGCGCGATACAATCTCCTCTACGGCATCTTCGGGAACCTCATCGTGCTCCTGGCGAACGTGTATATTTTCTTTTGTCTCTTCTTCATCTTCGCGGAGGTCGTCTACGTCGAGGAGCACTTCGACGCCCTCCTCTTCGTGCGCTACCAACGCTGTTTGCGCTCGCCCTCGGCGCCGCGCATCGAAAGGAGCCTCTTCGCCGAACCGGAGCGGCTCATCCGCCTCTACGGTCGATCGTACGCCCGGGACGAGAAGGTGTTTTCCGCCGGGGAGGGAGGGCGAGAGGCCTATTTCGTGCAACGCGGCGGCATCGGGATATACATTCCCACGGCCGACGGCGAGCTTCGGTTGGCGACCGTCGAGAAGGGAGAGATATTCGGGGAGATGGCGCTCATACAGGGCGAGGCGCGCAGCGCCACCGCAAGGGCGGACGTCGAAAGCCTCGTCCTCGTCATTCCGGCGGAGGTATTCGAGCTCTACATCAAGTCCGACGACGTTTCGCGAGGGCTGGCGGAGCTTCTGTCGGATCGGCTCCGGAAAGCGAACGAGCGCTTCGGCTCGTCCCGTTGAACAAGCCGAGCCCGAGAGGCTACAGTACCGAATGGACGGCGCCGAAGGCAGACATCGCAGATTCGCGCTTGCCTTGGGCGCGATCGGCGTCGTATTCGGCGATATAGGAACGTCTCCCCTCTATGCGCTCCGGGAATGCTTCTCCTCCGTGCACGGCATCGCGGTGGACCGCGACAACATCATCGGCATCGTTTCGCTCCTCATCTGGGCGTTAAGCCTCGTCGTCTGCGTGAAGTATCTCGGCGTCGTCCTGCGCGCGGACAATCGCGGAGAGGGCGGCATTCTGGCCCTCGTGAGCCTGGTCTCGCGCCAACTGCCCAAGGGCAGCGTGAAGCGCAGCGCGTTCATAGCGCTGATGGGCATTCTCGGCGCCGCCCTGCTCTACAGCGACGGCATAATCACGCCGGCCGTCTCGGTCCTCTCGGCGATCGAGGGCCTCGAGCTGATCTCCCCGAAATTCCTGCCCTACGTACTTCCGCTCTCGGTCCTCGTGCTCGCCGCCCTTTTCCCCGCCCAGGCGAAGGGCACCGCCAAGGTGGGGCGCGTATTCGGCCCCGTCATCGCGATCTGGTTCGCGGTGATGGGACTGCTCGGCATTTTCGCGATCGTCTCGAGCCCGAGCATCCTCGCCGCGCTCGATCCTTCCGAGGCCATCCGCTTCATAGGCCGTAACGGCCGCCTGACCTTCGGCGTCCTCGGATCGGTGTTCCTCGCGATGACGGGCGCCGAAGTGCTCTACGCCGACCTGGGCCACTTCGGGCGCAGCCCGATACGCCGCTCCTGGTTTTTCCTGGTCTATCCGGCCCTTCTGCTCAACTACGTGGGACAGGGAGCCTTTCTCCTCAAGAACCCGAGCCAGGCCGAGAATCTATTCTTCCGCCTCGCCCCGAGTCGGGCAATGTACCCGCTCGTGATCCTCGCCACCGCCGCGACCATCATCGCTTCGCAGGCTGTCATCTCCGGCGCCTTCTCCCTCGCGCGCCAGAGCGTGCAATTGGGCTTCTGGCCGCGCATCCAGGTGCGGCATACCTCTTCACCAATGCCGTGAGCCCGGCTTACTTCTTCCGCCTGCCCCCCGACCGCGTCGTGGAGATCGGGTCGCAGACGGAGTTATAGGGCAGCGGGACAGTCCGGACGAGGGTTCGACCCTTGTGACGGCCCCTCCATCGTGGTAGCCTTAAAGATCGTGCCGGAGAGGAATCGGCGGAAGAAGGCGGAGTGGCGGAACCCATTGCCAAAAAGGCGCAAACGAGCCGCGAGAGGCTGATAGAGGGCCTGACCTTCAGCTCCGAAGTCAGGAGCACGACCGCGACGATCAATCGGCTCTGCTCCAGGCCCTTCGACCGGATGCACTTATTTTTCGACGGCCACGTCAGCGGGATCAAGAACCTCGTCTACAACAAGGCGATCGACATGGCCCTCCTCTACGGAGCCATTCGCTCAACGAACAGAGAAGATCGGCTCGTGGCCCTCGCGCGACTGCGCGACGAGGCCTACAATTTCCAGGGCCTCGAGATGCCCTACAACACGAGGCGCATACTGATCGCCCTCATGAAGGAGACGGTAAAGGCCAAGGTGGAGCCGCCGCGGCAGCACCGGTACATGGCGGCCTTCAACCAGGCCCTATCGGGCCGAGCCTACGTCGTCAGGACCATGCTCGACGAGTTGGGCCTGGCCGAGGTTCCCGAGGCGACGGGTGCCCGCGTCGACGGATGGGACGATCACGTCTACGACAACGCGGGGCCGGGCAGGAAGACTCCCGCGCAACTCGTCCTCGACGCCTATATAAAGGGCCTCTCCCGCCTCACGATCGTCTACGAGGACGTCCTCGAGAGGGCTGCCCTCGAGGAGGCGGTGGAGGCGGGCCGCCTCATGGGCATCCAGGTCACCATCGGACTCGAGTGCCTCGTGCAGACCAGGCAGAAACGGCGCTTCTACCACGTCCTCCTCCTCCGCGGCTGCGGGACGCAGAAGGATTTAAACGCCCTCCTCGAGGCTCCATCGGTGAAGGGCCTTTTAAGGCTCGTACACGGGAACTACGCCGAATACGACAGGCTCTACGCCGAGCTCATCCACCAGTTCAACAGGAAGTCTCTCCCCGTCATCAACGAAGGTTTCGAGTCCACGGAGGGCGAGATGAAGCATCTTTCGGTGGAGGGCCTACGAGCCCAGGCCAAGGGCAAGTATCTGTTTCATGCCCATCTCGGCCAGCTTCTCTACCACAGATTGGCCAAGCTGCGCGAAGCCAGGCGGCTGATCCGGCCGGGCAGCCCGGGAGTCGAGACTCTCAAGGCGGCCGAGCTTCGCAAGCGCTTCTTCGACCCGCTGTACAAGGACATCCTGGCCGAGGGCGACTTCGTGAAGGCCGAAAAACTTTACGCCGCCGTCGCCGAGGTCGAGAAAGAGCTCGGCGAGAGGAGGATAGGCGTCGCCTACACGAGGCCCCTGGACGACCCGCTCGAGGTTTGCGTGCGGCAGCTTCTGGGCAACGCATCCGGCATAGACGCCATCGAGATCTGGAGCAACCGCGCGAGACAGGAAGGCTACGCCGACGAGTGCCGCTTTCTCGAGGCGCTGCGCCGCGACCTCAACCGCGGGGACGGCGCCGCTGCGGCTGCCCTCATCGCCGCGCACGGCATCGAGGACATCGGCGAGGAGCTCACCGCGGGGGCGGCGGAGCGCTACATGGCGAGGCCCCTCGGGGCGCGCATAGGGAGCCACTCGGACGGCTACAAATTCATGGCCCCCGGCATGGGCTTCGTTCCCCGCCGAGAGGTGCGCAACTGGCGTGCCGTCCTGTGGACGAACAAGTCATCTCCCCTTCCCGTCACCATGCCCGGCGAGGGACTGCGAAAGGAGAGGATCATCATCCCCCTCGGCAAGGATAGAGGCGTCGTTGGAAAGCCGGCCGCGATAACCAGGCCCCTCTCCCTGATCGCGCGTTGGGGGGACCTCAACTCCACGATTCGGGACGTGACGCGAATGATGGGCGGCGCCCTCCTCGCGCTGATGACGGCCCAGCTCCTCTCGATCCTCTCGGGTTTTCCCCCCTCCTTCGGCCTCTTTACGCTTGGGGCCTTCTTCGCGATCACCTATGGGCGCAACTTCATCGTGGACGAGATCGCGCGCCACGGCCTCCATCCCTCGCGCTGGCGCCCCTCTTCCTTCGACGCCACGAACGCGGCGAACTCCGTGTTCTTCTCCTTCATGTCGATCCCCCTGCTCCGTTTCATCGAGCAGTTTCTCGACCGCTTCGCCTTCAACGGCGCGGCGGCCTCGTTCGGCTTCAGCGATTTCGCAATCCGTCTATCGCGTTTCATTCCGCTGGCCCTCGTCAACGGCGCCTATATCTACAGCCACAACAGCCTCAGGGGCTTCACCAAACCCGTGAAGAGGGCCAACTTCCTTCGCAGCGCGCCGTCCTTCCTCCTCGCGATAGGGCTCTCCTACCTCAATCCCTGGCCCGCCCTCATCTCCGGCGTCATCGTCAACAAGGTCGCCTCGGACATAATCGGGGGCTTCACCGAGGCCGTCTTCAAGATCCTCCGGGAGTCCAAGCGCGCGAGGCAGATGTACGCTGCCCTCCTCCCCCACCTCGCGCCCGAGCCGAAAACGGCCCGAGAGAAATACGTCCAGCGCCTGGCCATCCTGGACATACTCTATGTCTGGGGAAACAGCCCGCGGGGGAAGGACGCCCTCAAGAAATCCATAGCCGCGGAAAAATCCTCGGACCTTATATGGAATAGGCTCGAGACTCCCGTGCACAGGTATGAGTCTTTCGTGAAGCTCATCACGGGGAAGACCGCCTGGCGGAAGCCGCAGAAGATAAAGCTCGAGTTCCTCCGCCTGGCCGCGGCCTTCAGCTACTGGCTCGAGCGGAACGGGCCCGCCTCGAAAAACGCCCAGGGTGCTTGATTATTCCGATCCGAAATGATATCTTTTGGAATAGTACGGAGGCGTAGTATCAGGAACGCCTCGAGGATCGGGAAATGAAGGAGACGGAACTAATAGAGCTCATCGAGCTCCTCGGATCCATCCACAGGAAGGTGATGAAGCGACTCTCGAAGTACGCCGAGGCCGAGGGGCTCTGCATGACCGATGGCATGGTCCTCTGGCGGGTACACAAGCTCGGTTCGAGCCGCGTCTCCGAAATCGCGACTCAGATAGGATTGCCGCCCAGCACCCTGACCGGCGTCCTCGACAGGCTGGTGGCGGGCGGTTGGCTGAAGCGCGAGGACGATCCCAACGATCGGCGCGTCGTCCTCATGAACAGCACGCCGAAGCTCGTGGATTTCACGAAAAGCTCGATGCACGCCAGCGCGAAGAGCCTCGAGAAAAGTTTCCGCAAGCTGCCGTCCGAGCTGCTCGACCGCCTGGTCGCCGACCTCGAGTCGGTGCTCGCGTGCATCAATGAGGACGAGGAGAATCAACGTTGAGCGATGCGGTAACTCGCGATGTCGACACCGAAGGGCACATGCGGCACTGGCTGGCGCCGGTCCTCGTGGCCCTCATCGGCGCCTTCATGTCCATACTCGACTCGAGCATCGTAAACGTCGCGGTGCCCACGATAATGAACGTCTTCAACGCGGGCCCGAGCGACGTGCAGTGGGTATCGACGATTTACCTGCTGGCCATGGGCGTCGTCGTGCCCCTCTCGGGCTGGCTAGGCGACAAGTTCGGCTTCAAGAGGCTCTATATGGCCTCGCTGGCTCTGTTCGTCCTCGGCTCCCTGATCTGCGGGCTGTCCTGGGACCTGAACTCCCTCATCATCGCCCGCGTCTTCCAGGCGATAGGCGGGGGCATGATCATGCCCACGATGATGGCGATGATCTACCGAATCGTGCCCCGCGACAAGATCGGCGGCGGGATGGCGATTTTCGGGGTTTCTCTCATGGTCGGCCCCGCCATCGGGCCGACCCTGGGCGGATATCTCGTCGAGTACGTCAACTGGCGATGGATTTTCACGATCAACCTCCCGATAGGAGTCGTCGGTATCCTGCTGGCCTGGTTCGTCCTCCCCGATTTTCAGTCCAAGCATCCGGGCAAGCTGGACCTCGGCGGCGCCTTCAGCGCAGCAGTGACCCTCTTCTGCATCCTCCTCGCGCTCTCGAAGGGGGAGGAATGGGGCTGGACGGACGAGCGCATCGTCCTGTTATTCGCGGTCAGTTTCTTCGCGCTCGTCCTTTTCATCTACATCGAGCTTACGGCGAAGAATCCCCTGCTCGAACTTCGCGTCTTCAAGTACCGATCCTTCATGATGGCGAACCTCCTGGTGATCGTCACGACGGTGGGCATGTACGCGGGCATTTTCTACCTGCCCCTGTTCCTGCAAAGCGTGCGCGGACTCGGCGCCATGCAGACCGGCCTGCTGCTGATGCCCGGCGCCCTCGCCTCGGGGCTCATGATGTCGGTCACGGGGAGGCTCTACGACAAGATCGGTCCACGGCCCCTCGTGGTTTTCGGCGTGCTCATGCTGGGAATCCTCACCTTCCAGTTCCACAACCTCAACATGATGACCGCGACGACGACCATCGTCGTGTGGGCTACCCTCCGAGGAATGGTCATGGCGTTCGCGAACATGCCCGCCCAGACCGCGGCCCTCTCCGACGTCCCGACCGAGCTCGTCGGGCGGGCCTCCGCCATATCGAACATCATCAGGAACGTGGCCGGCTCTTTGGGGCTCGCGGCCCTGACTTCGATCCTCACCTCGCGTCAGGCCCTGCATGGCGCGCGGCTGGCTTGGACCCTGGTTCCCGGCGACCCCGTCGTCGCGTCCACGGTATCCCGCATCGGCGCCGCTCTCGGCGGCGGGGCGCGGGGACACGGCAAGGCCCTCGCCTATCTCAATGGGATGGTCGGTCGGACCTCCTTCATAAACGGCATCGACGATGTTTTCGTCGCCGCGGCCGTCTTTACCTTTGTTGCCCTCATCCCGGCGTTTTTCCTGAAACGAGGCATCGTGGCTCCCGGAAAGCCGCGCGCGCCCATGGCCGAATAGTCCTTGCGAGAACCATACGAACTTTCTAAACGAGGTGTGTCGATGTCGAGAAAAATGGTGATACTGACCGTGTTGGGCGTGGCGCTGGCCGCGGTGCTCGGCATCGTCGCGTACTATTGGATCGAGAGCAAGCGATACGTGTCGACGGACGATGCGCGCGTCGCCTCCAACGTGGTCGCGGTCATGCCCGAGATCCCCGGGAAGATACTGGAATGGCGCGTGAAAGAAGGCGACATGGTGAGATCTGGCGACGTGCTCGGCAGGCAGGACCTGGGCTCGGCCCTCACCTCGGGAGCCCTCAACCCGCAGGGCCTGGGCGCGGTCGCCGGCGTCTTCGCCGAGAAGGCCATGATCAAGGCGCCGATCAGCGGCCAGGTCATTCAGTCCTCGGCCGTGGTGGGGGAGATGGCCATGCCGGGCATGACCCAGGCGATCATCGCCGATACCGACGGCCTCTATATTTCCGCCAACGTCAAGGAAGGCTATATAGCCGAGGTCAAGATCGGCCAGACCGTCGATGTCTCCATCGACGCCTTCCCGGGACGCCGATTTATCGGGCGGATCGACAGCATAGGACGTGCGACGTCCTCTACCTTCTCGCTTCTGCCTTCGCAGGGCGGAGGCGGCAACTACACCAAGGTGATCCAGGTGGTGCCCGTCAAAATCGTGATAATGGATCCGGGCGACGCGCGGCTCATGATCGGAATGAACGCGTACGTCAAGATACATCTTGCCCGCTGAGCGAGGAGACCGACGTGAAAAGAATAGCCATATTGCCATTATCCGCCGCGATCCTCGCGGCCGCCCTCGCCTTTTCCGGCTGCAACGCCCCCAAGCCTGCCGGTCCGGCGACGATCAAGACCGAAGTCGCGAAAAAGGGCCGGATCGTCATGGATCAGGAAATCTCGGGCGTGCTCGTGCCGAACAAGAGCCTCAATATCTACGCCAAGCTCGCGGGTCAGGCCAAGTCCGTCGGCGTCGAGATCGGCGACCGGGTGACCGAAGGCCAGCTCCTCGTGGAGATAGACACCAAGGAGCTCAACGCGCAGCTCGAGGTGGCGGAGGCCTCGGGGGCGACGGTGCGGGACCAGGCGGCGCAGGCCAAGATCGGCATCGAGAGCGCGCGTCTCAATCTGGACCTCGCGCAGAAAAGTTACGACCGCAACAAGGCCCTCTTCGACAGCAAGGCGGTTACGCAGAGCGCGCTCGACGACGCGGAGACCAAGCTGGAGCTCGCCAAGACTTCCTACGATAACGCCGAGCATCAGTTCCAGACGGTAGGCGGCTCGGGGATAGCCCAGGCCGACGCCCAGGTGAACCTCATCAAGGTGCAGATATCCAACAGCGTCATCACGAGCCCGATCTCCGGGACCGTCACGAACCGCAACATCAACGTGGGCGAGATGACCTCGCCGAACGCTCCTCTCATGACCATCGCGGACACCAGCAACCTCAAGTTCCAGGGAAACGCGTCCCAGGACGCGGTAGTGCTCATGAAAGTCGGCGACGTCGTCCACGTGATGGTCGACGGCATGGGCGGGCCCGGTTACACGGGTAAGGTTTCGCAGGTCGGCCCGATAGCGGCCGCGACGGGGCAGTACTTCCCGATCGCGATCAGCATCGTCAACGACAGAAAACTCCTGGCGGGCATGACGGGCAAGGCCGTATTCACCCTCACGAGCCCCGAGGGGGTGGTGATCCCCTTCTCGGCCCTCGCCACCGAGGGCGGGCAGACTTCCGTATTCGTCGTTTCGGAAGGAAAAGTCGTCAGGCGTCCCGTGTCGCTGGGGCTCAGGGGGGCCTCCGATATTCTGGTCCTCTCGGGCCTGGCTCCCGGCGAATCGGTCGCTACCTCCAATTTGGGGATGCTCCAGAACGGCACGGAGGTGAGGCCGTGATACTAGACCATCTGCGTCCGGGAGCGCGGTTCGCCGCGCTGGCCGCGACGCTGACCCTCTTCCTTGTGTCGGGGGGGACGTTGACTGCGCCTCTAGCGGCGCAGTCAGCCGATCAGGCCCCCGCAAAGAGCCTGTCGATCGAGCAGGCCATCGCCGCGGGCCTCGCGAGCGATCCCGGCGTCCAATCGGGAGCCTGGGATATATTATCGGCTCGAGCCAGGGCACAGGACGCCAAGTACCGCATGCTGCCCTCGCTCAGCGCCTCGGCGGGCTATACGCAGCTTTCACCAGAGCCCACCTTCGGCTTCGGAGACTTGCCAGCCAAGGACCTGGCTCTCCTTGCGCCTTATGCGTCGGTCTTGGAGACACTGGCCCCCGTCTTCGACGATCTCCTGCCCACGATTGACGCATCGAAGGATATCCGTCTCGATCTGCAATATCCCATCTTCACCGGTTTCCGCCTCCGCGAGGCCGCCGAGATAGCCAAGCTCCAGTCTCTGGGCAAGGAGCAGGCCCTGGAATTGGCCAAGAGGGCCCTCACATTCGAGATCAGGCGAGCCTACTGGGAGGACCTCCGTGCGACGGCCAACGTCGAATCTCTCGGGCAGAGCCTCGAGCTCGAGAATGTCGTGCGCGACGAGACGAAGAGCCTGGTAGATCAGGGCATGGCCACGACGGCCGACCAGATAGCCGAGGACTATCGCTTCGACCAGACGACCCTCGCCCTCGACGACGCCAAATCCATGCAGGAGATGGCCTACCTCAGCCTGTCCTCGCTGACCGGCGACCAGGGCGCATCGAAAAGCGTCGCTCCAGGGGGCTATGACCTGACCACGAAGCCCGGCCAAGCCGATTTCCCCAGCCTCGGCGACAGCGCCCTGGACGAGCCTAAGCTGATCGAGGCCGCGCTTGCCAACAGGCCGGAAACCCGTATTTCCGCGGTGGCGCTCAACGCGTCCACGCACGCCAAGATCGCGGCGAAGGGCGACCTCCTTCCCTCAGTCGTACTCAGCGGATCGCTCAGCTATGCCGACCCGGATCAGCGGCTTTTCCCTCCAGTAGATGCTTTCAATTTTGCGTGGACTATCGGCGTCAGGGTGAAGTACGACATTGGCGGAGTGCCCGGGGCCCTGGAGCGGGGCAAGGCAGCCGAGGCCGACATCGAGAAGGCGCGGGCCGACGTCGAACGGCAGCGCAACGTGATAGCTTTAGACGTACGCAGGTGCGTCCTGGCGCTGAGCAGGGTTCGCAACTCGCTCGAGCTGACCAGGGGCATGGTGAAACAGTCCGAAGAGAACCTTCGCGTCATGACGGCCAAGTTCGACAATGGGATGGCCAAGCGCTCCGAGCTCCTTCAGTCCCGGATCGCCCTGCTTCGCGCCAACTTCGCCGTAGAGAACAAGCTGATCGACGTGGAGATAGCTCGGGCCGACCTGGCTCGCGCCGCTGCCCTGGAAACCGTCCGTTAAGGTGATGGGCTATCGGATCGAGGCTCGGCCCCGCTCTTTTTCGTCCTTGATCCAGCCCAGGACGAACTCCGCGATCTCCTCCCAGTTATCCTGGTTGCAGAGGTAGTGGGTCCTGCCTTCGAATTCCTTCCAGTCCTTCACCCCTTCCCGGTAGGCGCTGAAGTTTTTTCTCACGAGGCTCCTCGGGATGATCCGGTCCCTTTCTCCGGCGATGAAAAGCAGGGGCGGATGGGGTTTGCGGAAATCGATACTGCCTTCCTTCCCGGTGCTGGATCGGGGAAGGCTCCGGCTCTCAGGCACTACGTATTTTTCGAACTCGGCGGCCGTCTGCTCGAGGGTCATCGTATTGCAGAAAGCCTGCTGGAACCACTTCACCGAAGGCAGGAAGGGCGCATCGCCCCGGAGCGGATTTATGACGGGAAAGTTCGACCTGAGGAAGCTCCAACGGAAGCTGGAAATTCCGCTCGGAGGGGCGGAATCGATGGCGACGGCCGCGACCCCTTTCCCGAGTGACAACAGTTTCTGCACTGCGAGTCCGCCCATGGAATGGCCGATGAGGATCGGCTTCTCGGGAAGAGTATCGATAAAGCGGGCCAATGAGTCGATCGTCTCGCCGAATCTCAGCTTGCCTAACTCCAAAGAGATATTCCTGCGGAGCGCGGAAGGCTCGCCATGGTGGAAGGGGAATGCGGGACTGTGGCAGGTAAAACCTCGGCTTGCGAACCAGGCTTCCCAGTCGCCCCAGCTTTTCGGGTTCATGAACATTCCATGCACGAAGACGACCGTCCTGGAAGAAATATTCTTAGCCACGTTTTAACTCCTTCTTCGCATCTAGTGCTTAAAACGAATATACTGAAGCGAGGAGCTGGATTTAGAGGGGGTTTCGATGAAAGCGACGAAAGCGGTCAAGGTTTCGCTCGCGCCGGCCGCGCGAAAAGATCTCGGGCCTTGCGTAGATATCCTGATGGATTCGATCCTCGGCGAGGAATACTTCTCGCGGGACATCGCCCGGCCGATCCTATCCGAGGCGATCGCGAAGAAAGAGCTCACGGTAGCCAGGACGAGCTCGGGCGAGATCGTCGGTTTTTATAGACTTGTGCTGGACGGCGTCTTCCTCGTCTTCGCATACGTCCATTTGATCGCGGTAAAAACCGCCTATCGCGGACTCGGGATAGGCACGAAGCTCCTCGAGGACGCCGAGCGCAGGATCCGCGAGGAAAGGGAGTATCCGGACATCAAGAAGTCCTTCCTCCTCGTGGGGAAGATCAATCGGCGAGCCAAACGGTACTACGAACTTCGAGGCTATCGGAGGGTAGGCACTCTCGAGGACCTCTTCTCCTCGGGCGATACGGAATTCCTCATGGTCAAGGATCTATAGGGGCGATGATCGGGGCCGCCTCTGGCCGGGTGACGACTATGGCCTCGGGCGCGACGCTCAGGCGTACCCTCTCTCCGATGCCGGGGAGGGTTCGGCGAGGGTCGTTGAAGCAGTCCATGGAAAGCTCGCGGCCGCCGATCGACACGGCGAGGCGTACTATGGAGCCGAGAAGCTTGACGTTCGCCACCGATCCCTCGAGGACGTTGGGGCCGCTTCCGTCTCCATCCAGCGAGAGGGCTTCGGGCCTGATGCTGATGCGCAGCTCATCGCCCGATTCGGCATCGAGTCTCCTGCCCGCGCTCAGGATTTGGCCCTCGACCTTCATCGCGCCGGAGACGGGGTCCACCACGGTCGCGGGGATGACGTTGAGCGTTCCTATGAAGGTGGCAACGTAGGGCGTAGCCGGCCGGTTGTATATCTCGAAGGGCGCGCCGATCTGCTCGATGAGTCCCTCCCTCATTATCGCGACCCTGTCGGAAATGGAGAGGGCCTCCTCCTGGTCGTGCGTGACGTAGATCGTCGTGATGCCGAGCTTGCGCTGTATGTCCCTAATATCGTCGCGCAGCTTGACCCTGATCTTCGCGTCGAGGGCCGAGAGGGGCTCATCGAGGAGAAGGGCCCTGGGCTCGATGGCGATGGCTCGGGCGAGCGCGACCCGCTGCTGCTGGCCGCCGGAGAGCTGGTGAGGGTAACGCCCGGCGAACTCGCCCATGTGGATGAGGTCGAGCATCTCCGCGACCCGCGCGTCGACTGCGCTCCCGGTCTTGCCCGCGATCTTGAGGCCAAAAGCGATGTTCCTCTTTACCGTCATGTTGGGGAAAAGGGCGTAGTTCTGGAATACCATCCCGAGGTTGCGCTTGTTGGGCGGGACTCTGGATACGTCGTCGCCGTCGATGAGAATGCTCCCCTCCGTGGGGGTCTCGAAGCCCGCTATCATGCGAAGCGTCGTCGTCTTGCCGCAGCCCGAGCCTCCGAGGAGGGAGACGAACTCGCCCTTCTCCACGTCGAGGCTGAGCCGCTTCACCACGGTGTTCTTGCCGAAGCTCTTCACTATTTCATGCAGTTCAAGAAAGGCCATGCTGGTACTCCTGCTTCAATGTGCGCCCGCGCCTACGCCGGGCCCCTTTTCCTTGCTGGTCTTCGTCAGTATCTGAATGAGGCCGATGGATCCCCAGGTGAGGGCGAAGCTCATGATGGCGAGGGCGGCGGGCTCGTAGGCGCGGTTCCTGCCCATGAGGGCCATATAGGGTCCGAAGGCCGGCCAGGCGAGGAGGACTGCCAGAGTGAGCTCGCCTATGACGATGGCAAGGGTGAGGAAGGCCGCCGAGAGGAGGGCCGTCCGGAGGTTGGGAAGGACTACGCGGAACATCAGGCTCCCCCAGCCCGCACCCAGGCTCTGGGCCGCTTCGGAGAGGCCGCGGAGGTCCATCGCTCGCAGGCCCGCGTCCACCGAGCGGTAGATGTAGGGAAAGGCGATAATCACGTAGCCCGCCACGAGAAGGATCGGACTCGACACGAGGGCGAGGGGCGGCCGCGAATAGCTCCTGATGAGGCCGAAGGCGAGGATGATGGGCGGGATCGCGAAGGGCAGGAGGGTCAAGGTATCGAAGAGGGGCTTGGCCTTAGGCACCTTGAGCTGAACCCAGATGGCCGTGGGTACGACGAGGGCGAGCCCCACTATTACGGTGAGCAGGGCCATCTCGAGGGAGAAGCCGAAGGTCTTGAGGAACTGGGGATCCACGAACACGTTGTGGTAGGCCGCGAAGGAGAGGACGCCCTTCTTCCCCCGCAGCGAGAACAGGAAGGTGGCTACGAGGGGCAGAAAGAAATAGACGATCCCGAGGGAGAACCAGAGCCAGGAAAGCCGCGTGCGCCTTTTCATTTGACCCACCTCGAGCTGATCTTCTGGAGCCAGGTATAGGCCAGGATGCTTATGGTCATGACGATCACCATCCCGAAGGCCAGGGCGTAGCCGAGGTTGGCGTCGTGGAGGACGTTGCCGCGGATCTGCGCGCCGATGAGGATGGGCACGATGTTGATGAGGCCGCCCGTGAGGGCGTAGGCCGTGGCGTAGGCGCCGAAGGCGTTGCCGAAGAGGAGGATGAGGGCCGCGAGCAGCGAGGGCAGAAGGACGGGTATGCCGACCTTGATCCAATACTGGAAGCTCGACGCGCCGAGACTCTCGGAGGCCTCTCTCCATTCCTTTTTCATCCCGTCGAGGGCGGGCTGGATGATGAGGATCATCAGGGGAATTTGGAAATAGGTGTAGGTGAGGGAGAGGCCCCAGAAGCTATAGAGGTTGAAACCCCTGTCGTAGAGCTCGACTCCGAAGACCGTTCGTATGAGGACCGTCACGAAGCCTACCCTCCCGAGGGTGGCGATGAAGGCGAAGGCGAGGGGCACGCCGGCGAAGTTGGAGGCGACGCCCGAGAATGTGGACATGAAGGAGCGCAGGGGTTTCGGGAGGCCGCCTATCGAGATGGCGTAGGCGATGAGGAAACCGAGGAGGCCCCCGAAAACGGCCGTGGTCGCGCTCACCTTGATGGTGACGAGGTAGGAGTCGAGTATGCTCTTCTTGAAAAGATGGGCGAAATTGGCGAGCGTGAACGAACCGGCCTCGGTCTGGAAGGAACCGATGACTATCGAACTCGCGGGGAGGATCATGAAGAGGAAGGCGAAGGCGAGAAAGGGCAGAAGGCCGAGCCAGGCCCATTCGCGTCTTCGCCTCGGGGCCGCTCCGCCCCGCTCCGGTAGAGCGGCCATACCTTCCCCCTACTTTTTCTGGATGTCCGCGCCGACTATCTCGTCCCAGCCGTCGGCGACGGCCTTGCCCGCGGCGATCTGCTCGTCGAGGGTCGGGAAGACGGCTTTCGCGTAGGCGGCCGAGGGCGGAAGCTTCGCGGCGAGGGCCGCGGGAATCACTCCTCGCTTGGCCATGTCGTTGAAGCGGATGGGGTGGCCGTAGCCCTTGAGCCAGAGGAGCTGGCCTTCGTCGGAATAGATGTACTCCATCCAGAGCTTGGCGGCGTTGGGATGGGGTGCGTAGGCGCTGATGGCCTGGATATAGACGCCGGCCACGACGCCGGTCGACGGGACTATGACCTGGATGGCGGGGTTGCCGTCCAGCTTGTCGCGGTTGGCGAGGGCGTTGTAGTCCCACTCGATCGTGATCGGGGTTTCTCCCGAGGCGAGGGTGCCGGTCACCGCGATGAGCGGAACGAGGTTGCCGACCTTGTTCATATTGGCGAAGTACTGGAGGCCGGGATCGAGGTCCGCGACGCTGCCGCCGTTGGCGATGGAGGCGGCGAGGACGGTCATGAAGGCCTGGTTGGAGATGCGAGGGTCGCCGGCGAGGGCGAACTTGCCCTTGTACTCGGGCTTGAGGAGGTCGGCCCAGTCATTAGGAACGTTCTTGATGATGTCGGTGTTGACCTCGAAGGCGAGGGCCCCGTAGTAGTCGCCGTACCAGTAGCCGTCCGCGTCCTTGACGCTGTCGGGGATGCTGGCCCAAGTGGAAACCTTGTAGGGGGCGATGAGGCCGTTGGCTTTGGCGTCCGGGCCGAACTTGAGGCCGACGTCGATGACGTCGGGGGCCTGCGGCCCCTTGTTCCCCTTGTTGGCCTTTATGGCCTCGACCTCCTCCGCGGAGGAGCCGTCGGGATTGAGTTCGTTGACCTTGATCTTGTACTTGGCCGAGAAGGCGGAGATCATCTCGCCGTAGTTGACCCAGTCATGGGGAAGGGCGATGACGGTGAGCTGGCCCTCTTTTTGGGCTGCGGTGACGAGGGCCTTGGGCGCTGCCTGCCCGAAAGCGCAGACGGCGACTAAGGTCAAAACGGCGAGGAGTACGATAGACCTTTTCATTGTGCCTCCTTGAAACGATTACCCGGTCTTTCCGGGGCCAGGTTCGATTATACGACCAGATTATTAGGATAGAAACATGAATCGGTTAAAATGGCGTCATAATGCCGACAATATGGCCTTCCGAATAAGCCCTTTCAGTATCTGGATTTTATAGCTATTCCTTGCCAAGGGGAAGGCTTGCCTGGATGCGATTGTCCCCGCCGTATCGGCCGTCTCTTCGCTTATCCTTTTCCCCATCAGGAACTCCTCTACGTTCAGCGCGCGCAAGGGGATGGGCGCGACGGCGCCGAGCACGACCCGCGCCTCCTTGATCACCGCTCCCTCGAAAGTCAGGGTTGACGCGACGCTCACTATGGGAAAATCGATGGAATTCCGTATCCTGAATTTCTGGAAGCTGGACCTGGTTCCCGCCTCGGGCGCCGGCAGGAAAATCTCGGTCACCAACTCATCGACGGCGAGCACCGTCGTGCTCATCGGGCGGACGGTAAAGAAGTCCTCGGCGGCGATGGTTCTCTTTGTCGTAACGATCGAGGCTCCCAGAGCGACCAGGACGGGAGCGAGATCCGAAGCGTTGACGGCGACGCAGCTGCAATCGAGACAGCGATAGGCTTCGGTCACGGCCTTCCCCGCGTCCAGGGTCATGTAGTCCTCGGCGTCGAGGCAGCGCTCGGAAAGCGCCAATTCCACCGTCGTCGCAGGTTCCGAGCTCGCGAGAGCGTCGCCGTTGATTCTGCGGAGAGAGTCATCGGCGGCGTCGCGGGGTAGATCGGAGTCGGCCGGCCGGCCCGAGAGATACGCGCCCATCGTCAGTGCGGCCCTGCGACCCGCGGCTATGGCCTCGACGACGGTCGCCGGCCCTGTCGCGACGTCGCCCCCCGCGAAGACGCCGGGCACGCTCGTCCGGAAGCTTTCCGGGTCGGCCTCGACGCCGTTCCATTTGGTGAGCTTGATGGCTCCGAGCGTCGTGTTTTCGAGGCCCAGCAGATTCTGGTCCTGCCCGATGGCCGAGATGACCCAATCAGCCTTAATGAGTGATTCGCTTCCCTTGATCTCCACGGGCCTCGGCCGTCCCGACGCGTCGGCTTCGCCGAGCTTCATCCCGACGCATTCGAGACCGATGAGAGTTCCGCCGTCGAGTACGACCTTTTTCGGGGCGACGAGGAAGTGGAACTCTACGCCCTCCTTGAGGGCGTCCTCGATCTCTTCGGTCTCCGCCGGCATTTCGGCCCGGGTACGTCGGTACAGGATACGAACCTTCTCGGCGCCGCAGCGAAGCGCGGTTCGGGCGGCGTCGATGGCGGTGTTGCCGCCTCCGACGACGGCCACGACGCCGCTTAAAGCGGGCGGGCCGTTCCATTTTACGCCTTCGAGGAAGGCGATGCCGGGAAGGATCTTCTCGTGGCCCTCGTTCTCCAGGCCCATGCCCTTGGCCACCCAGGAACCCATGGCGAGGAAAATCGCCTCGAATCCCTCGGCCTTGAGTCCGTCCAGCGAAAAGTCCTTCCCGAGTCTCTGTCCGGTTCTCGCTTCGATCCCGTTGGAAAGAAGGTAATCGACCTCCTTGTCCAGAACGCCCTGGGACAGACGGAAATCGGGAATGCCGTAGCGGAGCATGCCGCCCAGCTTGGGCTGCTTGTCGAAGATCGCGACTCCGTAGCCTTTCTGGCGCAGGTAGTATGCGCAAGCGAGGCCGGCCGGCCCGCCGCCGATTATCGCCGCCTTCTTGCCCTTCTCCTTCGTAGGCGCCTTCGTGAGGGCCTTCGCGTTCTCGAGGATGTAATCCCCGACGCGCCTCTCCACCGCCCGCACCGAGACGGCGCTGTCCTGCTCGTTACGATTGCAGCCCCGCTCGCAGAAATGAGGACAGACCCGACCGGTTATAGCGGGCATAGGGTTGTTCTCGAGGATTATCGCGGCCGCTTCGGCGATCTCCCCGGCGCGAATCCGTTCCATGTAGCGCGGGATGTCGATGTTGTCGGGGCAATTCATGGAACAGCCCGGGCTGCCCACGCGCATCGAGCCGAATATGGAGTGAAAACGATTCTCGCCCGTCATGGCGTTGCATTTTCCGCCGCCCTTGCGCAGGCAATGGAAGGTATTGTCCGGATTTCGGTAGTACCAGCAACGAGGCTCCTGGCAGATGTTGCCGCCGATAGTCCCCATGTTCCGGAGCTGCGGCGAAGCGACCGCATGCGCGGCCTCGGCGAGCATGGGATGTTTCCCCCTGACCATCGTACTCCGCGCGATATCGGATAGTGTGGCGAGAGCTCCGATCCTCATGCCGCTTTCGTCTTCGCGAATGAAGTCCAATCCCTCGATGGCCTTGAGATCGATGAGAACCTGCGGGTAGACCGGATGAACGGCGTCCTTGAGAATTCCGAGGAGGTCCGTGCCGCCGGCGACCACGGCCGCCCTCTTCCGATACGAGCCGACGAGGGCCGATGCCTCGTCCAGCGACTTTGCCCCGACGTGGTCGAACTTGCGCATTCCCATGGCAGTACCTTCAGTCCTTTCCCAGGGCTTTGAGGATTTTTTCGGGCTTGACCGGAATGTCGTTTACCCTGACCCCGATGGCGTTGTAGATCGCGTTCAGGATCGCCCTGGGCGTGCAGGTCACCGTGCCCTCGCCGATGCCGCAGGCCCCGTACTCGCCTACGCCCTTCCAGACCTCGAGGAGGACGGGGTCGATGTCGGGCATGTCCGCCATGGTCGGTATCGTGTAATCGATCCAGTTGAAATTGAGGGGAATGCCCGTCGCCTTGTCGTAGATGATCTCCTCGGTCAAGGCCTCGCCCATGCCCATGCATTGACCGCCGATCTGCTGGGCCTCGGCGCCCGAGGCGTACATCACCGTGCCGCAGTCGTTGATGACGACGAGCCTCAGCACGTCGACCTTCCCCGTGCTCGCGTCGACTTCCACCTCGGCGAAATTCGCGAAGAAGGGGATGCCGGTCAGCGTCACGTCGGGGGCCATGCTCTTGTTCACTGTAATGGGGGCCATGTCGCCCACGCTGAGCAGCTCCTTCACCGTCATTCCCGGATCGGGGAGGGCGGGCGACACGATGCGGCCGTCCACGAAATCGATCTGCTCCGGCCGCAGTTTCAGGTGCCGAGCGGCGATTTCGCGGAGCCTTTCCTTGATATCTCTCGCCGAGTGCATCATCACCTCCGACTGCAGGAAGGAAACCGCGCTGTCGGTCTGCACGCAATCCTTGATCCCGTCGTTCGTGTCGACGATGCTGCTCCAGTGGATGTCCTCGACCCTCACTCCGAGGAAGCTCAGGGCCTCGGCGCAGCCCAGAACGTTGCAGGTGTTGGAGCCGCCCCCTATCTCGATGGACGCGGCGTTGAGCAGCACGGTGCAATCCGGATTGAGGGTCATCGAGACCTGGACCTGGCCGCGGCGTTTTTCCTGCCATTCGGCGTGCCAGGAGGGATGGCAGGAAAAGCCGACGCCCCTCTTCTTGACGCCCTCGTACACTTTTCCCTTGCCGGGGAGATGGCGTTTTTCCTTCCAGCCCAGTCGCCGGGCGCCCTCATGGAGGACGGCGTCGAGGCTATTGCTCGGCAGGCTCTCCCATTCGTGCGCGAAATTCTTCACGCAGAGATCTATCGGATCCATGTCCAATTTTTCCGCCAGCAGGTCGATGATGTGCCCGAAGATGAGGTTGAACTGCGAGTTGCCCACGCCGCGCATCATGCAGCCGGGGAGGCCGTTCGTGTACACGCCGTAGGACTCCATCCGGAGGTTGGGGATATGGGCCAGCACCATCTCCGCCAGTTCCTTGGGCACGAACTTCAGCGCGAACATCGAAAGGTCGGCGTAGGCCCCGACGTTCCCGATCGACTTGAAGTACATGGAGGTGATGGTTCCGTCTTTTTTCGCCCCGGCCTTGCAGCTGTAGATCGCGGGCTGCCGGGAATTGAGAAAACTCTCGCGGCGGCTGTGCCTGAATTTGACCGGCCTGCCGGTTTTCCTGGCGAGCAGGGCCGTGAAGAGGAAGAAGGGCTGGTCGCCCGTGTCGCCCCTGCCGAACTGGCCGCCGACGTAGGAGGCTATGGCGCGGATCTTGTGGAGGGGCAGGCCGAGCATCTCGTGGATGTGCATCCGCAGCTGATCGGCCGCGTAGGAATTGGACCAGACCGTCAATTGATCGGCTTTCCAGTCCACGAGACAGCACCAGTTGTCCATGGCGCCCTGCGTGGCGTTGTGATGGATGCTCGTCCCCTCGACGAGCACCTCTGCCTTCTCGAAGTCGGCGTCGACGTCTCCCTTGTCCTCGAAGACGTCCTCGCCGCCGGTCGGGTCCGGTGGCAGGACGTTGGTCGTAAAAAGGTCCTGATGGACGAGGGGAGCCTCCGCCTTCATCGCCGCGATCGGATCGAGGACGAAGGGCAGTATTTCCCAATCGACGTCGATGAGCCTCAGCGCCTCTTCGGCGATCTCCTCGCTCTCGGCGGCGACCGCGAAGCCCATCTCGTCGCCGACCCAACAGGCATATTCGCCCAGGACCCGCCTGTCCCTGAACTGGAACATCATGCGGTCCCAGGGTACGGTGTCCACGCAGTCGGTCCATCCCGCGTTGGTCAGCTTGAGCGAGGCGAATTCCGGGTCCTTGTAGGTCATGATCGCCGCCACCCCGGGCAATGCCTCCGCCTTGCCGAGGTCGAATTTCCTGATCCGCGCGTGCGGATGCGGGCTGTGCATGACTCTCGCGTATAACAGGTCGGGAAAACGCATCTTGATCGTGAGGTCGTCGGCGTACCGCGCCTTCCCGCTGGCCTTCTCGGGCCCGTCGATCTTAGGTCGATATTTTCCCAGAAATCTGCGAGGGACGCGTTGCGTGAATTCTTCGCTCATGCTCCGCTCCTCTCGGCCGCGGTCTTCGCCGCAATCTTCGCCGATGCGCGGAGAACCGCCTGGGCGATCCCGGCATAGCAGCCGCAACGGCAGATATTTCCCGCCAAGGCGTCTTTCACCTCCGCGAGCGTGGGAGAGGGGTTTTCATTGAGCAATGCCCTGGCGGTCATCACGAAGCCCGGAGTGCAGTAGCCGCATTGGAGGGCAGTGCCATAGCCCGGCTCGGACTGCTCCGCGAAGGCCTCGACGACGGGATCGTCTTCGGGCAGCCCTTCGATCGTCTGTATATCGTGCCCATCGGCCTCGACGGCGAGCACCATGCACGAGAGGACGGCCGCTCCGTCCTTTATCACCGTGCATGCCCCGCAGGCTCCCTCGTCGCATGAGACTTTGAGCCCGGTGTATCCCAGCTTTTCCCGTAAAACGTAGGCTAGGGTCGTGGAAGCGGACAGATCGCCTTCCAGAGTGAAATCGCGCCACTGACCATTGATGCGAATCCGGATCCCTTGGGATTGCCCCGCGGTGACGTCGTTTATCGACATGGTTTCCCTTCCCGATCTTCACGGACTGACGGTTTCATCCGCTATCGGTCCAGCCCATGCAATTCGTGTTTCGAGGGTAGCATCGAGCTAGGGCCGCGTCAATGAAGAATTGGCAGGTCCCGCGGAGGCCGCGACGCGAGACTCATAGAGCCTCTCCTTGAATCTCAGGACGCAGCCGAACCCGCCTTGGCCGGTCTCGAAGTCGACGGAGCCGTGCAGCTGGGACTTCCCGATGCTGGACACGAGCGAGAGTCCCAGGCTCGAGTTCTTCTCCCCGCCGTCGAAAGGCTCGGTCACGCCCACCCCGTCGTCCCTGACCTCGAGTAAAATGGTGCCGTCGTCCTCGCGCCTCGATTTGAAGAATATCGTGCCCGAGCGATCTCCCGGGAAGGCGTGTATGAGGGCGTTGGTCACGAGCTCGTTGAGGATGATCCCGCAGGGCACCGCCATATCGATAAGGAGGTCCACGCGCTCTACTTCATAGACGAAGGCTATCCGTCCCTCATGATCGCCGAGGCTGGATATCAGAAGCTTGACGAGGGAGGGGATGAATTGCTTGAGGTCTATTCGGGACAGGTCGTTCGAATGGTAGAGCATCTCGTGGACGAGGGCCATCGAGTCGATTCGCCGCTGTACCTCGTTGAAAATTTCGCGGATATTGGGGTCCTCGATCCTGTTCGCCTCAATCCCCAGGAGAGAGATGATGACTTGCATGTTGTTCTTCGTGCGGTGGTAGAGTTCCTTGATCAGGGTTTCCTTCTCCGCGAGGGCCCGCTTGAGACCCGCCGCGGTTTCCTTCTCTTCCGTGATATCCCTGATAATGCCGAACAGACGTTTTTTCGCGGGATCCCATCGAGCCTTCGAGTGAATTTCCCGGAAGGTCCCGTCGTTCTTGCGCTCGATCCTGAACTCTATGTCGTAAGGCACCCCTTCCTTTATCAGCCTGTCGCGAGCTCGATCCAATAAAGGTCGGAACTCCGGTAAAGGGATGTTTTCGATCGACTCGACCGTGAAATCGCCTTCTTCGACCCCGTAAATCCTGCAGGCTCCCCTGGAAGCCGTAACCTTGCCCGTGAGGTAATCGAATTCCCAGCTGCCGATGTTGGCTATCTCTTCGGCGTGTTCGAGGAAATGGCGGCTCTTTTCAAAATCTTCGACCATCTCGCCGTGAGCCGTATCGGGGTTCGGTGCTTCGGCCTGCGCCATGTCTCAGTATACACGGAGGATGAGAAAAGCGAAAGTTTGTATCGTAGCCGTCGTCAGGAAAGTATCGTGATCGATTTGGCGCGCTCAAGCTTGCCGAGAGCCTTGTATGCCACCTTGATCCTCTCTCCTTTTTTGAGAGTGGCAAGGGCGACGAGTTTCCCCTTGGCGTTCTTCACGACGGTGGCAGTGTCTACGGCGATCTCGATGGCGTTTTTCCCGACCGAGAGGACGATCCTTTCGGGAAGTTTCTTCACGCCGTCGAGCGCGTGGATTCTGGAAATGACGCCTTTGGCGTATAGGACGATGCCCGAAGATGTCGGGAGCGCCTTCCTCTTTAGGGGAATTTTCGTCTTGACTGCCGAGGACTGAGAGGAAGGGCCGGGAGCGAGTATACTCTGTGCGACGGGCGGCGGCGTCTCGGAGAAAGCGCCGATCGTGAAGACGGCGATCGCTATTCCCACGAGCACGGTTCTTTTCATGTCGATCCTCCTCGGATATGCAATAATCGGCACGAAGCATGGCCCGTCTGAGGTCTATTCATGCCTCGCGCACCTTGACCGCCTCGGGAACATATACAAAGATGTACTACATGGCAATTCGCAGCTTCGCCCGCGTCGCGGGCAGTCATGGCCATACATCCGGAGGAGGCCTGGGCGCCTGTCTCCTCTCTGGCGGGGTCCTCCTTTTTGCGGCCATAGCCGCCTTCCTGTCGCCGCTGGCATCGGGCTGGTCCAGGATCCTCCCCTCTATCCTCGCTCTCCTCGCCCTGGTTTTTATCCTTGGCGCCTGGTTCTTATACGCCAGACGTCTCCTCCCCGCTCTCGGGAAGCTCGAGGAGCTCGGCGAGTCGACCAAGGACCATATCGAAAGCCTCTCGGCAGGCATCGCGAAGCTCTCCACGGGGGATCTCGCGGCCGCCGTGGCAATGCCGCCCGCGCTCTCGTCGCTGGCTTCGGACGGAGCCCTCGCGGGACTGGCGAGGGTGATGGGAGACATCGCGTCCGGCGTGAGAGAGAGCATCGACGGCTTCGACGAGATAACCGCCGAACCCTGCCTCAGGACTTTCTACGTAGGTTCGGACTCCTTCGAAGAGGGGCTCGCGGCCGGCGAGGCCATAGGCCGGATGCTCAAGGGCAAGGGCAGGCTCTGCGTCATCGTCGGGGACGAGCACTCCATCAACTACAGACTCCGCGCGAAAGGGGTGATGAGTCGCCTGGCCGAGAAGTATCCCGGCATCGAGCTGGTCGAGACCAGGGAGAGCCACGAGTCGGGCGAGGCCACGTACTCCGCCGTTGCCGGTTTGCTCGAGAAGCACAAGAATCTCGAGTGCGTCTACGTGACCGAGGGAACCACGCCGCAGTTCGCCGCCAGGGCCGTCGTGGACGCGGGCCGCGCGGGCAAGACGGCGGTCGTGGGACATGATACTACCGACGATACGATGGAGCTGGTCGCCCGGGGCATCATCGGCGCGACGATATCGCAGGATCCTTACGCTCAGGGATACGACGCGGTGATCAGGCTCTACAACTGCATCGCGACCGGCTGGAAGCCGACGGTCCCGCGGTTCCTTACGAAGATCGAGACGGTGACCTCCGAGAACTGCTCGCGCTTTTGGAACCGGGACTCCGGGGCCATCTATTCCGACCGCGGCCGCCTCGAGTCGCCGGCGTCCGCCCGAGCGCGGGGGCGCGAAGGCCGCATCCGCATAGCGGTAGTCTGCACGAGCGGCGAGGGATTCTGGCGTCCGATGCGCAAGGGCGTCATGGACGCGAGGGACGAAATCGAAGGGCTCGGCGCGGAGGTCGAATGGATCACGCCTCCGTCCGCGCTCGAGAACGACCGCTTCGCATCGACCTTCGCACCCATTATCGAGCGCCTCGTGCGGGAGGGCTGGCAGGGTATCGCCATTCCGGTTTTCGACCGCGGCCTCATACCATCCGTGAACGACGCGGTGCGCGCGGGCGTCACGGTCGGCACCTTCAATTCCGAGCCCGTCAGCCTCCGCGAGATGGTCTCCGCCGTCAAGATCCAGGCCGACTCGCTTATCGACCTCAGCCAGGAGCTCGCGGCCTCCGCGGAGGAATCGGGGCGGTCGACGCGGCGCATCGGCGCTACGATGGATAAGATCGGCGAGAGCGTCGAATCTCAGCTCCGCGACGTGTCGAAGACGAACGATGAGCTCCAGACGCTCATAGCGAATATCCGGAAGGTGAACGAAACGACCGAGGAAGTCGCGAGGTCGGCGCGCGGAGCCGCATCGACCTCCGCCGAGGGCTTCAAGTCGGTGTCGGAGATGGGGAAGACCGTCAAGTCTCTCGAGGAAGCTTCGTCCGTCGCCGATTCCATGATCCGCTCGCTCAAGGTGGACACGGACAAGATCGGCGCCATCGTGGAGGCGATCTCCGACATCTCGAATCAGACGAACCTCCTGGCCATCAACGCGTCCATCCAGGCCGCGAGGGCGGGCGGCCTGGGCAAGGGCTTCGCCGTGATCGCGGCGGAGATACGCAAGCTCGCCGACCAGTCCAACCACTCGACGAGCGAGATCGCGGGCCTGATATCGCTCGTGCAGGGTCGAGTCGCTTCCGCGAGCGAAGCCACGGCCCGGGGCCTCGACCAGGCGCGACAGAACTCCGCGCACGCGGAGCTATCCGAGAAGAGCCTGCGGGACATAAGCGTGCTGGCGGGGGAAAACGAACGGAGCATGGAGGTCATTCACGCGGCGGTGGAGAAGATCGCGAGTTTCTCGGGTCGAATACAGGAAACGGTGCGCTCGCTCAAGGAGACCAATCAGCGCAGCGAGGACGCCTCCGTCGAGGTTCGCTCCTCGACCCAGGAAATGGCCGCCCAGGTGGCCGAAGTGGCCAATACCGCCCAGGCCCTGTCCCGGATGGCCAAGGATCAGCAGGTGATCCTCTCGCAGTTCAGGATCGATAATGCCTGAACTGTCCTTGCCACCCGGTCTATTCCGCGAGATAATCCGCAGACCATGTTCACGAAAAAACGAAGCGACGGAAGCTACATCCGCGACTTGCCCTACTTTACGAGGCTCATGCCCTACCTCATGCCCACGCGCTCGGAGGCCTGCATCTATTTCGAGCAGGACTTCGACGTCACGAAGGCGCTCGCGTACGTCCGTGCCGCGAATGCCGACCGGGCCCCGGGCCAGAAGAAGCTGACCCTCTTCCTGGTGGTCCTCTGCGCGACCGTGCGGACGATCGGGCTCCGGCCGAAGCTCAACCGCTTCGTAGCCGGATTTCGGTACTACCAGCGCAACCGGATCATCTTCAACTTCGTCGCGAAGCGCGAGCTCACCGACGGAGGCTCGGAGATCAACGTCACCCTGCCCTTCTCGCCCTTCGAGACCCTGTCCACCCTGCAGCCCAAAGTCTCGGCCTACGTCTCGCGGATCAAAAGCGGCGAGACGACCGATGCCGACGACCTCAACGAGTTCCTTGCGCGACTTCCGCGTTTCGTGAACCGCATCGTCTTCGGGACCCTGTCTTTTCTGGATTACCACAACGCCCTCCCGCCGTCCTTTACCAAGGGCCTTCCATTCTACTCGACCGTCTTCTTCACCAACGTGGGCAGCGTCGGAATCGACGCTCCCTTCCACCACAACTTCGAATTCGGGACCTGCGGGCTCTTCGTCGCGATCGGAAAGATCCGCAGGGAACGCGTCCCCGGCGCGGACGGAAGCTTGGAGGAAAGGGACAGGGTCAAGGTCACCTTCACCTACGACGACCGCATAACCGACGGCATATACTGCGGCAAGGCCATCGACCTCCTCCGCTCCTTCGTCGAGGACCCGTCGACCCTCGAAACGCCGCCGGAACTGAGTCCCGATCAGCTCGCCGAGCTCGCGTTGGCGGAATAGGCATCCATGTACGAATCCAAGCCCTGGCTCGCCCATTACGGCCGCACGCCAAAATCGCTCGCGTATCCCGAGCTCTCGATCTTCGGGATGTTCGAGGCCGACGCGGCTCGCCATCCGGAGCTTGCGGCCCTCAAGTTCATGGGAAGGACTATTTCGAAGGCCCGCCTTCTCGAACGAATCGTCGACATGAGCCGAGCCCTCGCTTCCAAGGGGATGAAGAGGGGCGACCGCGTCATCATCTGCCTGCCCAACATCCCCCAGGCCGTCATCGCCTTCTACGCCCTTTCCCGGATCGGCGCGATCCCGGCCCCGATCCACCCGCTCTCGACCCCGAGCGAGATACTCGCTTTCGCCGATCTCGTTTCGGCCCCCTGGGCGATCACCCTGGACGCCTTCTTCCCGCGCTTCCGGGAAGTGCTCGGCCAAGGCCCCATACGAGGGACCATCGTCTGCTCGATAGGCCGCGAGGCGGGCTTCCCGACCTCGCTGGGCTACGCGATCGGGCCCGCCCGTAAAATACCTTCCGTCCCCTACGGAGAAACCATCCTCGCCTGGAGCGGGCTCGAAGCCTCCTCCGGCAAAGCCCCCGAGCTCGAAAAGCCCGACCCGCTGACGGCCGACGAGGCGGCCCTCATCCTCTTCTCGGGCGGCACCACCGGCGAATCGAAGGCGATCCTCCTTTCGAACGGGAATTGCAACGCCCTCGCGATCCAGACCAACGCCGCGGGCGGCCCCATCCTCCCGGGCGACGCGATCCTGTCCATCCTTCCGATGTTCCACGGCTTCGGCCTCGCCGTCGGGATCCACGCCATCCTCGTTCACGGCGGAACCTGCATCCTCGTGCCGCGCTTCAAGGCCAGCAGCCTGGCCCCCCTCGTCCGCCGCCATAAGCCCGCCTTCCTGGCCGGCGTTCCGACCCTTTTCGACGCCCTCGCGGCCGACCCGACCTTCGGGCGGACGCCGCTGGGCTCCCTGAAGGGGATCTTCTCCGGCGGCGATACCCTGAGCCCGGAGACCAAGTATCGCTTCGAGGAAGTGCTTCGCCGGAACGGCTGCGCCGCATCACTCCGAGAGGGCTACGGCATGACGGAATCCGTGACCGCCAGCATCCTCATGCCCCCCGAAGAGTACCGCGAGCGCTCCATAGGCCTGCCCTATCCCGACATGCTCGCGAAGGTGGTCCGCCCCGGGACCTTCGACGAATGCGCGATACTGGAAGAGGGCGAAATCTGCGTGTCCGGCCCCACGGTCATGCTCGGTTACCTGGGCAATCCGGAGGCGACCGGCGAGGTATTGAAGCCGCACCCGGACGGAAACAATTGGCTCCATACCGGCGACATCGGCCGAATGGACGCCGACGGGTTTTTCTACTTCACCCAGCGGGCGAAGCGCATCATCAAGACATCAGGCATCGCGGTCTACCCCTCCCAGGTCGAGGACGTCCTCAACAAGCACCCGGCGGTCAGGCTTTCATGCGTCATCGGCGTGCCCCATCCGACGCAGGTCGAGGTCCCCAAGGGCTTCGTCACGCTGAACGAGGGCTATCGGGCGGGGACGGAGCTCGAAAAGGAACTCATCGACCATTGCCGCAAGCGGCTCATCCCCCATTCCTGTCCCCGACGCATCGAGTTCCTGAGCGAGCTTCCGATGACGCGCGTAGGCAAGGTCGCGTTCACGATTCTGCAGGAGCGGGAATCTGGAACGGCCTCGGCCCCTTCCGATTGACGACATGGCCGGCAGGGAATACGAGGTTCTCGTCAACGACGCTCTCAAGAAGCAGCTCGACGGCATGGAGCTGTCGGAGCTTGAAAGATTTCGCGAAAAACTCGAGTTCCTCGCCTCGGGCCTATGGGACTCGGGACTTCGCGTCAAGAAACTGAAGGGCTCGGCGGGAAGGCTGGTCTTCGAGGCTCGGATATCCAAAGGGGATCGTCTCCTTTTCACGCTCGGTCGCGGCCGCGGCAAATCGATCGTGTACGCCTGGAGCATCGAGAGCCACGACGACGTCGACAGGGCCAGGCGCTCCGTGCTGCCGGAAAACGCGCCCTTCCTCGATTTCGAGCCCCTATCCGTCGAGGAGAGGCCCGACCTCGTCATCGACGACCTCACACCCGAGTACTACACGCAGGCCCCTTTCGACGGAGTCGAAGGCGATGACGCGGGTCCTCAGCGTTGGCGAGTACTGGAGGATCCCGATTGGAAGAGGCTCCTCGCCTCCTCGGAGCGGCAGAAAACCGACCTGCGCCTCTATCTCACCGAGGAACAGCGCGGCGTCCTCGAGCAGCCTCCTCCCCTTTTCCTTTCCGGAACCGCGGGCTCGGGCAAGACGACGATCGCCGTATACTACCTCTTCCGGCCCCTTCCGAGGGGAAGCAGGCGTCTCTTCGTCACGAACCACCCCTATCTCTGCGCCTACTCGGAACGCCTCTACGACGGACTGACGGCGGGGAGCGAAGCCCCGCCCGGACAGGCGCGTCCCCGCTTCGCGCCCTATCGCGATATCGTCCGCGAGATCGTCGCGAAAGGCGATGGCCAGAAATCGAAGGCATTCGACCCGGCGCGCGAGGTGGATTTCCCGGCTTTCGAGCTCATGCTCCAGGGACGCAGGGAGTTCTCTTCCCTCGATCCCGAGCTCGCATGGGAGGAGATCCGCGGCATCATAAAAGGGGCGAATACCTACGATCACGGAAAGCCCATCCTCTCCTTCACGGATTACCAGGCCCTGGGCAAGAAGCACGCCCCGCGATTCGCGCATGACCGGTCGGGGATATACGCCGCGGCGGAGTGGTACCAATCCCGCCTGCGCGATGGCGGCCTCTGGGACGAGATCGATCTCACGCGTCGCGCGATAGACATCCTCGCGACGGGCGCCCAGGCCAAGAGCGCTTTCGAGCCATGGGACCTCATCGTCTGCGACGAAGCGCAGGACTTCACCAAGCTCCACGTATTCCTCCTCTTCCGCCTCGTCTCGGAGCCAGGAAGCGTCGTGATGGCGGGAGACGTCAAGCAGATCGTCAACCCGAGCGGCTTCCGCTGGGCCGACATGCGCGCCCTTTTCTGGGAGCGCGGGCTCAAGGTCCCCGAGCTCTTCCGCCTGAGCCTCAATTTCAGGTCGGTCGGCGGCATCGTCTCGTTGGGCAACGCCCTCCTGGACCTGAAGAAGCGCCTCGTGGGCATCCAATCCGACGAGACGAAAGAGACCTGGAAATTCCTCGGGAAGAGCCCCTGCCTCCTTTCCGGAATCGACGAGGCGAGCGTCGCCGCCGAGATGGGTGCCGCAAAGGTCGGCGCGGGCAACGCGATCATCGTGCGGGACATCGAAACGCGGGAGCGGGTCAAGGCGCTTGCGCGATCCGAGCTCGTGTTTACGGTCATCGAGTCGAAGGGCCTCGAGTTCGATTCGACCCTGCTCTGGAAGCTTACGCCGGCGTCGGGGGATATCGCCGCCTTGTGGAGAAGGCTCGCTGGCGACGACCGCCTGGCCAAGGACAGGGAGGCGAGGATAGTCCACGAGATCAACCTATATTACGTCGCCGTGACCCGTGCCCGGAACGGCCTCGTCGTCTATGAAGAGAACCTGGACTTCTGGGATCAGGGCGAGTTCTCGGAGCTGTACGTACGGAGCTCGGACCCCGGCGTCCTGGGGGATTCCTGGCGCGCAGTCTCCACGCCGGAAGAATGGCGAAGGCAGGGGGACTACTACTTCGAGCGCGAGTATTGGAAGGCCGCCGCAGAATGCTACAAAAACGCGGGAGACGAGACTCGCGAATCCCTTGCGCGGGGTCTCGGGCTCTTCGCCGAGCGGAGATTCGCCGAGGCCGCCGGCTTCCTCGAGGCGGCCGGTCTGAGGGAAAAGGCCGCCGCGGCCTACGAGGAGTCGGGCGATTACCGCAAGGCGACGGCGCTCTGGGCCGCGTCGGGCGATGTCGAGCGCTCCCGGGTCTGCCTCGCGCGGGCCCTCGAGAAGGAGAAGGACTACGCCGCGGCGGCTGCCGCCTGGCTCGAGCTGGGCGACAAGGCGACCGCCCTGCGCAACCTCGAGCGGACCGACGATCATTCCGCCATAGCCGAGCTCAGCCGCGCCATGAAACTGTGGGAGAAGTCTGCGAAGGCCTTGGCCGCATGCGGCCGACATTCGGAAGCGGCGGAATGCTGGCGAAAGGCCAAAGATCAGGGGAAGGCAGCCGAGGCCTATTACGCAGCGGGGGAATGGAAAAAGGCGGCGCGCTACTTCAAGCTCTCGCGACAATACGAGAAGTTACCGGATTGCTTGTTAAGGGTGGGACAATACGACAAGGTCGCGGCCTTCTACGTCGATCTACGTGAACCGGAGAAGGCTATCGCCGCGCTGCGCCGATGGATCGAAGTCGATCCCTCCGCGGCAGCGACCCTCCGCGGGGAGGCCTCCGTCCTGGAAGCGAAAAAGCCGATGCATGCTGCCCTTCGTCTCTCGGCCATCGGCGACCAGGCCGCCGCCGGGAAGATATTCATGGAGCGCAGGGAATATGGCCTCGCCCTCGCCGAATTCCGGGCCGCGGGCGACTCCGCGAAAGTCTCTGCCTGTCTCGAGGCGCAAGAAGACTATTACGGGGCCGCGCTCGAGATCGAGCGGCTGTCGCCCGACTCGCGGCGCGCCGTCCGGCTCTTGGAACGGTATGTAAGGAAGGGAGGTTATTACACCGACATCGACCGAAAGCTCGCCAACAGGCTCAACGAAGAGGCTCGCGCACTCGAGGGCAAGGGCGACCTCGACAGGGCGGCGAATCGCTACGTCGCGATCGGGCACGTCAAAGCGGCCTACCGCTGCCTCATCGAGCTGGATAGGGACGATATCGCCTTCGATTTTTTCGCCGAGTGCGGCGCGAGCGAGGAGCTCGGCACATTCATCCGGGAAAAGAAAAAGTTTCAGTTGAGCCACGAGGACGTGATGCTCAAGACCGATCTGTTCTCGATAGATCGTTATGCTCCCAATTTGCTTTCGAGCTGGACTTACCTTCTCGACTCGCTGGGCCGCTGCCGCGACGACGTCGACCTTGCGGATCCCGAACTCCACGAAGAGCTCGCTGCCCTCCTGCCCATGGAGAACATCGGTATGTACGTGATACTGGCGGACCTGAAGCATCTCGCGGCCCTCGACTTCCTCGTTCGAATAGGACACCTGAACGGACTATTCCTGCTATGGCATAACGCCGTCCGCCCGATGAAAAAGACCGATCCCTACGGCGTCGAGTACTGGCGAAGGATCCAGGCCGCCGCGCTGGAAGGCCCCTTGGCGCCATGGTTCATGGTCTTCCTCGAAGGGATGGAGCAAAAGCGCGGCATCGCGAGCATAGACGCCGGCGAACTCAATAGCGGCAACACCATGTTCTACTTCATGGCCACCGGGGACTTCACCTCGCCGGTAGAGTGGTATCGAAGCCGAGGGCTCGAAACCGAGTTGGAGGCCTTCGCGAAATATCTCAATCTCGTGGATGTAATAGCCGAGGCCACGGAATCCAAGGGTGACCAGGCGCGCGCAGCGAGCTGGTACGAGAAGGCGAGGATGTGGGACAAGGCCCTCTGTTGCTATCGCGTCGCGGGCGACGAGGCCGGAATCGCCAGGATGCTCGAGAAGACGGGTGCGCTCGGAGAGGCCCTGGTCATCTGGAAGAATCTCGGAAAGGTCAAGGACATCAAGCGAGTCGAGAAGTCGATAGCCGCGGGCAAATCCGGGAAGGCGCAGGCGGGACGGAAAAGGAGCGAAACCCCGCGCGAAAGCGGGAACGGGCAGATGGATCTATTCTGACGCTCGGCTCCCGAACGCCAGGTAGGGGATTATCGCGTCGTTCTTGGGCGCGCCCGTGCCGTCGTAGGTGATGGTTACGATCGGAACGCCGGCCACTCGCTCGATCTCCCTGGCCATCGCCTCGGTCACCAATGAAGGACAGCAAAACGCCGGGTTCGCCTGCACGAAGAAGGCGATATCCGGATGCTCCTCCAGTATCCGGAATATCTTGAGCGTGTTGTCGAAGCACTCGCCCTCGTGATCGGGACGTATGCCGAGGCGCTCGAGCTTATCGAGGAAGCCGGGATTTCTCCAGCTCGCGGGCCGGCCGAAGGTAGCATGGTCCCTGAGGGACAGGGACTTCTCCACCGCGGCGATGACGGCGACGGTGGCCTTCATCTTCGCCCACTCGCCGTAGCTGCGATCGATCAGGAGCCGCTTGAACATCGAGTCGAGGGTGGCCTTGATGTAGTCGATGTAGGGCGTCGTGATCACCTCGCCCCCCGCGTCCTCGATCACCGCCTCGAGACCTTGATTGAAAACATCGTTGTCGCGCGCGTAGAAATCCCCGAAGATCGCGACCTTCGGCCTATCCCTCGGTCCCGTCCGGATGGTGCGGAAGGGATCGAAGGCCTCGCGGAAGGCGTTCTCTTTTCCATTGCCCTTCTCGAAGGCGTCGATCAGTATCGCGAGGGATTCGCGGACCAGACGATCCGTCGCCCCGCCCTCGAGCTCGTAGGGGCGGATCGATGCCGCCCGAGCCTCCCGCCGGGAGCATGTCGCCGTACGCCAGGTCTATCCCTCTCTTCGCGATCATCTCGCCGATGGAGGCGCCCATCGCGCCGGACAGGACCGCGTAGGGCCTTCCGACGAGGACCACGCCGATATCGGAGCCCTCGGCGTGCCCGGCGAAAATGCTCCGTATCTTCTCGCGCGCCTTAGCCTTCGCCTCCAGGCAGACGGCGTAGGCCTCGCGGCAGACGCGCTCGGAGGGTGGCTTGATCCCCCAGGGAGCCAGGGCGACATGGAGCGACTTCCATACCTCCCTCATGGCCATCGAGGTATCGCCGTGCCGGCCCTGGAGCATGGGGCTCAATATCCGGACACGGTCCTTCGATTCCGCGCATCGAGCCACGACGGAAGCATATTGGCTATAATTGCAGTAGTAGCGCCGGACGTCGCCGCGGGCCCCGCCGTTGAATTTGGCCGGCCTTTCCTCGAGATATATCGGGAGGAAGGCGAAATCCGCCGCTTCCAGCAGGGCGCGGGCCTGTCCGTGAAACATCGCCATGGGCGCGCAGAACTCGGCGCCGGCGAGCCGCTTGCCCTCGCGCAGCGCTGACGCATCGTCTTCGGCGAGGAGGGTCGGAAAACCGAGTATCTCGAAGAAAGACTTCCAGAAGGGGGCGTCGTCGGCGAGGTAGAGCGACGTCGGTATCCCGATGGTCGGGTAGCCCAATCTGGGGAATGCGCCTTCACGCGCCTCGCCGTAGGCGGCGAGGATCGCCCGTGATCGCAGCTTCAGGAGGTCGCCGCCCGAACCCTCGCGCACGAAACGCTTGGTCGCGTAATCGCGCCCGCACAGGAAACCGTAGGCGACCTCCTCGTCCCCGACGCCCACGATGCGCAGCCGACAGTCGTTGGGGCAGATCCCGCATCGTTCCGACCGCGAGGCGAGGTCGAGGGCGCCTATGCCGAAGCCGCGGAAGGCCGACGGGGAATCGCCGGCGCCCGACGCCACGCGCTCGTCCCTCGCCTGCAGGGCAGCGCCGATCGCGCCGGTGAGGTGGCAGAATTTGGAAACGCGCAGCTTCTTGCCGAGGCGCCGCTCGAAGGCCGCGACGAGGGCGCGGTTCTTCGCGGTGGCGCCCTGGAAGGCGATGCGGTCGCCTATCGAGCCCTCCCGCGCCACCTTGCCGAGGTAATTGTCGCAGACCGAGAAGAGCGACGCGGCCAGGAGCTCCTCGGTCTCGTAGCCCTGGGCCTGGAAATGGTTGAGGTCCCGTTCCATGAAGACGGTGCAGCGGTCGCTCGTCAGGGGGGAGGAGGCGCCGAGGGCGCGTTCGGAAAAATCGGACAGCCCGACGCCGAGCCGCTCCGCCTGCTCCTCCAGGAAGCTTCCCGTCCCGGCGGCGCAGACCGCGTTCATCTGGCTGAAGGTGACGAGCCCCTTCGACAGCACGGTGAACTTGGAGTCCTGTCCGCCTATCTCGATGATGGTGTCTACCTCGGGATCGAGCTCGACGGCCGCCCGCGCGTGGGCGGTGATCTCGTCGATTGTCGCGTCCGCGCCGATCACCGCGCCGACCAGCTTGCGCCCCGAGCCGGTGGTCGCGGCGAGGCCGACCGCGAAGGCCGCGCCCGATTCCCGCTCGACCCTTTCGATCGCCTCGCAGATCGACTGCGCGGCCTCGAGGGGCTTCCCGGCTGTCCTCGTGTAGAAGCCCGCGAGTATCGTGCCATCCTCGGCGAGGAGGGCGGCCTTGGTGCTCGTCGAGCCGACGTCCAGGCCGAGGAGGACGGGCAGGACGCGCCCGTCCAGCGCCGCCGGAGCGGCCGCTTCCGCGTAGACGTCCACCTCCACCGGGTTCGCCGGACCGTTCTTGCGCGCGACGTGGAGGAAGCGCGAGCGCGAGGAAAAATCGGGATAGCCGTCGGCGCTCGGGCGGAGGGGGGCGTTAGGGCATTCGCGCGCTTCCTCCCCGACGCTCCGAATATCGCCGACGGCGAATGGCCCGGGCGACCAGCGGCCGGCGACGAGGAAGCGCAGGCAGGCTCCGATCGCGCCATAGAGGTGCGAGTATTCGTCCGCGGCGATCGGCGAGAGGGCGAGGTCGGACAGGTGGCGAAGGACGGCTGCGTTGCGCGATACGCCCCCGGCCATCAGGATCGGCGGCTCGGGCCGCTCCCCGGGGAAGAGCGTATCGGCGATGTTCCTGGCCAAGCCGTGGCAGAGGCCCTCGCAGATCGCCTCGACGCCCCAGCCCTCGGCCTGGGCATGGATGAGATCGGTCTTCGCGAAGACCGAGCAGCGCGACGCGATCGACGGGTATTCCCCCCGGTTCTCGCTCGCGCGGGCGGCGAGTTCGGCGCTCCCGCCGGACAGGCCGAGTCGGGCCGCCTGCTGGTCGAGGAAACTCCCCGTTCCGGCGGCGCATGACGAGTTGGCCCGCATTCGCCGGTATCGCCCCGCCTCGTCGAAGGCGATCCGCGCGAAGCGCTCGGCGCCGACGACGAGGAGGGTCCTGGTATCCCGATGGAAGCGGCGGACCGACTCGATCTCGGCGACTCGGCCGTCGACCGCGAAAGCCTCGCCCGAGAGGAGGATGATACGGGGCGAGGTCGAGGTCCGCGCGACGGCGTCGACCCGCGCATCGGTTCCGCTCGGAAGAAGGGCCGCCACTAGACGGCCGACGCCGTTCCCGATCCTACCCCTATGAAATTCGTAGGCCGACGCCAGGATCGTTCCGCCCTCGTCCATCGCGACGGCCGCGACGGACGCCGAACCTGAGTCGATGCCGATCACCACGCGTCCCGCCATTGGCCTCTCCTTTTATTCGAGGGGCGAATGATTCATGTGCCGATTATAGCCGCATCCGGCGATCGCTCTACGGCCTTCAATTCGCTTCCAGCGCCGATTCGAGGTAGGTCACGAAGGGTTTCATGGCCTTGAAAACCGTCAAGGTATGCTGAACCAGGTCCTCCGAAAGGACTGCTTTATCGGCGAGCTGATGGACCGCTATGAATTGCTTCATGCGCAGGAGCCCTATGTCCGGATGGTCCTTGGCGTAGCCCTGCGGCGCGGTCTTCAGGGACTCGCCGGCAGGAGCTCCGAAATAGCGGCGGAATTCGGGCTTCTCGATGATCTTCCTGAACGGAGCCGCGTCCTCGGCCAGGATCATCCGCAACTTGGCGAGCTCGGCGGGCGATGGATCATAGAGCCCTCCCGCGAGCATGGAGCGCCCCTCGGATTCTATATGGAAATAATAGCTCCTGCTCTTGGACTTACGGCCGCCTCGCCCGAGGAGGGCGCTCATGGCCGTCTTGTAGGGAGACTTGTCCTTAGAAAAGCGCAGGTCGCGGTTGATCCGAAAGACGCAATCCTTGACCGCGACGCCTCCCAGGTCGTCGACATCCCCGAAGCGGCCCAAAAGCTCGCCGACTATCGCCAGAAAGGATGCGCGAGCCTCTTCGTAGCGGGTCCTGTTCTCCTCGAACCACCTGCGATCGTTGTTGCCGCGGAGCTCGAACAGGAAGTCGAGTATGCCTTGTCGATCGGTCCTTTGTCCCATGCACCCTCCTTAGGATTTAAAACCCGGGTCGAAATGGCTGGCATCGCGGAAGGCCTTTATGGTCTGGGTCATGCTGGCGCCCATGGTGGCCTGGGTCACGTAGACGTAGTCGTAGGACATGGCGATCATGCCGAGGTCCTTCTTGCCGATGTCCTTGCCCGCATCGGCGAACTTGACGACCGCGCCAAAGGGGGCGGACTTGCCCTATACAGTTACTTTATGCTCAGACATTCAATGCCTTCACTACCTCAAGCACAGCCTCGCGCTCCAGGTAGCCGCCGCGAACGTATTTTTGGAGAACCATTGAGGCCAGGGTCTGATAGGGAACTCCTTCCTCCTCGGCCTTCTTCCTGAGTTCGGCAATAAGGCCCTCGGATAACCGCATCGTGACGTTCTTTTTCGCCTCTGCCCGATAGGGTGCGAGGAGGGCCTCGCGGGCCTCCTCGGGAAGAGCGGTAGAGTAATCGAGATTCTCGAGCTCCCGCTCTTCGTCGTCAAGGGGCTGGAAGTTGGGAATATACGGATCGGTCATATCCTGCCTCCATACTGGATCTGTAGATTACGGTTCGGATAGATCGTCTTGAGGGAAATGCCACCGGCCTCTTCGACGAAGGGCACCGCGTGGATATAGCCATGGAGCCGAACAACGATGATCTTTTGGTTCACGCGCAAGGGATGCGGCAAAATGTCGAGTTCTTGATGCGTCCGGATAAGCGCTGCCACGTCCTCGAAGGAGACGCCACGTTCGCGCTTGAGGAGTTCATTCTTTTCCTCGCTCCAGCGAATCTCCATACAACCACAATATTGCATTTTAAATGCGAATGCAAGCTTCTTGTGAAATTGGAATGGGTCTCATTGGCGAAGCCCAAAAGCGGGGGATATCAAAGGCGCTATGCGCCTGCGCAATCCCCTCAGCCGAAGCGAAAGGGGGGTGGCCGCAGCCACCCCCCTCGCCACGTCGCTATCGCGCCTTGCCTCGCCGAACTTCGTTCGGCGAGGCCGTTCCGCCTTCGCTCGAGGACTTAGAAAGTCCTCTCGCTCAGGTACTTGTACTCCTTCCACCTTCTCTGCACGAGGCCCTTCTCCTTCTCGAGGAGCATGGCCGCGCGAGCGGGATCGGCGGTCTTGAGGCTCTTGAAGCGGACCTCGGAGTACATGAAGTCGGCGATCTTGTCGAAGGCCGGCTCCCTGGCGTCGAGCTGGAAGGGGTTCTTGCCCTCGGCCACGAGCCGGGGATCGTAGCGGTAGATCGGCCACATGCCGCACTCGGCGACGAGCTTGGCCTGGTTCTGGCCCCTCATCATGTCGATGCCGTGGTTGATGCAGTGGCTGTAGGCGATGATGAGGGAGGGGCCGTCGTAGCTCTCGGCCTCGCGGAAGGCCTTGATGGTCTGGGTCATGTTGGCGCCCATGTTGACCTGGGCCACATAGACGTAGCCGTAGGACATGGCGATCATGCCGAGGTCCTTCTTGCCGATGTCCTTGCCCGCGGCGGCGAATTTGACGACCGCGCCGAAGGGGGTGGACTTGGACATCTGTCCGCCGGTGTTGGAGTACAGCTCGGTGTCGAGAACGAGGACGTTTACGTTGCGGCCGGAGGCGAGGACGTGGTCGAGGCCGCCGAAGCCGATGTCGTAGGCCCAGCCGTCGCCGCCGAAGACCCAGACCGAGCGCTTGATGAGGTCTTCCGCCACGGAGGCGAGCTCTACTGCCCAAGGCTCCTTGGACTTGGCTACCTCGGCTTTGAGCTCGGCCACAGCGGCGCGTTGCGCCTCGATGTCCGCCTCGCTGCCTTGGGCGTTGCCCAGGAGCTTGTCGGCCAGTGCGGCGCTGACGCCCTTGCCCTTCTTGGCCGCCACGAGCTCGCGGGCGTACTCGGCGCGCTTGTCGGCCGAGAGGCGCATGCCGTAGCCGAACTCGGCCGCGTCCTCGAAGAGGCTGTTGGACCAGGCGGGTCCCTTGCCGTCGGGGCGGGTGGTGTAGGGTACCGTGGGCAGGTTGCCGCCGTAGATGGAGGTGCAGCCGGTGGCGTTGCCGATGATGGCGTGATCGCCGACGAGCTGGCTCATGAGCTTGATGTAGGGAGTCTCTCCGCAACCCGCGCAGGCGCCGGAGAATTCGAAAAGGGGCTGGCGCATCGCGACGCCCTTGGGCAGGGCGAGGTTGAGGAACTTGGCGTCGGTGTTCGGTATCTTGAGGAAGAAGTCCCAGTTTTTCGTCTCGGCCTCGCGGAGGGCGGGCTGAGGCTCGAGGTTGATGGCCTTGCGCTTCTCGTCGGTCTTGTCCTTGACGGGACAGATGTTCACGCAGGCGCCGCAGCCGGTGCAGTCCTCGGGGGCTACCTGGAGGGTGGCCTTGAGCCCCGCGAGCTCCTTACCCTTGGCGTCGACGCCTTTAAAGGTGGCGGGGGCGCCGGCGAGGTACTTGGGATCGTAAGCCTTGAGGCGGATGACGGCGTGGGGGCAGACCATCGTGCAGTTGCCGCACTGGATACATATCTCCTCGTTCCAGACGGGGATCTTCTCGGCGATGTTGCGCCTCTCGTACTTGGTGGTGCCGGTGGGGAAGGTGCCGTCCAGGGGCATCTGGCTGACCTTGAGCTTGTCGCCGCGATTGGCGATGATCTCCCCGATCACTTCCTTTACGAACTTGGGCGCGTCCGCGGGCACGGGGCTCTTCATGTGGATCTTGCTGGTGACCGTGGAGGGGTATTTGACCTCGACGACGGACTGGAGAGCCACGTCGATGGCCGCGAGGTTCTTGGCCACGATGTCGGCGCCCTTGCGGGAGTAGGTCTTCTCCGTGTACTTCTTCACGAGCTTGACCGCCTCGTCCGCGGGGAGGACGCCGGAGATCTTGAAAAAGGCGGTCTGCATGATGGTGTTGACGCGGCTGCCCATCCCGGTGCGCTCGGCGATCTCCATCCCGTCGATCACGTAGAACTTGAGCTTCTTGTCGATGATGCGGCTCTGGACCTCGGCGGGAATCTCGTCCCAGACCTTGTCGGCGGAGAAGGGGCTGTTGAGGAGGAAGACGCCTCCCTGCTTCGAGTTGGCGAGCATGTCGAGGCGCTCGAGGAAG
Source organism: Rectinemataceae bacterium (assembly GCA_049513895.1). Taxonomy (GTDB): domain Bacteria; phylum Spirochaetota; class Spirochaetia; order Treponematales; family Rectinemataceae; genus UBA1306. The sequence continues at coordinate 14,248 of JBEKVO010000003.1, read as the reverse complement.
GAGAACTTGTGGCAGGCCAGGAAGTCGGCCTTGTCGACGAGGTAGGGCTTCTTGATTGCCTTGGGGCCGAATCGGAGGTTGGAAATCGTGTAGGTGCCGGCCTTCTTGGAGTCGTAGAAGAAGTAGCCCTGGGCGGCGTTGGGCGTGTCGTCGCCGATGATCTTGATCGAGTTCTTGTTGGCTCCGACGGTGCCGTCGGAGCCGAGGCCGTAGAAGAGGCACTCGATGGTGCCCTCGGTCTCGACCGTGAATTCGGGATCGAAGTCGAGGCTGAGGAAGCTGACGTCGTCGTGGACCCCGACGGCGAAGTGGTTCTTGGGCTGGGGCTTCTTGAGCTCGTCGAGGACGGCCTTGGCCATCGTCGGGGTGAACTCCGCGGAGCCTAGGCCGTAGCGGCCGCCGATGACGGTTGGCCAGGCCTTGAAGGGGCTCTGATGGGCGCCCATGGCCTCGCCGATGGCCGTGCGGACGTCCTCGTAGAGGGGCTCGCCGATGGCGCCCGGCTCCTTGGTGCGGTCGAGTACGGCTATGGACTTGACCGTCGCAGGGATGGCCTTGATGAAGTGCTCGACGCTGAAGGGGCGGAAGAGCCGCACCTTGAGGACGCCGACCTTCTCGCCCTTCTTGACGAGATAGTCGACGGTCTCCTCGACGACGTCGGCGCCCGAGCCCATCACGATGACGATTCGCTCGGCGTCGGGGGCGCCCGCGTACTCGAAGAGCTTGTACTCGCGGCCGACCACCTTGGCGAACTTGGCCATGGTCTTCTCGACGATGGCGGGCACTGCGGCATAGAGCTTGTTGGTCGCCTCGCGGGAGGTGAAGTAGACGTCGGGATTCTGGCTCGAGCCGCGGAGGCTGGGATGCTCGGGCGAGAGGCCGCGGGCGCGGTGGGCGCGCACGAGCTCGTCGCTGATCATCTGGCGCATGACCTCGTAGGAGAGCTCCTCGACCTTGGACACTTCGTGGGAGGTGCGGAAGCCGTCGAAGAAGTGGAGGAAGGGGACGCGGGCCTCGAGGGTGGCCGCGTGGGCGATCAGGGCGAAGTCCATGGCCTCCTGGACGTTGTTGGAGGCGAGCTGGGCCCAACCGGTCGCGCGGGCGGCCATTACGTCCTGATGGTCGCCGTAGATCGATAGGGCGTGGGCGGCGATGGCGCGGGCGGCGATGTGGAAGACGGCCGAGGTGCACTCGCCGGCGATCTTGTACATGTTGGGGATCATGAGCAGCAGCCCCTGCGAGGCGGTGAAGGTGGTGGTGAGGGCGCCCGAGGTGAGGGCGCCGTGCACGGCGGCGGCGGCTCCGGCCTCGGACTGGAGCTCGACTACCTGGGGCACTGTGCCCCAGATGTTCTTACGTCCCGCGGCCGAAAACTCGTCGGAGATCTCGCCCATGGGTGAAGAGGGCGTGATCGGGTAGATCGCGATGACTTCGCTGAGCGCGTGGGCTACGTGGGCGGCCGCGGCGTTGCCGTCGATCATTACCATTTTCTTCGTATCGGACATATGGAATCCTTAATGAGTGGGTTGGGGATTGGGACCGCAAGCTCCATAGTGACCTGGATGGCCTCTAGAGGACCTTGCATGCCGCTAGGCTCTATATTAAAGTCTATCGGATTATTATTCAATATGGCGGGTATTCCAGCTTGACCCCGCCCCCCGCCCCCAGCTACGATTTAATACAAGTCCGGACTTCAAACAGGGAAGCCCAGATGAGCCGGGGTGGTGGAATTGGTAGACACCAGGGACTTAAAATCCCTTGCTGCGCAAGCGGCGTGAGGGTTCGAGACCCTTCCCCGGTAAACGAAAAGAGCGCTCTATGCTGAGGGCGCTCTTTTCGTTTTATGAGCCGGGGAAGGGTCTCGAAGCGGAGCGCGCGCCGAGCGGAGCGAGGGAAGGCGCGCAAGGATGCGCGCCGCCAGTGCGCGGAGCCGGCCCCGGAGCGAGCGAACACGACGTTCGCGAGCGAAGGGGCTAGACCCTTCCCCGGTAAACGAAAAGAGCGCTCTATGCTGAGGGCGCTCTTTTCGTTTTATGAGCCGGGGAAGGGTCTCGAAGCGCGCAACAGCCCGTCGGCGAAGCCCTCACCCTCGCGTTCTTCCATCAATAACGTTCGCCTGCCTTGGCCAAAGCTCAAAAGGGGAATTGTCAAGTTCGGCTACAAACCCATAAGTTAATCTTGACTATTATAATAATATTAGTATTTTGCTATATAGAGTACTATTTGTACTTGGATTTGTAACCCTGTTGAAGGTAGCGGAAATGATGGCAATCATGATCCTGACCTTCGTTCTTACAGCAGTCACACTCCATAAGGTCAATAAAAAATTTGCGGTCCCGGAAATCGGCTTTTCAATCCATTTGATGTCCGGAATTGAAGTTACTCTTTCCTTACGACAAAGATCATGTCTTTCTCTATGCCGCTATACCCGAAAAGGAGGTAGAGGATGGGACAGCTTTCCCACAAATGGCTCGGTTTGATGGTTATGACAGTAGTGCTCTGTCTTGTTACCAATCAGCCGGCGCTTGCTCAGAAAACCGCCTGGGGGCCTTGGGAGCCCACCGGGTACGGGGGAATTTCCGTATCGTTTTCCAGTGTCATGCCGCTATCCCCACAAAAGAATTCGGTTACCTGGAAGTTTGTCAATCAGACCGGAAAATCCATATCCTGGTTCAAGTATGAATGGGACGATGCGAACGGACACCAGCGCGACGAGTTTGACTATCCATTGAAACCAGGAGCCATCCTTGGGGGGTGGAACGCGGCAAGCTTCGGACCCCTGCCAATTCGTAATTTCCGAATAACGGAGGTCCATTACAAGGATTAGTAGATAGTCATCTTCCTGGGAAGATGTGATGGATAGAATAATCTTCAGAGCCGTTGGGGAGGAACATACTATGAAAAGTTTGAAGGCCTTTGCAGTGATCTTTGTAGTGGCACTCGTTGCACCGGTCCTGGTTTTTTCTCAGGCAATTCCTTCAGATGGAACTGAGCTCCCAAGCTTGAACGAGCCATCCGCTTTTTTTGCACACGATGAAAGCTTCAATCCGAATATGCTAACGCCTCTTAACAACGCGGAACAGGTTAATCAGACTTTGAACACGATGAACAATTCCAATGACACGATTCTTTGGGTGCTGGGGAGCGCTCTCGTGGTTTTGTTACTGGCTAAAATAGCTTCAGGTCAAAACTGAAAATCATTATACCCGTCCCGCCCAAAGCTCCTCGAGGAAGGACTCGGCCTCAATCGCCACTTCGTCACCGACAGAGGAAACGGGAATTTTTCCGCAACAGGGCTACCGTTTCCCCGCGTCGTAGATCTCGCCTGCCGCCTTGGGCCCCACCGACTTGCCGCTGAACACGACGAGGGCGATGGCAGTGAGCACATAGGGCAGCATGTAGAAGACTTCGAGGGGCACGGAGCTGAGCACGGGGATGTCCTTCGCGTAGATCGACGAGGCCTGGGCGAAGCCGAAAAAGAGGCCGGCGCCGAGGACGCCGAAGGGATTCCACTTGCCGAAGATGAGGCAGCCGAGGGCGATGAAGCCCGTGCCGTGCACCGAGGCCACCGTGTATTGGATGTCCTGAGTGAGGACCATCGCCGCCCCCGCGAGGCCCGCAAGAGCCCCCGAAATGACCACGCCCGCGTAGCGCATCTTCGTGACCTTGATGCCCATGGACGCCGCGGCTTGAGGGTGCTCGCCGCAGGAGCGCAGGCGCAGGCCGAAGGGCGTCTTGTAGATGACGAACCAGGACAGGAGGACGAAGAGCAGGGCCGCGTAAAAGGGCGGCGATACGTCCTTGAAGAAGAGGGGCCCGATGACCGGTACGTCCGCGAGGCCCGGCACGCTCAGCTTGACGAGCCCCACCCTGAATGCCTTGGTCCTCTGCTGATTGAAAAAAATCTGGCATAGGTAGACGGTGAGGCCTCCCGCCAGGATGTTGAGGGCGGTGCCCGATATTACCTGGTCGGCCTTGAGGTTGACGCTCGCGAAGGCGTGGAGAAGGGAGAAGATCATGCCAGCGGCGACCCCCGCGAATATCCCGATATATCCCGCGGCCGGCGTGAAGGGCTCGAGGATGACGGTGACCGAGGCCGCTGCGAAGCCGCCGACCATCATGATGCCCTCGAGGGCTATGTTGACGATGCCCGAGCGCTCGCTGAACATGCCGCCGAGGGCGGCGATTATTATGGGCGAGGCGTAGACGAAGGCGATTGGGATCATCGTGAGGAGAATGCTCATACTCCAGCCTCCTCTGAATCCTCGACGAACTTCTTGCGCACTCCCGCCTTTCGGACGAGGAAGTCGATGCCGTGCTTCATCGCGACGAAGAGGACGATGGAAGCCTGGATGATGCTCGCGATGTCCTTCGGGATGCCCTGCGACTGCATGAGGGGCTGCGCGGCCTTGAGCATGCCGAAGAGCAGTCCCGACAGGAATATGCCGATAGCCGCGTTGCCCCCGACGAGGGCGACCGCGATGCCGTCCATGCCGTAGCCCTCCATCGCGGGCAGGGCCCGCCCATAGTTGAATGTGCCGACGGTTAAGACCGCCCCCGCGAGGCCCGCGAAGGCCCCCGCGATGATCATGGACATCACTATGTTGCGGTTGACCTTCATGCCCGCGTATTTGGCCGCGTCCTTGTTGAAGCCGACGGCGCGGAGGCTGTAGCCGAAGGTGGTCTTCTCGATGACGAACCAGAAGAAGAACACCGCGAGAAGGACGGGCACGAAGCCCCAGTTGAGCCGCGAGCCGTTGGTCAGCGCGCTCAGGGCGGGGTCTCTGAGGAGGGCGCTCGCGGGGAAGATCGCGGTCTTCACGCGGTCGGCGCTCCCGAAGGCTTCGACTATCAGCAGGTTGTTGAGGTTGAAGGCCACGTAGTTCATCATGATCGTCATGACGACCTCGTGGACGTTGAAGCGCGCCTTGAGCCAACCCGGAATGGCGCCCCAGAGCCCGCCGGCGGCCATCGCGGCGAGGAGGACGAGCACCACGTGGATTCCCGGCGGAGCCTTCACCCAGAGACTCACGGCGATGGCTGCCATGGATCCCGCGAGCAGCTGCCCCTCCGCGCCGATGTTGAAGAGGCCGACGCGAAAGGCGAAGCCCACCGAAAGCCCCGTGAGGATAATGGGCATCGACTGGATGATGAACTCGCCGACGTAGCGGGGGTTGAAGGTCCCGGCCTTCGCGCTGAAACCGCTCACGCCCTGAAAGAGGGCCAGGAACATCGAGGCGGGATTTCGGCCCGTCGCGACGAGGACGACGGCGCCCAGGGCGAAGCCGAGGAGTATGGACACGAGGGGGATGACGAGGGCGGCGCTTTTTTTCGTCATCGCCTTACGCCACCTGCCGCCTGGAGCCGGACATCATGAGGCCCAGCTCGTTCTCGTCCGTCTCGGAGGCGTTTACGACGCCGACTATCTCTCCGTTGTAGATGACGGCGATGCGGTCCGAAATGTCGAGTATCTCGTCCAGCTCGAGGGAAACGAGGAGGATCGCCTTGCCCTTGTCCCTCTCGGCGACGATGCGCTTGTGGATGTACTCTATCGCGCCCACGTCGAGGCCTCGGGTCGGCTGGGCGATGACGAAGGCCTCGGGCGAGCGGTCTATCTCCCGCGCGACGATGGCCTTCTGCTGGTTGCCGCCTGACATCGCGCGCGTCGGAGTCGCCCCGCCCTGGCCGCATCGCACGTCGAACTCCCCGATCAGGCGCTCGGCGTTGGCGCGCACGGCCGCTCCGTCGAGGACGCCCCTCCTCGAGAAGGGCCTGCGGCCGTAAGAGTGGACGACGAGGTTTTCGTCGAGCCTGAAATCGAGGACGAGGCCGTGCTTGTGGCGGTCTTCCGGTATATGCCCGAGGCCGAGCTCAAGTCGGCCCTTTACGGGCATGCCCGCGATATCCCTGCCCCTGAGGAGTATCTTGCCGGACTCTATCTCGACGAGCCCGGTGATCGCGCGCACGAGCTCGGTCTGACCGTTGCCGTCGATCCCGCAGAGCCCGAGAATCTCGCCAGAGCGCAGTTCGAGCGAGAGGTCCTTGACCCCCAAGAGGCCCTTGGGATTGCGTACGTTGAGCCGCTCAATGGAGAGCACGACCTCGCCGGGCTTCGCGGGGGCCTTGTCGACGTGGAAGCTCACCTCGCGACCGACCATCATCTCGGCCATGCGCTCCTCGGAAGTGTCGGCGACGCTCACCGTGTCCACGAGCCTGCCACGCCTGAGGATCGTGCAGGTCCGGGCGACTTCCTTTATCTCCTTGAGCTTGTGCGTGATGAGAAGGACGGTCTTGCCTTCGCCGACGAGCCTTCGCATGATGCCCATGAGCTCGTGGATCTCCTGCGGCGTGAGCACGGCCGTGGGCTCGTCGAAAATGAGGATCTCCGCGTCGCGGTAGAGCATCTTGAGGATCTCGACCCTCTGCTGCATGCCCACCGAGATGTCCTCTATTTTGGAACCGGGGTCCACGTTGAGGCCGTAGAGCTCCGACAGTTCGCGGACGCGGAGGGCCGCCCTCTTCCTGTCTATCACGAGTCCGGAACGCGGCTCGAGGCCGAGAATGATGTTCTCGGTCACCGTGAAGTTGTGCACGAGCTTGAAATGCTGGTGGACCATGCCTATGCCGAGGACATTGGCCGCGTTCGGGTCGGCTATTTTGACCTCGCGGCCACGAACCTTGATACAGCCCGACTCGGGCTGGTAGAGGCCGAAGAGGATGCTCATCAGAGTCGATTTGCCCGCGCCGTTTTCGCCCAGAAGGGCGTGGATCGAGCCCTGCTCGACCCTCAAGGTAACGTTGTCGTTGGCGCGCACGCCCGGGAAATTCTTGACGATATCGAGCATCTCTATTATGTACGGCACCGGAGCCCCTCCATTCTCGATTCGGGGCGAGTATAACACGGCTCGCCCTGCCGGGCGTACAAAAAAACGCCCCCGCACGCTGGCGGGGGCGGGCTCTAAAAACCGGGCCGCTCGGGCCCTTGGCGAGTTACTGCCTGGAGTCGACCACGAGCTTGCCGGACACGATCTGGGCCGTGTAATCGGCTATGGCCTTGACGATGGCCGGGCTGAGGTTGGGGTTTTTCGCGGGGAGGCCCACGCCCTTGGATTTGAGGTCAAATACGAGAACCTGGCCGCCGGGGAACTTGCCGTCGCGGACCATCTCGGCGACGTTATGGGCCGCCACGTCCACGCGCTTCATCATGGAGGTGAGGATGGCCGATTTGGTTCCGGCGTAGATGCCGTCGGCGTACTGGTCCTTGTCGACGCCGATCGCCCAGCGGATATCGCCCTTGGCGGAGCGGGCCTTGGCCTCCTGGATGACGCCATTGCCCGAGCCGCCCGCCACCTGGTAGATGATGTAGGCGCCGGCGCCGTACTGCTTGGCCGCCATGGCCTGGCCCTTGCCGGCGTCGGTGAAGGAGCCGGTATAGTCGCTGAGGATGGTGGCGCCGGGGAGGACGGCCTTGACGCCCTGGTCGAAGCCCACCTCGAAGTTCTCGATAAGGGGGAACTTCATGCCGCCGACGTAGCCGATGATGTTCTTCTTGTCGGCCTTGGCCTTGAGCCCCGCCGCGACGCCGGCGAGGAAGGAGCCTTCGTTCGCGGCGAAGACCGCGTTGGTGACGTTGGGAACGTTCTTGCCGGCCTTGTCCTGGACCACGGAGTCGATGATCATGAACTTCTGGTCCGGATACTGCGTGGCGACCGTGAGCATGGCCTCGTTGAAGAGGAAGCCGGGGGCGATGATGAGGTCGAGCTTCTCGTCCGCGAAGGTGGAGAGGTTGGGGATGTAGTCGGCATCGGCGGTGGACTGGAGGTACTTGATGCCCTCGCCTTCCTTGAGGCCGTTTTCCTTGCCGAAGACCTTGATGCCTTCCCAGGTACCCTGGTTGAAGGACTTATCGTCGATGCCGCCGACGTCGGTGACGAGACCGACGCGGATGGGGGCCGCCATGAGGGCGGTCATGGCGCAGAGCGCGAAAAGCACGAGGACGACTTTCTTCTTCATAAGCTCTCCTTGATAGTGGATGGTGAGGCTGGCCTAAAAACAAAATATAGACCCATTACGGCAGCCGCGCAATACGGCGCGCGCGGCTCAAGAGCGATGTATATTTATGCAGACGGGTCTGCCGTCACCACGAAGCTCCACACCCTCAACGACCGGCCGCGGAAGCTTACTGCCCGCGATCGCAGCTCCCTTTCGGGGAAACCGCGATCAGTAGGTCCCGGTGGCCTTCTGTCCGGCTACGAGGGAAACGCCTGAGCTCGTTCCCAGTCGAGTCGCCCCGCTTTCGATCATGGCGATCGCGTCCTCGAAGCTCTTGACCCCGCCCGCGGCCTTGACGCCCATCTTGGGTCCGACCGTCCTGCGCATGAGGGCTATGTCGGCGGGGGTCGCCCCCGCCTTGTTGAAGCCCGTCGAGGTCTTCACGAAGTCGGCGCCGACGTCCTTGGCGATCTGGCAGGCGAGGACCTTCTCCTCGTCGGTGAGAAGGCAGGTCTCGATAATCACTTTGAGGACGATGCCCGCCCTGCACGCGCGCCTGACTGCGAGCATGTCCTCGCGCACGGTCTTGATGTCGCCGGCCTTCATCGCGCCGACGTTCATCACCATGTCGATCTCATTCGCCCCGTTCGCGATGGCGTTGCGCGCCTCGAAGCCCTTGGCCCGGCTGTCCATTGCGCCTAGGGGAAAACCGACGACGGCGCAGACCTTCACGCCGCTGCCCCCGAGCCTTCGGGTGCAGTGCTCCACCCAACTAGAGTTGACACACACTGAGTAGAAATGGTGCTTCGCCGCCTCGTCGCAGAGCGTGTTCATCTGCTCGACGGAGGCCTCCGGCTTGAGGAGAGTGTGGTCGATGAAACGCGCCAGGTCGCCGGGAGTCAGGTTCGCGGCAGCGGAGGCTCCCGCCACCTTCACGGCCTTTTCGGCCGGGGCGGCAGCGGGAGCCCCCGCTACGTCGTCCGCGCCCTTTGGGCCCATCCGTGCCAGGACCTCCGTTACGATCTTCTCTATCAACTGGTTCTGGTCCATCACCCTTCGGAGCCTCCCCGCTCAATCGCCATGATCTTGTTGATCCTCACCATATGCCGGCCCCCGCCGAAGCGAGTGGCCAGCCAGACGCGCGCCATTTCGGCCAGCTGGTCGGGGCCGTGCAGGGGCCCGCCCAGAGTCAAAACGTTGGCGTCGTTGTGCTCCCTGCTGTTCACTATGGTTTTCAGGTCGTAGCACATCGCCGCCCTGATCCCTCGAACCTTGTTTGCGGCCATGCAGGAACCGATCCCGGCCCCGTCAAGCAGGATGCCGCGCTCGCAGTCCCCGGACCTGACCTTGCGGCACACCGCCAGGGCGATGTCCGGGTAGTCCACCTTGTCGGTCCCGAAGCACCCCACGTTCACCACCCGGTACCCGAGCAGATCGAGGTACTTCGCCAGCATCTCCTTCTGCGCCACCGCCCCGTGGTCAGAACCGATCGCGACGCTGCGCACGGCGTCGACAGGCGTCCCTTCGCCATCCTCGCTCACGTTGTCTCCTCGACGTCGATTCTATCCACGATCCCGCAGATCACCGTCCGCATCGTCACCGCCTCCTCGTCGCCGATCACCATCCGCGCCGACCCGCCCTCGTCCACCACGAGCACCAGGTCGCCGATGCCCGCCTGAGCGCCGTCCACCGCGAGGATGCACCTGCCCTTCGGCCTGCGCTCCGCGTCGAGCGGCTGCACCGCCAATATCTTCCGCCCCGCGTAGTGGGGATGCTTCTCCGTCGACACCACGCTGGCCACAACCCTGGCTATGATCATGCGCGGGCCCCGCCGCCCGACGCGCCGCCGTCCACGACCTCCGCACCCTCATAGACCTCGTCCACGACCCCCAATATCGCCGCGTCGGCCGGGTTGAACCAACCGTTGGGATTGGCCTGGGCGGCTTCCTTCCCCCCCTCGTAGAAAACGAGGTCTCCTTCGCCGGCCCGGGCGGTATCGAAGGCCACGATCGGGAACCCGGCATCCGAGCCCTTCTCGTCCAGGGGCTGGACGAGTAGGAGCTTGAGACCCTCGAGACAGGGCAGCTTTGCCGTGCTCACCACTCGACCGATCACTCGTCCCAATTTCATCAGGCTCTTCCTTTTAGACGATCCGGAAATAGTCCACCAGCGTGCAACGCCGCTCCCGGGTAAAGGAGAGCGGCCTCGTGATGCCCTCGCCCGTCGGGCTCGCGATCGTGAAGGAGGTATGCCCCGCGCCGCCCTTGCCCAGCCCCGCGTAGCAGGGACCATTCTTCACGAACAAGGAGCAGTTCACGGCCCGGGCCATGCGCGAAAGCCTCGATATATCGTGGGAATGCATCATCGCGGAATGGCGGCAGCCGCGCTCCACCTCCACCGCGAAGTCGATCGCCTCGTCCGCGTCGCTCATGCGGACAAGGGGGAGGACCGGCATGAGCTGCTCGGTCCAGACCAGGGGATGGTCGCGCCCGACTTCGATGAGGAGGAGCTTCGCCTCCGCCGGCACGTCGATCCCGATCCCCCTTCCTATGAACTGGGGGCTCTTCCCCACATAGGCCTTGTTCGGCGCCCCTTCCTTCCAGGGCCCGCCGGCCTCGGCGATGACCAGGCTCGTCACCGCGTCGATCTGCTTGCCTTTGAGCTCGAAGGCGCCGTTCTTCCGCATCTCCTCCTTGAGGCGATCCGCGATCGACGCGACCGCGAGCACTTCCTTTTCGCAGATGCAGACGATGTTGTGGTCGAAGCTGGCCCCCGCTACGATGTCGCGCCCGGCCTTGACCAGGTCGGCCGTCTCGTCGACGACGCAGGGCGGGTTGCCGGGACCGGCGCAGATGGCCTTCTTGCCGCTGCCCATGGCGGCCTTCACGACGCCCGGCCCGCCGGTGACCACGAGGAGGGAGACGTTTCGGTGCCGCATGAGAAGGTTCGCGCTCTCGATCGTCGGCTCCTCCACCGCGCAGAGGAGGCTGCGAGGGCCTCCCGCGCGGACTATGGCCTGGTTCAGGAGGCCTACGAGCCGGCCCGAGACGCCCTTGGCGTTCGGGTGCGTGTTGAATACCACGCTGTTGCCCGCCGCCACCATGCCGATGGAGTTGCAGACGATCGTGGCGATCGGGTTCGTGACCGGCGTGACGGCGCCGATAACGCCCCAGGGCGCCGGCTCGGTGAGCGTGAGGCCGTGTTCGTCCGACGTCGCGCGGGGTACGAGGTCCTCCACGCCGGGAGTCTTCGATGCCGCGAGTTCGTTCTTCGCCATTTTGTCTCTTACGTTGCCGAGGCCCGTCTCTTCTACGGCCTCATTGGAAAGGGCCTCGTTGTTGTCGAGGACGGCCCGTCGCATCTCCATGACTATCGATCGACGAGTCTCGAGAGGAAGTTCGACGAGCTCGCGCTGGGCGATCATGGCGGCCCCGACCGCGGAATCGATGTCCCGGAAAATGCCGGATCCGACATCCCGCGCGCCGGCATGGACCGAGGCCTCGCCATCCGTAGCCCGCATCGCCCCCAAAAGGGCGGCCATCTCCGGCGCGTTGAGCAGCTCGGCCACTACCTGTCGTATTTCATCAGCATCGCTTGCCATTTAACGCTCCCGGCCCGCTTCGTTCCAGACCGTCTCTCCGAACACGTCTATCTCGTCCACGATGCCCACCACCAGGCTGTCCATCGGCTTGTTCGCCGTTCTCGCCGTCCAGTGGCAGGAGCTTCCCTGCGCAAGCAGCACCAGCTGGCCGCTCCTGGCATCGACCATATCGAGAGCGACGAGGAATTCGCCGCGGCCTTCGCCGCCCTGGTCGCAGTCCTCGACGAGGAGGAACCGGGCGCCCTCCACGCCGTCCGTGCGTAGCGCCGCAACGACCGTCCCGCGAACGCGAGCCAGGTTCATTCCGCCTCCGCGTCGGCTTTCCGATAGGAGATGAGGCCGTCCTTCTCTATCGAATCCACGATGGCAATGATGGTAGCGTCTGACGGCTTGCCCTTGGTCGTCTCCGTCATGCGCGCGCTGGAGCCGGTCACATAGAAGATTATCTCTCCGGCGTTGGCGCCCACGTCGTCGATGCCGACGACAAAGTCACCCTTGCCCTTGAGGCTCACGGGATCGATCTTTTCCAGCAGCAAGAGCTTGAGCCCCTCCATGAGGGCGCTCTTGTGCGTGGAGACGACCGTCCCCCTCACCCGCGCGAGTACCATCGGGCGCCTCCCCTACTTCTTCGCGGGAGCCGGCTTCCGGCCCAGGGGAAGGGCCGCATCCACCGATTCGTGCGGCCGGGGTATGACGTGCGTCGAGACGACCTCGCCCACCTTTTCCGCCGATCGGGCGCCGGCGTCGACCGCCGCCCTGCACGCGGCGACGTCCCCGCGCACGATGGCCGTCACGTAGCCGCCGCCGATCGATTCATGCCCGATAAGCTCGACCTTCGCCGCCTTTACCATAGCGTCCGCGGCCTCGACCATCGCCGCGAATCCCCTCGTCTCTATCATGCCCAGAGCATCGCCACTCGTATCAGCCATACCTTCTCCTCGCTTGTATTTCGTTCGCACGGCGCGGGAAACCCGCCGCGCCCGTCTCATCCACGCTCGACGACCGCGGAACTCAAATCCGCGAGGCGTTGGCGCCGATCGTCCTTCCGCTCAGGCCCCCGAGGTGGGCCTCCACGACCTTCCGGGCCTCGATGACCTCGGCCTCGTCGCCCGCTATGTATACCCTTCCGAAGGCGCCGAATCCTACCACCTCGATGATGTTGACCTTGGCCGTCTTCTCGGCCTCGTTGGCCGCGTAGTACGCGTAGCCCGCGGGCTCCACTTCCAGCACGTAGAGGGTGTCGCCGCGCAACACCATGTTCCCGTGCCTGACCTTGTTGATCAATTGCGCGTGGTGGTCGGATATGTTCTTGATGAGCTGGCTCGTCATGACCCTCGGCTTGAGCCGGTCGTCCTCGGTCATCTTGAGCTCGCGCAGCACCGCCTCGCCGGCCATGCGCGCGTCGCCCTGGTTGTCCGAATGCACTTCCAGCAGCCCGTAGGCCCGCTCGACGATCTGCAGCCCCGGCGTCACATTGGTCGCCTTGAGCGCGATGTCGGTCAGCCGGTTGATCTCGATGCCGGGCGCGATCTCGATCACGCAGCAGGCCTGCATGCCGATCGGATAATAGCCCTTGCTCACCGTGGCGATGAACGAGGCGTTCTGCAACTGCAGCGAATCCAGGAAGACGTAGGTTCGGAGATCCACCGCCATGGCCTATGCCCCCATCCTGCCGAGGGGCAGGGCGACGTCGACCGAGCCGTGCGGCCTCGGTATGACGTGGGTCGAGACGACCTCGCCCACCTTTTCCGCCGATCGGGCGCCTGCGTCGACCGCGGCGCGGCACGCGGCGACGTCCCCGCGCACGATGGCCGTCACGTAGCCTCCGCCGATCTTCTCGTAGCCGACCAGCTCCACCTTCGCCGCCTTGGTCATGGCGTCGGCGGCCTCCACCATCGCCGCGAATCCGCGAGTCTCGATCATCCCCAGCGCGTCCAATCCATCTACCATGATTCCTCCTCACGATACTTCCGTCGCCCTGCCGTCCGTTACTAAGTCAACGTATGGATTCAAGGAAGTCCGAAACCTGCCCATGCGGGCGAAACATCGGATCTCGACTTGGAAACTCATTTCTAATAATATGATTGATCCCAGCTTGCCATTCGAAAAAAGCAGTAGTCATATCAATTCTTTGGCGTTAGCCTTCAATATCCTAGGAATCAATCTTCGTGCCAAATATAATTAATCTTGAGATATTATTAAATGACTCTATCCGTTCAGAAAAAGTTCCATCATAATCCGCCCCCTAACCAAATGGCATGTAGTACGCGAGTCACAACCATCATACAGGCGAAAATGTTAATTGTCAAGCATCAAAAGACAATAATAGGTAATATTATAACTATAATTGTTTTATTATCAACATACTCATTACTTCTATGGACCCGATTCAACAATAATCATGGAAAAATTGCATTGAAGGCTTATTTCAAAGTAATAACCTAAATGAAACCTGCCGATTCACCATACCGCCAAAACCCGAGAATGCGGTGTTTACAATAATTCCATTTCAAACAATTTATTGAAACAAGATTGAGTTCCCTCTAAAAAGTCAGGGCCAACACGGTCTCTGATTTCGACTGGCGGTGTTTTTTCCAGCGCGTCTTCCCGTCTTCCTCCTTGAGCTCGGCGATTGCGCTGGCGAAAGCCGGGAAT
>JBEKVO010000002.1:0-191275 GCA_049513895.1 Rectinemataceae bacterium | reverse complement strand
AGTTTCCCCGGAGTGTGATGATGTATTGTCCTGGATCATCTCTTCAAGCCGACCTGGGCGGCTGCTGTTTCGTGCCCCGGCGAAAAGCCCATCGAAAAAGGCTGACAGCGCAAATGCCTCAGAACATGTTAACTTCTAACACATTTGCGCCTATACTAGTCTGCATGAAAGAACGTTACATCCTTGCGTTGGACCAAGGCACGACCTCGTCGAGGGCAATACTATTCAATAAATCGGGCGTCGTAATCGGTCAGAAACAGATCCCCTTCGGCCAGATTTTTCCAAAACCGGGTTGGGTCGAGCACGATCCCGAAGAAATATGGGCAACCCAACTCGCTGCCGCGAGGGGAGCCATCGAAGCCGCACAGATCGAGAGCGATCAAGTGGCCGCGATGGGCATTACAAATCAGCGTGAAACGACGGTCGTCTGGGAAAAAGCTACAGGCAAACCCGTGTACAACGCCATCGTTTGGCAGTGCCGCCGCTCGGCCGAAATCTGCGATGAGCTTCGCGCCCTCGGTTTATCCGACATAGTCCGAGAAAAGACTGGCCTTGTGCTCGACCCCTACTTCTCGGGGACCAAGCTGATGTGGCTCTTCGACAAAGTGCCCGGCTTACGTGCGCGCGCCAATCGAGGCGAGATACTGTTCGGCACAGTCGATTCCTGGCTCATTTATAAGCTCACGGGCGCGCATTTGACAGATCCAACCAATGCGAGCAGGACCTTGCTCTTCAATATCAAGAGTGGAACATGGGACGATGAGCTACTCAAGCTTTTCAAGATACCCGCGGCGATTTTGCCGCTGGTCGTACCGAGTTCGGGAGTATTCGGCATAGCTCGAAAGGAGTTCCTCGGGGCCGCGATTCCCGTGGCTGGATGCGCGGGGGATCAGCAAGCTGCTCTTTTCGGCCATGCATGCTTCGAGCCGGGCGCCGCGAAAAATACTTATGGTACCGGTTGCTTTACCTTGATGAACACGGGTAAGACACTAGTTGCCTCCAGGCATGGACTTCTCACGACGGTGGCATGGGATATTGGGAAGGGCTTTACCTATGCCCTTGAAGGCTCCGTGTTTATCGCGGGGGCGGTCATCCAATGGCTGCGCGATCAGATGGGCATGTTCGCTGATTCGGCCGAGAGCGAGGTGTTGGCACGATCAGTGGAGGATTCGGGCGAAGTGTTCCTTGTGCCAGCATTTGTTGGGATGGGTGCTCCCTACTGGGACGCCGACGCGCGCGGGACGGTCGTCGGTATTACACGGGGCACGACGAAGGCGCATTTTGTCCGTGCAGCCCTCGAGTCCATAGCCTATCAGTCCAAGGACCTTCTGGACGCGATGGAGAAGGATTTTGGGGCAAATATCCCATGTATCAAGGCCGATGGAGGCGCTTCAGCAAACAATTTTCTCATGCAGTTCCAGTCGGATATTCTGGATCGCCGCGTAATCCTGCCCGAGGTGGGTGAAATAACGGCCTTAGGTGCGGCCTATCTCGCGGGGCTCGCGACGGGTTATTGGGAGTCTCTCGCCGAAGTAGAGAGCAATTGGCGCATGAAACGGGAGTTTTCACCAGACATGCCAGTAGAAAGGCGAAAGCGGCTTCTCGAGTCCTGGGGCAAAGCTGTCGGTGCGGCAAGAGGGTATAAGTGAGTGACACGAATATCGGGACCTTAGCGCCCAGTCCCGATCCGTGCTATTATAATTATAAGATGCGCCAGATACGGCGCCCCGAGGAGAAAAAATGAGACCGAACCAATACAGCAGCGAAAAGCGCCGTAAAGAACTCGAGAAGAAAAAGAAAAAAGAAGAAAAAAAGCTTCGTCACGCCGAGCTTAAGAACCATCCCGAGGGTGAAGCCCCGGAAGCCGAGGGCACCGCCCAGGAAGACACGGGCGAAGAGAAGCCGCTGTAATTCCGGTACTCCAGTCATGGCTAGTCTCGACCTTACCCTTCTATCGGGATCCACTTACGTCGCGCGCGGTCCCACCAACGTCGGAGTCTTCGCGGCCGGTGACGGCCGCGCTGTGCTGATCGACTCGGGGAACGACGACGACGCGGGCCGAAAAATCCTGCGTGCATGCGAGGCGGCAGGATTACATGTATCGCATATTGCCAACACACACTCGAACGCGGACCACTGCGGCGGCAACGCCTTTATTCAGGCAAGAACGAATTGCAGAATAGCGGCGCCAAGGCAGGAAGCAGTTTTCATAGAAAATCCCGCCCTCGAGCCGAGTTTCCTCTGGGGTGGCTTCCCACTGCCGCCGTTGCGCAATAAATTTCTTATGGCAAAGAGCTCACGGGTGACCGATCTTCTCGAGGCGCCCTGTTCCGTCCCGGGAGCGGGAATCGACGCGCTTCCTCTGCCTGGGCACTACATCGGGATGGTCGGTTTCATGACGCCCGACAAGGTGTTCTTCGCCGCGGACTCCGCCGCGAGCCCCGAGATACTCATCAAGTACAGCTACTATTTCGTCTATGACGTCGCCGCCCACCTGGCTTCGCTTGACGCGCTAAACGGTATCGCTGCCGATTGGATTGTACCGAGCCACGCCGACCCCACGCACGATGCTGGACCCCTCGTCGCGGCCAACAAGGCCAAGATACTCGAGGTGGGAGAAAAGATACTCGATCTCTGTGCGGAAGCCTCCACGCCGGAGACTCTCGTGGCCCGCCTGGCCGATGGTTATGGCCTCGAGCTGAATCACACGCAGTACGCACTCATCGGTTCTACACTGCGTTCCTATATTGCCTGGCTGGCGGATAAGGGCCTCGTGGTTTCGCGCCTTGAGGCCAACAGGATTATCATCGAGAGGAAGTAGGCGTGTCGGGAATTTTGAACGTCTCCTTAAGGGTCGTGAGGTTGCGGTCATTGTTTGTCATGGATCCCTCGGGAGTGTATGAATATTCGATGAGCTCCGAATAGATACTTGCGATTCGATGGCGAACTATTTTCATAGTCGAGTTGACCGTCCCGTTCTTGTCGCTGAAGGGCGTGGGGACGATCTGGAAGACGGCGGGCATCCATGCCGCCTGGACCTTTTTGGCTTTAGGATCGTTGCGGAACTTGCCGAACTCGGACTGAAGCCGGTCGAGTAGGGTGTGCGCATCCGAAATGCCCTCGGCTTTGATTATGCGCTCGATCTTGCCAGCATCCAACGTAACAAGAGCCGTGACGTATTTTCGCTGCTCGCACCAGACCATGATCTGGTCGATAATGTCGGTCGAGAAGGTAATCGCTTCCTCTATTTCCTCGGGACTGTATTTCTCGCCGTCCTCTGCAATTAGGAGAGCCTTTTCCCTGCCCACGACGACGAGGAATCCGTCTTTGTCCCAGTGCGCGAGATCTCCGGTGTAGAGCCAGCCGTCTCGGAGGGCCACGGCGCTGGCTTCGGGGTTCTTGAAATAGCCCTTCATCACATTGCCGCCGCGTATCACGATCTCGCCGTTTTCGCCGATCGCCGCCTCGCTCCCGTCTTCCTTGAGGAGACGACACTCGATCGAAGGACAGAGGGTGCCTGAGGTACCATACTTGTGTTTGATGGGGCTGTTAGACGAGATGATAGGTGCGGCTTCCGTGAGCCCGTAGCCCTGGTAAATAGGTAAACCGAAGGCGGCGAAGAACTCCTGCTGTTTCACGTCGAGAAGGGCTCCTCCGCCGACGCAGTAGAGGATATCTTTCCCGAAAATCATACCTTTGATTTTATTGAAAATGAGCGCTTTCGCGAGCTTGTATGGCAGGAAGGCCCGCGCGCGAACGGCGAAGGAAGGCCGATTCCAGCCGTCGCCATTCCACGCGATTCCCGCGATGATTCCCGCCTTAAAGAGCCTTTCGATAAACCCGCCCTTTTCTTCGATACCCGATAGTATCTTTTTCATGAAGTTGCCGCTCAACGCGGGAACGGTCATGATGAAGGTCGGGCTCGCTTCTTTGAGGTTGATCGGGATGTTGCGGAGAGTGGCGATGCCCCCACCCCGCGAGTCGACGAAGTATAGAGACATGCCGATTAGAAGCGCGATATAGAGACCGGCCGTATGCGCGAAGGAATGGTCCACCGGGAGGATGACGAGGGTACGGAATCCAGAAGGCATCTGAAATAGATCGACGCCGTCGTGGCAATTGGTCCAGTAATTGAGATTGGTGAGCATTATGCCTTTTGGGTTGCCCGTCGTGCCCGACGTATAGCAGATGGTCACCGTATCATCTTCGTCGGCATCGGCGGCGATTGTGTCGAGGCAGTTGAGTAAGGTGGCGCCGGGGATGTTTATTGCACGGCGCCCAGCCTCGCGGGCCTCCTCGAGGCTAATGACGCGCCCTGGATCCAGGCCGTATTTTGCCGCGGTCTCGCGGGCGAAGGCGGGGTCGTCGTCGAGGTAGATGAGAAGCATTTCTTGGTTTTTTAGGGCCGCGAAGGAACCGAGTACCTTTTCGATCTGATTCTTAGTAGTGGCGATGGCCTTGGCCTCGGAGTGTTCCAGGCGGAAGGGTATTTCCTCTGAGAGCAGCTTTATCGATAAGGGCACGGAAATGCATGCGGCGCAAAGCATGCCGCTCTCGGCAATGATCCATTCCGGGCTGCCTTCTGCAAGTATCGCTAGGCGATCGCCTTTTTTGAAACCCTTCGATACAAGCCATGCAGCGAATTCACGCGAACGGTCCCGAGCCTCGGAGAAGGATACTGATATCCAGCCCAATGTTCCTTTCTTGAGGGCGTATGGAGCGTTCCCCCAGGTGGAGGCCGCCTCGTCCATCATTTCGATGACCGTACGTTTCATCGCGGATCTCCTGCTTAGCCGATTGCCGGCGGGAGGTCCGCCGAAGGAGTCACGATACCACGAGAGTTCCCTACCGTAAAGCGCGATGGACACCGGGCATTGACATCGGAAGGCCGAAAGGGTAGCCTTTATCCAAGCCCCGTCGACTGAAGGTACTCCGCATGAGCTACTCCGATCCCACGAAGCTCGGAATCCTGGCCTGTCCTGGCGCCGAAGCGTTCGCGAATCAGGTGATCCGCAGGCTCGCAGGAATTTATAAACGCAGGTTTGACCGCAAGAGCGCAGCTTTGGCCTCGCGATACCATATTTCGCAGGAGCTGGTCACCCGCAAGGTAAACTTCGATAATGATATCCAGTCGAGCCTCCTCTATATCCCAGGCAACGTGAACCAGTACCGGCCGCCACGGTTTAAAATCAACGCGAGGCACACTTTTTTCCCAAACGGCGAGGTAAAAACCGAGATACTCGACTCGGTCCGAGGCCTTGACCTTTACATTTTCCAGGATATCGAGAACCACCAGCCCATCCCCTTCAACGACGGGACGGTACACCGTTACCTTTCCGTAAACGATCATATCTTCTCTATGCTTGTGACGGTCGATGCGGCCGTTCAGGCGGGGGCGGACCGGGTGAACCTCGTGCTGCCCGCTTTCCCTTATAGCAGACAGCACAAGAAAAAAGGCCGTGAGGGTCTCACCGCCGCCAGAGTGGGGCAAATGATCGAGAACCTGGGCGTAACTCGGATCATCACGCTCGACATCCATTCGAAAGAGATCGAGAACTGTTTCGACCACCTCCACCTCGAGAACCTCCACGCTTCCCTTCAGGTGATAGAGAAGCTTATCGGCATTACAGACATCTCGAAGGAAGATCTCGTCGTCTTGGCGCCGGATACCGGCGCGGTCGATCGTAATAAATTCTACGCCAATGCTCTTCAGAAGCCACTCGCGCTGCTTTATAAAGAGAGGGATTACTCCAAGGTAACGCGCAGCGCTTCGGATTCGAACATCAGCGAGATGAAACTTCTCGGCGAGGTAAAGGGCAAGACGGTCTTCATGGCCGATGATATGATCGGAACCGGCGGTACACTCATCAAAGGCATGAAAAACCTGCGCGATCTCGGAGCGGAGCGAGTGATCTGCGCCGTCTCGCTTCCCCTCTTCTCTGGCGGCGCGGTCGAGGAATTCGAGGCAGCATACCGGCAGGGGCTTTTCTACAGAATAATCGGGACCAACGCGGTTCATCATAAGGAACTTCTGCAGAAGGAATGGTACATTCAGGCCGATGTCACCGGTCTCTTCGCACAGATCATCAGCCTCGTGCATCACAATAGGTCCGTGTCGTCAATGCTCGATAACCGCGAGCTTGTGGCGAAGCGGATAAAAAAGCAGCTTGAACGAATGACAAAGGATGGGAACGTTGTCCTCTCTGCCCACGGACCGACGGCGGGGCATCAGCGCCCCGTCGTGAAACCCGAGCACGACGATCCCGAGGATGAGCCTCTTCCGCATGGAGCCGTGTGAGAAGAGATGAAGGTCCTCGCGATAAAGACCGAACCCTCGGCACTTATATTCGATCTCGATAACACTCTTTATACCAACTCCGCCTACGCTGAGTTCCAGGAAAATGTTCTCATCGAGAGGCTTGGACGCGAACTCGGCCTGGGGCTCGAGGCCGCCGAGGCAAAGATCGAGGCGCTTCGCGCCGAGCGGGAAGCCGCCGGGCTCGGGAAGACGAGCCTCGGTAAGCTCTTCGCGGCGCTAGGGGTCGAGATCGCGAAGAGCGTGCGCTGGCGCGAAGAGTACATAGAGCCGGGGAAATGGCTTAAGCGCGACGCACGGCTCGATCGCGCGCTCGGTCTACTCTCGAAAGAATTCACCCTCGCCGTCATGACCAACAATCCGCGCATGATCGGCGAAAAAGGCCTCGATGCCCTCGGAGTCCGTTCGCGTTTCTCCGTTCTTATCGGCCTGGATGATACCTTAATCGGCAAGCCCGCGCTTGAGCCCTTCATCGAGACCGCGCGCATGCTGGGCCTCGAACCCCGCTTCTGCATATCGATTGGCGACCGATTCGACGTAGACCTCGCGCCGGCGATGGAGCTGGGCATGGGCGCGATACTTGTCGATGGGGTTGAGGATGTTTACCGACTCCCCGAGCTTCTTGCCGAAGGCGGCACGCTGCATCGCAGCAAGGCTCCGTAGACTAGGCTTGCTCCGGTTCGTCCGGCGGAAGATAAATATCGGCCTTCATCGCCGCCGGTCCCTGTGTAGGCTGGGCGCCCTTCGGGTTCTTAACGAATGTGAAATTTCGCATAATTTTTTCGAGGACAAGGATGCGTTCGCGCCCTCCCTGTATTTGCGCGATTATCTCGCGGTTGCGTCCGCCACCCAGCATGCGAATGTTCGTCACTAGTTCGGGACCCGAGCGCCTGAAGTCGGAAACCAGCTCCCCGAGGGTCTCTCCGAGCATCGTGAAGAGTTCGGTCTCGTCCTCGACAATTTCGCGTGCCTTTTCGTTTATCGCGTCCACCAGCCGGCCCAGGAATGAGGCTATGTCCTTGCCTCTCCTCATTTCCTCGATGTACCTCTTCATGGCCATGAGCGATATGCGGCCGTTCCCCCGCAGCTGCGACTCGAATTCGAGAATACGACCGCTCGAGCGTTCGCACTGGTAGAGAATGTTGGCCAGATTGTTCTGGAAGCCCTTGTTATCGAAGTACCCTTCTACAAGGATTTTTTTGATTACTTCCTTTAGCTGCGGCTCGAACTCGCCGGCTATGAAGGTCTTGAGTATGCGCAGGGGCTTGATCCAGATGAAGCCGTTTGCGCTTTCGCGTCGAAGGAAGGAATCGTGTTCATCATCGTAACCCTCGACCTCCAAGATATTCGACTCGCCGAATAAGTTACTGATATCAGCGGCGATCGCGCTATCATGCTGTTCGCGCAGGATGCGCTCGCGGTCCTTTTCGAATTGGGCGACCAAGCGCCTTCGGTACGATTCCATGAAATCCCGACGCTCGCGGGGAGTGGCCGGCGTGTAGTTTGGATCGCCCTTGATTACCCTAATCATCATGAGGAGAATGTCCTTGCCGAGCCGCTCCGAGACGGTCTTATCGATTTGGGAAAAGAGCTTGTCGATCTTGCCCTTCTTGTTCTCGTCGAAGCTTTCGGGCTGGCGTTTCTCGAGGAGGCGCAGGACGTTTTCCTTTAACTGGGGCGAGAAAATGAAGGACTCCGTCAGGTAATAGAAATCCGCGAGCTCCGGAAGGATCTTTGTGCCGGGGACGGGAGCGAAGTCGGGCCTGTAATGGGGATCGTCGATGTTAGCGCTCGGGTCGAATATCCCGACGATACGTTCGTAGTCGTGTCTGCATAGGTCGATAAAGCGCTCGACTTCGTAGAGATCGGCGTTGACCGCACGGGATCCTAGAGCATCGAGGGAACCGAGGAAAGCTTGGAATTCCCGGATTATCGCCTCCAGTTCCTCGTCGGGCTTAAGGGCGGCCTGCATTCGTTCCACCATGCCATCGTAAGCGAAGAAGCGCTTGCGTTCCTGCTCGGCGGAAAGAAGGCGGCGATCGATTAAGTAATCAAAATAACGCTGGGATATCCTGATGTCCGGATTGGCAATCGTGGATTTGGCGAGCCCGGCGAGAGGCCTGAGGAGGGAGTAGAAATGGTGGATGGCTTGTGCAAATCCGGGTAGCACCAGGTTTTGCTTAGGATGAAAATAGGGAGGCTTGAGTTCGGCGAGAAGGCTTTGAAGCTTTCGAATATCGGCCCTACGGTGCGCTTCCCTCGAATCGCGGGAAAAGGCACGTGCAAACCAATCTTTAATTCCTTCCAGTATTGTCATGGGAGAATTGTAAAGGCGACCTCAGCCAGTAGCAAGCCTCGATTGTAGGTTATGCCCGAAGCGCTTTTTCTTTCCAATCGTCCAGAGCTATTATCCGGGGCCGCTGCCAGGGTGCTGAACCCCGTTCTTGCAGCTCTAGGAGAGTGGTTTTTGCCCTTAGGGGCGCGTCGAGTCTGAGCACTAGGGCGAGGGCGTCGGAGGGTCTCACTTCTTTTACGAATTTCCGTAATCCCTTTCGGTATAAGAGTTTGGCCCTAACGCCAGAACCTGCGTCGCCGTAGAACTCCACTTCGTCGAGGTGGAACCCTCCCTCCTCGAAAAAATCGGCTAGCAGGTCGTGAGTCAGAGGCCGTGGAAGCGATATCCCTTCCAGCTCGAGAATGATGGCACTCGCCTCGAAGGGGCCTACGGGAACCATGAGGCGTCTATCCGTAACGCGATCCTCGAGGATAACAATCGGCTCGTCGTTCTCTATTGAAATGCCGCGGATTCGCATTTCAGCTATTCCATTTTCCATACCGGATTAAATCTATCCCGCATTTGCCTGTTTTCACTGTATGCGGCGATGGATATAGCCTGAAATGGCCACTATTGACACCTATTAGACTGCTACCTATGCTTTTTTACGCGTTCCCGCTCGAGATGCGGGATAAAACGGAGACAAGGGGAATGTCTGACTTCTTAGGCGACGCCGATTTCGAGCTTTTTAGGAAGCTCATATACGACGCGAGTGGGATCAGTTTCTCGACGACCAACCGCTCGATCCTCGAGAGTCGCCTAAAGGAGCGGCTGCATGATAAGAAATTCGAAAGCTTAAAGGATTACTTCTTCCTGATAACTGAGGATAAAGAAGAGTTCAAGGCATTTCTTGCCTCGGTTACTACCAACCCGACGCGGTTTTTCCGCAATCAGGCACATTTTGACGCGATCGAGAAGTTCGTCGTTCCAACGTTGATGAAGTGGAAGGATGCTGACGGGGAACGCAAACTCCGTTTCTGGAGCGCTGGCTGCTCCACCGGCGAAGAGCCTTATACCCTCGCGATACTCCTCAAGGAAATACTACCCGCCGGTTGGACCTTCGAGATTATAGCGAGTGATATTTCTCTGAAATGCCTGATGGTGGGGAAAGAGGCTTTTTATGCCGATACTCGCATTCATGGCATACCCGAAACCCACATCGAAAAATATTTCGAAAAAAAACCCGGCGGCTATCATCTCAAGGACGAGCTAAAGAAGTATGTGCACTTCGATTACCATAACCTCAAGAACGACTCCGGCCTCCGTGGTCTTGATGTTGTTTTCTGCCGCAATGTCCTGATATACTTCGACGAAACAGCGCAGAAGGCGACTATCGAGCGATTTTGGGAAGCTATGGCGTCGAAATCTTTCCTTTTCATCGGTCATTCCGAATCGCTTTTCGGCATGAACACCAGGTTCGAGTTCGTGAAGACTGATTGGGCAACTTTCTACCGCAAGAATATCTAATAGGGAGAGATCGCCGTGACTGATCCGGTTTCAGTCCTCGTCGTCGACGATTCTGCTCTCATGCGCAATATCGTCTCAAGAATAATCGAGGCAACGCCCGGATTGGTCATCTCCGATACGGCAATGAACGGAGTTTTCGCGTTACAGAAGATCCCCCGCTGTGATCCCGATATCATTGTCCTGGATCTTGATATGCCGGAAATGAACGGTATCGAATTTCTCAAGGAGCGAAAACGCCTCGGCATTGACATCCCGGTAATCATCCTTTCCTCCGTCGCGAAGGAGGGAGCCCATGCCACTATCGAAGCCCTGACCCTTGGCGCGTCGGACTTCATCACTAAACCTTCGGGCCCGGGTTCGTCGGATATTCATACCGTCGCCGGGGAACTCTCGCGCCTTCTTTTAGCCTATGGGTTTCAACATCAACGGCGTAATGGGAGGGGCCCGCCTGGCGACGGGTTCGAGACGACCCTGCCTCCCAAGGCCCCCAAGCCCCTGCGCAAACCCGGGCCCCTCGAGATTATAGCCATTGGCATCTCGACGGGGGGGCCCAACGCCCTACGCGAGGTATTCTCGAAGATAGATGCCGATCTTCCCCAGCCAATCCTGGTCGTCCAACACATGCCCCCCGGTTTTACCGAGGAGTTCGCAAAGAGTCTTGACCGAATATGCCCCCTTGAGGTCAAAGAAGCGGCGGATTGCGATATTCCGAGATCCGGACGCGTGCTCATTGCACCGGGCGACAAGCATATGATCGTGGAAAAGCGGCCCCTTGGGACGGTAGTACGGCTATCGGACGCGCCGCCCGAAAACGGTCATCGGCCTAGCGTCGACATCCTCTTCGGGAGTGTCGCGCACACTTACGGCCATAGGGCGATGGGCGTGATCATGACGGGGATGGGCAGGGACGGCGCGCGCGAACTCGGCTCGATTTTAAATGAAGGCGGTCTGACCCTGGGCCAGGATGAGGCTTCCAGCGTAGTCTTCGGGATGCCAAAGGCTGCTTTTGAAATGGGCCACGTGAGTCAACAAGTGGCCTTGAGCGATATGGCGGCCACAATATCCAGTCTGGCAAAGCAATATTGCTGACTTCCTTCTATTCGGAACGGCTTCTCCGGTAGTAATTTTACCTCATGGCTCGAGAGGCAAACGTTCCGTGCCATGGGGAGGATCGAATGAAAGGGCATACCGAAAAGGCGAAGGATCACGTGAAGAATAATACGAAAGCGAAATCGGCGAAGGCCGATACGAAAGTCGAGGGACTTGATCCCTGTGCCAAACCACAGGCTCAAGAGGCCTCGAGCTTTCGTTCGACCGATGAAGCCTGCGACGACGGGGTAAAATGAAGGCTGGCTCAGACCTGAACCACTTCCTTGACCTCCGGGATCGTCTTTTTAAGGTAATTTTCGACACCCATTTTTAGGGTCATCGTGGACATGGGACAGGTTCCGCATGCCCCAGTGAGCCTGACGTTGACGATGCCGTCTTCGCTCACCGAGACGAGTTCGATATCGCCGCCGTCGGCTTGGAGGGATGGACGAACGTCCTGTATGGCGCGCTGGACTTTTTCGTTGAGCATAGGATCTCCTTAGGTACCACAATGTAGCCATGCGAGGCCCGCATGGTCAAGCGGAGTTACTTGGACGCGAATGCCCTAATATGCTACACTCCCCAAACTTAGTGCGCGAAGAGGCGGCATGGCGCGTATCATCGTTTTCGTCAACCAAAAGGGCGGAGTGGGAAAGACCACGAGTGCCAGCAATCTCGGTGCCTACCTCGCCCTCGCGGGCAAGCGAACTCTCCTCGTCGACTTCGACCCTCAGGCTAACCTCACGAGCAGCTTTGGACGCAAGCCGGGGAACGGGCATGATATCTACAATGTCATCTCCGGCCAGGTAACCATAAAAGAGATCATCCAACCGACGAAACTTGAGTGGCTCGACCTGGCACCCTCATCGATCGACCTCTCCGGCGCCACCGTGGAACTTGTCGATAAAGCCGATCGAAACGAATATCTCAAGCGCGCCCTTTCGACCGTTACGCGCGAGTACGACTTCATCCTCATCGACTGCCCCCCTTCGCTCGGAATACTCACGCTCAACGGCCTCGTGGCGGCCGATGAAGTCCTGATCCCCCTGCAGTGCGAGTATTTTGCCCTCGAGGGTCTCTCCCTCATCCTGCAGACCGTGAGCCTCGTCCAAAAGGGCATGAACACCACCCTCAAGGTCTGCGGCATTCTATTCACGATGTACGACTCGCGCACCAAGCTTGCCCAGGAAGTGGTCCAGCAGGTGTCAGACTACTTCAAGGACAAAATTTTTCGCACCATAGTCCCACGGAACGTGCGGCTATCCGAGGCCCCCTCGCACGGCGAACCAATATGTCTCTATGACCCCACATGTATCGGCGCTAAGAGCTACGAGGCTCTCGCCAAGGAATTCCTCGATCGAGAAAAAGGGAAGGTCAATGGCTAAGCAATTCGGCCTCGGAAAGGGATTGGGAGCCCTCATACCCGATTCCGAGTTCGAGGATACCGCGCACGGTGGAGCAGCCGCCGAGGGAGTATGCACGCTCCCCCTCTCGCGGCTCAAGGCCAACCCCGACCAGCCCCGCAGGACCTTTTCGGAGGAGTCTCTCGCCGAGCTTGCGAACTCACTCAAGACACATGGCCTCATACAACCTATTTTGGTCGAAGAAACGAGCGAGGGCTATTACCTTATCGTAGCCGGCGAACGCCGCTTCCGCGCCGCCGCGATGGCCGGCCTCTCCGAAGTGCCCGTCATCGTCCGTTCCTATACGCCCGAGAAGCGCCTCGAGATCGCCTTGATCGAAAACGTGCAGCGCGAGGACTTAAATCCCGTGGAAGAGGCCGAGGCCTACCGCTCCCTTATGGCGATTGGCAGCCGCTCGCAGGAAGAAGTGGCCGACGTGGTGGGGAAGAGCCGCAGCGCCGTCGCCAACAGCATCCGTTTGCTCAGGCTGCCCGAGTCTTTCCTCGCCGCCCTGCGCGAGGGGACCTTGAGCGCGGGGCACGCGAAGGCTCTTCTTTCAGTCGTAGATCCGGCCATGCGAGACATTCTCTTCGCGCGCGTTATCGCCGAGGGCATCTCCGTCCGCGAGACCGAGGCTGCCGCCCAGATGTACAATACCCCCCGCATCACTCCCCCCAAGAAAGCCCAACGGCCTGAACGACCCAAGGAACCCGAGATCCGCGAGGTCGAGGAGCGTCTCATAGAGGCCCTGGGCACTAAGGTCAGCGTAAAGGGCGACGGAAAGAAGGGCACCATCGCGATCGAGTACTACTCTCTCGAGGACCTCGAGCGCATCCTGGACGTACTTGCCCGTTGATTCCCACGAGGGTCTCATATCTCTTGACTCCGACATGCCCTGCCGATAGTGTTTTACTGTCCACCAA
Source organism: Rectinemataceae bacterium (assembly GCA_049513895.1). Lineage (GTDB taxonomy): Bacteria > Spirochaetota > Spirochaetia > Treponematales > Rectinemataceae > UBA1306. The sequence goes on along the minus strand of JBEKVO010000002.1, from coordinate 177,742 downwards.
TCCCGACACGCGAGGAGAGTTATATGAGCATTATTGAATATGTAGAGGCGAGAGAAATCCTGGATTCCCGCGGAAACCCCACCGTCGAAGTAGACGTCGTCCTGGAAGACGGCACTCTCGGCAGGGCCGCCGTTCCATCGGGCGCCAGCACCGGCGAGTATGAGGCCGTAGAGCTCCGCGACGGAGACAAGAAGCGTTACCTCGGCAAAGGCGTTCTAAAGGCCGTCGAGAACGTCAACACCGCCATCGCCTCCGAGATTTGCGGCCTGGACGCCCTCGAGCAGGTGGATATCGACCGCACCATGATCGATCTCGACGGGACCGAGAACAAGTCCAAGCTCGGCGCCAACGCCATGCTCGGCGTATCCATGGCCGTGTCCCGCGCCGCCGCCGATTTTCTCGGCATCCCTCTGTACAAGTACCTGGGAGGCCCTCACACAACACTCCTCCCTGTGCCCATGTCCAACATCATCAATGGCGGCAAGCACGCGGACAACAAGGTCGACTTTCAGGAATTCATGATCATGCCCGTCGGCGCCGAGTCGATCCGCGAGGCCGTGCGCATGAACGCCGAGGTTTTCCATAGTCTCAAGTCCATCCTCAAAGCCGACGGCCACAACACCTCGGTCGGCGACGAGGGCGGCTTCGCGCCGAACATCGGCAACGACGACGCGCTCGACTACATCATGAAGGCCATCGAAAAGGCCGGTTTCAAGCCGGGCGACGAAATCGCCATCGCGCTCGACCCCGCCGCGAGCGAGCTTTTCGACGAGGGGGAGAAGAAGGGCTACAAGTTCTGGAAGTCCAACCCGGGCAAGCTTTTCAGCACCGACGAGATGATAGAGATTTACACCAAGTGGGTTAATAAATATCCGATCGTTTCCATCGAGGACGGCCTCGACCAGAACGACTGGGAAGGCTACGTGAAGTTCACGAAGGCCCTCGGCCACAAGATCCAGATCGTCGGCGATGATTTCTTCGTCACCAACACGAAGCGTCTCGAGAAGGGTATCGCGATGGGCGCATGCAACTCCATCCTCATCAAGCTTAACCAGATTGGCACCGTCACCGAGACCATCGAGACCATCGAGATGGCCAAGCGTGCAGGTTACACCGCCGTCGTGTCGCATCGATCCGGCGAGACCGAGGACAGTTTTATCGCTGACCTCGTCGTGGCTCGGGAGACCGGGCAGATCAAGACCGGCTCCATGTCAAGAACCGACCGAATCTGCAAGTACAACCAGCTTATGCGCATCGAGGACGAGATGGAGGGCATCGCCGAATACGCGGGGCGGAAAGCCTTCTATAGCGTGAAGAAGTAATTGCGTCCGACGGAACGCTATTGACAGCAAGGGCCGCTTCGGGTAACCGGGGCGGCCCTTTATATTCATCGGTAGGGAGGGCTCGATTGCCTGCGAACACCAGTAAGATCACTATAGTCGGAAGCGGCGCCATCGGAACGACGGTAGCCTATTCGCTCGTCCTGCGCCGCCCGAAGCTCGAGCTCGTCCTGAGGAACCGTGACCAGCGGAAATCTTGGGTTAAAGCCTTCGATATCTCGCATTGCATCCCGGCCCTGGAGGGAAGCACGATACGGGCGGGGAGCCTGGATGACACGGCCGGATCTGATGTCGTCGTCGTGACGGCAGGTGTCCTTCCCAAGGTGGACGGAAAGCGATCGGACGTTATCCGCGACAATATCGGGGCGTATCGGGAAATGATCCCGCCTCTCGCCGCGAGAAGCGAAAATGCCGTATTCATCATAGTTACCAATCCCATCGATTCCATGGCTTACGCCGCTTTTAGGCTCTCGGGATTGCCGGCCTCGCGGATTATCGGCTCCGGCACCCTCCTCGACGGTCTGCGGCTCCGGACATTCATCGGAGAGGCCTACGCGCTCGATCCTTCCGAGATCGAAGCCGAGGTCGTCGGGGAGCACGGGGACACGATGGTGCCCCTATGGAGCTGTATCACGCATGCCGGCCTCCCTCTTGGCGAGTATCTTCGCGGAAGGGGAATCGATTTCGATGACGCGGGCAGGCAGAGAATCCTCGAGAAGACTAAACGCGCGGGCTGGGATATCAGGCTCGCGGGCGAGCATAGCTGCTATGGAATTTCGTTCTCAGTCGTCCGAATAATCGAGAGCATCCTCGGATATACCACAGGTCCGTTAACCGTATCTTCGCTTCTGACGGGGGAATTGGGCATCCATGATGTCTACATGAGCCTTCCCTCCACTCTCGGCCGGGCAGGCCTCGCTTCAAGGGCGGTGCCGTCCATTTCCGATGACGAAACGAGGGCCCTACTCGCCTCGGCCACGGTCCTGCGCTCTCAGATTGAAATGGTCGATCTCCTGCTCAAAGCGTAACCGTAGGTCGGACAGAGCGAGGCCAGGGGGCATGCTTCACAGTGCGGCTCTCCCGCGGGGCAGAACTCTCGACCGAATCGGATGAGGTTGACATGCAGCGACAAGGGGTCGGCGGCTCCGAGGGCTAGGGTCTGGATGGCGTCGGCGCCGCGTTCCGTCGGAGCATCTCCCGGGATGGAGTGCCAGCCAAGGCGTCGCGTCACGCGCCAGATGTGGGCGTCGACGGCGAAGCGCCTGCGCCCGAGGCCGAAAGAGAGGACGCAGCGGGCGACCTTGAGCCCGACGCCGGGCAGGGAAAAGAGGAAGGCTTCGCAGTCCTCGTCGCTCCAGGACCTGAGACCCTCGAGGCTGACCGAGCCGAATCGCTCGCGGATTTTCGAGAGGGACGCCTTCAAATTAGCCGCCCTCGCGCGAAAGAGGCCCGCGGGCCTCAGGCGCTCGCCGATGTACTCGGGCTCGGCTTCGGCGACCGCCTCCCAGTTTGGATAGCTCGCCCGGAGGGCGGAATACGCCGCGTCGCAGTTCTCCACCGTCGTGCGAGTACTCAGTAGAAACCAGACGAGCTGATCGAGGACGGGACCCGAGCTCTCGTCGGGGTACTTTCCGTAGCGGGCTTCCAGTATGGCGGCGACTTTCGCTACGGGACAGGTCGGGGGCGCAATGCTGTCGTTCACGATGAGGGTCATCCTGGAGGGGCGGCCCTTTCCTGTCAAGCTTTGTTTCTCGACTCGGGCTCCTTTGTTCTATACGTCAGGCCGGCCGCCGGGTTGAATACGACGAAGCCTCCGTGTATATTTCGCCTGGCAATGAAAAAAAGAGATATGACGCTCCTCGTTCTGGTAACGATCGACGCTTTCCTCAAGGCATTCGCATGGTTTTTTCTTCGTCGTCTCGGCCCGTCCCCCACCGGCTCCAGTCTGATTCGTCTTGGTTACGTCGAGAACGGATCCGGATTTGGCTTCGATCAAACCCGACTCCTCGGCCTTAACGGTGTAGCCACAGACGATGCCTTCGTCGTCTGCACCCTCGTCGTCTTTCTGCTTCTCGCCCTCGTCATTTTTCTCTGGCATAGGATCGAGGCTCGAGCCTGGGTCAAGACCGCGGTCGCGGTCGCGGTCTATTTCGCCGCGGCGGCGGTCGCGCTCTCCCTTCATGATACGATGAACCTGTTCCTCTCGCCGTATTTTCGCGGGATCCTGCGCGCTCTGGGCCCTATGGCCGTCGCCCTCGTCCTATACGGTACGGTTGTAAAACCCTACTCCGCGGCGATGTCCCTTCTCCTCCTGGCCGGGACAGTCGGCAATTGCGCGTCGCTCATACTGCCGCCCTTCTCGGTGATCGACTATTTCGGCATCTACCGGCCCTCGATCCATACTTATATCTACGCCAACGCCGCGGACGCGTATCTTTTTTCCGCGATGTTGCTGATCGCCCTCTTCCCCGCCTATTCATTCGCCCATTGGCTCGAGATAAGGCGGAAGCGCAGTCGTACGCGATAAAGTCAACTTCCCCCGTCACCGGCGCGCTCGGCTAGGAGCTCGGCCAGGAACCGCGCCAGCTCGCCGTAACTCGCGGCGACAATGTCGCGGGAACCGGTGGCGTGGATCGTGAATAAGGGTCCGTTCTCGCCCTCCTCGATCGAGATGCTCGCAATCGTCTCGAGCTCGCGCGTCGCACTGGAAACGATGAGGCCGAGCCGTTCGGCGAGGCGCCCGGTCCATGAACGCGACGTTCCCTCGGGACCCTCGAGTTCGATGGAGTAGGGCATGCCCGTCTCGACCGAGCGGAAGGCCCCGGAGCCGGGATCGAAGCGGAAACCCTCGCCGTCGAAGGCCCGCCCGATCGCCCCCGATGTCGCGAGGTCCTCCGGCGCGCCCGCCGTGAAACGATGTTCCCTGTCCATGAGCCAGAGCCGGTCGGCGTAGCGAAGGGCATGGTCTATGTCGTGAGTAGACAGGACGATCGCCTTACCCGAGGAGCGCGCGAGCGCGCGAGCGATGTGGAAGACCTCCACGCGCGCCGGTGCGTCGAGAAAAGCGGTCGGCTCGTCGAGAACGAGTACGGGGCAGTCCTGAGCTATGGCCCTCGCGACGAGCGCCTTCTGGCGTTCCCCGTCGGAAAGCTTGGTGAAACGATGGTTGGCGAGAGGCCCGAGGCCGACCGCGGCTATTGCCTCGTTGACCGCGGCGAGATCGCGCGGACCCAGGCGATTGCGAGCGCCGGTGTAGGGATATCGCCCGAAGGCGACGATATCGAAGACGGTGAAGTATCCCGAGTCGTATCGGTCGGTGAAGACGCATGCGGCTCGTCGGGATCGTTCCTCTATGGTGAGCCGCCTGACGTCTCCCCCGCAGAGGCTTGCCTCGCCGCGCAGGGGAGCCTGCAGACCCACCAGCGTCCGGAGCAGGGTAGACTTTCCCGAGCCGTTGGGGCCCACCAGGGCGGCGAAATCGCCGGCCTTCAGCTCTAGGTCGATGCCAGAGGCAAGCATTCGCTCGACTCGTGCCTTCCAGCCTATCGCCAGACCCTTTGCGGCCAGGAGCGGTGCCTGCGCGGCGAGACGAATCACCGCGAGCCCCCTTCTTCCCTCGAGCCGCGGAGAAAGAGGCTTAGGATTATCGGCGCGCCAATCAGGGCGAGGAGGGGGTTTATCGGCAGGACAGCTCCGTTGCCGGGGGCCTGGGACGCGATGTCGGCGGCGAGGGCGAAGACGGAGCCGAGGAGGGCGGCGCCGGGGATGAGTATCGCATGGTCGCTCGAGCGAAGAGCCCGGCGCGCGGCCTGCGGCGCGGCTATGCCCAAAAAGGCGATGGGCCCGCAAAAGGCCGTCGCCGCTCCGGCGAGGAGGGCGGCGGCGAGGAGGGCCCGGGTCCGCGCGCCTTTTACCCTGACGCCGAGGGACTCGGCGAAGCGCTCCCCCATGAGCAGGGCGTTGAGCGACTTCGACGTTCGCGCGGTGAGGGTAAAGCCGAGGACTACGGAAACGAAGAGCACGGGGAGCTGTCGGACCGTGACCGAGGAGAAGGAGCCGTATGTCCAACCGAGGTAGACCTGTACCTTCTGAGGCGTGCCGAAGTAGACCAGAATCGACACGAGGCTCCCCGCGAGGTAGCCGATGAGGAGGCCGATGATGAGAAGGGTGACGCCGTTCTCCACCCGCCGAGCGAATAGGAGGATGATAAGGAGGACGAGAAAGGAGCCCGCGCTCGCCGCGATGGACAAAAGGGCGTAGCCTGCCAAGCCAAGACCCGCAAGGAAGGAAGATCCGCCCGCGGAACCCGCGGCGAGGACGACGAAAGCGACGCCGACGCTCGCGCCGGCGCCTATACCGAGAGTGTCGGGCCCCGCCAAGGGATTGCGGAACACCGTTTGCAGGATGAGGCCCGAGACGGCGAGGGCGGCGCCGGCGGCTAGGGCCGTGAGTGCCTTGGGCAGGCGGAAAACGAGTACGATACTCTCCCACGTGGAAACGGTCGGACGGCCGGTGAGGGCGTCGATGACGCCGCCGAGCGGAATACGTACCGAGCCCAGCGCGAGGTCGGCGATGAAGAGCAGAGCCGCCACGAGAGCGAGGGTCGCCAGGAGCGCTCCCGACGTCGATACACGTACTTTCATCTGTCTATTTTCTTGTAGTAGGTGAAGGGCCTGTCTGCGAGCAGGGTCGGATGGAATATCCTGACGAGATCGGTGAGGACTTTGTCGGGATGGAGGATGGCCGACTCGAAATAATCGTTGCCTCCACCGGGGCTCATGCGAAGGTTATTGTTCCAGACTCCTCCCGCGGCCACAGCGGGCAGTGAGGCGAAACGCGGATCGAGGGCCGCGATGTCGGCCCTAGTATTTATGGTTTTGGCCGGGTTGAGCCAGATATCCGCCTTGAGGGCTCGCGCGTAGACGGCCTCAATGGAAAGGGTCAGTCCGCCTGAGCTATTATTGTCGGCCCAGAGGTAGGAGCCGCCCGCGTCCGCGATGAGACGAGCCATGAAACTCCTGCCCCCCGCGATGGTCCAAAAGCCCTGGAAAGGGCCGTTGACGAGGACGAATGGGCGTTCCTTGGCTGAGGCGAGGGCGCGTACACGCAGGTACTCCCTGGCCACGTCGTCGAAGTAGGCCGATGCGATGTTTTCCTTATCGTAGAATGCGGCGATGAACTTGATCCACTCGGCCCTGGCGAGGGGTTCTGCCTCGTTCCATTCCCCGCTGATGACGATGGGCAGACCCGCCTCGGCCATTTTGGGATGATTGTCCCACTCGTTGCCCATGCCATAGGTGAAAACCGCGTCGGGAGACAGCGAGATCATGAGCTCGATATTGGGCGCCCAGTTGCGCGTCGTTTCGACGGTAGCTTTCGAATCGATCCGCGAGCGAAGCTCGGGCGTGTTCACATAAGCGGCGCTGTCCACTCCGATGATGCTATCCGCCTCGCCAATTGCGACGATCTGCGGAATATACGTGGTGGATAACGTGACGACCCTCCGCAAGGGCGTCTCGAAGAATCCGTCGGCTTTTATGCCCGTGGGTTTAGGCGAACCTCGCTTGTATAAGACGTAAGTAAAGCCGCCCGTCGCTCCCGGCCATGGCGTCTTGACGCTGAGGATTTTGTAGCCTCGCCTATAGTCGATCGAGAAACCTGCTCCGTAGGTGACTACGGCACGGGTGGCGCCGTCCTGAGCCGCAAGCGATGCGATAGAACAAAACGCGAGGACGGACAGGATGATCCTGCGCATGTCCCCCTCCTCCCTCCGAAGAGTTGGCGACGATGGCTCCAGGCAGATTTTCTGACTCGCGGCGACCCTGTCCTCTCGTTGACGCGCGCTTACAGTAGCGGGGGCTGCGGCGGAATAGACGTTTCCGTCGCACCGCCTTCCCTTTTAACCCCGCGAGAACGCTTCACGCCTCGGGGGCACCCGGAATGTGGAGACAGCCTAGCGCTTAAGACCGGATAATGGCAAGGTACCTCACGGGTTGTCCAAGGCAGAATAGCAGGGTAGACTAATTCCAATGGAACCCGCGAAATATGTTATCGGCTTTATCGGTATAGGCGTCATGGGATCGAGCATGGCCGGCCATCTGCTCAAGGCCGGCTATCGCGTCCATGCGCACACTCGCACCAAGGAGAAGGCCCGCGCTTTACTCGACGCCGGCGCTGTATGGGAGGAGAATCCAGAGCACTTAGTCCCCAAATGCTCGGTCGTCTTCACCATGGTTGGCTATCCGAGCGACGTCGAGGGAGTCTATTTCGGACCAAAGGGTCTAATAGAGAACGCCATGCCGGGAACCTATCTTGTGGATTGCTCCACGTCAAAGCCCGACCTGGCGCGGCGCATCCACACGGCCGCACAAGCCAAGGGTCTTTTCGCTCTCGACGCGCCGGTGTCGGGAGGGGACATAGGAGCAAAAAACGGGACGCTGACGATCATGGTGGGCGGCGAGAGAGCCGATTTCGATGCGATTAAGCCGCTGTTCGAGCTTATGGGCGCGACGATAATCCTCCAGGGCGGCCCAGGCTCGGGCCAGCATACCAAGATGGCCAACCAGATCGCCATCGCGGGCAACCTCGCCGGAGCGGTCGAGGCCATTTCCTATGCAAAGCGCGCCGGCCTCGACCCACGGATGGTTCTCCAGAGCATCGGCTCGGGGTCCGCCGGCAGCTGGCAGCTCAACAATATGGTACCGAGGATGCTCGACGGCAACTTCGAGCCCGGCTTCTACGTCAAGCACTTCCTCAAGGACCTCCGTATTGCGCTGGATTCCGCACGCGCGATGAAGGTCGACTTGCCTCTTCTCGCCCTAGCCGAACGGCTTTTCGAATCGATGCAGGAGGAGGGCCTCGGCGACAAGGGGACGCAGGCCCTCTACCTGCTCTACGAACGCCGGGGCCGCGAAGGGGAGAGGTGTTGAAGGGCCGTAAATTCGACCCTTCCCCCGACGCGATCGTGGAAAGGGGCGCCTTCGCCCTGGGACGTTTCGGCACGCCCTTCCGTAGCGCCAACATGCTCGACGTCTCGCATCCTTTCCATTATCCGGTTCCGCGCATTCTCAAGAATTGGCGGCTCAAGGAATGGCAGGCCTATCAATTCGGCGACCGGCGCTGGTTTTTCTCGGCCTCGCTCTATAACGCGAAAATCTGCAGTTTCGTCCTTTTTATCGCCTACGACCGCGAGCGTAAAAAGCGCTACCTTTTCCGCCGATTGTTGCCGGGCGGCATCTTCCGATTTTCCGAATCGCTGTCCGGCTCCGACGTGTTCTACCGCGGTGCGCGCAACCTTATCGAATCGGCCTGCGACTACGACGCGGGATACATGCAGCTCACCGTCGTCCGGGGATCGCGCAGCCCCGAGCACCGTTTTTCGGGGCGCTTCCGCTTTTCCTGCGGGCCCAAGGTTGCGTCGCCCAACGTAGTCTGCCTCCCCCTCGGCCTCAACCGGGCCATGTACTCGACCAAGATCCTCATGCCGATGGAGGGCGAGTTTTCCATTGGGGGCGAGAGCCACCGCTTCGAGGGCCCCGATTCCATGGGCATCATCGACGACCATAAAGGCTATTATCCCTACCGTCTGCGCTACGATTGGGTAACCGGCTTCGGCGCCGATGCCAAGGGTCGCCGTATCGGTTTCAACCTCACCGACAACCAGGTCAGGGACCAGGCGCGCTACAACGAGAACTGTCTTTGGATAAACAACAAAATTTGGCCGCTGCCGCCTGTCAAGGTTACGCGGCCTCACGGAAGCGCCGGCGAGTGGATCATCCAAGACACGCAAGGCATGGTCGACCTCGTCTTCGTTCCCGAGCTGGCAAACGACCTTCGTTTCAACTTGGGCATAGTCGAGAGCGACTACAGCGGCCCTTTGGGCTCGTTCCGAGGCCTCATCAGCAATGGCGAGGGCGAGAAGGTCCAGGCCGAGCTGCTCTATGGCGTCGGGGAAAAGGAATACCTGCGGGCCTAGCTTTGCCGTCCCGTCCGCAGCTTCTCCTCGAAGCGATCCAGCTTCTTGCCCTCGAGCCTCGATGACTCCTCGCCGGAGAGACGCCGCCTGAGCTCGTCCATCTCCTCTGCCGAGAAGCGTGCGCCGCCGAGGACGTGGTTCTCGAAGCTCGCGGTCGCCACGGGCGACACCTTTCGGGCGATCTCGAGCAGGACGCGCGCGTACTCGCGGATCTCCTGCTGAGCATGGGGATCGAGCCTGAGCTGTAGGAAGCGGAAGAGATTGTGCAAGTCTATCTGCCAGTACCATTCGGTGTAAAGGCTTAATGGCAGGTCGATCCGAGCGAGCTCGCGGGCCAGCCCCGAGCCCACGAGGTCCGCATATTCTTCATACGCCGCGCGTTGCCCCTTCTCCATCCGGGCGATGATGGACGACGCCAGCTCCTCCGGAACCCTGCCTGGCGCCCTGCCCTGCCTATTGTCCGAGCTTTGCATCGCGATCGCGTCGAGGGCGGGAACGTAGAAGTCGTCCTTCATCACCGAGTAGCGGCCCGATATCTCGTTCACGCGCGCCGTCCTGTGCCGTATCCATTGCCGCGCGACGAAGATAGGCAGCTTTACATGAAATGTCAGGATCACCTGCTCGAAGGGGGAAGTATGCTCGTTGCGCAGGAGATGGTCGATGAGGCTCGAGTCTTCGCGGTAGCTCTTCGTGCCCTCGCCGTAGGAGACGCGTGCGGCCTGGACTATCCGTTCATCGCCGCCCAGGTAGTCGACGAGGCGGATATACCCCTTGTCCAGGACTGGAAACTCGCGGTCGAGGACCTCTTCGGCGGCGGGAACGAAGCAGTGCGGCATGGCTGGACCTCCGATTGTTTTCTCGATTCTATACATATTGGGGCCCACGATCAATGAATAAGAAGAATCCAACTTGACCGATCGTCCCCAGGCCTCGAAAATGAGGCTATCTGGAGGTATCCGTGTTCGATCTGAGCGAGAAGGCGGTGGAGCAGATAGTCTTCGCGATGGAGGATCAGGAGAATGCATCGGTAGTCGACCTCGAGAGTGGAGAGGTGCTTCCGGCCGAGGGGCTCTCCGGGGCGGGATACGAGAAGCCGCCGACCTGGTCATCGCGCGAAGGCTTCAAGCTGATGGAGGAGTTCCTCGCCTCGGTGCGGCAGCCTTCCGCTCGACGGGAACTTTCGACCGCCCTTGCGCGAGGGCATGGCGTGTTCAAGGCTTTCAAGGCGGTACTTGCGGAGCATCAGGAACTGGAGCGGGCATTCAGGGACTTCAAGTTGCGGGCGATGCGGCGATCGATCGCCGCCTGGTACGACGACCTCCGTGAGGCGAAAGGACTCGAGCGCCTTGGACCCGAGCCCGAGGACACCGACGAGCTTCTGTCGAGCGACCTCGATATCCGTATCCTCGGCCTCGAGGAGGCGCATGGCCTTCTCGGGGCCCTCGTCCATGATGCCGAGGAGGAGAGCATCGAGAACCTGCCGGGACCCATTGCCGCCTTCGAGATCGGGCGGCTGCGGGCCGATCTCGCCGCCGCTTCGGACGCGCTCTGCGCCGTCGCGGACGACGGCGAGGGCGGGGCCCTCGGCATCGCTTTCGGGCTCAGGACCGTCGTCGGGGATCGGGGTATCGGCCGCATCGCCTTATTAATAGTAAAGCGCGAGTTCAGGCGCATGGGATTGGGCACGGCGTTGCTAGGCGCCCTCACGGAGGCCTTCAAGGGCGAGGGCATCGACCTCGTCATGCTGGATTCCGGCCTTCTCCCGCCCGAGTTCGGAGAGAGTCTGGCCGCTCTGGGTTTTGTATCCTACGGTCTAAGGGCACTGACGCGGCAGGACTAATATCCTGCCCAGCCGAAGCGCTCCATGTCTACCTTGCCGTCTTTAGATACTTCGATGCCTTCCTCCTCGAGGAGCGCTTTCTGGAGTTCTCGGCCCGAGCCTGCCGGCAGGGCGATGCTCCCATCCTTGCGGAGGAGGCGATGCCAGGGCAGGCATTCCTTCTCGGCGCTCGAATGCAGGACCCGCACGACCTGCCGCGCTCCGTTGGGCAGCCCCGCGAAGGCAGCGGCCGCGCCGTAGCTAATTACCTTCCCGCGCGGAATACGGGCAAGAATATCCTTTATTCGAAGAGTGCTCTCCGCTGCCATGCCAGGAGTATATCGCGACGGCATCACCGTGGTACCATCTTTACAAAACTTGGAATTTTGTAAATATTGATGCTACCGAGGAGGTCCAGTATGAAGACCTGTTTTCTTTTCCCCGGCCAAGGGGCCCAGTATCCCGGAATGGCGCGGGATTTCTATGAGACGAGCAAGGCCGTTCGCGATATTTTCGCCCTCGCTTCAGACGCTTCCGGCATTTCCCTCAAGAAGCTTCTCTTCGAGGGAAGCGAGGAGGAACTCAAGCAGACGCGCAATACGCAAATCGCGGTCGCGCTGGCCGGCGTCGCCTCGGCGATCTGCGCCCGCGAGCACGGCGTCCATCCGGACGGCTGCGCCGGCTTTTCAGTCGGCGAGTGGCCTGCCCTGGCCGAGGCCGGGGTCGTTTCGTATGAGGATATGTTCCGCCTTGTGGCCGAGCGGGGAAGGCTCATGGACGAGGCGGGCAAACGCTCGGGCGGGTCGACGATGAGCGCGGTGCTGAGCCTCGCTCCCGAGGCGATTGAGGCGGCTATAAAGCAAGCGGGGCTTGCGAAGGTCTGGGTAGCCAACTACAACAGCCCAACGCAATCGGTCATCTCGGGTACCGAGGCCGAGGTCGCGGCCGCCGAGGTTGCGATAAAAGCGGCGGGAGCGAAGCGAGTCATCAGGCTCAAGGTGTCCGGGGCCTTCCATTCGCCCATCATGGCCTATGCCCGGGACGGCTTCGCCGAAGCAGTAGTCGACTTAAAGTTCAACGACCCCAAGATCATCCTCTTCTCCAACGTCACGGGGAAGCGGATCGCCAGCGGGATCGAGGCCAAGTCCCTCGCGGTAGCTCAGATTGTCAGCCCCGTGCGTTGGATCGACGAAGAGGCCGCTATCCTCGCGGAGAAGCCGGTGTTCTGCGCCGAAACGGGGCCGGGCACCGTGCTAGGCGGCTTGTGGAAGGCCGTAGGCGGCGAGGTGCCCTGTTATCCTTTCGGCACCCTCGACCAGATATCCGCTATTTCTCTCTAAAAGGAAATTCCATATGGAAAGAATGCTGCGAGGGAAAGTTTGTATCGTGACAGGGGGATCCAAGGGGATCGGACGGGCCATCGTGGAGCTTTTCGCACGCGAGGGCGGCCGAATCTATTATCTTTCGCGGAGCGAAGCCGAGGATTCCGCCGTCCTCGCGGAAGCCGCGGTCGCGGGAGGCGGATCGGTAAAGTGGATCGCCTGCGACGTGGCCGACGAGGCTAAAGTCAATATGGCGGTCGATTCGGTCGTCGCCGAGGTGGGGGCGGTGGATGCCCTCGTCAACAATGCGGGCGTAACTCGCGACGGCCTCGTGTTCCGGATGAGCCTCGAAGATTGGGACACGGTCCTGCGCACCAATCTCACGAGCGCCTTCCTGGTTTCTCGGGCGGTCGCGCGCCACATGATCAAGCGCCGTTCGGGAAGCATCGTCAATGTCTCGAGCGTGGTCGGGATAATCGGTAACGGCGGCCAGACCAACTACTCGGCATCCAAGGCGGGTCTCCTGGGCTTTACGAAGAGTCTCGCCCGCGAAGTGGGGTCGCGCGGCGTTCGCGTCAACGCCCTGGCGCCGGGTTTCATCGAGACATCGATGACGGAGAAGATACCTCCGGAGGCGAAAGAAAAGCTCAAGGCCGGTATTCCTCTAGGTCGCACTGGCAAAGCCGAGGACGTCGCTTCGGCTGCGCTCTTTCTCTGTTCCGATATGTCGACTTATGTGACCGGCGAGGTGCTTCAAGTAGATGGCGGAATGGGAATGTAGCGTTTATACTCGTTTAGATGCATTCCAGCATGCTGGCGGTTAAGCCGGGCAGCCCTATGTCCTTGGGCGCCCACATCCAGAAGGAGGGGGTCAACTTCGCGGTTTTCTCGCGCGACGCGGAGTCCATGACCCTCTGTCTCTTCGAGGCTTCGCGCGACGGCTCAGCCTCCTTCGAGTATAGGCTCGATCCCCGCCTCAACAGGACCGGCGACATCTGGCACGTCCTTGTGGTCGGAGTGGAGGCCGGTACCCAATACCTTTGGCGCGCGGACGGCCCCTATCTTCCCGCCAAGGGCCACCGTTTCAACCGCCATAAGGCCCTCATCGATCCCTATGCGAAGGCGATAACCGGCGATTTCATCTGGGACCTGGCCGAGACCAAGGCTTACGATCCCGCATCGCCCGACCTCGACCTCTCCTTCTCGTCGCGGGACGATGCGGCTTTCATGCCTAAGTGCGTCGTCGTCGCCGACGACTTCGACTGGCGGGGTGACCGGCCCCTCAATTACCCCTTGCGCCATTGCGTCATCTACGAGACCCACGTTCGGGGGCTGACGATGCACCCGAGCGCCGAGGTTGCCCACCCGGGGACCTTCCTCGGCGTCGCCGAGATGATTCCCTATTTCAAGGGGCTCGGCGTAACGAGCCTCGAGCTTCTTCCCGTCCAGGAATTCGATCTATTCGAGAACACGCGTAAGGACCCCTCTACCGGTAAGCCGCTCACGAACTATTGGGGTTATTCGACGATGGCCTTTTTCGCGCCCAAGGGCCGTTATTCCTCATCGGGCTCGGTCGGAGAACAGGTGGCCGAATTCAAGGAAATGGTGCGTAGCCTCCACGCTGCCGGCATCGAAGTGATTCTGGACATCGTGTTCAACCACTCGGCCGAAGGCAACGAACTCGGCCCCAGCATCAGTTTCCGGGGCCTCGACAACCGAATCTACTACATGCTCGACGAGAACAAGCGCTACTACAAGAACTATTCGGGATGCGGCAATACCCTCAACTGCAATCATCCCGTCGTGCGGACCCTCATCCGAGACTGCCTCCATTATTGGGTGGTCGAGATGCACGTCGACGGCTTCCGTTTCGACCTCGGTTCCATACTGGGGCGCGACCAGGCGGGCAATCTCCTCGAGAATCCCCCCATCATCGAGGGCATCGCCGAGGATCCCATATTGCGGCATACGAAGATAATCGCCGAGGCATGGGACGCGGGCGGGGCATATCAGGTGGGTTGGTTCCCCGGTGGTCGCTGGGCCGAGTGGAACGACCGCTATCGCGACGACGTACGCCGCTTCTGGAAGGGGGACCCCGGTTCCGCCCGCAGCCTCGCGACGCGCATCACGGGCTCGAGCGACCTCTACCTGCGGGATGGGCGCAAGCCTTTCCATTCGATCAATTTCATTACGGCGCACGACGGCTTCACCCTCAACGACCTCGTCTCCTACGACCGAAAACACAACGAGCGGAACGGCGAGGAGGGACGCGACGGCTCCGACGCGAATTATTCGTACAACTACGGCGAGGAGGGTCCAAGCCGTAATGCCGCCCTCGAGGCCATTCGCAACAGGCAGGCGAAGAATATTCTCGCGACCCTCCTTCTTTCAATCGGCACTCCGATGCTTCTCGGGGGCGACGAGTTCCGCAGGACCCAGGGCGGCAACAACAACGCCTATTGCCAGGACAACGAGATGAGCTGGTGCGATTGGGGCCGCGCTCGGAGCCATGAGGGCCTGGTACGGTTTACCCGGGGTCTCATCGCCTTCCGGATGAGACACCCGGCCTTCAGGCGCCCCGAGTTTTTCACCGGCCAGGACGCGGACTTCAACGCCACGCCCGATATCACGTGGTTCGACGAGAACGGCATGAGCCCCGACTGGGCCAAAATCGACGCGCGTATCGCCGCACGGATCGATGGATCCAAGGCCGACATTCTGGCCGACCGGGACGACAACGACTTTTACCTCATCTTCAATGCCAAGGACGAGTCCGCCGTCTTCAAGGTGGGAGCCGCCCCTATGGCGCGCCGCTGGTACCGGGTCATCGACAGCTCCATGCCGTCACCGGAGGATTTAGCCGATCCCGGTTCCGAGGCAATTCTGGTCCCCCAGGACGAATACGCGGTATCCTCTCGTTCCTTCGTGCTTCTCATATCGCGAGAATCGTAATCGAGCTTGCCCGCGGGGCTTCCATTATTATATCTTATCAATATGAGGAGATATGCCCGCCATAGCCCCGACAGGGACTTTCGGCACGGCCTCGACGAGCTTACCCGTCACAGACCCGACTTAGCCGTACGCCGGTTCCGGGCGGCGGTGTCTTCCTGCCCGGCGGCTAAGGCCGGGGAGCTGTCACGCGACCTTTATTGGCTCGCCGTCGCTCTGCTTCGCCTGGATAGGCCCGAGCTGGCGATACGAAGCCTCGTATCGGCCCAAAAGCTGAGGCCAAGGAGCATCGCCCGTTCCGCTTATGAAATGCGAGTGAATGCCTACGGAATGTGTAGGCGCTCGAATCCCGAGCTCGACGACTACTACGCCTTCTATTCCATCAAAGCTTGGGCCTACCTGGAGGCAAAGAAGCAGGGGCGCTTCGAAACGAACGTCGAGAAAGACATAGTGACGCGTCTCATCGGCGACGCCTGGCGCGCTCTCATCGGCTCCGGTACTCTGTCCGGTCTCCCGGCTTCGCGAAAGCTGGCCTTGTTCAAGTCCTGGCCTATCGCTTTTCCGCTTTTCGGCCTGGAAAGGAACAAACATGGGAAGATAGTGGACGCGGATTTTCGTCGGGGCGGAAAGCTCCGAGGCGACGAGCGTTGTAGCTGCGGTTCGGGCCTTCCTTTTATGCGTTGCTGCGGTCGCATTTCCTCTCTCCGCGAACGATCATGTGAGTAGTTCCGATACAATCGCGCAAACTTTGCCTGCTATTGTGTAGAAATGATACGCAGTTGACTGCCTTTATACGCATCCCGTAGAGGATTGATTCATGCTCTGTCCAAAAATGGAATATTTCGCGGATTCTCTAATAAATAAAAATATGAAAAGTACTATTTATCTATAGTTGTATTATATTTTAATTTATCGTACCACCAAGAATAAGCATTATTGTTGAAAACTCGAAAGGATAAATACTGCGCTTGGCATGCCATTTGCTTCACGTATGGTGCACGTGGAGGATACAATGATCCGAAAGAATACTTGCCTGAACGACAGCAGCTCCTGTGATGAAAATGTGCTTTCCATGTATCTAAAGGAAATAAACCGCATCCCCCTTCTTTCTCGTGAGGACGAGGATAAATATGCTCGAGCCGCGGCAAAGGGAGAGAAGCATGCTAAGGACATGTTGGTTAAGTCCAACCTCCGCTTCGTGGTCAACGTCGCCAAGAAGTACCAGAATCAGGGTATGCCCCTGGCCGACCTCATTTCCGAAGGGAATATCGGACTCATCAACGCGATCGACCGCTACGACGTCGATAAGGGCTATCATTTCATCTCCTATGCCGTTTGGTGGATACGCCAAGCCATCCTGAAAGCGGTCTGCGAGAAGAGCCGAATGATTCGCCTGCCCCTCAACCGCGCGAACGAACTCGTACAGATCGAGAAGGCCCGTAAGATGCTCGAAGGCGCTATGACCGAGTATGACGAGGTCCGCGAGATCGCTCGTCTCCTCGAGATGGAGCCCGAGCATGTAGCGGATCTGGTGGCCGTCAGCCGCGAGTTCGTGTCCCTCGAGACGCCCGTATTCGACGAGCGAGATTCTTCCGTGGTCGGGGACTTCGTCGAGAACACCGCGTACACCCCCCCCGAAGACTACGTCATCGAGCAGAATCTCAAGGAAGACATCAACGAAGTCCTTCATACCCTATCCGATAAAGAGCGCGAAGTCGTCGAGTATCGCTTCGGCCTCAACGGGCGCCGGGCGATGAGCCTCAAGGAAATCGGCGATCGTTTCAAGCTCACCAAGGAGCGCATCCGCCAGATCGAGAAGAGCGCGCTCAAGCGCCTCTCCCAGCCCAATCGCACCGAAGTGCTGGAGAGTTACGTCGCGTAAACGGCGCTTTCCGCTGGAAGGCGTGTCAAATATAGGAACCCGGCTTCACGGCCGGGTTTTTTCTGGGCGCGTGTACGCCTTTACTCCTGTTGACCGGCTTCCCGAGCAGGACAATACTGATATAAATGAATGAGGCACACGAGGCAATTCGCGAGTTAATCGTCCCTTTGTTCGAAGGCGCCACGGGGGGGCCTTATACGGTCTATCTTTATGGATCGAGAGCGACGGGCGAAGCTCGGGCGGACAGCGATTACGATTTTGCTATTTTTGGTCCGGCGCCGCTTGATCGCAAGGCGCTGAAGCGAATCAGAGACAGCCTGATATATCTCCTGGGCGAGGTCGATTGCGTGGATATGAGACGAATACCACTGACCCTCGCTGCCCAAGTACTCGACTCCGGCATCGTTCTCCTTCCCGGGGATGAAGGCGAGCGCGCAAGGCTCGAGACGCGGCTGATGTCAATGTACGCGTCCTTGAACGAGGAGCGTCAGGGCATACTCGATGACATCGTCGAACGAGGTTCCATTTATGCCCGATGACGTCATCCTCAACAAGGCCGAGATCATCGAGCGCTGCATCGGGCGCATAAAAGAAACTTGTGTTCGCGATCCCGCGGCGCTCTCGTCCGACTATTCGTGCCAGGACGTGGTGGTTCTAAACCTGGAGCGCGCCTGCCAAGCGGCTATCGATCTCGGAATGAGGTGGGTCCGGATCGAGGCCCTCGGGATCCCAAAGGATTCGCGGGATGCATTCTCTCTTCTTGCCGAAGGCGGCCGAATCAGCGTCGATTTGGCCGATTCGCTCAAAAAGATGGTCGGTTTCCGCAATATCGCCGTGCACGATTATCGCGAGATCGATTTTACGATAGTCAAGGCGATCATCGAGCGGGATTTCCCGGATTTTCGCGAACTTATCAGCCTCGGCCTCCACGTCGATTCAAGCCCCCGATCTTGACGCCTCCCATATGCCCTAGGTATAGTAACAAAGGTAATTGGCGACTTGCGTACAGCGTCCCCCAGGATGCCGAGACGCTGCACGACGGTTACCAATAAAACGTGTGGCGAAAGCCCACAGGGATAGGCGACCGGCGTACAGCATCCCCCAGGATGCCGAGACGCTGCACGACGGTTACCAAAATCCGGTGTCGCGAAAGCGACACACGTTCAATTGCGACCGTCGTATACCGGTATTACCCGAGCTTCCCAAGCTCGAGAAGCGGGTTCGACTCCCGTCGGTCGCTCGAAAAGAAACCCTCTGGCTTTGCGCAGGGGGGTTCTTTTAGATAGAGCGACCGACGGGAGTCGAAGGGTTTGAACGGCGCTGGGCGTCCGATTCGATGAGGACGCCCAGTGCGAGCGCACAGGATGTGCGCGAGAGTGAAACCCCCGGCCCGGAGCGAGCGAACAGGAAGTTCGCGAGAGAAGGGCGACTCCCGTCGGTCGCTCGGCAAATGAAAAGGGACTGTCCAAAGGGATGGTCCCTTTTCATTTGCCGGCGCGGAATCGATGGGGATTCCGCGTACATTGGACGGTATATGAATCTTGTTTTCTTCACACGACTCATGTAGAAATTAGCTATCGTTTGCTCAAAAGAAGGAATTGATGATAAATGATGGAATTGGCGGGATAAAAGTCCCTTCGAGCATTGTCGATCTGACCGGTTTCAATTTCAATGACGGACTGACATGCATTCCCCCCGGTGAGGCGCCAAAATCGTTCAATCAATCTTTTTTCCGCGGCGAAAATTGCGGCTTCAATCCATATTCGAAGGATTTCCTGAATAAGGATTTTCTCCAGCGATTCATCCTGAAAGGGTGGGTTCCCGAGAAGCCCATTATCGATAAAAGGACTCGCATTACGGCCTTCGGCAGCTGTTTCGCGGTGCATATCGCCGATCATCTCAGCAACATCGGCTATGATCTTTCCAAGGAACGCAGCCCCAAAATCCATATATCCACAATGGGAGAAGGATTAGTGAACGTGCATGCCATTGCGCAGCAGTTCGAGTGGGCGCTTGAGAATATTGTCCCGCCGCAAGGATTGTGGCACGGATACAAGTGCGAAGAATTCGGCTATGATGAGGGAATCCGGCAAAAGACCCGCGATGTATTTCTGTCAACAGATTTTTTCATCCTCACTCTGGGCCTGTCTGAAATATGGTATGACGAGCAGACTGGTGGAATTTTCTGGCGAGCGGTCCCCAAAGAGTATTATGACGAGAGTCGTCATAAGTTCAGGGTTTGCACCTTTGCGGAGACAAAGGAACGGTTGGAGAAAATTTACGAGTTGATACGGAAGCATGTCCCCAATGCGAAGTTATTATTCGCGCTGTCACCTGTTCCGCTTGCGGCTACTTTTCGACCCGTTTCCTGCTTGACGGCCAATTCCACATCCAAGGCGATCTTGCGTGCGGCCCTGGATGAGTTTTACCGAAATCATCTGGATGTCCTCAATCAGACCTTATTCTATTTCCCATCGTTCGAAGTTGTTTCAGAACTTTTCTTTGTCAGGTATGAAGAGGACGGGCGCCATCCTTTGCCGGCGATAATAGATCTGATCATGCATTTATTCGCGGCAGTGTACTGTAGTGGCTCCCCTACGATCGAGCAAGTTGAGGCCATGTATCAGGAAATGCGGGGCCTCAACGCTAAATTGCCCATGACTATAACAAACTAAAGGCTCATGCCCTCACTTGGCTGCCTCCTTGCGCAAATCTAGCTCGGGCACTCCAGGATGGCATCGATCACCGCCGAGGCCTTAACAAGGCTATGCAGATCATCTTGCATTACAAATGAATAACTTAAACCGAGAATTTGGCATATGTTCTTGGCGAATGCCAACTCTACTATATTCGACGGTAGTGTTTTAGGGATGATTTCGCAAACGTGAGTCGACGCTTGGCAGAAAACGAGGTTCGCCGTCGCAGCCCCGTGCAGCAAGACAACAATCTTGGCTTGGCTGAAGAGCGTAGCTGTTTGTCTTAATGGAAGCGCTTATAGCCTTGCCAGTTTGACACTACGAACCAATGACGACAAACGTTCAACAAGTTCACTCATATTGGGGATTGATCGCCGTTTATTTCCTGATAGAGCGGAGGCGAATCCATTCCAACGAAGGATATAAAAATAAAATCATCGGACTTAGAATCCCTGATCATGCCGTGTTCATTCTTGGGCAAAAGCACGAGGCTGGGCCACGCCAATTCGTTCAGGATGCGGTCCATCGGGCTACAGCTCCGTAATGATCTGAGAAGCTCTGCCAGCTAAGTCAGAAGAAGATTTCCAGGCGATCAAGGGCAGGAAAACAGCCATAAAAAATGCCAGTAATGCTCGACTGATCCACCGGCATTTTGAAAACTCAGGTGTATCTTGGAGCCGAGCATTTCCTTACTTTTTGAACCGAGGTTTCTCAGCCGGTCAACCAATTATTCTCATTTACAATATTTTCCCATCTTCAGTCTCATCATTTTGATGCAGGGGTTGGTTGTTCGGATATTTCTGATCGAGGATGTCGAAATCTTAAACGCGCCAAGTTGACGCGGATAAAGCTCCAAATGGCACGAATGATTAGGGACAATCGATACGACCTGCTGGAGACGATGCTCTCATAGTCTCTCCGTAAAGTCGCGTATGAAGTTGCCAATCCTTCTGAGTAATTGAGCACATCTTTGAGAAGCCGGTTCGAGGTTTTTCCGCAAATAGTGACCGTCAGGGCTTCGCCGGCGTACGCAACGGGCTCGAGGACGAGCGGCTTTATCGCAGTAGCGTCACCAGTCAATACCATGTACCGCATTGCCTCATCTCTATAGGTGTCGAGAATTCTCTGGGGGTCCTCTTTCAGCGTCTGCCAGTGCCGGAGTAAGTGAATTGACCATCCATGACCTTTTTCATACATAGCCGCATACTGTAGGGCACGGAGCGCAATTTTCGATGCATATTGCTGGGCATCTCTGATCGGGAAATGGGCGAGGATTGAACTCTCAATCGGAGCCATTGATATCGCCTTCCCTTCCACGGTCACTGAGTGATTGC
The DNA here is from genome assembly GCA_049513895.1 of Rectinemataceae bacterium. Taxonomy (GTDB): domain Bacteria; phylum Spirochaetota; class Spirochaetia; order Treponematales; family Rectinemataceae; genus UBA1306. Next base: position 156,425 of record JBEKVO010000002.1, on the reverse strand, counting down.
CCTGCGTCAATTGTGCATTTTCCTGCTCGGCGATCGTTCGCGGAATGATGACTTTGGACCACTTCTGGACCTCTTCGGCAAGACGATGACACATACGCAAGACCGGATTGAGCTCCGTTGGGGAATCTTCGTAGTCGGGTACATAGGTCCGCAATTCGATGGAGGCTGGACCGCTTAGGGAAAATAGTTCAGCCCTGAGATCCATCGGCGATTTTGCATGGATGAATTCGTCCGCATCGAGGCACAGTATCCAATCGGCACCGTATTTGTCGACGGCGAATTCTCTCATGAGTCGGGTCATCCTTCGCCACAGCCAGTGCCCAGGAGACGGATCCTCGACAATTTCGATGGGTAATCCGCATCTTTCCTCGAGAGCGCGGAGAATCCCCAGTGTACCGTCCGTGCTCCCGTTATCCAGGATCACTAGATTGTCGGCGAAGGCGAGCGTGTGCCGGACAAAGGCTTCAATGATATCGGCCTCGTTTTTAACGGTACTTATGGCGATAATTCTCTGAGCAGAACCGACCTGTATTCCCATCGATTGCCTCCATGTCTCATTCATCGAGGTCCCGGAAAAGATGCCGGGCACCCATTCCGGGAAAGGTACGGATCATCTCTTCCCGCGATTCTTGAATCCGATGAGGCCGGTAGTATTTTTGTCGGACGATGTTCATGATTTGCTCGATGTCAATCTGATCCCTGGTCCATACGGCCACGATGCTGCTCCACACCCCTCCCAAGGAACGGGCACCCAACACGCCGGGCACCTTTTGGGCGATTCTTGAGAGCTCTCTTGCTCCCGCGGACACGACTCGATAGTTGATGTCGAGGCTATTCAATATCCGGTTCTGGATCAAGCCTAGCCGGACCATGTTTCCGGTCTGCAACGCGTCGATGGTCTGAAGGACGCGGGCTTGCTCGGTGATAACATGGCGAACACTGCCCTGAAGGTTGAAGAACCTTCTGCCTACATCCTCCCCTGCCTGTCTGCTCCCAGCGGTGAGTTCGTCGAATACGTGCCTCGGCAGGCCCAAGGCTTCTATCTCCTGCCGATCCGCAGCGCGGGGTAATCTGTCGACCAACTGGGCGAGTTTCTTCGAAGAGATGGGCACTCCGACGCGGTAAAGCTCTGATAATGAAAAATAAAAGGGCCTATAAAATGGAGGGTAGTTCGGTCGATCCGGATGAACTATGTCCGGATATGCCTGTTGTAGCAGGTGCGGGCTATCTAGGATCTGAGGAAACATACTCGTCAGCCAAGTGGACAACAAAAAGGATCCCAGCTTAGCCTCGTCCGCGCGGACATTGAATTCTAACCAGGCATCCTCGCCTTTCAGGTGGCCGGTATTCAAAAGAAGCACATTGATCCCCTGCGGAATCGGCATAGTTTTGATAGTCACCCGGGGATCTCCCCGATCTTGGCGAGGGGTGGAATCGATCAGTACAGCCTGACGGCTCTGCGCGGGAAAGGCGAGTTCTCCACCCAGCGAGCCAATAGGATCCTGTAGTCCGCTAGGATATCCGAGGGCGTTTTCCGCTCGCATAACCGCGGTAGCCAATAGGGAGCTATTCAACTGCAACGGCGGATGGGCCAGTTCCGCGATCACAATCCCCGTTCCGATTAATAGAGCGGCAGAAGATCCCAACCCCGCTGCGATCGGCACCGCTCCATACTGTGGTCGTCCATCCACGAGGAGATTCATGCCCGAAAGGACGCTTCCTTTTCGTTGAGCCACTGAATGGAGCTGAGAAAAAAGAGCTTTGAGATAATCAATCCAAGAAACATCCGCCCTTTTTTTGAGCCGAACCTCAAGGCTTCTCAAGTCAAAAGTGGCGTCGGAATAACCGGCGTCCATGTTGCTCATTGAGACAAGAGAATCAACGCGGAGACCGGCAACGATCAGGGTATCCTGGATAATGGGAAAATTGACAATTTGTCCATGATTGTAGTCACTGTGTTGGCCGGCAACCGTTACTCGGCCAGGGGCTCTGGCTACAACGACGCTGGTTGATTCCTGATATCTCTCACTGAAAGCTTGAAATACACTTAAATACCGTTCTTGTTGCCGGCGAAAATCCGGTCTGCCATATATTTCGACCAATTCCGAGGAGCAAGCTGAATAGGTATCTTGAAGCGACCGAATCAAATTTCGGATCAGCACTGAGCGCCCCCACTAGGATTCTGCAAATAACGTCTGTTTTTCGATCATCGCCTTGACTCTGGGCGTAAGCCTATCCATATCGTCTCTTTGTTTGATGGGGAAATATCGTTCGCGGCGATCCATTTGTACGAAGACCGTATCGGTCGCCCGAGATAGGTCGCTCAAAAACCGCTCTCTTTGTAAGACTGGGCGGAACTCAGCCTCGCTGCCCGGAATTGGCACGGGCTGGACTTTTATTACATCGTGCCAAGGAATGGCGGTGAAGATCTCATCGACGCGACGCTCTATATCCATTGGCGAAGAATCGCGCAATTCCTTTTCGCTGACTCCCAACTCGCTCATGAATCTGCGCAGGTGTATGATCCAGGACGATATATTGGCAAAACGGGTGAAACTTTTTTTAATGGAATCGCCCGACTCGTCCAATTCGACAAATCGTGCTCTATGGTTTTCATCCATGCCGATCCAAGCGCCGATGTCCCCGGATCGGCGCTCCACCCCTTCGACCAATGCGGTTCGCCCCGATTCTTCAAGGAGGCCGACTAGGGCGGGCTCGATCGTGATTCCAAAGTTATCCAGGTTGGAGATCCCGAGATAGGTGACCGAACGTTGCAACAGTTTTAACAGCGTTCCATCACGAAGCAGAGTAGGAATAACTTCAAAGCTGCCGGCTGGATGAAAGATATTGTGCCCATCCAGGTCGGTGAGCGGCTCCTGCGAATCGGGAACCCGCAGATAGCACGCCGGAATGAGCGGTTGACGAGAGTGCCAAAGCGTGTCCGGGTCTAGGTCGTAGCAATGATGCAGGCATTCATCCTGCGCGATCGCCTCCTCCGTGATGAAGCTCGTCATCACTATTTGAATGATTCGCCCATATTTTTGCGCCGCCCAACGAGTATGCGCCGATTTCACTTCCAGAAAGCTTCTGGCCTTCCCGGCGAATTCGCCGACTACCTCGATGGCCTTGATTCCCTGCCCGAAACGAGTCGCCATGCCCCCGGCCAAGATTCCTAATGCCAGTGGGCCGTTTCCGCCCGTGTCAGGCTTCAAACATGCGTACCCGATCTTTTGGAAGTATGCTCTTGATCGCCGATCCATTCTAACTACAGCTTGCTTATGATCAGTTAAGACGGCATAAGCTGATGGAATCCGAGTTACGGCACGCCCTGATTCTTTCCGAGACGAAAATGGCATCATAACCTATGGCGTTGCTAGCCCCGGGGCGTGCTTGAGTCCTCGGAGCAAGCCGTCCGCGCCGCTCGGCGCGATGCGCGAAAGAGGAATATGCGCACGGCCAATGAAACCGTAAGGATCGCGATCGTGATCGCGAGCGAGATCCTGAGCTGTAAACGGACTTCGCGTATGAAATTGCGATTGGCGCTCCGCTTGATTTCGTTGAGGGTCAGAAGGTCGTTGCGGAGGGCGGCTAGGCTCGGCCTCAGGTCGGCGAGGAGTGCTTTGCCCGCTTCCGCGGTCGGCGCCTTCTCTCCCGGGTCGCCGAGTCCCTTTTGGAGGGCGGCGATGAAAGCCGAGACGTGCGCCTTCGATTTTGCGATCAGGGTCCTGTACTTCGCCGAGTCGATGGTCGGCGTCGCCTTGAGCACGAGGGAGCGGAGCGAGGCGCTCTGGGCCCTCAGCGCATCGGCCGCTTCCATGCGCTCCTCTTCCCTTTCGGAGATGATCAGGTCCTTTTCCGCTGATTCAATGCCGAGGAGGGAGACGTAGGCGTTCTGCGCGTAGGTCTGTCCCTTGATGTCGTTTTCGTAAAGCTCGCCTATGTCGCTCTCGAGGCCGCTCAGGTAGCGCATGGAGAAGAAGCTCGACCCGAGGGAAAGGGTAATCACGATGACGAAGACCCAGGTCGCGTCGGTCGCTATCCTGAGCGCCCTTCGCCGGAGCCATTCCCTCATCGATCTTTGCTTTTCCATGGGAATTGATTCTCGAAAAGGAAATTACTTAAGCGCGGTTTCCAGTTTCGCGAGGGCGGCGACCTTGCGCTTCTCTTCCATGAAAGTGGCGTGTATGCCGTTGCGAAGAAGGGTGAGGACGCCCGCTTCGCCGAGGCCGATCTTGTCCGAGGCGCGGCAGTATTCCTCGTTTAACTCCACGTCGAAAAGGACGGGATCGTCAGTGTTGAGGGTGACGGGGATTCCCCGTTTCAGGAACTCCTTGATGGGATGATCCTCGTAGCGGCGGACGTACTTGCCGGTGACGACGTTGCTCGTCGGGCATATCTCAAGGGGTATGGCGCGCGCCTTGAGCAGGTCCATTAGGGTTGTATCCTGAATCGCCGAAGTTCCATGGCCGATGCGCTCCGCGCCGAGCTCCAGTATGGCGTCTCTGATAGACTCGGGGCCAACTTCCTCGCCCGCGTGCGCTACCGTATGGAGGCCGGCCTCGCGCGCGGCCTCGAAGACGCTCTTGTATGCGATGCAGGGGTTGCCGATCTCCTGGCCGCCGAGGCCGATGCCGATGATACGATCGTTCGTATGCCTCGAAATGTAGCCAAGGAGGTAGCTTAAGTTGCGTGCGGCGTTGTCACGGCCAAAACTGCGGGACACGTCGACTATGAGCCTGACGTCGGGACCGCCACGGGCGGCAAGGACGGTAAAACCCTCGACTAGGGGATCCATGATGCCATTGAAATCGATCTCGCCGGCCTTCAGTACCATGGATGGGGCGACGAAGAGCTCGATGTAATGAATGTTATTGCGCCGGGCGTAGGCTTCGACGTCGGTGACGATGCACTGGAAGTCCTCGGAGCTGCGGAAAAGAGACTGCAGATAGAAGAAATTCTTGAGCATGACGCCCAGGCTGTCCATCTTGAGAAGTTTACGGAAAGCGGCCGGAGTTTTTAGCGAAGGATCGGCATTGTATTTTTCGTTGAGCCTGAAATAGCTGTCGAAGCTGACCGTGGCCTCCGCGTGGATGTGTATCTCGGTTTTCGGGAGGGAGGCTATAAAGTCCGAGACGCGGTGCGATACCATATAAGATGCCCCCGGAAGTTTAAACTTTACTTTTTTCATTATCGGAATACATCTTACCACGCGGCGTACAAAAAGGCAAAACCAGGCCGATTCGGGCTAAAAAAGCCTTATTCTATGAAAAAATCCGAGTAATGCCCCGTCGCCTGGCGTCTTTCTGCGGTCACCGATTGTATCCATGCGCCTGGGGGGCCCTCGTCCAGCCATTCCCGAAAATCGGCCAAGGCAGCGATCTTGCCCTCCGCCATGACCTCGACGTCGCCGTCGGGGAGGTTGCGTGCCCATCCGCTTACTCCCAGTCTCAGGGCCTCGCGGCGCGCGGAATAACGGAAACCGACTCCTTGAACGCTCCCCGAGATCGTTGCATGGAAGGCCGCGAGCCCCCCTTTAGAATCGCCCGCCAGGGGGCGCCTCCAGGGCGGAGAATTCCCCGATGGTCGCCGCGACGGCCTCGAAGTCCAAGGGCTTTATGAAGAAGGCGTCCGCGGCCTCGGCGAGAATCGCCTGAGCCTCTTCGGATCGGTTGAGACCGGTCATCGCGATGATGAAGGGTTTACCGAAGCCAGGGTCATCTTTTATTTTGCGGCAGAGGGCATGTCCGTCGACGCCGGGCAGGTTTATATCGAGCACCAAGAAGCCCGGACGTTTTTCGGCCAATAACCTCCCGGCATCGAAACCATCGAAGGCCTGATGGACGATGACGTTGGTTAACTTGTGCACGAAACAGCGTTTTAGCATGTCGTTGAGCTCGGCGTCGTCATCGACGACGAGAACCGCTCCCCAATCGACATCATCCTTGAAACGTTCCTCGATCCCGGTCGGGATGCGCATTCCTCGCGAGTCGAGGAAGCCTACCAAATCCTCGGCGTAAATGCGGTATTGACCACCCGGGGTCGTAAATGCCTTGAGATACCCGTTGCGAATCCAATTGATGGCCGTTTGGTTAACTACACCGCAGAGGTTGGCTACCTCGAGAGCGGAGAATATCCGAATCTTCTTGATAGTCTTCGCCATAGTGCATCCTGGATTAGGGTTGCAATATTATAAGCATTATATCCAGAATGTCAAAGATTACTTGGATTCTGAACTATTGATTTTTTACGCGTGAGTCCGTACCGTAGCCGCCATGGAATTGACCGAAAGCGCCATTGCCGAACTAATCGTCGACGAGATCGCCATTATGGACAAGATCGCCGCCGAGCTCACGATAAAGACGAGCCAGGTATCCGCGGTCGTCTCCCTCGTAAACGAAGGTTGCACAATACCTTTTATCAGCCGTTATCGAAAAGAACGAACGGGCAGCCTCGACGAGGTGCAGGTTCGCGATTCGGCGCACAAATTCGAGGCGGGCAAGGCCCTCGAGGAGCGAAGGCTCGAGGTTATCCGCGGGATATTCGCCCTGGGAAAGCTTGACGAAGGGCTCTTCGGCAACCTCCGGAAGGCCACGACGCTCTCCGAGATAGAGGATATCTGGACGCCCTTCAAGAAAAAGAAGAAGACGAGAGGCATGCTCGCCCTCGAACGAGGCCTCGGCCCTCTGGCAGAGATCATGGCGAGCTCCGACGAAGCCGCGGTAGACGAGGCGGCGCCGGCTTTCGTACGCGAGGGCATCCCGGCCGAAGGCGGCGTCGAGACCTCCCTGCTCGGCGTGCCCACCGCCCGAGACGCGGTGCAGGGTGCGATGGATATCATCGCCGAGCGCCTTTCTCAGGATCCGGACAATCGTTCCGCCGTGAAGCGCTTCTACTTATCGGGCGGCATGCTTAAAGTCAAGGGCGTCGGAGGCGACGCGAAGAAGGCCGCCTCGACCTATCAGATGTACTGGGACTATTCGGAGCCCCTGTCGGCGCTCAAACCCCACCGCGTTCTCGCGATAAACCGAGGCGAGCGGGAAGGCGAACTCGATGTAAATCTCGCCGTAGACGAAGACGGCGCCGTCGCGTTTCTGCAGTCGCGTACGCCGACCTTCAACCGCTACCATCGCGAGGCCATAGACGATGGCCTTCGGCGCCTGCTCGGGCCGGCGGTCCTGCGCGAAATACGCACGGAGGCCAGCGAGTTCGCAGACGGGCACGGAATCGACGTCTTTTCCGAAAACCTGCGCAACCTTCTCATGCAGCCGCCCATCAAGGGCACGCGCGTTCTCGGCGTAGACCCGGGAATACGTACCGGAACCAAGTGCGCGGCATTGGACGAAACGGGGAAGTTCCTCGAATACTTTCTGATATTCCAGGAGCGCGACGCGGAGGGAGCCAAAAAGGCGATTGCCGAATCGGTGCGCAAGCACGCGTTGAGGCTTATCGCCGTGGGCAACGGCACCGCGAGCCACGAGACCCAGGAAGTCGTCGCGGCTGCCATTGCCGAGGCGGGTCTCGATTGCGAGTTTACGGTCGTCGACGAGGACGGCGCATCGGTGTACTCGGCGAGCGACGTGGCGCGCGACGAGTTCCCCGAGCTGGACCTCACGGTCCGGGGCGCCATATCCATAGGGCGCCGCATCCAAGATCCCCTCGCCGAGCTCGTGAAAATAGATCCCAAGTCCATCGGCGTGGGCCTCTACCAGCATGACGTCAACCAAAAGCGTCTATCGGATACCTTGGATGAGGTCGTCGGATCGGTGGTGAACAAGGTCGGGGTAAATCTCAATACGGCGAGCGCGTCGCTGCTCAAGTTCGTGTCGGGTATCAACTCGGGCACCGCCAAAAAAATCGTAAAGTACCGGGAATCGAATGGAAAGATTACCGGCCGCGACCAGCTCAAGAGCATTCCGGGAATGGGCGAAAAAACCTTCGAGCAATGCGCCGGATTTCTCAAGATACCCGAAAGTTCCAATGTCCTCGACAATACCTGGGTTCATCCCGAGAATTACGGACTCGCCGAAGAGATACTCGACCTTGTACGCTCGGGGAGCGAACCTACGGCCGATGCGCGGGCCGCGCTCAAGGCCAAGTACGTCGTGGGCGATACGACCCTGAGCGACATAATCGGCGAAATAAAGAAACCCAACCGCGATCCCCGCGAAGGTTTCCCGAAACCCGTCCTGCAGAAGGGCGTGATCAGGTTCGAGGATCTGGTCGAGGGCATGAAGGTTACCGGCAAGGTCAAGAATGTCGTCGACTTCGGCGCCTTCGTGGAGATAGGCATCAAAGAAAGCGCCCTTATCCACGTGTCCGAGATGTCCGATCGCTTCGTCAAGGATCCGATGGAGGTTCTCAAGGTTGGGGACGTACGGGAATTCCGTATCATCTCCATCGACGCGACGCGTAAGCGCATAGGCCTTTCGCTTAAAAGCGCGCCAAATGGCGCGTCCAAGGGCGATCGTCAGGCTCCGAGGCCCCAGGAGCCGAGGCGCGAGAGCGTCGTCGCGGCCCCGACCCGGCCCGCAAAAAGCTACGCGCGTCCCACGTCGCCCCCTCGCCGCGAGGCGGAAGATGACGGGATGAAGTACAACCCCTTCGCCGACCTTCTCAAGAACAGGAAAAAATGATGATAAAATTTGACAAGCTGGGGAAAATATGTAATAAAAATTAACATGAAAGAACAAAAAGTTCATAACGAGAAGGTTCAGTCGGTCTTCGGTCGGGTGGGTGCGCTTCTCCAGGTCGGTTTCCTGATCGCCGATTACGCCGAACCCGATGGCATAGACTTCTGCCCGGTCTATCTTGCCTTCACGCTGCTTTTCCTGGCGAGCGCCCACTTTTCATCCATAGGATTACAAGCGGGCCTCTTTTTCGCCCTGGCTGCCCAGCAGACGGTCGCCAGCCAGAATTGCTTCTATGGGCTCGCCTTCGCCGTAGTGGCCGTTCTCATCATGTTCCGCGGCGGTTGGTTTCTCCAAAAGGCCTCGGGACGGGCTTTTACCGTGGCGGCAACCGGAAGCGTCCTGCTCATCGTGCCCATCGTCGTCCTGAATAAGTCACCGATAGCCCTCGTACCCGTTTTTATATGCTCGGCCATATACTCGATCCTCGTATTCGGCCTAGCCAAAGGACGGTGCCTCTCGGCCTTGGCTCCCAAGAAGAGTATTCTCCGGCTCGCCGATTACAAGCTTACGATGCGCGAGATACAGATAGTAAAGGCGCATCTTCTGGGAAAGACGATAAAGGAGTTTGCATACGAAAATGGGCTTGCCGAATCCACCGTGAGAAACGCCCTTTCCTTATCGTACCATAAGCTTGGAATATCGGGAGGCGAGGAGCTTATGGCTTTGGGCGAGCGCTATCTAGTGGAATAAACCGCGTTCACGTGCAGGACGAACTCCAGGTAAAAATAATCGAGCTCTTGAAATAGGCAAGTTACCGTGCTAGTATTTTGTTCACAAATTGAACGGTTGCTGGGATCATATATTCGCCACAGAGCGCAACGGGAAGGGAGAGCGTGTTTCGGCCGCCTCTCGGAAAGATGCGTTACATTTCGTTCGTCGTACTCGCGGCCTCACTACCGTGAGTGACCCCGCTTGCCTGCCCGCTAGGTACAACACAGAAAATTATGCCCACACAGACGATACCCGATTTCAACGACAACGAACTCACTGTCCTCAAGGTCATCAGCGAGGCCGAGACAGGCGGAGCCCGGCTCACGCAGCGAGAGCTCGCCGGCAGGGCATGCGTATCGCTGGGGATGGCAAACATCCTTCTCAGACGGCTAGCCGAGCGTGGTTGGGTGAAGCTTACCCGACTCTCGTCTAAAAGCGTCCGCTACGCCCTGACGCCCTCCGGCATCGGCGAGCTAGCACAGCGCACGGCGGGATATTTCAACCGAGCGTCCCGGAGTGCCGAGCGCTACCGCGACAGGCTCGAGGTATTCGCGCTGAATGCCAAGCGGAGCGGGGCCATTACGATCGTCCTTTTCGGCATGAGCGAAGTCGAGTTCCTGCTAGCTTACATATGCGAGCGGCATGATATCGTGCTCGTTAAGAGCGCCGACCTCGATAAGGCGCGAAAACTGGCGCGCAGGAGCGGCGCCATCTTGCTCATTTCGGAAAAGGAAACAATACCTTCCGAGGCTTTCGGCAATCCAGGGGAGAGCGGCGCGCCGGAAGAGAGCTTGGCCCTCGTATTGGCCGGCGTGGGCAGAGTTGAGACTGGATAACGAGTGCAGTTATTTGAATAGGTCGTCACGGCCAGCAACGGATTCTAGTTTCCCATTGATGATTCTTTCGATGCCGTCTTTCAATAAAGGTTGGCCGAAGTTGAGCAACAGTCCGAGTTTCTTGCCGGAAAGTCTCAAATAGGTCAGCAGTTGTTTCTCGTTCGCCTTTGTCAGTTTTTCGACTGATTTGATCTCGACAATAACTTTGTCTTCTACTATGAGATCGGCGCGATACGCCTCGTCGATTGTCAGGGTTTTCCACTTTATCGGGATCGTCTCTTGCCGGGAGATTCCAAGACCCTGCTCCAATAGTTCGAAACTGAGGATGCTTTCATAAGCGTTTTCAAGCAGACCTGGTCCGAGTTGTCTGTGAATTTCCATGGATTTGTCGATGATGATGGTCACGATTTCGTTCTCGTTCATCGCGGTTCCTCTATCTACTACGTCTATAAGACGGACTTTCGCTTGAAGCTGGGGAGAAAAAGAGTCTCACACGGCGAGCACAGCGAAGGGAAAGGGATGAAGAGACTCTCTCGCTCTATACCTTTTATATCTTCTTCGTGGTCGCTGTGGTCGCCGTGTGAAATTCTTCGATTGGAAAAGGAAGAGTTTCACACGACGAGCACGGAGGGCATAGCGAAGGGAGCTGTGGTCGCCGTGTGAAATTCTTCGATTTGTTTATGCGTGCGCAGCTTACACGACAATGGGTCTTGTGGTAGGATAAAAGAAACCAATGTTGATCATCAAGCTCGCCCTGCGGAATCTGGGACGCAACGCCCGCAGGACTCGTACGATCGGACTGATTATCGCCGGCATTCTATGCCTGATGACCCTCGGAAACGCCATACTCGACGGTACGGATCGCGGGGTGCGGCGGGCCTTCATAGAAAGCTTTACCGCCGACCTATCCGTCAGCGCGGCCACGGGAGCCGAGTTCAGCCTTTTCGGGGACGACAGTCCGATCGTGGGCGGCTTTTCCTCGGTTCCGACCATTCCGGAGGGCGGCGCGATCGCGAAAGAGCTCGCTGCACGGCCGCAGGTGGCGGCGGCCGTGCCCATCGTCTGCGGTCAGGCGGCGCTCGAGGTAGGATCCTATCGCGAGCCGGTCAACGCCTTCGGCATCGACGGCCCCGATTACTTCAAGTCCTTCAACGCGCTATCGATCGCGAAAGGCGTCCCGATAGACGGCCGGAGCCCGGGAATCATGATTACCGAGGCGCGCGCGGCCGCAATCGCCCAGACTACGGGGAAAGCCCTCGAGCTCGGAGATCCGATCCAGCTGACCGAGGTCAGTTCCGAAGGTTTCCAGATCCGGCGCGCCCCCCTGGTCGGTCTCATCCGCTACCAGCTGCAGAACGATACCCTCGATTCCCTCGTCATCGTCGATGCCTCGACGCTTCGCTCGCTATTGGGCATGTCGCTCGGCGTCGAGCGGGGACAGGTTTCGAGCGGCAAGGATGCGCCGATGAACGCTGCCTCGCTGGATAGCCTGTTCACGGCGGCGGAAGATCGAATAGCCGCACCTCAGGCGGGGATCGAGCTTGCGGAGGTCGAAAAGCAGCTAAAAGAAGAGCTTGCCAAGAGCGATCCGCTGCGCCTGGAGTCTTCGGCGGTGAATTTCGTGCTCATCGCCCTGCGCCCGGGCATGGATCCCGGCAAGTTCTCCAAAGAGCTGCAAAGGGACTACGACGTAGCCGGATCTAAATTCCGCGTTCTCGACTGGCGCCACACGGCGGGATTCTCCGCCCTCTATGTCTACTGGATCCGAATTATCTTCAACATCGGCTTCTTTATCGCGATATTCGGAGGCATGCTCATCATCATCAATGCCCTGGTTATCTCCGTGATCGAGCGCACGAGCGAGATAGGCACGATGCGAGCGCTCGGCGCGACCAAGGGATTCGTGCGCAGGCTTTTTTTTACGGAGACCATGATACTCATGCTGGCCTACGGCCTCGCGGGGATAGCTCTCGGAGGCGTGGCGAGCCTGATCCTGGGACGAAGCGGCATTCGAGTCAGCAATCAGTTCATGGCGACCCTCTTCGGCTCCCACACCCTCGAGCCGGCCTTCACCGCGGGAGGGGTCCTCTATCACGTCGCGATCGCCGCCCTCATCGGGGCGGTGGGTTGGGTGTACCCCGTGCGTCTCGCGTTGCGAATCCAGCCCGTGCGCGCCATCGCGGCGGAGTAGGCGATGAACAGCACCTTACGCATCGCTCTGCGAAACCTCTTAAGGCAAAAGGCCAGGTATCGTGTCTTGGGCGTTGCCATCGCCTTCGGCTGCGCGATCATAACCATAGTGTATGGTGCCCTCGGCGGGATGCGCATGAGTCTCGAAGAGAAGGCCAAGATATACTACGGCGGGGATTTTTCCGTCTTTGGAAGCACCAAAAACGGCGCCTTGAGCGTAGATAATCCACGGGAGGTGGTAGACGCGCTCGAGGCCTTGCCCGGGAAGCCGGTACGAGCCGCGTTGCGCATCGACTACCGATCGAACGTCTTCCTGAGCTTCGGCGGCAATTCCGTCCACATGCGCATGGTGATGGGCGCGGCATTCGATCGCGAGGAACGCAATTTCCGTTCCTTCAACTACGTCGCCGGGGGACCCGAGGGGATGAGGGGAAGCAACGGGGTACTCATCTCCGCCCCGGTCGCGAAGATGCTGGGCGCGCGAGTAGGCGACGATATCCTTCTTCTCATAGATACCACGACCGGCCAGCGCAACAGCGCCACCCTGGTCCTGCGCGGGATATACAGGGACTCGAGCCTGTTCGGATTCTACACCTCGTACATGGACATCGATTTCCTCCGCGCCGTGACACGCTTGGATCCCGTTTCCACAACCTACGTGGGCGGCTACTACCAGGGGAATGGGCGGTTGATGTTTCCCCTTCGCAGGATACAGGCGGCCCTCGAAAAGAAATTGCCGATGTTTCCCCTCGCAGCGGCCAAAGCCGACATGTTCGCGATCCATGACAGGTCCAACTGGGCGGGAGTCAAGTACTCCCTCATCGGACTGGGCGCCCATATCGCGCAGATAAACCAGGTCGTGGAGGTCATGACAATCCTCCTCCTCGCGCTCGCCTGTCTCCTCATGGGCACCGTCGTGCTGGGCGTCGTGAATACCTACCGGGTCATCGTCTACGAGCGGACGAAGGAAATCGGCACGATGCGCGCGATAGGGATGCAGCGGCCGATGGTGATCCGCCTCTTTCTCCTCGAGGCCGGAATTCTCGCCGTCGGGACTTCCGCCTTGGGCGTCGCGATCGGCATCGGCGCCCTCGCTCTGCTGTCGGCGGTGAATCTCTCGTGGCTGCCGGGTTTCGACGTCTTCCTGTCCAATGGCCGCATCGCCTGGGTAATGGCCCCCGGCGAGATGCTATTGGTCGCCTCGCTTATGCTCGCGGCCGTGCTGGCCGCCGCCGCCGGCCCCGCATCCAGGGCCGCATCCATAGAACCGGTTCAAGCATGCTCAATGGAGTCTTAATATGAAACGAATCCTGTTTGCGGCGCTCTGCGCGCTCGCGGCCGCACGGGCCTTCGCGGCCCCCGATTTTACCGCGATGCTCCGAAAAGTCGATTCGTTGGTGAGCTTCACGGACACGGACTTTTCGGGCGAGTATACGATCAACCACATCAGCTCGGGGGCGGGCAAGGACTCGACCGTGGCGGCGATCTTCAGGCGGGACAAGGATCAGAAGTTCCTCATCCTCATACTCGAACCCCGTTCCGATCGCGGCAAGGGCTACCTGAAGATAGACGACAATTTCTGGCTCTACGATCCGATAAGCCGGGCCTTCAGCTTCACGAGCACCAAGGAACGGTTCCAGAACTCCAACGCCCGCAACTCCGATTTTACCCAGTCCTCTTTCGCGACCGACTACGAAATAACCCGAACCACGCGGGAAAAGCTGGGCAAGTTCGACTGCTGGGTGCTCGATCTCAAGGCGTCGAACGACTCGGTCACCTTCGCGATCACGAAGCTGTGGATCAGCGACGACAACCTGGTGCGAAAGAAGGAAGACTATAGCCTGTCTGGGCAGATCTTAAGGACTACCGCCATCCCCGCCTACCAGCAGGTGGGCGAACACTTCGTGCCGATCACCATGGTGATCCTGGACAATCTCCAGGGACGGACGGTCAACGGAAGCTTCGTCAACGATCGCACGACGATAACGATAGCCAAGCCCTCGCTCGAGCGCCTGCCCGACGCTCTTTTTTCGAAGGCCTATCTCGAGAAATTCGCCAAATGAAGATAATAGCGGTTGTCGCGCTTGTCCTCGCCCTCGGGCCCATCCCCGGCCTCGCCGCACAGACGGCGCAGGGGGCGAGCCCTGCTGCGGCGCCCGATGCCGCGCAAGGCAGCTCCGGAGGGCTCGACGACCTGTTTTCGAACACCAGCGATACCGTCGCGGCCCCACCGACCGGCAGCGCCTTGGCTTCCCTCGAAACGAATCAGCCCATGACTTTCACGGGGAAAATATACGCGATGGTAGCGGGCGCCGCCGGCTATGCTTCCACGCCTTCCCCGTACAACCCCCTAGACGGACTTGTTCCGATCGGCGGCGGCTCCGTCACCAACTACATCTATATCGACGCGCGGCCGGACCCTTCATTTCGCTTCCACGGGGCCCTCGAAATGGCCTTTCCCGGATTTACGCCGACCATGTCGGAGCTCTGGTTCGACTATTCGATGGCCGACGTGATTTTTTTCCGGGGCGGCCGACAGATCATCGGCTGGGGGAACAACCGTATTTTCGCGGCCGGCGACCTGATGGATAACAGCTCGACTTCTCTGTCGCTCAAGACCTACCTTCCCTTCGGCTCGAACGGTCTGACCCTGGTCACCATGGTGCAGGATCCCGGCGCCTTGGGCAGTGTAGCGGGGCTAAAGCCCGAGCTTGCACCGCGGCTCGATCTGGTGATCGGCTCTTTCGAGTTTTCGGAAGCAGGGACCTATCAGGTTGGCAGCACGAAACGCTGGGCCTCGATAGTAAAAACCTCCCATTTCGGGGCAGAGTTTTACGCCGAGGCATTCGGGACCTGGGCGCTCGACTCCAATCCCACGGTCTCGTCGTTTGAAAGCCTATTCTGGCAGACGCAAAACCAAAAACTTTCCTTCTATGCCGAGCACTGGTATAACGGCTCGAGCGTTTATGAGGCCGATCACCGGATCGCTCTCCTCGGATCCCTCAAGATCGACGGCGTCACTCTCGGCCTGCAGTGGAACCACGCCTTCGCCGACGGCTCCGGCCAGGTAATGCCGGCGGTGACCTTTCACCCATTCAATCACCTGACCGTGACCCTCGGCTTGCCGGTCAGCTACGGCGCCGACGGTTCGATCTATGCGGGGCAGGAACCGGCCGATTTCAACTCGCCGGTCTACAATCCCCAGAACCTCACCAACCCGAATCTGGCCTCGCCCATCAGCGCGTGGAACCAACGCTACTCCGTATTCCTGAAGATCGCCCTTGAAACGAGTTATTAGGCAAAAAAACGGGAGGGCGTTCATTCTCGCCCTTCTGATGGCGTGCACGGTCGCCGCCGTGACGGCCGAGGACTCGACGAACTCCATCGGGCCCTACGTGATTCGCAGCGTGGATTTCCAGATCCAGGGGCGGACCAAGGACTTTGTCCTCATGGCCTTGATCGATCCCTACCAAAGAATGCTGGGGTCGAGTTTTCCCGATAAAGCCAGCCTGGATGCCTTCGTGGCCGACAAAACGGAGCTTCTGCTGAGTCAAAGGGTGCTCGCATCGGTGACGCCGAGCTACGAGGCGACGGCATCCCTCGGCGGTGGATACGACGTCGCCCTCCACTTCGCCACGACCGACAGCTGGAACATTATTGGCCTGCCCTACGCCAAGTACGACTCGAACGATGGCCTGCTCTTGAGCCTGCGCGGGCGAGACTACGATTTCATGGGATCGGCCCTACCTCTCGAGCTCAATCTCAACTACCAGAAGAGCCCGATCGGGGTGAGCTCCTTCGGATGGCAGTTCGATTTTACCGCCCCTTTCCGGGCCAATGGCGCCGTCTGGGACCTGAGCTTCGTCGAGGACGGACAGTTCTGGACCGACGGGACCAAGAGCTCCGTCGCCTCGGCGGCGATTACGTACAACCTGCCCGGCCTGGGATTTCCCGCGTCGGTGACGGCGTCGCAGAGCTTCTCGTACGAGGCCAACGCCCCGGATTTAGACCCGGATACCTGGTATCTAGGCGAGTCGGCAGCCGCGACCGCGAAAATACCTCTCACCGGGAGCCTCGGAACTTGGCTCGGCGTCGATCTGGGTCCGGTCAACTATGTCCCTTCCATAGAATTGGACTACTCATGGAAGCCGGGAACTACCCTTGTGTATTACGGCAACGGCACGGCTCCGAGCGACCTGGATACGACAGCCGCGCAGGCGTTGCAAAATTTCCCGGAGTACTACGGGCGGGGCGGGGTCTTGAGCACGGTCTCCAACGGACTGGCCTTGGGCCGAGTCGACTGGGCCGGCAACATGCGCGAGGGCTTGAGCATTTCCTTGACGAGCAGAGAGGCCTACAACGCGCAATGGGACGACCTCATCAGCGATATCATCATCGATGCCGAGCTCTTCGCGCAGTGGAACGAGAAGGTGGGGGTCGCGGCGCGCCTGTACGGCATCGGACGCCTGAGCGGAAACTTTCCGGAAAATAACGTCAACACCGACGATCTCACGATGCTCGGCCAATACATGCGGGGGATCATAGACAAGAGGATTTCGGGCGTGCAGGCGGTGATCCTAAACGGCAACCTGCCCGTGAAACTTTTCGATTTCCCGACCCACGTCTTCATAAACACGAGGGCCCTGGACTTCGAGCTCCAGGCCCAGCCCTTCCTCGACCTAGGCTTGGCGCGACCCGATTTTTCCTCGAGCTTCTCGAGCGACTGGCTATGGTACTCGGGCGGGCTCGAGCTGCTCGTCTATCCGCTGGGCCTGCGGAGCTTCACTATCAGGGCGAGCGCCGGCTGGGACCTGAAGAACGTCCTCGCGACGCGCTCATTGACCGCGATGACGCCCGATGGACAAAGTCCATATGAAATTTATTTGGGATTGAACCTGCTGTTCTAATGAAGGGGAGAGATGACGCAGACGCTATTCACCGTGGGCCCAGTGGAGATGTATCCGGAGAGCCTCCGTATCGGAGGGGAACAACTGCCCTATTTCCGCACTCCCGAGTTTTCCGGCATCGTGAAGTTCTGCGACGAGACGATGCGCGAGCTAGCGGGGGCGAGCGCCGATTCCCGCACGGTCTTCCTTACCGCGTCGGGAACCGGGGCCATGGAAGCGGCGGTCATCAACACGGTCGGCGGCTCCGAGAGGGCTCTCGTCATCCGAGGCGGGAGCTTCGGCGAGCGATTCGGCGAGATATGCAGGGACAACGGCATAGAGTTCGACGCCATGGATCTGGAGCCGGGAAGGTCACTGCCCCCCGAGGTCCTCGAGCGCGCAAACTTGAGCCGCTACAAGGCCCTGCTCGTAAATGCCCACGAGACTTCCACGGGGCTCCTGTACGATATGGACCGGATCGGAGAGGCATGCCGAAAAGCCGGAACGATGCTCATCGTGGACGCGATAAGCGCCTTTCTCTGCGATCCCATCCACATGGAGAAGATGGGGATAGACCTGCTTATTACGAGCTCCCAAAAGGCTCTGGCGCTCCCGCCCGGGCTATCGCTGATGGTGCTCGGCCCCAGGGCCCTGGATACCGCCAGGCACATTCGTCCGCGCTCGCATTATTTCGGGCTCAAGAAGTACCTCGAGGACGGGGAGAGGGGCCAGACCCCCTTTACACCGGCGGTAGGCGTGATTCTCCAGCTTCGCGAAAGGCTCGAGTCGATCAGGAAGGAGGGGGTGGAAAACCTCGTTCGGCGATCCGCCTCTCTGGCGAGGCATTTCCGATCATCCATCGCCGGCTTGCCCTTCGCGATATTTCCCGATCGCCCATCCAACGCCCTTACGGCCCTTGCGCCGACCAACGGGGTAAGCGCTTACGAAATTTATACGAAGCTCAAGGAGGGGTATGGGCTCGTGGTGACGCCCAACGGCGGGAAGCTCAAAGACAGGGTTTTTCGGGTAGGCCACATGGGAAACCTGGACGAATCCAAGCTCGACGCGTTAGCGCGGGCGCTCAAGGAGATATCGCGATGAAGGCCCTTCTTCTCGCGGCCGGCCGCGGCACGCGCATCAGCAGGCATATCGACGGCAAGCCCAAGTGCACGGTTTCCCTGGACGAGAAGACCTCGCTCATCGAGTACAGCGTGGACCTACTGAGGCGGAAGGGCGTAGAGGACGTCACGGTGGCCCTCGGCTATCGCGGGGACGTGATCCGGGACCTGCTCGCCGGACGAAATATCAAATTTCGCGAGAACCCCTTTTATGACGTGACGAACAGCATCGCCTCGCTCTGGTTCGCCCGCGAGGAGCTCACGGGCGCCGACCGCTTCATCGTGATGAACGGCGACGTATTCCTCTCCGAGAAGGCCCTGGACGTCGTGCTCTCCGAAAAGCGCAGCCCCGTGATGTTCTACGACGTCACGCGCAGAGAGGAAGCGGATTATAAATTCCAGGTCGTTGGCGAACG
This sequence comes from Rectinemataceae bacterium, assembly GCA_049513895.1. Lineage (GTDB taxonomy): Bacteria > Spirochaetota > Spirochaetia > Treponematales > Rectinemataceae > UBA1306. The sequence goes on along the minus strand of JBEKVO010000002.1, from coordinate 137,578 downwards.
GATCGTAAAGTACGGGAAGGAGCTGACGCTCGAGGAGACTTCCGGCGAGTACGTGGGCTGCGCGATTTTCGGGGACGGGTTTCTCGACGCCTTCGCTGGCCGGCTCGACGAGCTTATCCGCGAGCAGCAGCATTCGATGTGGTGGGAGAACGTGCTCTACTCCATGGCCGGCGAACGCATGGTCATAGCCCGGGACATCGAGGGCGCCTTCTGGGGAGAGGTCGACTACATCGAGGACTACGAGAGGATAATGCAATTCTACAAGGGCGAGAGCCGATGCTGAGATCGGCGGCGGCCCTTCTTACCGCCGCCTTGCTATTCCTCAATTCAAGTTCATCGAGCGCAGTCGACGACAGCGGCGTTGCGGGGCCAGTCTTCCGTTTTTTGAGCGCGGAGGAAGCGTCGAGGCTGGAATCCGGGGCGTTACTCATCCGAAACGTAACCGATCCATCGCTTCTCGCACTCGCCGCCGATGGGCTCGCCGCCGATGCCCTGCGCTCGAAGATAGCTTCGCTGAAGCCCAATTACCTGACCGAGGTTCTGGCCTCGGTTCCGACGGTGGACGAAAAGACAGCCTCCGCGATCCTGGAGCGGCTGGCCGCGACCTTCGCGGACCCCAAGGGTTACGTAGGAATACCCTACCGGTCCAAGCGCAATCGGAAGACCTACGATCTCTTCGACAAGATGGAAGTGCGCACGCGCGCGGCCCTCCCGGGCGGCGAGTCGATCGAGGTTCTCCAGCACATGGAGCCCTTCGACGATTTCCGCGCTCGTTACGAGTACAGCATCGAAGGAAGCGCGCTGCGGTTCACGGGAAGCAACCTCGACCCGATAATCTACAGCTACCGGAAGTTCAAGGCCGTATCGCCAGGGGGCATGGTGTGGGCGATCTACGCCTTCCGCGACGGCGGCCGAGTGATTTTCTACGGGGTCGGCGCGGTCAAGGCCTTCGATCTCTTCGGGACCCTGCGCGACAGGCTCGAGCCTTCCTTCATGGGCAGGGTCGAGGCTTTCTTCACGGCCATGAGCTCGAAGATGAAGGAATAAGATGATCAGCGTCGTGATACCCGCATACAGGGCGGAGAAATCCATCGCGAGCGCCATCGAGTCGGTCCTCGCGCAGGATACGGGCGGGCGCGAGCTCGAGATAGTCGTCGTAGTGGATGGGGGTTCCGACGGGACCCTGGCAGAAGCCCGTCGTGCAGCCAAAGAAACCGCGGGTCCGGGGCGCGTCAGAGTACTCGAGCAGAAAAACGCCGGACCGGCGGCGGCGCGTAACGCGGGCATCGGCGCCGCTCGGGGGGAGATCGTCGCCTTTCTGGACGCGGACGATAGATGGCTCCCGGGGAAGCTCGCCGCACAGACGGCCGTCCTCGAGGCCGACACCGGAATAGACCTCGTGGGTTGCACGAAGAACGGCTTCCGCTACCGCGGGAAGAAGCGGCTCTTCGAACCGGGTTTCGGCGCGCTTTTAAAGCGCAATTATTTTGCGACCTCGGGCGTCATGGCGCGGAAGGCCGCCCTCGAGGCTGCCGGGCTCTTCGACCCGCGCCGTCGACTGTCGGAAGATTACGAACTCTGGCTTCGCATGGCGCATGGCGGGAGGGTGGTCCTGCTCAATGAGCCTTACGTAGTCTACGCCACTGGCGGTGTATCGTCGCAGCTGTGGGCGATGGAGCGGGGCGAGCTCGAGACCTACCGGATTCTTTGGAACGAAGGCATGATCGGCTTGGCGGATTACGAGGCCTGCAGGCTATGGTCGTTGGCGAGGTTCCTCGCCAGGACAGGCTCTGTCGAGCACGGAAGGCGCCTCGAGGGAAGATGAAATGGTAGACCCCAAGAAAGTCGCTCTGCGAATCAGGGCGCAGAACGAAAATGAACGAAGGGAGCTCGAACTGCGGCGTTCGAGGGCGCAAGAGCTCGGACACGAGCTTGCGCGGGACATCATCCATGCCCATCCCGAGGCGGGCAGAGTGTGGGGCTTCGGCTCGGCCTTCGAGACCTGGCGAAGCTTTCGGATGACCAGCGACATAGACCTCGCGGTGGAAGCCGGCGATGTATCGGCCATCTGGAAAATGGTCGAAGGCAGAGGCTTCCCGGTCGACGTGGTGGACCTTTCTTCCTGCCGGGAATCTATGACGGATTTTATCCGCGCGCAGGGCGTCGTGCTCGCGCAGGCCGGCGCATGAAGGACAGGAAGACGATTCTGCTCCTCGTGAAGGAGCTCGAAAACGATTTCTCATACATGAAGGAAAGCGCCGCGCTGTTGAGCCGGGCCATCCTTCGGGTCGAAGCCACCCTATGGTCCGACGAACTGGATCTCCTGGTGCTCGGCGGCTGCCTTCATTTCCTGTATAACTCGTTCGAAGGATACTTCCTGAGGGTTGCCAAGTTCTTCGAGAACAACGTGGACCAGCAGGCTTGGCACCGCGACCTTCTCGACCGTATGACCTTGGAGATTCCGGAAGTCAGGCCCGCCGTTATCACTGAAAAGGACCTTGCCGAACGCGTCGACGAGCTTCGCAGGTTCCGGCATCTGTTTCGAAACCTTTATAAGACCCGATTAAACGCCCAAAAGCTCAAGATAGTGCATGAAGCGGCCCTTGGGATCGTGGAGGCCTTCTTGCCCATGCACGAGGAGTTCTGCGCCTGGCTGGCCTCCGTGGCAGAAGACATATGATGGCCGCTTTTGTTCTCCGGCAATACCGCGCGATCGCCGCGCTACGACAAGGATTTACCCCTTGGTCGTTGGCGAGATACCTCGTACGCGGGTTTCGCGGCTATCGATCGCGCGTTTCATTTTATCGAGTAAGGGTATGAGGAGGGGCGATGGACGAGCTGAAAGAAAAGCGGTGGCGGCAGCGTTTCTCGAACTTGCTCCGGGCCTTCGCTTTGTTCGATGAAGGGGTGAAATCGGAGAACCTCAATCGCCTCGAAAAAGAAGGGCTGATACAGCGTTTCGAATATACCTTCGAGCTTTCCTGGAAAACCATGAAAGACTACCTCGAGGGCAGGGGAATAGCGACGGACTATCCGCGAGAGACCATCAGGGAATCCTTTGCCCGAGGCTTGGTCGAGGACGGAGAGGTCTGGATGGACATGCTCGAGCGCCGAAACCTGCTCTCCCATACATACGACGAGAAATCCTTCGAGACCGCCTGCGGCCTCGTATGCGGACCTTTTCACTCGGCGATCGGATCCCTAGTGGCTCGCTTAAAAAGGGAAGCGTGAGCGATCTCGCGACCTTTGGCCTTTCTCGTCGCATGATTGAACTGCTCACCGGCGCACTGGCCCGATTCCCGCAGATCGTGGATGCTCGAATATTCGGTTCACGATCCATGGGCAATTTCAAGAACGGCTCAGACATAGACATGGCGATTTTCGGTCCGGAACTCGACGAGCCGACCGTGCGGAGGCTCTCTACGCTGCTCAACGAAGAACTGCCTATTCCGCATCGCGTGGACGTCGTGTGGTACGATGCCTGCGATAACGAGGAACTCAAGGCACACATAAGAGCGCATGGACGACGATTTCTGGACTAGGCCGGAATGGCAGGTTGGTGCTTGCGAATTTACCGGATCTATGAGGCATCTAGCATTCACCTATTGGCAAGACGGAGAATATTACCTGGGTTTCATGAACGATTTCCCTATATACGACAGATCTCCGAAATAGTAATCGCATGAAACGGAAAAAGCTCAAGGGTTAGGAAAGCTCGGCAAAGGTTAGTTTAAAAAACCAAGAGGGCCGGGAAAACTTCGGCTTCCCGGCCCTGAAATGCATGCCTTAATTGGTTTCCATATCTACGAGAGGGCGATGACGCCATCGTAGACGCCGACCCTGATATCCTTGTCGGTAGGGCGGGTCCTTACCTCGAGCTTGTAGTTTCCAGGCGCCAACTGGGGAATCTTGCCATCTACGATATTGCTCCCCATGCGGCTGTAGACGACCATCCGCGTCGCCGCTCCGTCGGCCGTATCAGCGACGAGAAAGACGCCCTGTTCCTGGTCGTCCTTATCGAAGCCGAGGCGGTTTCCGATGATGTGCAGGATTTGGCCGGAAGAGCCCGAGCCGACTGCTCCCGCGAGATCCGCGTTCTCGACACGGGTGATGGAAGGCGTCAGGATCGTCGGTGCGTCCACGATGTTGATGGAAGACTTGAGACGGATGCGGTCCAAAAGGCCCCGGTCCGCGCGGAGCTGGATGTTCATATCGTCGGAGCTGATCTTGCGATCCTGGGGCGGAACGGTCCGGGTACCAGCAGGCGCGCGGTAGTGCATATTTAGCTTGAAGGCTCCCAGCGGTGTCTGAACCTCGCTGCCGTCGGGGAGGTAGAAGGCGAGGGCTTCGGTGACCTGGAGGAAGACCGATCGGATATCCTGCTCGGAGAGTCCGGTCGTCTTGTCCATGAAGCTGAGGAACTTGTCGAAACCCACCTTATTGCGCTGGACCACGCGGTGCATGAGGCCTCCATCCTTGCGGATGGGGTCTTTTACCAAAGCGACATTGACTGCCATAATAAACCTCCGATACGACTTGGGTAGGCTGGCGTTATAGCCAGTCTTGTAAAACGGTGGCGCGCCATTCACTCTAATTACGCCATCGAAACGGCCTGGCGATTGAGGTCGAGCAAATTAAAATTTCAATTTATGGTGATGGGAGAAATTAGAAATATGAATGCAATTCAAAACATTTATGAATACGAATAATACTATTTTGCATTCATAAAAATTATTTTCCAGGCAAAGGAGTAATGTAAGCATATGCAGGGAGGAATTTCCCAATGATGACTATTAGCCCGCCAGGGAAGCAAGCCTACGACAGGCTAAAGACAACCTTCTCGAAGCGCGAAGACGTTGAGCTAGCTCTCCTTTTCGGTTCCCGCGCCAGCGGCAAGGCCGGGGACCTGAGCGATGTGGACATCGCCGTCCTTTTTTCCGACCGACCGACCCTCCTGGCTTTAGGCGGACTCATCCAGGAAGCAAGCGACATTATGGAAAATAAGGTCGACCTCGTCGAGCTCAACGGGCTCGAAACCCAGGATCCCGGACTCGCATACGAGATCGTCTCGAGCTCATTCGTCCTTTTCGAACGTTCCGATACCGTCGTCGCGGATTTCAGGACGAAGGCTTACTTATCCTTTTTTGACGCGCAGTCTTTCCTCGATTCGGCGATAAATGCATTGGACGGCCGGATCCAGTCAGGAACCTTCGCCAGGCCGATCCATGCTTGAACGCCTTCGGCAGCTCGAGGAGAACGTTGCCTCCCTTGAGATATTCAAGGCCGAGCACTCGCTCGCCGAGATCGAGAAAGCTACGACGCTGCAGTGGGCGCTTCGGTATGGCATCATGGAATCCATTCAGATAGTCATCGATACGGCCTGTCATATCTGCTCGAGTAAAAATCTCGGTACGCCCAAGAACTATGGGGATTGCATTCGTTTTCTTGCTCGATTCGGCTACCTGAAACCGGAGCCGGCGGACGAGCTTCTGTCGATTATCGGCCTTCGGAACCTTATCATCCATGAATACGCCGGCATCGATACCGGGCGGCTTTATGGCTTCCTGGAATCGCTCGATATATTCAGGTCCTACGCCGAGGCGATACGCGAAACGCTGGGGTAGAGCGCGCTTCCAGGGAAAAGGAGTGAGAAACTTGAACAACACTTACACTGCGATAATCGAACTGGAAGACGATATTTACGTGGCGCTCTGCTCCGAGTTGGATATCGCGAGCCAGGGGGCGACCGTAGAGTCGGCCAAAGAGAACCTGACCGAGGCGGTAGGGCTCTTTCTCGAAACAGACGACGCTTCCGAAATCCTCCCCGGACCATGTTGAATTAAAACCCGGGACCTTCCTTGAGGCATATATGGCGATCAACGAGTTGGATGACCTCGTCGACGAAAGCATCATGATCATTCGGGATGCGGTCGCGGAGGCGAGAAATCCCGTGATGCTGTATTCCATCGGCAAAGACTCCACCGTGATCCTCGACCTGGCCCTCAAGGCCTTCTATCCCATGAAGCCGCCCTTCCCCCTCATGCACATCGATACGGGCTGGAAATTCAGGGAGATGATCCGGTTCAGGGACGAGACGGCCAAGAGGCTCGGGCTCGATCTGATCGTGCATACCAACAAGGAAGGCGCGGAGGCCGGGGTCACTCCTTTCACGCACGGGAGCGCGCGCTATACGGACATCATGAAGACGGAGGCCTTGATTCAGGCTCTCGACAAATTCGGCTTCGACATGATATTCGGGGGAGCGCGGCGGGACGAGGAAAAGAGCCGGGCAAAGGAGCGCGTATTCTCGTTTCGGGATCGGCGACACCGGTGGGACCCCAAGAACCAGCGCCCCGAACTCTGGTGGCTCTACAACGTGCAGCGTAAAGAGGGCGAAAGCATCCGCATATTTCCCATTTCGAACTGGACCGAGCTCGACGTATGGCGCTACATTCGCCGAGAGTCATTGGACGTCGTGCCGCTCTACTTCGCCAAGGAACGGCCGGTCGTGGTCCGCGACGGCCAGTTTTTCCTGTACGACGACGAGCGCTTCCCTCTTATACCGGGCGAAAGACCGGAGATGAAGAAGGTGCGGTTTCGAACCCTGGGCTGCTATCCCCTGACCGCGGGCGTCGAATCCGATGCGGAAACCCTGGATGCCCTTCTCCGTGAATTGGAGGGCAATAGCTTATCCGAACGCTCCGGCCGGCTGATCGACTTCGACCAGTCGGGCAGCATGGAAAAAAAGAAGCACGAGGGCTACTTCTGATGGACCTCGGCGCCCGCGATTCCAACCTTCGTTTCATGACCTGCGGCAGCGTCGACGACGGGAAGTCCACTCTTATAGGTCATTTGCTGCATCTGACGGGGAACGTTTTCGAGGATCAGTTCCGCACTCTGGTCGAAGAGAGCAAGCGGATCGGCAACGCCGGGGAGCGCATCGATTTTTCCCTTCTTCTGGACGGCCTCATCGCCGAGCGCGAACAGGGAATAACAATAGACGTCGCGTATCGCTACTTCAAATCCGCGACGCGCAATTTTATCGTGGCCGATACTCCCGGCCACGAGGAGTATACCCGCAACATGGCGACCGCGGCGTCGAATTGCGGAGCCGCCATGATACTCGTGGACGCCCGCTTGGGGATATTGAACCAGACCAGGCGACATTGCCTCATCTGCGCGCTCTGCGGAATAGAGCAGATCGCCTTCGCGATCAACAAGATGGACGCCGTCGGCTGGTCCTTCGAGCGCTACGAAGAGATCCGGAAGCAGTGCGCATCGGTAGTCGAGGACTTAAAGATTTACGTTCACTCCCCTACGTGGACGGCCATCCCCGTCTCGGCCCTCCTGGGGGACAACCTGGTTGAAGCTTCGGCGAACATGGAGTGGTTCTCCGGTCCCAGCATCCTCGATTGGCTCAATGCCGTGCCGGGGGACAGGGACCGCAGCGGGGATCAGTTTCGTTTCGCCGTCCAGTACGTCATCAAGCCGGGCACGGCCCGCGACCGCTGGCAAAAGGCTGCCCTCCAGGACTTCGTGCCCGAAACTTCGACGAACTATCGCGGTTACGCGGGAAGGGTCATGGCCGGGGAGATCAAGCACGGGGACGAGGTCACGGTCATTCCCTCGGGACGTACTTCGCGGGTGACCGGCATCTATGGACCTAAAGGTAAAATCGAGAGCGCGAGGTCCGGCATGTCTATCTCGCTCAGCCTCGCCGATCAGATAGACGTATCCCGAGGGGACGCTTTCTCGCATTCCCGTGCCCGGCAGGAGGTTTCCGACCAATTCAGGGCGAAGATCGTCTGGATGCAATCGGAGCCGCTGCTCGCGGGGAGGTCCTATAGCCTCAAAAGCGTCTACGGGAACGCCTTGGCCCAGATCATGCGCATCGTGAGCCGAATCGATCCCGATACCTACCTTCACCTTGCCGCGGGACGTCTGGAGGTCAACGGGATCGGAGAAGTCGAGCTGGCGCTGAATCATCCCATGCCCTTCGATCCCTACGGGTCGAACAAGTGGGGCGGAAGCTTTCTCCTGATCGATCGGAAAACGAACGCCACCGCGGGATGCGGGATGATCGATCACGGCCTTAGGCGCGCCGACAACGTTCAACCACAGTTCTTCTCGGTGAATCAGACGGCCCGGGCTTTGCTCAAGCAGCAGCAACCCTGCGTACTGTGGTTCACGGGTCTCTCCGGCGCGGGGAAATCGACCATCGCGGATCTGGTCGAAAAGAAGCTCTTTTATCGCGGGCGACATACCATACTGCTCGATGGCGATAACGTGCGGCATGGCCTCTGCAAGGACCTGGGCTTTACCGAGCAGGACAGGGTGGAAAACATCCGCCGGGTCGGCGAAGTATCGAAGCTCATGACACAAGCGGGGCTCATCGTTCTGGCCTGCTTCATTTCCCCCTATCGGAGCGACCGGGATTCGGTGCGGGCGCTCTTCGAGCCGGAGGAGTTCCACGAGATCTTCATCGACGCCGCACTCGAGGCTTGCGAGGCACGAGATCCCAAGGGTCTTTATAAAAAAGCGCGATCCGGGGAAATACCCGATTTTACCGGAGTGAACGCGCCCTACGAGGCCCCGGCGGCACCCGAGCTTCACGTGAATACGAGCGATGCGGATATCGCCGACTGCGTCGATGCAGTCATGGATTATCTCGCGAAAAAGGGGATCGCGTAGTGAGAACGCGTACTCTCGCCCTATGCGCGCTCGCCGCGCTTTCGCTATCGGGCTGCGGGAAAGCGACTCCAACAGTTTCCCAAGGCGGGAGCGATCTCAAAGGAACGGTCGCCGTCTCGGGCGCCTTCGCGCTCTACCCGATGATGACCGTCTGGGCGGATGAGTTCAGCAAGGTTCACCCAAAGGTTAAATTCGACATTCAGGCAGGGGGCGCCGGCAAAGGCATGACGGATGCCCTGGCGGGCGCGGTGGACATCGGCATGGTTTCGCGCGAGATCAAGGCCGAAGAAGAGGCGAAGGGCGCCTACTGGGTATCGGTAGCGAAAGACGCGGTCTTCCCGGTCATCAATGCCAAAAACCCCGTATTGCAGCACATCTTGTCTAATGGCATCGACCAAGCGACGTTGAGCAAAATATTTATAACGGGCGAAATAAAGACATGGGGCGAAGCGATCGGCAAGCCCGAGATCAACGACGCGATCCATGTATACACCCGCTCCGACTCGGCTGGATCGGCAGACACGTGGGCGCAGTTCTGCGGCGGCAAGGCCCAGGCGGATATCCTGGCCGGCGCAATCGGCGTCTTCGGCGAGCCGGCCTTGGTGGACACGATCCAGAAGGACTCTTTGGGGATCGGCTATAGCAACTTAAACAGCGTTTATGACCCGAAGGGCGCCGCGGTCGCAGGCATACTGGTACCTCCGATCGACGCGAACGGGAACGGGATGGCAGATCCGGAGGAAAGCAATAATACCAGGGCCGAAACGGTCAAGGCGGTCGCGGATGGCAGGTATCCTTCTCCGCCTGCGCGCTTCGAGAACCTGGTCACGAAAGGGAAAGCCAGGGGCGTGACCCGAGACTTCATCGAATGGATCCTAGGCGACGGTCAGCGATTCCTCGGCCAGGCCGGCTACGTGGCCCTGACCTCGGACCAGCGAGCCGCGTCGCTGGCCAAGATCAAATGAATCGCGAGTTTCGAAGCATCCGGATAAGGCGGGACAACGAAGCCGAGCGGGTCTTTTTTGCCGTAACGCTGCTGCCTCCGACGCTGATTGCCGTCGTCACGCTCGCGCTTGCGCTGCGCTCGTGGCCGCTATTGAGCGCCTATCCCGTGAAAGACCTTCTCTTGGGCGCGAGGTGGAAACCGGACGAAGGGCTATTCGGCTTTTGGCCCTTCATCACGGGCACCTTCTGGGTAACGACGGTCGGGGTCGCATTGGCGGTTCCTCCGTGCATTCTCGCCGCGCTTTACTTATCGGAATATTCACGGGCCGCGTTGCGCCGTATCGCGCAGCCCGTGCTCGATCTGCTCGCTGCGATCCCGCCCGTCGTATACGGCGTCTGGGGGCTTCTGGCAATAGTCCCTTTCGTTGAAAACGTAGCGGCGCCATTTTCCAGGCGCTGGCTCGGCTTTATCCCGTTTTTTCACGTCAACCAACCGACGGGTTTCAGCGTAATCGCCGGCGGGATAGTTCTGGCGATAATGATCGCTCCATTGGTGATTTCGGTCGTCTACGAGATTCTCCGAACCGTGCCCGAAGAGCTGCGACAAGCCTCTCTGGCCGTCGGGGCGACGCGCTGGCAGACGATCAGGAGGGTGATCCTCCCCAAAGCCATGCCGGGGCTGCTTGCGGCGATCGTGCTGGGCGCCTCTCGCGCGCTGGGCGAAACGATAGCCGTGCTGATGGTCGTCGGCAACGTGGCGAAAGTCCCCACGTCGCTCTTCGACGCGGCCTACCCGCTTCCGGCCTTGATCGCGAACAACTACGGCGACATGATGTCCATCCGGCTCTACGACGCGGCCCTGCTTTGCTCGGCGCTCATTCTGCTCGCGATAATCCTGATATTCAACGTCGCTTCGACGCTGCTGATCCGGCGGGTGCTGGGAAGGAATCGGAGTTGAGCAAAAAACACCGAGAACGGCGACACTATATCGAAGCCATCATGAAAGGCCTTATGATCCTGTCATTGATCATTGTCGCCGGCGGACTGTGCTGGATACTGTGGACGATCGTCGTACGGGGCCTTCCAGCCCTGACCTTGGAAATGATAAGCGAATCGCCCAAGGGCGGATTTTACATGGGCAAGGGCGGAGGGGTCTTAAACGCCATCATCGGGTCGCTCTACCTCGCGGGCGGAGGCACGGCGCTGGCTTTGGCGATCGCCCTGCCGATAGCGCTGTACCTGAAGACTTACCTCGAGGGCTCGAGGTGGGGGCGATTGGTGAGGCTCTCGCTCGACGTTCTCTGGGGAATCCCCTCGATCGTCTATGGCGCGTTCTGCTTCACGGTCATGCTGGCAATAGGCATGCGCGCCTCCCTTCTGGGCGGAATCATAGTGTTGGCACTCGTCGAGCTGCCGATCATGGCGCGCGCCATGGACGAGGTGATTCGCCGAATGCCCGCGGAGCTCGAGCAGGCGTCGCTGGCCCTGGGTTCCACGAAGTTGGAGGCGGCTCTGCGAGTGGTGACCCGGCAGATGCTTCCGGGAATCATCACCGCCGTCCTGCTCGCTTTCGGACGGGGCATCGGCGACGCGGCCTCCGTGCTGTTCACGGCCGGCTACACCGATCGAATTCCCGCGTCGCTGACGAGTCCTACCGCATCCTTGCCACTTGCGATTTTTTTCCAACTGGGCAGCCCGTACCCCGAGGTCCGGCGACGCGGTTACGCATCGGCCTTGATCCTGACTATTATCGTGTTGCTGGTCAGCCTGGGGTCGCGCCGGATCGCGTCTCGCTTAAGAAAATATACCGTCAAATGAACGAGGCAGCGATGGACGCGCACATCCGGGTCCGGAACTTGAATGCTTTTTACGGCAAGCAACAGGCGCTAAAAGAAGTAAATATCGAGATTCCCAAAAGACAGGTAACGGTAATCCTCGGGCCGTCCGGATGCGGGAAATCCACCCTGCTCAAGAGCCTGAACCGCTTTCTGGAGCTTACAGAGGGAGCGAGGATATCCGGCGAAATTCTCCTGGACGATCAGGACATCTATGCCGGCGGCGCGGAAGTCACCGATGTTCGCAAACGAGTGGGCCTGCTCGCCCAGCATCCCTCGCCGCTGCCGATGTCCATCTACGACAACGTGGCATACGGCATGCGCATAAACGGCATGCGCATAAACGGCATGCGCAAAAGCCACGCCGAGTATCGACAGGCGGTGCGCCACTACCTTGAAATCGCGGGCCTGTGGGACGAAGTGAAGAGCCGCCTGCACGACCCGGCCACCGGTCTGTCCCTGGGGCAACAGCAGCGGCTCTGCCTGGCTCGCGGCTTGGCCGTCGAGCCGGAGGTGATCCTCGGCGACGAACCTACCTCGTCCCTGGACCCGATATCCTCCCAACTCATAGAGAAACGCCTGTTGGATCTAAAAAAGCAGTACACGATCGTGGTCGTCACGCATATCCTTCGTCAGGCAAGACGCCTTGCCGATTACATCATCTTTATGTACCTCGGCGAAGTGGTCGAGGCGGGAGCGGCGGATCAAGTACTCGACAATCCTCGGCACGAGCGCACTAAGGCATATCTGGAGGGGAAATTCTGAGATTGGGCTCTGGATGCTCAGGATACAGAGTTTACATATTTTCTTTGTTTTCTCAAGGAGAACTTTAAGTGCCAAGAAACCATATCATTATTTCTGGAACGGGAAGAGCAGGAACGACCTTTCTGGTTCAGTTGCTAACAGAGTTGGGATTGGATACGGGTTTCAAAGATCCTTATGAACAGATATACACTAATGCCAATGCAGGAATGGAGAAGGATATTCTCGCCCAGGACGCTCCCTATATAGTGAAAAGCCCCTGGCTATCGGACAATTTAGGAAATCTAATCGACGAAGGGGGAATCGTTATTGATTGTGCGATTATTCCTATACGGGATCTTTATTCCGCCGCAGAAAGCAGAAGAGATGTCATGCGAAGAGAGGAATCCAAAAAATACAATTCAAACGGAGTTCCCGGGGGATTGGTTCATACAGCAAATCCTGATGATCAAGAGTTTTTCCTTATGAATCAATTCTACCATATCGTGTATGATCTTATAGATCATGATGTGCCAACAGTATTTCTCCACTTCCCAAGACTAGTCATGGATGTGGAATACCTGTATTCCAAGTTATTTCCTTTATTTAAATTTGAGGATAAAAGAACGTTTATTGAAGCATTCAAAAAATTATCAAAGCCTGAGCTAGTACATAGTTTTGAGTCAAACCTAGCCGAATCCCATAAGATAAAGCCAGTAAATTTTTTGCTAGAGAATCGCAAGTTGATGGGTGAGATGGAGTTGTACAGAAAATACTATGAGAATATTGTTACATCGCAAAGCTATAAGGTCGGGCATCTTTTAACTTTTCCTTTAAGAAAATTGAAAGCTCTCAAGAAGAGACTCTTTCCAGGGAAAATTTAGACTAAGGGTTTTTAGAAACCTCGGTGACGAATAAAGGGGATTTGGAGCGGTTGAATCCGGTAACTCTGGATGAGGGACTCAATGCCGTATATGAAGACTTCCTGTGTGGGAAGAAGTGGGGGTGCTGAATGATAATAGAGAAGAAAATCGATGGGGACTGGGACCTCATAATTACTCCAAAGGACAAGGTCCTGGGACTCGATTTAAAGGAACTATTCCAATACAAGGACCTCCTGGGGCTTCTGATTCGGCGGGACTTCGTGTCGGTGTACAAACAGACAATACTAGGACCCATCTGGTTCGTATTTCAGCCTCTCATGTCCACTATAATGTACATGTTCGTGTTCGGAAGCATCGCCAAGATGGGGACGGATGGCATACCCCAGCCTCTTTTCTATTTCGCGGGGACAATGCTCTGGGCCTTCTTCTCGGGCACGTTTTTGAAATGCCAGGACACATTCATCAACAACGCGGGTCTGTTCGGTAAGGTCTATTTCCCCCGCTTTACGATGCCTATAGCCTATACAGTCAACAGTTTTTTCACGTTCATGATCCAGTTCACTTTCATGATCATTTTCTATGTTTTCTATCTGGTGACCGGAACCTCCGTCAGGCCGACGATCTGGATACTGTTTACACCGGTACTGATCGTCCAATTGGCCCTTCTCGGCATGGGAATAGGAATCCTCATTTCGGCGCTCACCACGAAATATAGGGACCTCCGGCAGCTCGTTTCTTTCGCTATCGGACTTCTCATGTACATGACCCCCGTCGTGTATCCTCTTTCCAAAATTCCTGAAAAATGGAAGATTTTCTTCTTCGTGAACCCACTCACGCCAATTTTCGAAATGTTCCGTTTCGCCTTCCTAGGCAGCGGGACGCACGATCTGGCTATATGGGGCGTGAGCATGGTCGCCACCCTGCTACTTTTCTGGCTCGGGGTGGTGACCTTCAACCACAACGAGAAAACCTTCGTGGATGTAATATAAGGATACTGGTAAAATGGATACAGTAGTATGCGTGGAGAATTTGGGCAAGGAATACCGTCTCGGCGTGATCGGAAACGGTAGCCTTTATAAAGATCTTCAAAGCTGGGCTTCGAAACTCTTCAAGAAGGAAGATCCATGGACCGAGATCGGCGGGGAATCCAAGGTGGGCAAGAAGGGGCGTTTCTGGGCCCTACGCGACGTGAGCTTTGAAGTGAAGAAGGGAGAGAGGCTTGGCATAGTCGGGCGCAACGGTGCGGGCAAGTCTACCCTTTTAAAAATATTGTCGCAGATAACAGCTCCCACTACTGGTTCGGTGAAGATAAAGGGGCATATAGCCAGTCTCCTGGAAGTGGGCACGGGCTTTCACCCCGAACTCACCGGAAGGGAGAACGTATATTTGAACGGTGCGATATTAGGCATGAACAAGGCAGAGATTGACAAAAAATTCGACGAGATTGTGACCTTTTCGGAGATAGAAAGCGAGTTCATAGACACGCCAGTAAAGCGCTATTCCAGCGGCATGTACGTGCGACTAGCATTCGCAGTGGCAGCGCACCTCGATTCCGAAATACTGATTGCCGACGAGGTTTTGGCCGTTGGGGACGTGAGGTTCCAGCAAAAATGCCTGGGGTTAATGAGGGACGTTAGCGAAAATCAAGGAAGGACAGTCCTCTTCGTGTCACATGCAATAGGTGCATTGCAGCAACTTTGCAATAAGGGGGTTTTACTCGAACACGGTAAGGTTGCCAGCATAGGCGACATAGATGATGTCGTGGCTGATTATCAAAATGTTTTAACGATAGTCTGAGTTTCATTGGGACGTCATACAATATGATTTTGCGCATGCGTGCGATGTAAATCCCGATATAGTGCGCCATTATGATAAAGTCAAAATCAATGTTTTGCTTAACCGAAATTTGTTAAGCTATTGATCAATTCTGTAATCAGAATTGGGGCCTTTCATAAATATAATAATTTTATGTCAATGGGCGTCCATGGAAATATTGTAACTAGACGGAAAAGCAACTGCGAAAATATCCAACCAAGAGAGGGATATATGGGGTCAGAATTACAGGCTTTATACGCTAATAATCATGGGGAAGTGGTTGATAAATGGTCGCTTTATTTTTCAGAATATGAAGAGGTATTAAAGGAATATCGGAATAAGCCAATAAAATTTTTGGAAATCGGAGTTCAGAACGGTGGAACCCTTGATATATGGTCTAATTATTTTCCTTTGGCTAAAAGATAATTGGCTGTGATGTCGATTCTGCTTGTTCCTTATTGCTTTATGAAGACCCCGGAATAATGTTAATAATAGGTAATGCTAATGTTGATGAGACAGGATCTGCCATTCGAGATATTCAAGATAGCTTCGATATAATAATTGACGATGGCTCTCACAAATCAAGTGATATAATTAAAAGTTTTGCTCGGTATTTCCCTTTATTAGTGGATGAAGGCATATATATTATTGACGACTTGCATTGCAGCTATTGGAAAGATTATGACGGTGGCCTTTTTGATCCATATTCCGCAATAACATTCTTAAAGCTACTTATTGATACTGTTAATTACGAACACTGGGGGGTTAGTTTAAAGAACACCTCAGTGTTTAATGGATTCTTCCAGCATTATAGTTTTCAAATGAATATTGGTACTCTGGAACATATCCATTCCGCGAAGTTTCTTAACTCAATGTGTATTATTCGTAAATCAACGCATGAGAAAAATAAACTTGGTACTCGTGTAGTAGTTGGAACTCTTGATTTAGTATCCCCAGGAAAATTGGCTGACAATTCTCAAGAAATAAATGTTCCTGACCAAACCATGAATGAATGGACAAATTGTATAGTCTCGAAAGGTGAAGAAGTCGCGTTTTTTAGGGAACGACTTGGCCCTGAATGGGGAAACGAGGTCTCTCTCACTCCGAATTCTTTTAACGGTATTGGTGAGTTCAAAAAATTGCAGAGAAATATTACCCGTTCATTTACTAACCCAACAAATAGCGGAACCTGATAAGGAAATTGCCGAATTAAAATCGGTCTTATTAAAGCGAGATATGCATATTCCATTATCTTCTAGACATATAATAAAGCGTATACTTAAATATTTCCGAAAAATTGAATTCAAATTAAATAAAAAGTAACTACTAGTAATTAACAATAGAGAAGGAGAGTTTAAATGAATAACAAGGGAAAAATTAAATTTGTTATGAGCTCATTTATAAATCGCCGGCATAAATTTAAATTACTATTTCGATTTCTTGCTGTCCTTTTTTTCGAAGGGATTCAGGGAGTGAAAAAGCGCATTAAGGGGATGGATAGCTTCAAAAAGTTGCAAACAATAACTCAAACGGCTGCGGGTATTGAGTGTCATCCAAAAGCTTTAGAATTATTTTACGCACAACAGAAAGAGATGACAACTGATAAGATGGAAGATGCGATAAAAAAACTGGCTTATAAACCATTATTTTCTATTATTATGCCTGTCTACAATACGAATCCCATATGGCTAAAAGCAGCTATCGAGTCGGTAAAAAAGCAAATTTACGATAATTGGGAGCTATGCATCGTTAATGATTGTTCAACGGATAAAAGGGTTGACGACGTTATTAAGAAAGAGATGAATTCCGATAAGCGTATTAAAATAAAAATATTGAAGGAAAACCACGGAATATCAGGTGCTTCCAATATTGCTTTAAATATGGCTGAAGGCGAATATATCGCGCTCGTTGATCACGACGATGAAATAACGCCAGATGCGCTTTTTTGGATTGTAACAGAATTAAATTACAATCCTAAGATCGATTTCTTTTATTCGGATGAATGCAAGATAGACAATACTACACAAAGGGTATTATGTGATTTCTTTTTCAAGCCAGATTGGTCTCCTGAGTTCATGTTAAATAATATGTATACAGGCCATTTATCTGTTTATAGAAAATCCTTAGTACTTTCGATTGGCGGGTTTAGATCAAAATATGATTTTTCGCAAGATTACGATCTTGCTTTAAGAATCGCAGAAGAGACGAACAATATCTCGCACATAGAGCGTGTGTTGTACCTTTGGAGGAAGGCAGAAGGATCAGGGTCATGTGGCGGAAAGCCGTTTTCCAGAATATCGAATCTAAAAGCCTTAAGGGATATGGCAAGGAGACGATCGATCGATGCGACAATTATTCCCGCTCCAGCGTGCAATTATTTAAGGGTTAATATACGACAAAAAGAAAAAGTATCGATTATCATTCCTACTGATTCTTATCGTGACTTGTCAGATTCTATCAACTCTATTCTCATAAATACAGCATATCCAGACTATGAAATTGTAGTAGTATGCAATGCAATGCTGGCCAAGGAAATCGAAAATGAATTCACTTATTGTACAAATCTTATCCTCTCGATATATGATGGAGAATATAACTTTTCTGCGAAATGTAATCAAGGTGCTTCTGCGGCAAGTGGCTCCATTCTTATTTTTTTGAATGATGACGTCAGGCCGATCGGAAAGGATTGGATTGAGACAACGATTGAATATTTAAGTATTTTTGGAGTTGGAGGTGTTTCTCCACGATTGGTTTTTGAAGATGGTACAATTCAATATGCTGGCATGACAACGGGTGTTCCAAGTGTAATTTGGACTCCATGGGTTGGTCAGCCTATTGATCCAATGCATAATGATACGCTCTGTTTCGCAAATTGGGTTCGAGATGTGTTAATTCTTAATGGAGCATGTCTAGCGATTAAGAAAAATATTTTCGAGGAGATTGGACGTTTTGATGCAATCAATACTCCGAAAGGGCACTCTGATGCAGATTTAAGCTTTCGAATCCAGTCAAAAGGCTATCGTTGTGTCTTTACACCACATGCTTCATTAACACATATTGGTAGGCATCGTTGGCATAGCTCCCTTAAAAAAGATAAATCAGATATCTATTTATTAAAACGTTGGGGGAATTATTTAACACGAGATCCTTATTTTACAAATTCCATGAAACAAACCAGTCTTTTTTCACAATTTCCATTTGAATACGAGTTTTATTGTAACCTTGTTTCGCCTAATCATGAATATAAGGGTAACGACGTACTTTTTATACTTCATGAGCTTAGTCTCACCGGGGCACCTCGCGTTGTTTATTATGCCGCGTTGGCTATCCTGGAATCGGGGGGGTTTCCTGTAATTCTATCGGCGAAAGATGGTCCGATGAAAATGGAGTTTGCCGATAGCGGAATTCCAGTAGTTGTGAATACTTGGCTATTTATTGGTTATTGGGACCTTACTACTTCTTTCGCGCGCAATTTCGATTTGGTGATTGCAACGACACTTGTATGCGCACCGCTTATAGACCATATGCGTGAGTTAAATATTGTATGGTGGGTACACGAAGGGAAATTAGGATTCGAGAATGCTAAATACAGTTATACTGATTTTCGAAAAATACTTAAAAATGCAGAGAATATTTATGTAGGTAGCCACTATTGTACACAATTCCTAATACAAGAAAACCCGAAGTATTTTGAGAAAATTCTACTCTATGGTATTCCTGATACTGGAAAAAGAATATCTAATGGAAAACACGAAAAAATTGTCTTTACATTAGCAGGTTCCATCGAGCCGAGAAAGGGGCAATCCATTTTTATTTCTGCAATTAAACAAATCAGTATCGATTTACGGGAAAAAGCAATTTTCCAAATCGTGGGAACTCCGCATGTGAACAACGAATATTGTGAAAACTATTTCAGGGAACTTATTGAACAAGCAGATGAAATCAAAGAGATAACTTTCATTGGACAAATGTCGAATAACAAACTACACGAGCTGTTCTCAAAGAGTGACGTCATTGTTTCGAGTTCTATCGATGACCCAATGCCGATTGTTATTACGCAGGCGATGATGCAAAGCAAGACGTGTATTTGTTCCTCGATGACTGGCTCGGCTTCTTTTATAAAAGATGGGAGGAACGGATTTATTTTCAGATCCGAAGATGTCAATGCATTAAAGGAGAAGTTGATTTTCATTATCGAGCACCCCGATTGTCTTGAGCGAATTGGCGGTGCGGGACGAAAGTTATATGAGAGTAATTTCACAATGAAAGTTTTCCAAAAGAATCTCTTACATATTATAGATACTTTTGTCGTATCCAATGTCCGAGCGGCAAGTAAATGAAGGTTGCATTAACTGGATGCCGAGGTTTCCTCGGTTCTGAAATAGCTAAGTATTTTAGGTCGGATTCTTCTATTGAGCTTATTCAGAACGATATTGATATCGGAGGAAAGTCGTTCAACGCGGGGATGGAGGGAAACTATCTTCTGGGTGATATACGAAGAAGGGATATTTGTGAAACTCTTTTAAAAGATACTGATGTATTAGTACATATGGCCCAATCCAATAATCCTTTCATAGCCGATTCCGATTGGGTTGGAGATATAGAGCAAAACTTGATACCTACTTTAACTATTCTGGACTCTGTAAAGAGCCGAGAAAAGCAACTCCATATTATATTTCCCAGTAGTGGCGGGACAGTCTATGCGCCGCATCAAGATGAATCTATGTTCAACGAAAATGATCAGTGCTTCGCGTTTTCGCCGTATGGCGCTCAAAAAATACTATTGGAAAATTACTTATCTATTATGACAAAAAGGAATCCTCAAATATCCGTTACTATCCTACGGATATCAAATCCTTACGGAGTGCTTTTGCCTATTGAGAGGAAGCAGGGTTTTATCGGAGTAAGCCTAAATAAAATTAAACTTGGATTGCCGGTCGAGGTATGGGGTAATCCGGAAAATGTGCGGGACTATATCCATATAAACGATCTATGCTCGTCATTTAGTTGCGCATTGAAAGAAACAAGTCGCTATGAGGTATTCAATATTGGCTCTGGAGAAGGGCATTCGGTCACTGAGCTGCTCGATATTTTCCGTCTCGTTCTCGAGCGCGATATCGATATTAAAACGATTCAAAGCAGCGCTGCGGACGCGATGCCCACTAGGAGTGTTCTCGACATCGCAAGAGCTAGGGATAAGTTACGATGGGAGCCTACGGTAAAGCTAATCGATGGAATAAAAGAGATTGTTGTTCGTAATGCGATCAAATGAGCAAAAGTTATAAATAACTCTACAAGGTGGTGCAGGCATGAATATCAGGTATCTCATATTGGGGGCCGGGCCAACAGGATTGTCAATTGCCCATGCGCTATTAAGCTATGGTGTCGCCCGAGATGAGTTAATTGTGCTGGACCGAGAATCGACCCCAGGAGGGCTCTGCCGCTCCCAGGATGTGGATGGCTCCCCTATTGATATCGGTGGCGGACATTTTTTAGATGTACGTCGAAAAGAAGTTCTTAGTTTTCTCTTCCGTTTTCTCCCTAGGGATGAATGGAATGAATACGATCGTAAGGCAACGATATTAATCAACGGGAAGGAAATAGATCATCCGCTCGAAGCAAATATCTGGCAATTAAGCATTGATGAACAGGTCCAATACCTTGAGGCTATTGCGGAGAGCGGTAGCGTATGCGGACTGCCGATGCCTGAAACTTTTGTTGAGTGGATTTACTGGAAACTTGGTGAGCGCATCGCAAATAATTATATGCTTCCGTATAATCAGAAAATGTGGTCATTAACCCTCGAACAAATCGGTACATATTGGCTTGATAAACTCCCGGATGTCTCATTTAAGGATATGCTGCATAGTTGTCTAGAGCGTCGGCCTTTTGGCATTCTCCCTGCACACGGACATTTTCTCTACCCAAAACGGTATGGGTATGGGGAGGTTTGGCGTCGTATGGGCGAGGCTTTAGGGAAGACTTTGGTGCTTAATTGTCCTGTTTCAAGGATCGATCTCAATTCTTTAACTGTCAATGGACTTTGGACAGCTGATCGCATAGTTAATACTATCCCGTGGACGGAATGGCTTAGAACGGCGGATATCCCGCCTAATATTTCCAGTGCAGTGAATTTATTGAAGTATGCTTCGATTGATATCGATTACAAAGCCGAGCACCTACAATCGAAAGCGCACTGGATATACGAGCCAAGATCCGATATTTCGTATCATCGAATGCTTCTTAGAGCGAATTTCTTCAGGGGGGCAAAGGGGTATTGGACGGAGACGAATGTAACGCGTTCGGGCAAAGAGGATGGTTTCAGGCATAGAAATAAGTATGCATATCCTATCAATACGGTATCCAAACCTACAGCTATTAAGTCTGTGTTGGAATGGGCTCGAGGGTTTGGTATCATCGGGGCTGGACGCTGGGGTACTTGGGAACATATGAATTCAGATGTCGCAGTAAATGAAGGCATGCGAGTTGCTAAGGAATTAATATGACAATTTCCCTCTGTCTCCTCGTGTGGAACGAGCTCGAGGGCTGCAAGCGCGATATCCCCAATGTTCCCCGCTCGGAATTCGATGAGATCTACGCGATCGACGGCGGCAGCTCGGATGGAACCGTTGAGTATCTAGAATCACAGGGGATTACAGTTCATCAGCAAAGCAAGAAAGGTCTAAACGCGGCATATATCGACGCTGCCGCGGTATCTTCCTGCGACGCGGTGGCGGTGTTTTTCCCGAAAGGAACGATCCCGGTGAGCGATCTCGCGAAATTCCGGCTCTACCTCGAGTCGGGTAGCGAGCTAGTCATCGCGAGCCGACAAGTCAGAGGTTCGGTCAACGAGGAGGATTCAAGTTTTTTCCGCCCTAGGAAATGGGCTGTCCGTTGCCTCGCTCTCCTGGCGGCCCTGCTTTGGAGGAGGGAGGGTTACTGGGTCCGGGATACCTTGCATGGCGTAAAGGCCTTCACGCGATCGGCCTTCTCGAGGATGCGCATCCTCGACCATGGACTCTCTATCGACATCGAGATGGTAGCGCGGGCTTATAAGCTGCGCATTCCTCGCTGCGAATTCCCTACGATCGAGAGCGCCCGTTCCTCTGGTGCCTCGCATTTCAAGATAGGGAAGACGGGGATGCTTCTTCTGAAATACCTCTGGTTCGAGCTACGTCGCAAAGAGAGCCCGGATAAGGTAGGAGAGGAAGCGTGAAAGATGCTTTTTTACGGATTGCAAAATCGCCTTGGGCGAAGGGCGGACTCGCCATCGCGATCCTCGCCACCCTTATCCTGTTCGGCCGTTTCGATCTGAGCTCATTACAGGTAGCGATGAGATCCTGGCCTTGGCTTCTAGCTGGGCTTCTCGTTATGCTGCCTCCATATGCTATCGTATCCCTGCGGTTTAAAATTGTCCTCGAATCTTTCGAACTGCCTGTATCTCTAAGAGACGCCGTCCGCTGGACGATGATCGGATCCTTCTTCGATATCGCCATGCCTGGGTCCTCCGGTGGGGACCTAGTAAAGATTGGGTACGTAACGGGGCATTACGGGAAGGGCTACCGCACGAAGAGCGTGATGGCCATCCTCGTAGATAGAGTAGCCGGACTCATTGGCTTATTCATTATCGCTTTCCTGGCTTGTACCCTAGGGTGGACTACGGTTTCTCGCCTCAGCAACTCGCGATTCCTCCTTTTCGGGCTCGGCCTCGTTTGCCTAGGGACCGTGCTCGCCTTCCTTTTCTTGACTTGGCCGAGGCTCGCGGAAAGCTCCCGAATGAAGCAAGCGATCGGCGCCTTCCCATTCGGCAGCAAAGCACTTGGCGCGTACGCTGCCTTCGCTTCGCTCCGAAGGAAAAAACACTACCTTGCCTATGTCCTCATGCTTTCCCTAGCGAACCATTTATTCTGGTGCTCGTCTATCCTGTGCATCGCGAGATCCACAGGATTGTCCGTCCCGATTGCCCAAGGTTTCGTCATTTTTCCCTTAGCGATATTCTTCAACGTCTTCGGCTTTGCCGGCGGCTTCGGGGTCGGGACGGTATCTTTCGGCCTGCTCTTTACTACCCTCCTTGGATCGACTAGCGGGACGGTAGTAGGCTTGATGTACCAATGCCTCAGCGTTATATCCAGGTTAGGCGGGCTGCCCTTCTTTCTTTTCACGAAGGCAAAGACCAACGAAAGTATCGCGCGGATTCGTTATCTAGAAGAGACCGAGAGGAGCGAGTAGATGGATTTAAAATCTATGATTCGACGAGCCGGCAATTCTTTCGCGGCACGCCTTACGGAAGCTTATGTGGCTTTATCCGTCGCGTCCTTGGTTATCATGGTTTTCCTACCAACTCCGGCCGCTAGGCTACTTGTCTCGCTATGCTTAATCGCGCTCATCGGCGCCATAATCAATCGCAAGGATAACAAGGCTGCTATCCTTATAATAACGGTGCTCGGAGTAATTATTAAGCTATACCTCGTCGGCAGGAACGAGATCATAACCGAGCCCAACGACCAGACCAATTACGTTATCGCCGCAACGCAATGGTGGAGAATTAACAGCGTCAGTCCTGGCTACCCGATTTGGCTTTGGCTAACTGGTTTAATCGGCGCTCCTCAGCGTATGGCTATCGAGGCGCTCTTGGCTTTTTCGGCAGCCGTAGTTGCTTTGGCATGCGGGAAGAAAGTGTTCAGCTATTGGGGTTATGCGATGGTATTCCTTTCTATTGTATTCTCGCCCCTAACCTATGCACTATTCGACCGAGCGCTCAGCGACGGTTTTTATCTCTGCCTCTGCCTTTGCTGTATCGGCTTTGGGTCTCTGTGCTTCTTGTTAAAACGAAGACGAGCTCGAATCGCAGCCTTGTCCTTGTTGGGCCTTACTATCGGTTGGATGCAGATAACGAGGAAGGAGACGCCCTTCATTCTCGCTATTCTCTTGATCTGGGCCGTAGTCTCTGTGCTGTGGCTTCGGCGCGATCGGCTGTCATCTCTGTCAAACGTAGTTGGTAAGATGATCAAAGAATTAGCTTATGTTGGGGCGATTGCTCTACTCGTAGTAAACGGAATGCTTTTTACACATTATCGCTATGACGGCGTTTGGGGAATGAGTATCATGGAAATGCCAGAATATGTTCGATTGTTAAAAAACCTCTCATCTATCCGTGTCGAAGAGCACAAAAAATACGTGCCAATAACCAAAATAGCCTTGAATTTAGCATATTCCAATAGCCCTGAGTTTAAAAAGCTCCAGCCTTTCTTGGATGATCCCAAAATGGTATTTCATACGGCATCTGAAGGATCATACGGAATGACAGGAGAACTAGCTTCGGGATGGATGTGGCTTGCGCCTTTGCTAGCAGGCAATATAGTAAAATGGACGCCGAAAAATCTCGAGGCCTACTATCGGAGTGTTAACAGAGAACTCAATAAATCCTTTCATGAAGGTACCCTAAAAAAGCAGTTTGTAACGCACGCGCTAATTGGGGGGGCGCCCGGACTGGCTTTATCGGCCCTGCCTTCGGAGATAACGACTGCATTGCGTATGAGCTGGCTTCCTGATATAAGGCCGACAGAATGGAAAGACAAAATTGATAATTTCAATACCATATTATTTAGAAGAGTGAATTTAATCTTAAGCAGAAATATTGATGGACCTATCGTGGGCTGGGCCTTTTCCTCGAAGGATAAAATTAAGAATGTATATTTTGAGGAAATAAACAATTCGGACAGCACGAGGGCCTCGGCGATTTACATTCTTTCTCCACAAAATCGCCCAGACGTCACTGATGCATTTCAAAAGCAAAATAAAAAGGCTCCAATTGACTGCGGATTCAATTCGAGTATTTTTTTTGCTGAGGGTACAAAGACACAAGTTAGATTCACTCTCGAGAATGGCTTGTCGGCGATAATCGCTGGTGATATGGTACATGCTGGCGTTGTTAGTACTATTAGAACGTTAAGGGGCGATGTGGGAATCACCTATGCTTTCGACACTTGGCCTACGCTAGCATTACAAAGGGTGAAGTCGAATCGTATCGGCGCCCAGGATAGGCTAATGACCCTTTATGAGAGACCCATAGTAAGGTTTTTCGCGTATATTCTCGCTGCCTGTGGCTTGGTTGTAGGGTTAGCATATCGAGAACGTAATGAACGAGCCTTCGGATTATTCATCATCCTGGTCTTCCTTTTGGGGTTTTCCTTCCTCAGAATAGGATTCTATGGCACTCTCGGTGCGGTGGGCTTTCCAGTCTTGAGGCGCTATGTAAGTGTGGCGAGCATGTCTGCATTCATCGCTGGCATGTTAGGTTTACTGTCGTTGGTTTCTATGTGGAGAATGAGAAGAAAATACCACTAGATACTTTGAAACAAAAAACGTATTAAAGGGACGCATATGTATAATTGGAATATACGATATTCAAAAATTGTACGTCAGTTCCCTGACTTGTTAAATAAAGATGTTTCAGTCCTTGAAGTCGGATCTGGTAATGAGGGTATTGCATTATGGTTAACTAGACCTGTTACTTGCTTGGAACGCTCATGGGACGGACAGATTAATCCTTGGATAATACCTATAGTCGGCAGTATTGAGGATATTCCTTTTGCTGAAAAATCTTTTGATTATGTTATTTGTGTCGATGTTATAGAACACCTTAAATTCGAGGGTCGAAAAAAGGCGATCGAAGAACTGATACGGGTTGCTCGATCAAGGGTCATTATTTCTTGTCCTGCAGGTAGGAATTCAAGCGAGGGTGAAATAGCTCTTCTTGAGGTTTTTCATAGGACAGGCCACACTATACCGTTTTGGTTACAAGAGCACATTGATAATGGACTGCCTGAGGTCGGGGAGATATTTAAACTTATTTTAAATACAGGATTAAGCTTCACCTTAAATGGTAATGAGAGGAGAATCCAACATTTTTCCGGTATCCTGATGGATGAGTTTTTTCCATTATCGAAGAAATGGAACATTGAATATACTCGTAAGATGACCCGGGAGCCGCCAATAGGAGAGTCCGAATGGGATGATTACTATAGCTGGCTTTTTTGTATTAATGTGAATAAATGGTTATTCCCTAAAATACTCACATGGGATAAGGATAAGCTTGGTGAGTCTCCGACGGCATCTATTTATTCAGTTTTTCATGTAAATTATCCAGTTGATTGGCTTGGGAGGGTTACTCCTATTTTTGTAGGCGCTGCTGCGGTTAATCGTGGAGATGCTTTGACTGACAGGAGTATTAGTGCGACTCCTTTACTGAATGAGAGGTGGTCAGAGCTTAGTGCGATATACCGAATTTGGAAAGATGGCCCCAAGTCAGAGATAGTGGGATTTGAACATTATCGGAGATTATTTTTGTTCAAGGAACAGACGACAGAGAATCGAGAGATCTTTATAAAAATGGAGGAATTAGTTAATTACAGTGAATATTTGTGGAATTATAAAGAAATCTGTCTTGTTGATGCTGGAACGATTATTCTACCGAAGCCATTCGATGCAAAAATGAGTGTATTTGATCATTACTGTTTAAACCACTGCACCGATGATTGGTGTCGGATACTAAATATAATAAATGAAAATTATCCAGAATTACTTCCTTTCGTCGCTGAGCAGTTCGATGATAGTTTTTTTTATGCAAATAACTTGTTCATTAGCACATGGGGTTTCTTTTCCAATCTTTGTTCCGTTTGGTTTGATATTCTACAACGCTTCACAGATGCCGTTCCTATAAGACAAGGCATGATTTATCAAAACAGAGATGTGAGTTTCCTAGCCGAACGAGTATTCGATATATGGATACGATATTGCCGTTCACGCGGGTTGAAGATCATTCATAATCCAATTGTGTTTGTTGAATATCCACCAAAGTAACATCTTTTCATTCTTTGAGCTTTCTGGAATTCCTCCTTATAGGCCTGAACAGGATTCTCGTATCGACAGTCTCAGCCAAACAATAGCAGAGATTACAAAGTCGCTTATCGACGTGATGTGCTGACTCCGGGTTAATTTCTAACGGCACCATCTAGTCATAATGAAGTGATCGTAGCGCAACCTACGCATCTACGATCGGGGCGGTCACTTCATTATGATTAGCAAAAGTAAATAAGGCGACATTATAGGGGGGGGAATGGAGTTTTGCTTTGATTGCTAAGTTGTTGCGAAGGGGGAAGCATGCTATATCAAGCTGGTTCCACCTGAAGAATATAGACGAAGAGTTTGATGCTGAATTTTATTTGCACCAATATCCTGACGTGGCGGCAGCTCAGATTGATCCCTATGAACATTACATGACTTATGGTCGTAATGAGGGACGGCTTAAGAAACCGCCCATAGCGGGATTATCGAAGAATATAGACGAAGAGTTTGATGCTGAATTTTATTTGCACCAATATCCTGACGTGGCAGCAGCTCAGATTGATCCCTATGAACATTACATGACTTATGGTCGTAATGAGGGACGGCTTAAGAAACCGCCCATAGCGGCACTATATAATGGTTTTGGCAGCATTGATGTAACAAAAAAAACAGTGCTACTGGTTGTTCATGAGGCATCGCTTACAGGGGCCCCTATTCTAGGTCTCAACATTGCACGTTGTTTACAAGATGACTTCAACGTAATTGTATTGTTACTCAGCGCAGGGGGAATAGAGAAAATATTTCAGCACTATGCTAATTTGGTCTATATTTCAGATGAAAAGATACGTTTCAATGAGGTTCTTCTTGACTATGTAATTCAAGATATTGTTGCTGAATCAAAGGTTCATTATGCTATTGTCAATAGTATTGTATCCAGTAAAGTTCTTATGCCACTGGCAAAAAAAAACATTCCATCATTATTATTAATTCATGAATTCCAAGCCTATTGCCGTCCTTTTAACATGATATCGGATGCAATCAGATATGCAGATTATACAGTTTTCCCTGCCCCAATTGTCATGCAGAATGTTCTTTCAGCGAGTAAATATATCAATCGTAGTAAGTTGTCCATCTTGCCACAAGGCAGATGTATACCATTGACAGCTGGTACTGACTTTCATGTCGACGTGGATAGTTTACGAATCACCAAGCTCATTCGTCCTGAACACATACCTGTAGCTACAAAAATTGTTCTTGGCATGGGAACGGTTAATTTTCGAAAAGGAGTGGATTTATTCATTGCGTGTGCACAGCGCATGTGTGCAATTGCGCCGGATCTAGCTTTAAGGTTTGTATGGATCGGCAAAGGTTATGATGTCGAAAATGATGCTGAATATTCCGTTTATCTCAGCGACCAGATAGAGAGGAGCAAGATTGGAGACCGGTTATTGATCATGGCCGAGGTTACGGACATTATGACTGCGTATCTAAATGCTGATTTGTTTTTGCTAACCTCGCGCTTAGACCCTATGCCAAATGTTGCAATTGATGCGCTTTCCGAAGGACTGCCATTACTTTGTTTTGATAATGCAAGTGGAATCGCAGATGTGCTTATTAAGAATGGACTCGCAAATCAATATATAGTTCCTTACCTCGATATCGATGCAATGGCGCGCCGAGGAGTAGAGATTCTTTCGACGCATTCGAATGGTGGGATTGACCGTGAGAAGCAAAAAACATTGTTTAGAAACATTTTCAACATGAAAACATATGTTGATTCTCTTATTAAAATATTTAGTGAGCAATTAGGATCAACTAAACGATAGGCAAACGAGCTATAATTCAGGCCTAACATTTGGAGTGGTGTTATATTTGCGAACAGAGAGTGATGTACTGATGTGCCGAATGGACCCCAAATAAAGCAATGGCCTCCCATTACTAAGACTATAACCGTAAATTCTCGCCACTCCGCATAAGACGGCGCACTTAAACTGGGGAGGAAGTTGGAACTTAGGTAGGCTACCGAGGATCATCAAGAAATGAAAAGGAAATGAGCGAATAAGCCTTGTATAAATTTACTATAAATTTGAGGCAAAACGAATCCAAAAGGACAACAAATGAGATTTTTAATTAGACTTGATGATTTTCTATATCAGAAGATTCGTGAAATCTATACAAAAGTTCATAAGCAACGTGAAACACATAAGGATTTATATTTATCTACTCTCGCTGATAGAGAATATAAAGTTCTATGGAGATCTTCTAACACGATTCAATCGAAAATATGTTATTTCTCCTCTTATGATCGTGATAGTATCGTTGACGATTATGTATTCCATTATCTTAAGGAATTAAAGAATAATAAGTTTGATATCATTTTTATTTCTACATCACCACTGATTAGAAATGAAGATATAGAGTATTTAAATAAACTCACTTTTGCAGTTATTCATAGAGTGAACTTTGGGTTAGATTTTTTTTCATGGAAAATAGCATTACGAGAATTCCCCTATACTGACGATACGCAACGCGTATTGTTCGCAAATGATTCTGTCTATGGGCCAGTTTACTCTCTAAAACCGTATTTAGAAAAAATGGAAGAACAAAAATTGGATATGGTTGGTTTTACTGAATCCTGGGAGATGGCATATCATGTACAGTCCTATTTTTTGTATTGTAAAGAACGACTACTTCGGTCCGGAATTCTAAAGGAATTTTTTTCAACTGTTAACGTCATATCTGATAAAATGGAAGTTATACGCAGGTATGAGCTCGGACTATCAAGAGTGTTGACAAGCAAGGGCATTCAAATCGGAGGACTGATCGGATATAAGGAATTAGCTATTACACAATCTCCAGAAAAAAATGGTTGTGATTTTTTGATCGAAAAGTATTTGTATAATCCCTGTATTGGTTATTGGTGGAAAATACTCAATGATCGATACACTCCATTTTTTAAAAAAAGTGTTGTGGCATTCTTAGAAGGTGATTGCATAGACTTTATAGTCGCATTATCAAGAATATTAACCAAAACTGATGTTATTCTAGATCTTGATTTTGTAATCAACAATTTGAAACGCAATAATTAGAGTTCGCTAGGTTCGCGAAAAGATAAAAAAAATAGGTAACTATTCTGGCAGTTGCGTATTGTATTTTCCTGCTTCTACCCCAGGTGAGGCTTGAAGGGATGGCCGGAGTTCGTTGTTCATTAGTCCGTCTGAGTTTTCTTATACTGATGTCGGGTGCACTCTACTACAATTCTGCAAGATAAATATTTTTTGATTTCCAATACTATCTTCTCCCTTTATTTTGGGGGAGTATAACCTAGTGTCCACTCAAACGGGGAAGGTTCAAAGTAGCCGTATGGTAAAAAATAATAATGCTCCAAAATTCTCTATAATAATACCTTCTAGGAATGGAGGTAAATATCTCCCTTCCTGCATTTCGACGATTATATCGCAGGATTATACTAACTATGAACTTATTATTAGCGATGACAATTCAGAAGATTCAACGCAAGAATATCTTTCGACACTTGAGCATCCAAAAGTTCGAATAATTCGTCCTCCTGAAAGATTGAGTATGGCTGAGCACTGGGACTGGGCTCTTTCCCATGTAAAGGGAGAATGGCTCATTTTTGTGGGGCAAGACGATGGTCTCCAGCCATATTTCTTTCAATTAGCAGATAAGTTAACATCTCTCGCAAATAAGAAAAACTTACGCGCAATAATGTCGCGAAGGGCGTATTATTATTGGCATGGATGTGAGCCTTTTTATGGCGACACAGTTGCTTCCTATTATGCTTCAAATCATTTAGAGACAAGAAGTATTTTTGTTGAAACGCTTATTACCTTGATAGGACTCCAGGATTACTTTGAATTACCTCAGATGTATACGACTTCAATATTTCATCACAAAATAATAGATAAAGCTAGGGAAAAACAATTAGGTAGGATAATGGTAACACATCCTCAAGATGCAAATCTTGCCGCTATTGCTTGCAGTCTTGAAAAAAAGTATCTGTTCTCAAACATTCCATTTGGATGGGTTGGATCATCACCTATAAGTGTGGGATTGGCTGTTGTATCAGAAGGGAATATAGAAATGGATCTGTTAAAAGAAGAGTATTTGGAAAAGACGAATACAAGCAAACTTCCATACAATCCATATGTTGGTGATTTTTCAATCGGATCAACAGTTCTATATTTCTATGGGGCGTTGTTGGAAACAAGACGACTTAGAAATAGGATCATAAATCTATTGTTCCAATCTCGGCTGATAAAAAAAATAGTATTAGCAGATGCAATTTATGAACTGACTAGAAAAAATATAACTACTTCTATGGATAGAATGTTGCAATTAAAACATGCTATCGAGTATAATGGCTTCAGTTTTAATTATCTTCATCATTATTCTCAGCATCGACTTGTTTTGTATAAAAAACTGATTAGGAAAATTCGGCGAACAATACGATTAATCTCTATGTCATTTTGCGCCGTAAAAGAATTATTAGGGATTTATAAAAAAGAAATATCTGTTTCATTACATATTGATAGAAGAAATAATAAAATAGTGTCTATATTGGATGTCCAAGAAAAAATAAGAGAAATAATTAATGAGAATAAAATGATCCAAAATATTTTATTATAATAGTTTTGAAAAATGCAGAAATGGATTATAATTTTCATTAAACTACCTCGCACCAATCCGATCGAAAGAAAACAACTTAATGAAAATTGAGTCTTTCTCCTCCTCAACTGATAGGAGTATTAAAATGTTAAAAACCCCCGTACTTTTTGTTGTATTCAATAGGGCAAACACGGTAAAAATGGTTTTTGACGCAATTAGATCTGCAAAGCCGGAAAGGCTATTTATCGCCGCCGATGGTCCAAGGGATGATGTGTCAGGCGAATACGAGAAATGTAGTGAAGTCCGACAATATATATTAGATGCAATCAATTGGGCGTGTAGTGTAAAGACTTTGTTTCGCGCTAAAAATCTGGGTTGTGGTAAAGCAGTATCGGAAGCGATATCCTGGTTCTTCTCCGAAGTAAGTGAAGGTATTATTATCGAGGACGATTGCTTGCCATCCGAAGGGTTTTTTTTATATTGCGAGGAAATGCTCGAACGATACCGGGATGACGAAAGGATCATGCACATCGCGGGACACAACCCCTTGGGTGTTTTGCGCGTCGGGACATATAGTTATTATTTCGCACGCAATCAACATTGCTGGGGGTGGGCTAGTTGGCGGCGTGCCTGGGCTAAATATTCATACATGATTGGGGATTTGAACGACTTTGTCGAGCGGCAAGTGATACAACGAATATTCGACGGTAAAGAGGCACAGGAGTACTGGGTCTCCATATTCGCCAAGATGGCGAACTTGGAGATCGACACTTGGGATTACCAATGGACTTACACGATTTTTAAAAATGAAGGATACTGTATTAACCCTGTAAAGAATCTTGTTACCAACCTCGGTTTCAACGGCGATGGTACACATACACGCAATAGATTTTCTGTTTTTTCGAATCAGAAGAGATATGAAATCAAATCCTTGCGGCATCCAGTGATCGTGGCAGTCGATCCTAGAATAATCAGGAAAATTAACGATGTCGCCTTCGATCTCGATGAGAGGACACTATCGAAGGTACGGAAAAGGGTGAGTCAGAAAATTAGAAAGCTTGTCCGAATAATCATTGGTGAATAATAGCGCGCAAGGAGAGAATATGAAAAAAGATGTGACCGGCACGCTAGTTCATATGGAACCTTATGGCCGCCTTGGAAACCGCCTTTTCCTGGCGGCGCATTTGATAGGTTTTACATCGACTTTTAATATTTCGGTCTTAAATCTCGGATTACGAGAGTATGCATCGCATTTCCCTTGGTTCGAAGGAAATGCCGCGGGGGCATTCCCTTACACAGAAACGGGTACGAAAAACGATTATCGAAGGATATTTCGTAATCATCGAGTTATGGAAATACTTCCTTGGTCTCACCGTTTTCGTTACTGGGAGAATGAGGACTTTGATTTCGATCGTAAAATGGACAAAGAATTGCTTGCAAATCTTAACAAAGGATATTCGGTATATTTAAGGGCGTGGGTATTCCGAGGTTACGAATCCCTCGCCAAGGCACGATCCAAGGTGTTAGATTGTTTTTTGCCAAGAGGCGAGACCAAAAAACAAATAGTTGAGTTTATCGACGAAAGCCGGAAAGGAAGTGATCGATTAATTGCCGTTCATATTCGTTGGAAAGATTACCGTACTACCCAATTTTATATAGATGCGGAAACGTACACAAAAAGAATGAAAAAGCTACAGCAACTATTGCCCGGACAGAATCTGCGTTTTATATTTTTTTCTAACGAAGAAATACCAAGGGATTTCGGTAAAGGGTTTGATTGCATTAAATCGCCCAGTCACGATATGATTTTTGACTTATACGCAATGGCCTCTTGCGACCTGATTATTGCGCCGCCCAGCACATTCAGCGGATGGGCCTCGTTCTACGGGGAGGTCCCCGTCGCGACCTTGAAGAGGGAAGCCGAGGAATTGAGCCTATCCTCGTTCGCCGTGTGGAAGGGCTGACCGCGATGAGGGTCCTTTACGACCACCAGACCTTCCAGGCTCAGGAGTATGGCGGGATATCGCGGTATTTCGCCGAGCTTATCCAGAGGAACCCCGAGGCGCGGCTTGCGCTCGAGTACTCGGACAACGCCTATATCCGGAAGGACCCACGCTTCGCAGCCAAGCTCCGGGAGAAAAATTTCCACCTGAACCGCTTCTTGGGCGGGATCAGGTTCCGCGGGAAGCATCGAGTCTATTCTTGCTTTAGGAAAGCGACGGGGATCCGGTATAGGAGCAACGTAGACGCCTCGATCGATGCATTGGAGGGGGGCGACTTCGATCTCTTCCACCCCACCTATTACGATCCCTATTTCTTGGAGCGGATAGGAGACAGGCCCTTCGTCTTGACCATCCACGACATGATACACGAGAAGTATCCCGAACTTTTCCAGATGGGCGACATGACGAGCGAATGCAAGAAGCGCATCGCGCTCAAAGCCGCGCTGATAATCGCCGTTTCCGAGAATACGAAAAGGGACATTATAGGCTCCTACGGGATAGACGCCAGAAGGATTAGGGTCGTCTACCACGGGTCGAACCTCCCGAAGGGAAGCTCTTCGGGCCTGGACCTGCCTCGGGAGTATATCCTCTTCACTGGGACGAGGGAGGGCTACAAAAATTTCTCCTTCTTCGTGATCTCCGTCGCGGAGTTGCTGCGGGATAGGGCGGGGCTCTTCCTCGTCTGCACCGGGCCCAGGTTCTCCCGCGCCGAATCCGCGTTCTTGGCCGGACTAGGCATCGAGGACAAGGTCATCCATCGCTTCTTCCCCGAGGGGGCCCTGTATCGTCTGTACGAGGAGGCGCGCTGCCTCGTTTTCCCCTCATACTACGAGGGCTTCGGCATCCCTATCCTCGAGGCCTTCGAGGCTGGCTGCCCAGCCCTCCTCGCCCGCGCCAGTTGCTTCCCCGAGATCGCTGGGGATGCGGCCCTCTTCTTCGATCCGAAGGATCGGCAGGAGCTCTTGGGCTCCCTCGTAGGGCTCCTCGACAGCGAGGCCCTCCGTAGGGAGCTCGCGGCGAAGGGGCGGCGGCGGCTTCGGGACTTCTCCTGGGACGATACTTACGAGCGGACGATGAGCTGCTATAGCGGAATCCTCTAAAGCGTACGGATAGGCGAAAGGGAATTATGATTTCGATAATAACTGTCAATTTGAACGGCGTCGAGGGATTGCGGAAGACGATGGAAAGCGTTTTCGCGCAGAAGTGCCGAGATTATGAGTATATCCTCATCGATGGGGGGTCGACCGACGGCAGCCGCGACCTTATCCGAGAGAACGATACAAAGATAACCTATTGGGTCTCAGAGCCAGATAAGGGCATCTATGCGGCGATGAATAAGGGAATACGCGCGGCGAGAGGCGAGTATTGCCTGTTCTTGAATTCCGGAGATTGGCTATTCGACGAGGAAGTGGTCGGGTATTTAAAAGAGAATACACTGACCGGCAGCGAGGTGTATTATTCATTCTTACCGAAGAACGGCACTAAGGATGAATTCGATACTTACCCAAAAGAGCTGGACCTGAAATTTTTCGTGACGGGCTGTATCAATCATCAAAACAGCGTGATAAGACGCGATTACCTATATAAATTCGGCTTGTACAACGAGAAGTTCCGGATAATGTCCGATTGGCATTTTGCTCTGAAGGCTAAATACCGGGATAAAATCCGCTTTAAATACCTGGACCGGCCCATTGCCTATTATCTGGGCGACGGGATAAGCGCGGACCCGAAGCTCAGCTCCTTAAGGGCGCAGGAGCGTAGGAAAATGCTGGAGGACGTCTTTGGAGATCTCGGGCCGACGATGATCGATTACTATTTTGGTTATAAGGAATCGATTTACTACGATATCCTCCAACTAGGTGGCGGGAATAAATTGTTTACGTTCTGCCTGAAGGCCTACAGGCACCTGCTGAGACGAATAGCGGCCTCGCGGCATCCTTAATCCTCTTCAATTTTGCCCCAGCTCTCCATTACAGTACTTTCTCAACCTCGATCAATCCCAGCATATTTCTAACTGGAGGGCAGCGCGATGGATCCCAGCTCTATCGAACTTTTCGTCCCTGGCCGAATTTGCCTCTTCGGCGAGCATTCGGATTGGGCGGGAGGCTACAGGCGGGTCAATAGCGAGATAGGAGCCGGATTCTGCATCATTTCCGGGACCAATCAGGGCCTGTATTCCCGCGTCGATGCGCTACCGGATCGCTTTATTTTCCATTCCACCGACGCGAGCGGCACGAGGGTAACGCTCGACGAGCCCATGGACGGCCCCCGCCTCCTTGCCCTCGCCCAGGAGGGTGGCTTCTGGGCCTACGCTGCGGGAGTCGCCTATCAGGCATTGACGCATTACCATGTAGGCGGCATCGAAATCGATAACTATAGCTCAGATTTGCCGGTCAAGAAAGGGCTTTCATCGAGCGCGGCGACTTGTGTTTTAGTCGCTCGCGCTTTTAATAAAGTGTATGACCTGAAGCTGACAGTTAGGGGGGAAATGGATCTGGCCTATCGAGGAGAGATCACGACACCCTCGCGATGCGGTCGGATGGATCAGGGCTGTGCCTATGGGAATAAGCCAATTCTAATGCGCTTCGACGGCGATGCCATAGAAATAGATGAATTGCTCGTTGGCAACGATATCCACATGGTTATCGTGGATCTGCACGCGAAAAAAAACACGATGAAAATCTTGGCCGCCTTGAATAAGGCATATCCCTTCGCCGATACCGATGCGTCGCGCGCGGCACAGGATTATCTGGGCAAGGAAAATGCTTCGATTGTCGAATCGGCGCGTATCGCCATGGCCAATGGGGACGCGGCCCATCTCGGAGAACTTATGCGAGAGGCTCAAGGGAGATTCGATGCCTGCCTCGGGCCTCTCTGCCCGGACGAGCTCTCTTCTCCGGTACTACATGGACTTCTCGCCGAAACCAGTATCCAGACGCTGATCTGGGGTGGGAAAGGCGTTGGTTCCCAGGGAGATGGTTCAGCGCAATTCATCGCTCGGGGCGAAAAAGAACAGAGACTACTTATTGCAGGACTTGAGCAACTGGGCTTCGCGGCATTACCGCTCACACTCCCGAAAACTCGAAAGGTCCGAAAGGCGGTCATCACTGCGGCCGGCTTTGGCACCCGTCTTTTCCCTATGACCTCTATAGTAAGGAAGGAATTCCTTCCGGTCGTAGATTCCCGGGGGCGAATGCTCCCTCTCATACTCGCGAACGTAGAAGAAGCATTTGATGCAGGTATCGAGGAAGTAGCGATAATAATCCAGGAGAGTGACAAGAATCTCTTTGAAAGCTTTTTCCATCAGGATATACCAAAGGAACACCACCAGGCCCTCTCTTGGTCCGCTAAGCAGGAATCCGCTAGGATCCGCGGATTCGGCCAAAGGATCACTCTGATTCTTCAGCACGAGCAGAGGGGCCTTGGACATGCAGTATCCCTTGCACGAAAATGGGTGGGCTCTGAGCCATTCCTCCTTGTCCTCGGCGACCACCTCTTCGTTACGAGAGGTAAAACCCGTTGCGCGAGGCAGCTAATAGATCGGTATTATGAAGCGGCAACGAATCTTATCGGCCTGCAGGTGACGCCCGAATCCGAGGTTGGCCGATTCGGGACAGTCGGAGGCGAGTGGGTTTCCACCGAAGCGAGCTTTACGCACGACCTGATTACGATAACCCGATTCAAGGAAAAGCCCGATATCGAATTTGCCCGGGAACAGCTCTCGATTCCGGACCTTCCCCCATCGTCCTTCTTGACCGTGTTCGGCCTCTATATCCTAAGCCCCGGCGTCCTCCAAGAATTGGAGCAGCGTTCGGCGGTGGATGGTCAGGCCGCGGAAGTCCAGCTCACCGATACTCTCGAGGAAATGAGACCCAGAGAAACCTTCCTCGGTCTGGTCATCGAAGGCGAGAAAATAGATATAGGAATACCCCGGGGCTATCTCGCTGGACTTGCGCTTTATAAGTAAGGCTCTTTCAAAATGCAGACGCATTTTGAAAGAGCTACCTTTTAATTGTGCAGATTTCGTAGCGCTTCCTACAGGACGCAAGAAGCGCGAGAAACTGCAAAGTCAATTGCAAAAGTAACCGACTTTTGCAATTGGCTGAAGGATCAAGTCAATGCAGGTTTATCTTCTCTTGAGGCAGATCCCGTTTGAAGTGGAACGGACAATTTGTTCAAAACTGAACGTGATGCTCGGACTCAGGCCTTCGAGCGCCCCCTTTCTGAGCGGGGATACATATCGCGCGATGGCCGACTATGTTTTCGACGAAACTCGGGATTTCGATCCGCGTCGATTAACTCGGGGCTCCGTCGTTTTTGTCAGCGCATATAGGCTGCGAGAATTCGCGAGCAAGATTCTCCCGAAGCTCAAGGAGCCATTCGTCCTCATCACTCATCAAGGTGATACCAACATCGATGATTCTTATGCCGCTATAGCGGATCACCCCTTTCTTATCCATTGGTTTGCCCAAAATGCGTTGCTCGAGCATCCAAAGATAACACCGCTTCCTATTGGCCTCGAGGATCAGTGGCGGCACAACGCGGGAGAAAAAAGTGATTTTAAAAGGTTATCAAAAAAGGTTTTTGAGAAAACCCCACGTATTGTTGTGGCCTTTTCAATAAATACCAATCCTGATAGTCGATTCAACTGCTATCGGGCTTTATGGAAGAAAAAATGCAGTATTGAATTTTATTCCTCTCTTAATAACGCACTTTATCGAACAAAATTACAAAAATATATGTTTGTAGCCTCGCCTCCCGGAAACGGGCTTGACTGCCATAGAACATGGGAAGCAATGTACCTCGGTGTTGTACCATTGGTTGAGAACAATTACATGAACCGCTATTTTGCTTCTCTGGGCCTACCGCTTGTCTGCGTTTCGGATTGGAAAGAAGTGGGGAATTGGACAGAATCGTATTTAATAGAATTGTATAATGGAATCACCGATAAATGTCACAAAGAAACTATGTTTTTCCCCTATTGGAAACATAGGATAGAAGAATACACATGAAAGTTGTCCTTATTGCGCTTGCTTTTCATTTGAAGAATACCCGTTCTTCGCTTTTTTTTATCGATATTCTTAAAAAATCTTTTGCTGACTTTTATGTTGTTTCGGACGGGGATGCATGGTTTGAGATTCCACGCTTGAAGCCGGATTTACTGATAATTTGGCAAAAAATATACAGTCTAACCGAGTTGGAATGCTTCGGGATAAAAAATATCGTACTTGTTCCTATGTATGATGCCTGCCCGCACACGGAAGAATTCTGGAATCAGTATAAATCTTATAAAATTTTTTGCTTTTCCAAAACACTATTTGATTTTCTTTATGAACGCTCATTCCAAGTCTACTATGCTCAGTATTATAATAAACCATCCATAAAAAATATCACGAAAAAATCGAGGTTGAATGTTTTCTATTGGGAGCGAAGCCAACTTGTGACTTGGACCTGTATCAAAGCACTCCTTGGAGATATGAAAATCGACTCTTTGCATTATCATACGTCCAGTAATATTACGGAAGCAAATAGGGATAGGCCAAGTCAAGACGATATAATAAAATATAAAATATCCTTCTCTGATTGGTTTGAGACTCAAAAGGATTATTTGAAGATCGTTAGTGATTGCCCAATCTATTTTGCTCCACGGGAATCTGAAGGAATTGGGCTTTCTTTTATCGAAGCGCTTTCGCTGGGTCTGTGCGTCGTAGCGCCGGATGCGCCAACGATGAATGAGTATATTACAAATGGGATCAATGGAATATTATATGACCCGTATAAACCCCATCCGATTTCCTTATCCGATATTGACCATATCCGAGAACGGGCATTGTCGATTGCGAAGCAAGCTTATACTCAATGGCTGGATGCAATACCGAATATTATTGACTTTATTAAGCGACCGTTGGCTGCCTATAAGCCACACAGACACCATTGGATTTTTGCAAAAAGATATACCCGATCAGTTGTAAGGCATATTTACAAAAAAATGATAAAGCAAGAATAAGTACAATATCCACGGTATTCAGAGGAGAGACTCATGATTTTTATCGTGAACCATGGATTTCCTTGGTATTTAAGTTATGTAGGACGACAGATACAAAAAACAAATCCAGGGACCCAATTGTATATGATACTCGATAAAGCTTGGCTCCAGGCCAGCGGATTCGACGTATTGCTGATGGAAGACTATAGCAAAATGGCCAAAGAATTCGCGGTGTGCTATAAGTCATTCTTCAAGGCCGATGAATGGCATGTATTTGAATTGATCTGGTTTCAGCGTTATATGTTTGTCTTGGAATATCTTGAAAGTATTGGCTATAAAAAAGATTTTTGGCTGCTTGATTCCGATGTAATGGTATATTCTGACCTAGCCAAAGTAAAAATGAACCCGGGAATCCGGTTTACCAGAAACAAGGAACAGGATCCCTGCTTCAGTTGGTTTGCCGACACCACTATATTGCGGGAATTTTGCGAGTATATTCTCGACTATTATCGCAATAAACTGGCATTTATAGAAAACTACTATGAAGAAAATTATGTAACAGCAAAGGCTACTGGGGGGATTTGCGAGATGACTTTTCTCAAGTGGTTTGCGAACGAGCGCAGGGATATCTGCCAAGACCTAAGTATTCCGGTAAATGGTTTTGCGTTTGACAGAGGGCTGCATGAAGGAGATGGGTATCAAAAAACTCTTTGGGGCGGGAAAAAAATCAGATGGGAAAATGGCACTCCCTGGGGTAAACTTAAAGGCCAAATGGTAAGCTTCCACGGCCTCCACTGTCAGGGTCATTACAAGAATCTGATTCCTCTATATTTTAGCGGCCAAGCGGAACCTCGCCGGCGACTTGATGGCTGGAAATGGTTAGCCGGGGAATATATGACAAATGGTTTCAAGGGTATAATCAAGAAAATACTCGGACGTTTATAAATAAGGAATGTTTAATGAAAGTATTCGTAAACACCCTTGAGCGATTCGCCGATCGAAGGATTCGGATAAAAGAGGTCCTTGACTCATACGGCATACCCTTCGAGGTTCTCGCGGGGTTAGACGGAAAAAATTGCAGCAGGACGAAATTGATTCAGCTTAAGACGAGGGAAAAGTCCAAAAGAACCTGGATAGAGTGTCGTCGCTCAACGAGATCGGCTGTACCATGAGCCACAGGGCTCTGTACAGGAAAATGCTCGATGAAAATATAGAAAAAAGCCTGCATTCTGGAAGATGATGTTCTGCTGGACGAGGAATTTCCGCGGGCTTTGGTTTTTCTGGATGCCCTTCATCTCAAGAGCACATTCGTGAAACTCGATAGCTACCGTGAAAAGAACACACCCTGCAACTTGTGGGTCAAAAAACGAATAAGCGTAGGATCATGTTTAAGAAGCCTGTCACGACACAATGGATGACCTGGGGTTACGTCGTGGACAAAAGCGCGGCCGAAAGTATCCTTCGGAAATGGCCGAAAAACGAGTTCGTATGTGATGATTGGAAGAGGATGAGCAAGGCGGTGGAATACGATGCGTACAACCTGCTGTCGTGCATCAGAACGTAGCGGTCGCATCGGTTATTGATGAGGGCAGAAAGAAGACCCTAGCGAAGGCAAAGCATTAGGAAAACATAATGTTGTATATGATTAAAAGGTTCATCCATGTTATTAGAACATGTTTTCGAGTGTTTTTTTCATAACGGGACAATCCGAAAACTCCTCCCGTTATTTTTATAATCTTCGAGCGCCGATATGACCGCTGTAGTCTTTAACGCGATCCGGCCCCTTCGTCGTGGGACCCAAGAACTGGCTCTTTTCCGTGAATTATATTTGAACTCGCGAGAAGAAAAACTTGAAGAAAGTCGTAATAGTCGGGTATGGCATTGTCGGGAAGAATATCGAAAAGTTTTTTCCGACGCGGGGGGAATGTCCAATTTCATGTATCTGATCCCGCCTACAATACGAAGTTGACCCTCCAGCGGTACGATTATGCCATAATCGCGTGCCCACGAAAATGATGAAAGCGTGGATACGTCTATTGTTACAAAAGCGATACGACAAACGCCGGCCGATTTATATATAATCAAGTCTACCGTACCCCCTGGCTTCACGCGATCGATATATGTGGGTAACGGCGAAGGCCCCCAAACACATGTCGTGTTCAGCCCGGAATTCGAGGATAGCACACAGCACACTAATGTGTCTCGTAATTTTGCGATATTCGGCGGCGTAGCTGCAGACTGCAATAAGGCAGCACAGCTATGGCAGGAAGTATTCACAGGTTACCATCATATCGTGAGCGTTGATTTCGAAACGGCTGAACTCGTGAAATACGCCGAGAACATTTGGTTTGCAAGCTAGGTTGTCTTTTGAAATACCTTTTATAGAATAGCCAATCGATTCCATGTGGATTTTACGATCTTCCGGGAGACCCTGCTGTTAGATGAACGGATATCAAGAAGCCATTCACTGGTGTACGACGAGACGCCATATTACGACTCGCATTGCCTTAACAAGGATCTACCCGCCATCCTCAGGGCTTCGGAGAAAGCCGGATACTTCCCAAAGTTAGTCAATGCAATAATAAAGTGTAATTCTGAATTCAAGGCGGAGCAAAGCGTTCGATGAAGCCGTAGTATCGGGTTTTTTAACTGGTTTATCTTCATTCTCAGTTCAGTATTTTTACCGGATAACTTGCAAACGGAGGAATATCCTTGATTGGAGATAATAGAATATGGATAAAGGAAAAGAAGCTGCCTATCAGAAGTTTGTGGCCATTAGTTGCGTTAAAAACGAATATGATATCATCGAAGCCTTTGTCCGGCATACACTTGCCTATGTCGACAACCTTATCATCCTAGAAAATGGAAGCACCGACGGAACTGGTCGCATTCTCCAAAACCTTTCCAGAAACGACGGGCTGCCCATTGAGATCATCGAAGATC
This sequence comes from Rectinemataceae bacterium, assembly GCA_049513895.1. Taxonomy (GTDB): domain Bacteria; phylum Spirochaetota; class Spirochaetia; order Treponematales; family Rectinemataceae; genus UBA1306. The sequence continues at coordinate 95,259 of JBEKVO010000002.1, read as the reverse complement.
CATCACCAGGCTATTGGCAATGGAAAAGGATGACCCGTCTTATGACGGATTTCGCGATCGGCAAATATGATGCTGATTGGATTATATGCCTCGATGCCGACGAGTTCCTCGACTCGCCATCACCACTACAATTTAGACGCTCCCTATCTTCGACGAGCGGTCCGGCATCAGTGGAATGGCGAACCTATATCCCGCATATCGAGGATGACCAGAGCGAACTCAATCCAGTCGTTCGTATGCGACATCGCTTGAATAAAGAAGCGCAACAGTGGTGTAAAGTAATGGTTCCGCGAGCGATCGCTATTCAGGAAGGTGCAGAATTTGGGCAGGGCGACCACTTTATTGCCATAAAAGGAAAGACGCTTGAGATGACGCCCATAAAGAACGCCACCCTTGCGCATTTTCCTATCAGGTCCCCCCAACAGTGGGCAACTAAAATAGCGCTGGGCGTCTTACAGCACGAGGCTTTGTTCCAGAAAGAAATCGGCTGGGGTTTCCATATCATCCAATATTGGGAAACCCTGAAAGAAGATTCTCAGAAGATTTTCGATTCCTATAAAGAAGCGGCGATTAGATACTGCGTTCCGCCAAGTGTCACCGTCGATGTCGGACAACCTGTTATCGATCCAGTAAAGTACAAAGGCGGTCCAATGACCTGTACGCCCTTCATGGGGAATTCAGATTTTTTGCTCCGTAATGTACTCAAATATGCGGAGGCGCTTGCAAAATCATATGCTCACCTGAATAGAGATCATGAAGTATTACTCTCAGAATATAGAGCCTTGAAAACAACTATCAAAGATAACCCTCTTCCATACATGTTGCCTGCTTCATCGAGCGGCGATTGTGCGGAAAGCGGCCGTGCCGAACAACTGGCTCAGGATATAGATTCAAAGGCATCCATGGATGGAAGAAGAGTAGTACTCTTCCTCACGCACATTATGGATAAAGAAATCCTGCAGGAGTCTAGCCGTCTGTCACATGCGATTGCTTCATCCGGAATAGGAGCTTATCGCGTCCTTTTCGATGAAAGCCAAGGAAGCGTCCCGATTCAGCTCGGTAGTAACCAATATGTTTTCAATTCGACAAACCTAGAACAACTTGGCTATCCTCTTTCCCAGGGGCCAAAGATCGTTCCGGGTAGTGGGCATTATCCAATTCTGCTTTTCTTTAAGGACTTCCCCAATTACGATTATTATTGGGTAATCGAGTACGATGTCCGTTTCACGGGAGACTGGAACACTCTTTTTAACTATTACGAAAACGATGACGCAGATTTGATAACGGCCCATATCCGGAATTACGAGGATGAGCCCGACTGGCCTTGGTGGAAACTTAAACATCCTAAAAAGATTATTGAAACTCAACATAGACTTCGCTCATTCAACCCGATATATAGAATCTCAAGATCGGCTCTCGCCTACATCGATAAGATGCACCGTGAGGGATGGGTTGGACACGGTGAAGTCTTCCTTCCCACTTTGCTTTTTCATGGAGGGTACCGAATTCTCGACTTTGGAGGGAATGGGCCATACGTTAGGGAAGGGGACAAAGGAAGATTCTACACGGAGGAGGATACTCCTTCCGTTCCTCTACGGAAAAATCTTGAAGGTAGCCTTGTCGAGGGTACTCATCGGTTCCGTCCAATCTTCACTGAGGTTGGGCCTCTGAAGGATAAAATATACCATCCCATTAAAAGCAAGATTTGGGTAGAGTTCGAAACTAAAATCGCAAACATCGACCAAGAGCTTGCTAAACGTAGTACGATGATAAATGAGGACAAACGCCTCCTCACTGAAGCCGAAGAGAGACTTAACGCGATCCATAATTCAAAATTATGGAGGTTATCGATCATTTTCGCAAAACTGTTCAGAGTCTTGGCTCCGTCCGAGAGTAGTAGGTACAAGGCAATTCGTATGGTGGTGAAACCGATCGCAAAGACATTTTTTAAGATGCGGTAAGCTAACTCTTTTGTAGATGCGTTCATTAACTGATTTTCCGCCGTCTTATGCCGTACATGGACCTATGCCGTCTCTTGGGCGGGGACTTTCGAATAATGCGCGAATTGGCGTTCTCGGACGATCCTGGCTTACACCTATTCCTTATGACTCGGTGAGCGCACAAGATCATTGCCAACAGGGACGGATCTGTCGAGTTGGAGCCTCATCTGTGTAACCTGCTGTAAGAGTCTGATTTCCGACAATGGCAAGGATTTCGTATGAAAACGTCAATCATCTTCATCATCTTCAACCGCGCGGATACGACGAAGCAGGTATTCGAGGCAATCCGTGCTGCCAAGCCCAGGCAGTTGTTTGTTGTAGCGGACGGGCCACGCACCACAAGGCCTGGCGAGGCCGAGAAATGCACCGCGACTCGTGCCGTCATCGACACCGTCGATTGGGATTGCGAAGTCCATAAGGAGTATTCCGATTCGAACCTGGGTTGCAGGAAACGGGTTTCATCCGGAATCACCTGGGCCTTCGGGATAGTCGACCGTGCCGTCATCCTCGAGGACGACTGCGTCCCCTCGCCCTCCTTTTTCAAATACTGTTCCGAGATGCTCGATCGCTACGAATATGATGAGCGGGTAATGGTAGTTTCCGGGGACAACCACCTTTTCGGCCAGAAAGAGCCGAACGAGAGTTATTATTTTTCTCGTTATCCCCATTGCTGGGGATGGGCGACCTGGAAGCGGGCTTGGGAGAAATGCGATCTGGAGATGAAGCAATGGCCTGAGGTACGTCGGCGGAGGCTCTTCGACCAGTATTTTTGGAAGACCAGCGAGCGGTATTACTGGAAATCCCTCTTCCAGTACGTCTACGACGGGAACATCGATACCTGGGACTATCAGTGGGTATACAGTATATGGGCGAATAGCGGCCTAAGCATCGTACCTAAGCGAAATCTGGTACGGAATATCGGCTTTCACGCGGAAGCGACTCATACCAAGGGCGATAGCGCATATGCTTCATTGAAGGCTGAAGTCCTCGATTTTCCCCTTGTGCATCCCCAGACGGTGATCGTGAGCGTCGACAGGGATGAGCTCGAGGCGAGCTTGCGTGTCAAACATTCGGGCTCCCTTCGGTATCCCTTGAACAAATACGCTTCGTCGATGAAGCGCCTCGTCAAAAAGATGTTGGGATATGGAAAGACTGCATAAGCGCCTCGTCGTCATTGCTATAGTCAAGAACGCGGGACCTCCTCGACGACTGGATGGCGGTAAGAACCTCCGTCGTCAAGACTTATTGAAAATATATTCTCACAACGGTATTATTACAATGAGTTTCGCGAAGGAGCGGGTCGTGGGACAATTTGATCGTATTACCCAAGAGCCCGATGTTATGGGCGGTAGAGCATGTATTCGAGGAATGCGTGTCACGGTCGGCATGATCGTGAACCAAATTGGCGCCGGGCGTAGCGTTGATGATCTACTCGCCGAGTACCCGTATCTTGAGCGTGAGGACATCATGCAGGCCCTTCGCTACGCTGCATGGCGATCTGAAGAACGAGAGGTCCTTCTAGGTACCGGATGAAGGTGCGTTGCTAACCATCGATCCGAAACGCACACGGATGAGCGTTCTGCCATTACAACCGAGAGGTTGAAACGCCTCGTCAAAAAGATGTTGGGATATGGAAAGACTGCATAAGCGCCTCGTCGTCATTGCGATAGTCAAGGATAATGCGCCGACCTTGAAAAGGGCGATCCTGAAACTGGAGAAGCTTCGCGGCTTTTTCGATGGGATCGCCTTTGTCGTCTATGAGAACAACTCCACCGACGGGAGCAAGGAGATCATCGAAACTCTTTCGAGGAAGATTCCCGCGTTCTCGTATACATGCGAGGATTTGACGGCCGAGGACCAATCGTCTATCGCCACGGCCTTGCACAAGAATGGAAAGCCCTGCAGGATCGAGATCATCGCGCGCGCCAGAGAGCTGGCCCGAGCCCTGGCCATCAGGGAATATGGCGACTATGACCTCGTCCTCAATTTCGATACGGACGCCGCCTGGTTCGCGCTCGGCGACATAGCGAGAAACGCGGCTCAGGTGGCAGGCAATGAATTCGATTGCGTCTGCGCCAATGGAATTACCAAATGGCTGAAATATCGCGACGCCTTCGCCTACCGCTCCCCTGAGCACCCCTACGGCCCCGAGCTGCTCGGAGAGTATTGGTGGGAGGTTACGAGGGGGCGGATCCAAAGGCACCTGGTTGGCAAGCGCCTTTTCCCCGTCTATTCGGCATTTGGCGGGGCTGCGCTGTATTCGATGAAGGCGTACCGGGCAGGAAGATATGGCGCCATTCCGGATTCACGTTATATGGAGGTCCAAAAATCGCTCGATACGACAATGTCTTTGCCGGATGAACGCAGTCGGGCCGGCGCCCTCCCGATAGCCAATACGAATTACTCCAAACCCATCGTCTGCGAGCACGTGCCGTTTCACTATGCCATGCGCGGCGAAGGCTTTGACCGGATTGCCGTCGACCCTGCCTGGCGCCTACTCTTTTGGGACTGACAGCATGAAAATAGTAAAGATATACGGCGGCCTGGGCAACCAGATGTTCCAGTACGCCTTCTCCAGGAGCCTGGCCGCCAGGACCGGCGACGCGGTCCATATCGACGGCTCCGGCCTTCGCGACGACACCCTCCACAACGGCTACGAGCTGGGCCGCGTATTCGGCGTCGGCCTGAGCGAAGCTCTTCCGGAGGCGGCTCTGCGGCTCTCCGTGCCGCCGACGAGCCTCGTAAAACGCTTCCGCCGCAAGTACCTGACCAAGCGCAGCCACTATATCGACAAGAAATTCGGCTACCAACCGGAACTCTTCGCTCTGCCAGGGGACCGCTATTTCGAGGGTTACTGGCAGAGCGAGAAGTACTTCGAGGGGATGGAAGCTGATATCCGCCGGGACTTCGCGTTCAAGAAACCCCTGGACGAGAGGAATCTCATGCTCCTGCGCGACCTGCCCAGACCGATCGCGAGTCTTCACGTCAGGCGCGGGGATTACCTCAAGTACGCGAACCTCAACATATGCGGGCCGCTCTATTACGAGAAGGCCCTCGCCTGCTTGGTCTCCTGTCGGAGGATCTCGTCTTTTGTCGTGTTCTCCGACGATATCGTGTACTGCAGGGCGACCCTCCGTCTTGGGGAACCCCCCGCAGCCTTCGTCGACTGGAATGGCGGGGAAGAGAGCTGGCAGGACATGGCCATGATGTCGCTCTGCGATCACCATATAATCGCCAACAGTTCCTTCAGCTGGTGGGGTGCCTGGCTCAACGCCAATCCGGATAAAGTCGTCGTCGCGCCGGCTATCTGGAATAGGCGGCAGCTCGTCGACGCCGATCGGTACTATCGCTTCACCTTCGACGACGTCGTGCCGGCAGGCTGGCTGCGAGCGGAGATAGAATGAGGGGACAACGATGACCGACCTACCCGACGATCGATTGAAGGGCGAGAACAAGTTGCGTCAGCTTCAATTGATCCTCCTGCGCATTCTGAAGGCATTCCACGCGATCTGCGAAGAGAACGGCCTTCGCTATTGGATGGACGCGGGGACGCTGTTGGGCGCCCTTCGCCATGGCGGCTTTATCCCCTGGGACGACGACGTCGACGTCATCATGCCGCGCGAGGACTACCTGAGGTTCTGCGGGATCGCGCAAGAAAAACTGCCCTTCGATATGTTCTTCCAGAGTCCCGAAAGCGATCCGGGCTTTCTATGCCCATGGGTGAAAATCCGCGATCGCTTCAGCCATCTGGACGAGAAGACCGGCCCCTATCCGTATTCGCAGGCCGCGTCGATTGACGTTTTTTCCGCGGTGTTGGGCACGAAGAATAACCTGCGATGGCGCCTGTTCTATATCATGCTCGAACCCTACGACAAGGAACCCGAAAGGGCCTGGCCCCAATTGAAACTGACAAGCCGATGCAAGAACTTCGCGATCGGCTCTTCCCAAAGGGCATTCAGGGCATGCATGGCCCTGCGTCCCTTGAGAGAGGCGTTCATGCGCCATCTCGATGTCGGTCAGCGGTACTGGCAATACGAGCCGCCGATACGGTGGCACAACCTGTGGCCCGAAAAAATGATCTTTCCCCTCAAAAAAATACGCTTCGAGGATTCCGATTTCTGGGGACCCGCCGACCCTCATGCTTATTTGACCGACTATTTCGGCGATTACATGACGCCTCCTCCACCGGAAAAACAGAGGAGCGAACATGGCTTCGATGCGATCTATCCGATCGGACCCAACCCCCATTTCAGCGCCCTGCGATGGGACGACTATCATTGAACTAAAATGACCGGTCAATCCAAGTCTCTATCTTTAAACCCGGGATGCGTTCGTAGTGCCGCTTGTTGCCCGTAACCAAGGTTTCCGCCGACTCAAGGCAGGTGGCCGCGACGAGAAGGTCAGCGTCCGCTAATCGTGTGCCAAGGCTCTCGAGGTAGGTTTTAAGAGATGCATATCTCTTTTCGATCCCGAGATTGCTCTCGACGACGTCGAATGCAAGGAGCTATATTCTCTTCTCGATACTTCGATCGCTCGGCCCCATAATACAGTTCAGCCACGGTCATGAACGATACTGCCGGATACATCTCTTTTGATTCCCATCGATCCAGTACTTGCCTATTACCACGAAGTATTTCTATGCAGACGTCCGTGTCGAACAGGATCACAAATCTACCTCTCTTCCGGCCGTCCTGCTTGCGTATATGTCCTCGACGATTTCTTCGGTAGATCGATCGTCTTTCCATGTCCCAAGGACACCTTCGAGAAGCGCCAATCGGGTTTTTCCGCCTATGCGACTGGTCGCCTCGCGCGGATTCTCCGCAAGGCCCTTTTCCAGAATTACCAGTATTTCGTTATTAAGGCTTCTTTTTTCGCCTTCAGAGAGAACGCGGAGCCGCTCGAGCACCCGATCGGGTATATTTCGAACCGTAATGCTTGCCATTATTCCCCTCTCCCCACCAAATGGTAGTTTCATAATAGTTACAGGTTTGTGTATCGTCAATGACAAAAAAGGCATGCAGGGACACTATCATCGGAAAGGCGGATAATGTGCAGATTGTCAAAATGGTAGGCGGGCTTGGCAACCAGATGTTCGAGTACGCCTTGGCTCTCGCTCTGCGTGCATCCGGCCGGGATGTGCGGCTGGATCTAAGCTGGTTCGATCGCAACTCTCAGCATAACGGCTACGAGCTGGAGCGCCTTTTTGGAGTATCTATTCCGGCCTGCTCCGCCGAGGAAAGGGCGGCTATCGGCGACGTTTCTCCGTCCTTGTTCGCGAAGGTCAGGCGCAGGTTTATTTACCGTAAGCGGACGCATTACCGGCAAGCGAAGCATGGCTATGATCCGGCGCCTCTATCGTCCCATGGCGACCTGTATCTCGATGGGTTTTGGCAAAGTTATCGGTACTTCGATGGAATGGAAGACAGTATACGGAAAGTCTTTTCATTCCCCACGCCGCTTGGCGGGAACAATGCCCGAGTCCTGCAGGATGCAGCGGGGCGAACGACCATCGGCGTCCACGTTCGCCGAGGGGACCAGCTCGCCAACGATACCCTCGGAATAGTCTGTGGTGCGAGCTATTTTCGGCGCGCGATACAAGCGGCTTTGGTTGATGCGATGCATCCGCTGGTCATATTTTTTTCGGATGACCTGCCCTGGTGCGAAAAGGAGCTGGGGACTGGTTTGGACGCCGTGTACGTCGACTGGAACCGCAAAGCCGACAGCTATCTCGACATGCAATTCATGACGCGCTGCGATCGCCTGGTGATATCCAACAGCACCTTCAGCTGGTGGGGCGCGTGGCTTGGCGCCGATCCGGGCCGATTCGTCGCGAGCCCCGATCGATGGGCCCGTGAGCCCTTGCCGGATTACGAGTATATCATCCACCCGAATTGGACCAAGATCTCGTCACGAGCTTCAAGTTCGATTGAGTTGTCAGGTTCTTGATGGGGGTATTCCCCCAGAGTATATTTTGCATAGGCAGGAGGGACCATGAATACCTATACCGCGATCATCGAACTGGATGGGGAGTGGTACTTCGGGTACTCCCCGGAAGTACCGGGCGCGAATGGTCAAGGACGGACACATGAAACCGTTTCCGCCTAGATCAATTCGGCGAATGGTGTAGTACAAGCGGTTCCCTGTCATTCCGAGTTGTCCGACGGATTGTGCAGAAAAATTCAGGTTAATGGCGGAGATTGGTATTGATGTGGTTAATTGGGAATGGCGATAGGAAGCAGTATGAAGTTTATCTCATTGCTTTATATCCAACACTAGGACATGAAATAAAAAAGACACGACACTTATCCATCGCGAGTAAATATAAAGTTCAAGAAAAACAATGGATGGATTATGTTAGTCTACATTGACCCAAAGCCGTGCGTTTTTCTGCGACGCAAGGGCTTACATCACCGTGTGCCTCTATGAGATTTATATATGGAATTTCTCAGTCGTCGGAATGGAATTTCTCAGTCGTCGGAATGGAATTTCTCAGTCGTCGGAATAGAATTTCTCAGTCGTCGGAATGGAATCTCTCAGTCGTCGGAATGGAATCTCTCTGTCGTCGGAATGGAATCTCTCTGTCGTCGGAATGGAATCTCTCTGTCGTCGGAATGGAATCTCTCTGTCGATGAGAAAAGAATATCGTAATCCCGAAATTTTTCTTCCATTATATAGACATCCATGCGAGGCTAAAATTAATAATAAACCGGGATTTCCCAGACGCCCAGCGATTCTTGCTAGCCCTGGAAGTCCCTGATCTCCAGCCCCCATTTTATTGTACCAAGGCCGACAGTTCTCCTCTTCCCGCTATGTAGAAGTTCGTCAAGCCCTTTCGGAAGAAAAGAGAACGGTCACCAGGAACAATCTGCTATTCGAGCGTTTGACTACTAGCCAAAGCCCAGTTTACTGGTCTGTTAGGACAGATCAAACTCTGCTACGGCGGTGTTACACGCCATGCTCCGAACGATCGTGTCCTGCCCTGGTGACCGTTCCCTAATAAACTCTGTCTTTTACTCCTTTGGGCTTTTCTCCTTTTCGCGATTGCTAAGCGACACCCCGTTCGTATTCATACTGAGCCTCAAGGGCTCGTGGGGCTTTATATCTTGCTCTACAGGACCCGCCTCGCCGTTTGAAGGATCGACTTGAGAAGATAGGGGCCTTCCACGATGCGCGCCTCAATCTCTTTATGCAATGGCGGAAGGGGACAGAGGGAAATGCGGACCTTGACATATATCTCGAAGAACATACCGAAGTGAAACTCGTTCTTATCGATACCCTGGCAGGTTTTCGGGGTGCTCCTCAAGGCGTAGACCGCTACAGTGAAGACTTCCGAGTCGCGTCCTCGATTAAAGCGATAGCGGACAAGCACGATTGCGCAATCGTCCTAATACATCATGTCCGCAAGATGGCCGCCGAGGATATCATGGACCGTGCTAGGCGACGCTGCTGAGTATGCTCTAAGGCTGTCTCCCGGCTCCTCGAGAAGCTCGAGGCTGAGGGACTTGTCTTCTCTCCTAGTTATGGAGAATGGAGCCGAAAAAGTGGTAAAAGCGGTAAATAGGTAACGGTTGTTTCCTCCGAGCCGAAAGTGGGGGCAGAAATGTAACTTAGGGAGTATCGCAACTAGGGAAAGTGTCAGTTTTTCTTTCTATAGAAAGAAAATAGATATAGAATGAGTTAGCATTATATACTGGTAATGGTACTGAAAGTATCGATGCCCGGGGGCCTAGAAGTAGGGATAAAAAAGAATTCCTAGTCTATTTTGGGAAGAGCGTAGTATAATTTATTCCAGATTCTAAAATACTATACACACGTGAAGAGGGATGCCGCACGTGTGAAAGAAGGTAAGGGGTGTTTAAAACCCGGCTCAAATGGTACAAAGCATTAGAAAAAAAAAGGAATAGCCGGCTCCTGGTATATGTGACAGGTGATCGTCTTGGTTTAGAGACTCAAATCCATCAAGACGCGTTGGACTATTTTGGGGATCATCTCGATAAAATTACCGGTGGGCACCGGATAGAAAAGCTGAGTCTTTTTCTCTACAGCCGAGGGGGGCAAACTGCCGCAGCATGGAGCATTGCAAATCTACTCAAGCAGTTTTGCAAGCAATTTGAAGTTATTGTTCCGGCTAGAGCACATAGTGCTGCAACGATAATATGTCTTGGTGCAAGTTCGATCATTATGACAAAACAAGCCACATTAGGGCCAATAGATCCAAATTTTAACGGTCTCCTCAATCCTATACCAAATATACCAACTCCTATGCCGCAGACAGTGCCAGTAAGTGTCGAAGCAATTAATGGGTTCTTTCAGTGGATACGTGAAGACTTGAAAATCAATGATCAGGTCCAAGTCTCGGAGATTGTTAACAAATTGACTGAAAAAATTCATCCTCTTGTGCTTGGTGAAGTGTTTCGAGCTCGAAATCAAATAAAAATGCTTGCTACTCGGCTGCTCGCGCAGCAAATATCTGATTCAGACCGAATTGAAAAGATAGTATCGTTCTTGACGGCCGATTCGGGAAGCCATGACTATACTATTAATCGACAAGAAGCAGAAGAAGAACTAAAACTTCCAATCGAGAAGCCCGATGATGAATTATACGGAATCATTGAACAAATCTATGCTGATATCAGGCAAGAATTGAATCTTAATTCTCCATTCATTCCGATGAACATGTTTGTGGGGGAAGAAGAGCAGATAGAATATTCATTACGTCAGGCAATTATTGAAAGTCCCGACGTCGGGACGCATGCTTTTGTCAAAGAGGGTATATTTAGTCGGAGCACAGTGCAAATGCCTGGAGGAATGCCACAATTGGGCTTGAGTGACCAGTTCAAATTTCAAGGATGGAAATATGAACCCAAATGATGTTGTAAGGTCTGATAGCTATCTACTCGAGGGATGGACTGCGGTTCGCAGTACTGTATGTGAGTCGACCGCGATCCCACTGGAGGTCCCTAATCCTCAGTATTTTAATGCTACGAAAATCTTTGATATCGTTCCCAAACGTAGAGCTATTAACGATCTAGGTGTGAAAAGGTTTAAGTTGTATCAACCCTTACCCGTTTTGCTTGAACGCACAGAGGGAGAGTATAAGGCAGAAATTCCGCAATTAGAGATTTATGCATTTGGTCCAACAGAAATGGAAGTACTGAGCGAAGTAAAAGAAGAAGTTGTTGAGTTATGCAAAACTGTGTTTCCTCTGCGGGAAAAACAAATGAGTTCCAATGTGAAAACCTGGAAAATGCATCTTCAGAGATACATCACGAAGAATGCCTGATAAAATTAGTGATTTTACTGAAAAAAAAATAAGGACAGCTATTCTCAATAAAGCTCCTCTAAAAAACATCGCTAAAGGGGGGAAGCACTGGAAAGGACCTATTTTTATTGATGGAACCATGGTTGGGAAGGTAAAGATACCGAATGAGCATATCCGTATCATGCATGAAAACAAATCCCAGTACATTGCCAGGGACCTTCAGCTAAACGCAGAAGAATTTAATAGATTTGTTGAATGTACTCTTACTGGGACGCAGTACCTTTCTTTACTTCGAGAGCACCATGCAACTCAACAATCTATCCCTGCGCAACCCGTCGCTAGCGTCACTACGCCCGTGCGACCGCGAAGGGTTCACACAAAACGCTCTTCCCATCATCGCTAGCACCGGGTTATTAAGTTGATTGGCGAAAAGGCAATGTGAATGTAATAGATTAGTGCATAGTTCGCTGATTCCTTTCCCGAGAATGGGGAGATGTACTATGAACCTGGAGGGCGGCATGGAGAAGACCCTCAAAGTGTTGAATCGATTGGTAGAAGAGGAAGTCATAGGGCGATACGCGGTCGTTCATTACGCTCACTCCGTTGTATGAGCATTTATCGCGCCTCGGTTACCAGTCCGACGGCGGATCGACCCCGGTTCCGGTACTTTCTGCAGAGTATTTGATCGCGATCGCTATTCAAACCGGAAGGCCAAAGGATCGAACTCACGTTCGGATGCTGCTTGATGAGACAACTATTGATATGTCTGTTCTTGACGATATTCTCAAGCGCCATTCCTTGAAGGAGAATAGTAGTTTATGGCTGAATTGATAAGCGAGTTCCAGCATGGCCTTGATACCAAGCGCGAACGGCGCTTGGCTTTGGCTCGATTACCGTACGAAGAAAAGCTGCGGATTCTCATTGAGCTCCAGACAATAGCGGCGCCCTTGCTTCGAGCACGCGGGGGAAAGGCCGTGATCTTCCGGCCCGATTGAGTGACAACGCATGTCTATATGGGACGAAGCACAGCCTCTCGCCAGCCGAGAATTCTGGCCTCGGATCGTGCCACACTATCTATCCCTCCATAAACAAGGAATCTTTGCTCATGGGGGATATGCGTCTCTTCGCCAAAGAAGACAAGATGTTTAAGGAAATCGCTTGTGATGGTGGCGCCCGATTTGCATTCCCATATCGTTCGATCCGGGCCCGAGTTCTCCATCAGGTCGATTTCACGTCCCGTGCTGTCGCGCCAGAAATAAAGCTCCGGCCTCATCCCGCGGTGACTCGCGGCTTTGTACCGCTCGGCTACGATGAGGTTCTCGAATACCGCTCCTTTGAGCGGATGAAAATCGAGGTCCTCGGGTTTCCGGATATCGAGAAGGTGGCATAATAGGCCGGTATCGTACCAATAGAGCTTGGGGGATTTAACGACGCGTTTGTTGAGGGTCTCGTGCCATGGCTGGAGGAGTGTGACGAGCCATGCCGCCTCGAGGAGGGCAAGCCAGGATTTCGCGGTATTTACCGCGATGCCGGCATCGCTTGCCAGAGCGCTCATGTTGATGAGCTGCCCCGCCCTTCCGGCGCACAATTGCAGGAAGCGTCTGAAAACGCTTATGTCGCCGATGTTCTTTACCAGTCGTAAGTCGCGCTCAATGTACGTGGCCAGATAATCGCGGGCGAAGACATCGGCGGGGACGGCCGTGGTATGGACTCGCGGATAGAAGCCTCGCCATGCGGTCTCCTCCCAGCTTGAATACCGTTTCTCGCTATCGAGTTCCGCTACGGAGAAAGGCAGAAGGGTTAAAATCCCGGTTCGGCCAGCCAGGCTTTGACTGATCTTCTCCATGAGCAGGAAATTATTGGATCCCGAAAGCACATAGCGGCCGGGCGGCGATCGATCCGCATAACCCTGGAGGTAGTTGAAGAGCGGCGGATGTCGTTGTGCTTCGTCGATAATCAGGCCTTTTTCTCCGGCCTGGTCCAGGAAGCCCCGCGGATCGTTTATGGCGAAGTCCAGGATGTCCGGATCCTCGAGAGACATGTAGGTTTTTTCGGGCCAGAGCGCTCGAATAAGTGTGGTTTTGCCTGATTGTCTCGGGCCGGTGATAGTCACAATGGGATAGTACGAAGAGACCTTGTGTATAGCGGTTTCGAGAAAGCGTTTGATCATGAGGAAAAGTATACCCTGCTTCTGCAAAACGATCAATCGATTGATCGTTTTGCATGTGATCCTGGCCGGAAATACCGGAACCTTGACGTGATATCTTCGGGCCATGCGATGAAGTCAACGAGGTAGGCGGGTAGGATAAGGGGCGCGTTTCCCGCTTTAGGAACGGAGACTGAGTCCCGCGAGACGATGATGCCGGGAAGGGCAGCCGGGTAGGTCGCCTTGAAATTGCGCATCGCGATCGGCTCCGAGGGATCCACGGACGTGAATTTGACCTCGATCGGCAGGATGCCGGTCTCGCTCTCGACGATAAAATCGATCTCGGCGCCGGCCGCGCTCCGCCAGTACTTGATCGATTCCGCGGGATAGCTGCCCGAAAGGCTCGACCAGATCGCGTTTTCCACGGCATGTCCATCGAGGAGCTCATAGGAAGTTGCCTCGGTCGACCGAGCGCCGGATGCGAGTGCCATTCCCGGATCGGCGAGAAAAACCTTGGGCATCTTACTCACCTCCTTGCGCGGGTTCGTGAACCATGGCGCGACGAGCTTGAGTACGAAGGTGCCCTCCAGAATGTCGAGGTAGCGCGCGACGGTTTCTTGATTGAGCCGGAGGGTGGAGGCGAGCTCGCTCCGATTTACCTGCGAGCCGATCTGCGAGGAGAGAAGCCGTACCAGGTTGTTGAAGCCGGCCGTGTTCTCGACGCGTTGAAAACCCGCTACGTCCTTGCGGATATACGTTGAAAGAAGCTCCTTAAGAAGGATTCGCCGGAGATCGGCGGGCGCGAGGACGACCTCGGGGTAACCGCCGTAGCGAAGGTATTCCGAGAAAAGCGCCTTGAGCCCGGCGCCGTAAAGTTCCGCATGGTCGCGCAAGGCTGCTTCGTCTATCGGATCGAGAAGCCGGTCGGGTATGTCGACCCCGCGGGCTCGGACGAACTCCCGAAAGGAAAAGGGGCGCACGATGAACTCGATCTTGCGTCCGGTAAGGAATTCGGCGTTTTTCGAAAGCTCGAGGCTCGACGATCCCGAGACAATGAAGCGGTAGCGGGCCTTCCTGCGATCGTAGATCGTCTTGAGAAAGAGACCGGCCTGGGGAATCATCTGGAACTCGTCGATAAGCACAGTTCCATCCTTGCCTGCGAAGAGATCGTCGAGGCGAAGGAGGAAGAGCCTGGGGTCTCCGAACATAGGATCGGCGAAATCCAAATCGGCCGCGATATAGCGAACCATGCGACCTTGTTTTTCAAGTTTTTCCTGAACGGACTTGAGAATGGTCGTTTTGCCGACCTGCCGGGCGCCTTTTAGAATGATGATCTTATCGCGGAATAGCCAAGGTTCTAGCTGATCTTCGATATCTCGATGAATCATGCCTAGAAATTAATGGATGACCAGTAGAATTTCAACCAAAAAATTATGCGCTCGTCTTTTATTGACCCTAAGCGCTTTTGGACGCCGCTTGAAGCGATTCTGTCATAGCCTTTCCCGCATCCACGAAGTTGACGACCCGGCTGCCCTGAAAGTCCTGATTTCGCTCGCCCGCGTAGACGACGAGGCCGGAGCCGATTTTACCGCTTAAGGCCCGGAGCTTGGAGAAGTTCTTGCAGAAATCCGGAGAGAAGGTACGGGAGGCTTTGATCTCGAGGGGGGTGAGCTTTTCGAAACTTCCTGCAAGGAGATCCACCTCAAGACCACCCGAGTCGCGGAAGAAGAAAAGCTCCGCCTCGGCCCCCCTATTGTAGAAAGCCTTTAGAGCCTCCATTACGACGAGGTTCTCGAACAAACCGCCCAAGTAGGGGCCGATACCGACCTGATTCGGTTCTCGTATGCCTAGAAGATACGCGGCGAGTCCCGGATCTACGAAGTATACCTTCGGAGACTTGACGAGCCGTTTCCCGAAATTCTCGAAGTATGGCGGCAGGCGAAAGACGATGAACGAGGCCTCGAGAACGCCGAGCCATTGACTCAATGTAGTTGCGCTCATACCGGTCGAGCCTGCGAGGTCGCTCATGTTGACGATCTGCCCGACGCGTCCCGCGATCAGGCGGACGAAGGTCTCGAAGGCGATGACGTTGCGGATGTTCGCGAACTGCCTGACGTCGCGTTCGACGTAGGTCTGATAGTAGTTGGAATACATCGTGGTCGGGGAGAGATTCTCCTCGTAAAGTTGGGGCATAAGACCGCGATAGAGGTACTCGTCGCGGTCCAGCCTGATGCCGACATTCGAAAGCTCGGCGAGGGAGAGGGGCAGGAGCTTGAGGAGGGCCGTACGGCCCGCGAGCGATTGACTGACGGCGGCGCGCAGGTCCAACTGTTGACTTCCGGTGAGGATAAAGCGTCCTTTCTTTGTCCTGTCCTCGTCTACCGCGATTTGAAGGTAACTGAGGATATCCGGCACGCGTTGGATTTCGTCGAGTATCATGGGCTCGGCGTAACGTTTAAAAAAGGAATGCGGATCCTGTTGCGCGAGCAGGCGATCTTCGGGCAGTTCGAGGTTGACGTAGCTGTACTCGGGGAAGAGCTTCCTGACGAGAGTGGTCTTGCCGGATTGTCTCGGCCCCAGCATCGTTACGACAGGGAACTGCCCGGCTAATTCCAGAAGCGTCGTTTCGATCTGGCGTGGTATGTAGCCGGCCATGTCCTATACTCCTTTGTAATAATAGGATAGGTCGTTGTTGTGAAAAATACAAGTACAACTTGGAATCTGTATGGACTTTTAAGGAGTATCCGCAGCGATCACTTCCCCCTTGCGAAGAACAGTTCCGCGCACTCGCGGATTCCGCAGGCGGTAACGCCCCGCGCGAGCGGATAGCTACCGTCGATCACGCAAACGACATAGGTATGCTCGGGTTGTAGATCGTCGATAGCGGAATAAAATCCTCTCGTCAGGGTCGGAGCGCTCGAGGCTTTGCATTCGAACGCGAGCCTGCGCGAGCCTCGCTCCAAGACCAGATCAATCTCGGCGCCTCCAGAGCTGCGATAAAAAGACGGCCGCCACTCGGGGAATGAAGAACAGAGGGTCTCGATGCAGAACGCTTCCCAGCTCGATCCGAAGACCGGATGACCGAGAAGGTCGTCGACGGATCCAATGCCGAGGAGAGCGTGGCAAAGCCCCGAGTCCCTGATATACAGCTTGGGCGACTTGATGAGGCGCTTCTTCAGGTTGCCCTCCCAGGGCGGCAATAGACGCACGAAAAGGGCTTCCTGAAGGAAATCGAGGCGGGCGCGAACGGATGGACCCGCTAGGTCGAGCGACGCGCCGAGTTTAGCCGCATTGAGGACCTGCGATTGTAGATGCGCGCACATCGTAAGAAATCGCTCCATCGCTATGGCGGAGACCCTCGATCCGAGCATGGGGAGGTCGCGCTCGACGATGCTTTTCAGGAAAGACTCTCTCCATCTGAGACTCGCTTCCCCGTTCGTGGCCAGGGCGGATTCGGGGAATGCCCCCCGCGAGAGCGTCTCAAGCACCGAAGGAGGCGATCCTGCCAAGTACTCCATCGGGCTGAAAGGCGTCAATTCTCGGTATCCGATCCTTCCTGCAAGGCTTTCGGCGCTGCGATTCACCAAAGCGCGAGACGCGGAACCCAGGATGAGAAAGCGCCCGGGCCTTCTGTCCCTGTCGATTTCGGCGCGTAGTACGGGGAAAAGCTCCGGGATGAGCTGTATTTCGTCGATGCATACGAATCGAGACGCGTTGGACTCGAAGTAGAGCTGAGGGTCTGAAAGCTTCGCCCGGTCTCGGGGATTCTCCAAATCTAGCCGGAGCGAGCCGGGATAGAATTCGGCTATCTTGGCCGCGAGCCTCGACTTTCCGCACTGCCGTGGTCCGATGAGCGCTACCGCGGGGAAGAGGGCTAAGTCGGCCTTTAGATCTGTGGTCAACGATCTCTCAACGTAAGGCTGCATATATTAAGTCTAACCATGTATTTGCAAGGATGCAATGCGTTGTGCGGCCTATACAAGGACCCCTTTTAAACTCTGCGCCGTAAGCAGGTCTGCGTCTTCGCTGTGCTCGAGGAAGGGCTGGACATCGGCGCGGATGACTTGGAAATCAAGGTCGGCGAGGCGCCGCGCGACTCCATCGCGCCAGTTCCCGCTTGGCTGGGTGCCCGTTTGAATGAGTGCCGCCTCGAGAAGCTCCGCGTTCGGCTCTACCGGGGGCCGTCGCGAACGATACCAGACGAGGTCATACCAGTCGCGGCCCTTGGCGTAGGGCCGCGTCAGGAGCGCGTGAATTTTTCCCGCCATGAGCGAGGGAAGATCATGATGGCGCAGCGCGAACAGCATATGCCTGTTTACGAGCCGTGTTTCCATGCGAGCGCCTTGCGGCGGTCTCGTGTCGATCTCGAGTTTTATCGCGAGTTTTTGCTCGACTCGCGAGACGATGCCCGCCTCTTTGAGAAGGCCCTCGACTCTGATCCATGCGACCTGGACTGCTTTTCGATCGTTCCAGGAGAGTTCGACCTCGAAACCGAGGCGGACGAGATCGCGCTTGAGCTTGGCCATCCAGGGAATCGGCTCGTATCCTTCGGGCGACTCGAGCGAAAAGTCGAGATCCTCCGAATACCGGGGAAGGTCGAAAAGGAAGCGGAGGGCAGTCCCGCCGACGAATGAGAGGCTCGCGAAGGCTTTCGACTCGTGAAGGCTCCGGAGAGCGCAGGCCTGGATGTATTCGCGTAGGATATTGGTCCGATCGATCGGGTCGTCCGAGCGGAGCGCAAAGCCAATGGCTTCGGATTTCACAGCTCGATCCTCCCTTTCATGGACTCGGCGGCGTAGTTGGACCAAGTCGCCGCCGCTCGCTCGAGCCGCGGGATGCCAGAGCTATCGGCCGCTTCGAGGAGGCTCTCGATCGCGATGACGCCGGGCTCGAAGCGCATCGACTCCATCCGCGTCTCTGTCCAATCGCCTTTCTCGAGGTACCAAAGATCGAGGAGGGCCTTTTCCGGCGTGGCGATGCGGACTTTCGATCCCCCTATCGTCTCCGTCGCGAATCCGGTGAAGAGCGTAGGCTTTAAGGTCCTATAGGAGAATCGTCCCCACGCGTTAACAAAGTCTTTTGTCGATCGCGGCGTCACGCTCGTATAGACGACGGTTTTTTCAGGGATGACTCCGTAAAAGGAAAGCGCCCACCTTTCCGAGAGGTAGGAAGGCGCGTAAAGCGCCTGGGCGACGAGGGGACCATTGAGAGTGGCCTTCCTATAAAGCTCCGCGAAGGCATAGAGACCGCGGCGAAGCTCGATGACATGGCCTTTTTTCTTGAAGCGATAGAGAGCAGTCCTGATCGACTCGTCCCCCTCGGGGAAGAGGAGGGCGACCGAGGAATAGTCGAAATATGCCTCAGTATTAAAGACTCTTAGGAGTGCATCGAACTTCATAGAGTATAATGATAGTAGTTATTGTTCATTATTGCAAATGGAAAAGGGACGGAGCCTTAGGAGGGTAAGTTCCCGAGCTTGTTAGACAATGCTTGACTGTATGAGTATGAAAACACATTATAAAAGTATGAAAACAGTCGTTTCCGAGCGAGGTCAAATCACTCTCCCCAAGAGCATCCGCAACGATCTCGGGATCAGGGCGGGGACAGTCCTGGAATTGAGCGTCGTCGACGGGAAGATCGTAGGTTGGAAGCGAGAAGGGCAAGATTCCGTCCATAAGTGGAATGGGCGCGGGAAACTCCCCCGCGGGGTAAGCTCCGTCGACGATTACCTGCGCGCGGTTCGAGAATGACGACCAGTGTCGATAGTTCGGTTCTCCTCGATCTCCTCGTAACGGATCCACGTTATGGGGACTTGTCCGAAGCGGCGCTCAAAGAAGCACGGAGCAAAGGACGTCTGGTCGTCTGCGAGGTCGTCGTCGCTGAACTACGCCCGGCCCTTTCCAGCGACGACGAGTTAATCGAGTTTTGCCAAGACCTCGGACTCGAATTCGAACCCTGCTCGTACGAAGCCGCGCTCCTGGCCGGGGCTTTGTTTATGGCCTATCTTTCGAATCGTGGCTCGGCGAAACGAGTGCTTCCCGACTTCTTGATAGCCGCGCAGGCCCGATGTCATGAATATGTGCTCCTAGCCCGGGATCGGGGCTACTACCGGGACTATTTTGAGGGTCTCGTCGTCGTCGACCCCTCGCTACGACAGTAAGCTGAAGCGATTCCTTTGAGTTTGACGAGAATCTGTTCTGGCTGTATATTGTATGCGGAGGTATGCAAACATGCCATTGTTACAGGTTCGAGACTGTCCGGAGGATATCTACAAAGAAATAGCTTTAATTGCAAAAAAACAGAATAGAACGATCGCCCAACAAATAGTCGTCTTTTTGGAAAAAGCTTTGGGACAGGAGCAGAGTAATGGCGCTCGCCGCGCTCAGCTCCTGGAAAAAATCAATGGCCGTCAAATTCCCGCTGATGTGAAAAAAATCGATGCCGTAACCTTGATCCGGGAGGATAGGGATCGATGATCGCGATACTCGACGTCAGCGCCGCTATGGAAATACTCCTATTAAAAGACAAAAAGGCATTGTTCGATGATGCATATAAAAAAGCCTCATGGGTAATAGCTCCAGATGTATATGTTTCGGAAATTTCGAATGTTCTTTGGAAGTATAAGAAAGCAGGCGTAATCGATTATGAAGATTGTATTCAGTTTTGTGAGGATGGAATCGATTTAATCGACGATTTTATTGCCGCTGATACGTTGTGGAAAGAGACTCTCGGTGAAGGCATAAAAAACAACCATTCGATCTACGATATGTTTTATGCCGTGTTGACAAGGCGAAACGATGCCGTATTGATTACCAATGACGAAGCATTGGCCAAAGTATGCAAGGCTTTGAACATAGAATGCGTTTTTTAACCGTCATAGCCCCCACCAGGGGATGGCCGTGATGTTTTTCGCGAGCGATTGGGGATATGCGGCATACGATATAGCCATGGTCGGCCTTGTCGCCCTGGTCCTTCATGAAAGAAAGCAGGTGCCGGGATCTGAAAGGGTAGGACGCTCCGTCCATTTGACTTCGATGGGGCTTAAGCGCCCTCCGCGCTCGACAATGAAGTCCGCTTCGGCCCCGCCGCTTGTCCGGAAATAGCACATGCTGCCTTCGCCCAGGTACCGAAGGCGCTTGTACAGTTCTATGCCGACCCATTGTTCGAAGAGCGGGTCGGGATTGGCCCGCACACTGTTTTCCGTAAAAGCCGGGCCAGCCGCGGCATTGCGGATACCAAGATCGAAGAAGAAAAAGCGCGGGCTGGACAGGACTGATTTTCTGGGGCTACCGGAAAAGGCGGGCAGCATGAAACCCAGGAACATGTCTTCCAGCAATTGATAGTGCGAGCGTATTGTCGGGGCCGACAGCCCCGATTCGCGCGATATCGATTTGAGGTTTACTACGCCCCCCGATTCCGCGGCCGCGAGGGCGAGGAATCTGAGGAAGACGCCCCAATCTCGCAGGGCAGTTTCCCGGCGGATTTCCTCCTCCAGATGGGCTGTTACATAGGTTTTAAGAAGGTCGCGGCGTTCGCTCGGCGATTCGATCGTGGCAATTCCCGGCAAATCGCCGAATAAAAGGCGATCCTCCGGAGGTGGAGATAGCATGCTCGATTACGATGAAACAATCCCCGACCGCCGGCCCGAGGGCGATACGCCGCTGCGCTCCTGCCAGCTCGTTATGCTCCGGCTCCTCAAGGTTTTGGACAGGGTCTGCCGCGAGGCCGGACTGAAATATTGGCTCGACTCAGGCACACTATTAGGCGCGGTACGCCACGGCGGTTTTATTCCCTGGGATGACGACGTCGACGTGAAAATGCCGGTAGAGGACTATCGGCAGCTTATCAAGATCGCGCCCGAAGTCTTTCCCTATGATGTTTTTTTTCAGACCAAGGTCACCGACCCCGCCCATCCGGTGGCATGGGTCAAGCTTCGCGACCGTTTCAGCTTTATGGACGACCCGGGCGGGCCCTATTCATATTCGCAGGGCATCCCCATCGATATTTTCCCCGCCGCGTACATGACCCTGCGGCGGCATAGGCTTCGGCTGATCTACGCTCTTCTTGCGCCTTATAACCTGCGTCCCGAGTGGCCCAATCCTTCCTGGTCCTGGAAGCATAAGCTCTATTCGGGAACGGTGGCCTTCTTGCAGTTCGCTTCGCGGCCGATTCTGCGCCTCGGGCCCATCGAAGGGGCCCTTGACCGTTACGGCGACAAGGGGGAGAAAGTCTGGGTAAACGACTATCCCCAAGGGTGGATGCGCGAGGCCTATCCCGACGAGGTCGTTTTCCCTCTCTCTCGGATACGATTCGAGGACGCCGATTTTTCCTGTCCCCATGATCCGAAGCGCTATCTCGAGATACACTTCGGTCCCGACTACATGATTCCGCCACCGGAAGGCAGGCGCGGCGGCCACTCGGTGGACGGCTACAAAATCACCGGTCCCAATCCCCACTTCTCCGCACTGGCCTGGGAGAACTACCGCGATAAAAAGGCGCGCGCCGCCGCGAGGGCGGCGACATGAGCGGCGGGAAGGCCCTCCTTGTCTGCAACTCGGCCTGGGCGGTAGCCAACTTCCGCATGGCCGCGATGCGCGCTCTCCGGGGCGAGGGCATGGAAGTAGTCGTGGCCGCGCCCGACGACGGGGCCCGTCCGGCCCTCGAGGAGGAGGGCTTTCGGCTGATCCCCTGGAAAGTCGAGGGCAGGGGAACCCATCCCCTACACGAGCTTGCCGCTGCTTTCGCGCTCGGACGCATCATCGCGAGCGAACGCCCGGCAGTCTGTCTCAACTATACGATAAAGCCCGCGATCTACGGTTCCCTCGCCGCGCGGTTCCTCGGCGTTCGCTCGATCGCGGTGATCACGGGGCTCGGGTACGCCTTTATTGACCGGGGCCGGAAGGCATGGGCCATCCGCGGCCTCTACCGGCCCGCGCTCCGCGCGGCCAGCGAAATATGGTTTCTCAACGAGGAGGACCGGCGGCTCTTCGTCGAGCTCGGCCTCGCGCGGGCCGCGCGGACGGTCGTACTCCCCGGCGAGGGCATCGACACGGAGCGCTTCGCCCCGAGGCCGGCCCGTCACGCGGACGGGAAGACGGTATTCCTCATGCTGTCGCGCCTGATCTACGAGAAGGGCATCGCCGAATACTTCGAGGCCGCCCGCGCCCTGAAACGCGACCGTCCCGATGCCCGCTTCCTCGTCGCCGGCCCCTGGGACGAGGGCTCTCCTCACGCACCCAGCCGCGCCGAACTCGCCGTGGCTGCCGCGGAAGGGGGCGTCGAGTACCTGGGCCGAGCCGACGACGTGCGGCCACTCATCGCCGCGGCCGACTTTGTGGTGCTGCCCTCGTACCGGGAGGGGCTGCCGAGGGCCCTCCTCGAGGCCGCGAGCATGGGCAAGCCCCTTATAGCGACGAACGCCCCCGGCTGCCGCGAGCTCGTTCGCGAGGGCGAGACCGGCTTCTTCGCCGAGCCGAGGAGCAGCCTGTCCCTCGAGGCGGCCCTCCGCAAGGCCCTCGATCTCGGACGCCCCAAGGCCGAGGCCATGGGGCGCCGCGGACGGCAGCTCGTCATCGCCGAGTACGGCGACGAGCGCATCGCCGAACTCTACCGCTCCCGTGTGGCGCGCCCCATCCGAAATTTTCGAAAGGGAGAATAAAAAATGCGAAAAGGGATAATCCTCGCCGGCGGCAACGCGACGAGACTGTTGCCGGCGACAAAGGCGCTGTCGAAGCAGATGCTCCCGATCTATGACAAGCCGATGGTCTATTATCCTTTATCGACCTTGATGCTCGCCGGAATACGGGACATTCTCGTGATATCGACGCCTCGAGACATCGGGGCCTATCGCGAGCTTCTGGGGGATGGATCCGGCATCGGCTGCGCCATCACTTACGCGGTGCAGGCCAGTCCTCGCGGGCTCGCCGACGCCTTCATCATCGGAAAGGATTTTATCGGCGGCGCCGGCGCCGCCCTTGTCCTCGGCGATAATGTCTTTTACGGGCAGGGCTTCAGCGGCATTCTGGAAAGGGTCGGGAACAGCGAATCCGGAGCGACCATCTTCGGCTACTACGTCAAGGATCCCGGCGCCTACGGCGTGGTCGAATTCGACGACAAAGGGATCGCGATCTCCATCGAAGAGAAGCCCGCCAAGCCGAAATCGAACTACGCCGTACCCGGACTCTATTTCTACGATAATGAGGTCCTCCGAATCGCGTCGAAAGTAGTGCCCTCCGCGCGCGGGGAGATAGAGATCACGAGCGTCAACAACGAATATCTCGCCCGAGGCAGCCTTCGGGTGGAGACCCTTGGACGCGGTTTCGCCTGGCTCGACACGGGGAATCCCGACAGTTTTCTCGAGGCGAGCAATTTCATACAGACTATCCAGAAGCGCCAGGGACTCTATGTGGCCTGTATAGAGGAAATAGCCTTCCATAAAGGGTGGATAGATCGAGAGCGCCTCATTAAGATCGCCGATTCCATGGCCAAGACCGAGTATGGCCGGTACCTCCGCTTTGTGGCGGAGACTTGAGCTTCCGGTATTCCACGATGGTCAGCCAGATCATTATTAAGTCCAATACGGTGAATGCGGTGAGAAAGACTGAATGGGTCGTCGTCCATCGGATCGTTTGATAGACGATGAAAAACACGAGCACCGCCACGGCGAGGGGATAAGCCCAAATCTTCTTTCTCCAAAGCAAAAAGACGAGTATGACCTTGATGCCTCCGTGAGATAAGAGATAGAACACGCCAAAATGCTGGGTGCTTATCGAATAGTGCTCGCTCGCGCGGATCATTATGTTAGCGAGAAAATCATGAGGGTCTTCGGCCAATTCATTTTGGGTGAGGATCTTTATAACCCTGCCAAGAGATTGCGGACTCACGAACCAAAGCAGCGCTCCTCCGACGATTTCGGATACCGCGTGCAGACCTTTCAGCAGAATGCCGATCTCGAAGCCGGCGTGGAGTAGATTCGCCTGTTCTCGCGGCTCCTCTGACGGGATTTTTTTTGCCATAAAGAACTCCTCGTGCGATAGTACGATAGGGGACGGGCTATAGTCAAATTCCGCCGCACCGGTAATAATAAGCGCCGTCAGGAGACTCGATGTCCTATCTTCTTACTTTTATAATATCTCTCTTCCTGTGCCTGGCAATTATCCCCGGGGTACTGCGCGTCGCGCGGTCGCGCGGCTGGTACGACAGGGCCGGCGCGAGGAAAATTCATACGGGCCAGGTGCCGAGGCTCGGAGGGATAGGCATCGCCCTTTCCTTCTTCGCGACGACAGTTCTCGTATACGTGATATTCAGCCCTTCCGGAAAGCTGCCCTCTCCCGGTTTACGGTTTTGGCTTCTCATGCTCGTTGGGCTCGGCTTCAACGTATTGGGCCTGATCGACGATTTCGTCGACTTGGGCGGGCGCCTCAAGCTGGTTTTCCAAGTCCTTCTCGCCGTCGCCGTAGTCGCCCTGGGCTTCGGCTTCACCGTCTTCGAGCTGCCCTTCGCTCCCTACCGCGTCGAGCTCGGCGTCCTGGGGCCCGTACTGACCGTCCTGTGGATCGTAGGCATATGCAACGCGATCAACCTCATCGACGGGATGGACGGACTCGCGGGAGGGGTAGCCTTCATCGCATGCGCGACCTGGGCGGTGCTATTCTACAAAGATGCGCAGTACCTGCCCGCCATAGCCGCCACGGCGGCGGGCGGCGCCATCCTCGGTTTTCTCTTTTTCAACTTTCCTCCCGCCAATATCTTCATGGGTGACTCGGGCAGCCTCCTCCTCGGCTTCCTCATCGCGGTCATCCCTCTTCTCGGGAGCGTAGTCTATGAACGTGAAACCGGGCTCTTGCCCGCGGTGACCATCGCCCTCGTGCCCATTTTCGATACGGTGTCGGCCGTGCTGCGAAGGTGGCGCCTGGGCGTCTCGCTGTTCACGCCCGACCAATTCCACATCCACCACAAGCTGCTCAATCTCGGTTTCAGCACGCGGCAGTCCCTCGTGATCGTCTACGGTCTCTGCGTAATTCTCGGAGCCGCGGTCCTGGTGGCGACCATTATCGGCGCCAGAGCGGGCTTCGCGCTGATGCTCGCGTCCTGGGCGATAGTCGGGGCCTTCTTCCTCGTCATGCACTATATGAAAGTCAAAAAAGTGAGACTTCTCAACAAGTCCATCTCGGAATCCGCACATTATGGGGAGGGCCCCACCGAATGAAAAAGCTAGTTGGCCTCGCTCTGCTCGTCGCCTCGGGCTTGGCCTTCACCCAGGGGAATCAGAACGCGAGCGCCGATCCCGACCCCCTTCTTCTCCGCACGAGCATC
Source organism: Rectinemataceae bacterium (assembly GCA_049513895.1). GTDB lineage: Bacteria > Spirochaetota > Spirochaetia > Treponematales > Rectinemataceae > UBA1306. The sequence continues at coordinate 69,536 of JBEKVO010000002.1, read as the reverse complement.
GATATCACCTACGAATACCACCTGCGCAGCGCCGACGTCCTCGTCGAGCAGAAGGCGATCGATGCCGGCATCGGCAATAGCGGCATAGATCTGTCGCGCGACGTCCTGAACGTGCCGCCCTTCGCCGTTATAGACTGGGAGCTCGGGAGGAAAAAAGGCTTCGCGATCGGCTTCGCCGCGGAGCTGCAGAAGGAGTTTTCCGGCGATGGGTATAGCTCCCTCTTCTCTCCTGACAATTTCCTATCCCTCGGACAATCGGGCAACCCCATCGCCATCGAAAAAAATAACTTGATCGCAAAGGGCGCGATCTATTGGCGGAGCGACAATGTGGACATAACCTTCGGCCGCGACAAGGTGGACCTGGGCGAGGGCCTCAAAGGGAGCCTCTACCCCTCGCCCCGTCTGCCCTACCTCGACGCCTTCCAGTTCAATGGCAGGCTCGGCAGGCTCGGGATGAACTGGATAGTCGCGACGATGGAGGCGAAAGGATCCTGGGACGGGGTAGACGTCAATCCGAATGAAGGACTCAGCCCGGCTGACTACCCAACCCCATCGAACCTCACCTACTCCGAACTGCCCTACGGCTTTGAGGACTCTGCCAATCCCACGACGATCATCGAGGCGCTGCACCGATTTACCTGGGACTTCGGCAAATTCCAGATTGGCGTGGCAGCGGACGTGATGTATGCGCGCCGGAACAACCGCTTTCTGATCACCGATTTCCTCCCCGTCATGTCCTGGCATCAGGCCTCGATCCTGTCGAACAATATGTCCATACTCGCCGACGCGTCGTGGACACCGATCGAGGGCTTGAGGATCATGGGCATGGCCGGCTTGGACGCGTTCAACGTCAACTCCATCGGCATCTCCAACGCGACGACGCCCTCCGAGCCGGCCTGCGTCTTCGGGGCGAAATACAATGGACGAGTCGGGCCGGGGGCAGTCGACGCCTATATCGAGGCGGGCTACACCCACTACCTCTGGGGGAACTTCGACGGCTCGCCCGACTCGCCACATGACGTCGATCCCCTCGCCAGGATGATATACCGCGTCCAGTTCGATGCGGGCGACGGGCTCATACCACTGACCAGTCCCTACGGCCCCGGCGCGACCTGGTGCGAGTTCATGGGAGGCTTGGAGCCCAGGGGCACGAATCTGCGGCTCGGGATCGATCTCCTGGTCCTGTCGAAGATCTGGGACGCAAACCTCATCGACACGCCATCCCTTACCCCGCTGGCCGACAGCTCCACCTTCCTCTTTATACAGGCGGCTTTCCCGATACGTTGGCGTATTGGTTCCTTCGAGCTCTACACGACGCCGGCCGTCCTCACGCGAGATGGGACCTGGTGGGTCGAGGCCGCCTTCGGGGCCGCCTATCATTTCCGCAATTCGACCGAAATCGGCCCCGTCAAGTAAACGGCGGCCGAAAAAGCAGTACTCTAAAGGGAGCTTTGCATGTGTAACCAATCGAGGGTCCGGCAGGCGGTCCGGGCCTCACTGCTCGTCGCCGTTCTCGTGGCCTCGGGAGGCGTCCTCGTCGCCCAGGTCTCGCTCCCGGCGCCCTATGTCGACCCATTTGCCGTTTTCACGACTCCTTCCACGGAGGGAGAGAAGAGGCCCTCGCCCGTGCTCACCCTCGGTACCGAGGGCGGCTACGTGTCGGGCGGCGAGGCCGACTATTGGAACGGCCCGACCGGCCGAGCCTACATCGGCTTCGATTATGCCACGAAGTACTTCGACCTTCTGGCCGACCTCTCGGTGTACGACAACACGAAGTACGGCGCGACGAGCGCGAACGTATCCGGAGGCCGTCTTGGGCATTTATATTTCCTCATGGACAACGGAGGGGCGAGGACGCATCTCGGCCCCCTCTCCTTCAGCGCAGGTCGCTTTCAGCAATACGACGTCATAGACAGCCCCTACTCGCTTTTCGTGAACTCGAACGGCAACAGCGCCCTCGGCATGAGGCTCGACTACGAGGACGATTTCTTCTTCTTCGAGACCCGCTGGACCGAGCTGAACTCCCGCTCGGACGTAACGACCCTTTCTTTTCCGATCGGGTTTCCCGATCGCGGGGCCAATCTCAAGATATTCGGTTTCAAGATCGCCCCCGGCATGCGCTTCGGGTTCCAGGACGCGGCGGTCTACACCGGGCGTAGCTTCGATGCCGAGTATTTTTTCAATCCCATTCCCGGGTACTTTATCCAGTACGGGAAATCGGTGTCCGGGAGTCCCTGGGCCACGGGGGGATACGAAAACGAGATCGTCGGCATGTTCTGGGACTGGAAACGAGATGACGGGCTGTCGCTCAACGCCCAGCTCCTCATCGACGATTTCTCGGTCTTCGGCCTCGGCGGCACGCCCAACAATCCCTGGAAGCTGGCCTGGACAATGGGTGGCCGCAAGAAGACCGATTACGGGACCTTCGGCTTCTACCAGGCGGGAGCCACAAAATATACTTTCCAGACCGTCGCGCATGAGGCCAACGGTTATCCGTACAGCTACACCTACTATCCAGACACGGTGTTCAACTGGGATGGGCAATACTACTCCATCAGCATCGAGGACAACTCGCTCGGTTACAAGTATGGGGAGGACAATCTCGCCTTCATGGTCGACTGGTCCAAGCGTATATCGGGCTGCGATCTCTACGCATCCCTCGAGCTCCTCCTCGCGGGCACGAACAGCCCGAACGATGCCTGGGATGGCCTCCTCTCCTATCCGGGCGGCACGGAGATCCTCGATAATGAAACGATAGAAAAGCGCATACTCGGCACGGTTTCGGCCTCGTGGCGGACCGGTCCCTGGCGAATCTACGGAAGCCTTACGGGTGGTGTGGCTATAGATCCCCTTGCCTTGGAAGCGGCGCCAAACTACGGATCCACTTCCGATAGTATATACGTGCCGCAGGCTGGGAACGTCCAACTGATCATGCGGCTGACCATTGGCGCCTCATACTCCTGGACCATGCGCTAAAAGGAGAAACAATGGATTATTCGATACAGGATATATCGCTGGCGGCATTCGGAAGAAAAGAGCTGGCGATCGCGGAGAAGGAGATGCCGGGCCTCATGGCCGCCCGGGAGAGATTCGGGAAGGCTCAGCCGCTCAAAGGGGTGCGGATAACCGGCTCCCTTCATATGACGGTCCAGACGGCCGTATTCATAGAGACGTTGAAGATGCTTGGAGCGGAGCTGCGCTGGGCGAGCTGCAACATTTTCTCCACGCAGGACCACGCCGCGGCCGCTGTAGTCGTGGGCCAGGGAAGCGCGGAAAAGCCGGAGGGCGTGCCGGTCTTCGCGTGGAAGGCGGAGAGCCTGGACGAGTATTGGGAGCTATTGGACAAGGCCCTGTCCTTCCCCGGGGGCAAGGGGCCCGAGCTGGTCGTCGACGACGGTGGCGACGCCACCCTGATGATTCATCTCGGCTGGGAAGCCGAAAACGACCCTGCGATACTCGACAAGAGCTACGAGAGCACGGACGAGGCGGCTCTGGCAAAGAGGCTGAAAGCGATCCTGAAACGGAATCCACGCCGCTGGCACGACGTGGTCAAGGAATGGAAGGGTGTCTCGGAGGAGACGACGACGGGCGTGCACAGGCTATACAAGATGGCCCAGGACGGCAGGCTCCTCGTCCCCGCCATCAACGTCAACGATTCGGTTACGAAGAGCAAGTTCGACAATCTATACGGATGCCGGGAATCCCTGATCGACGGGATAAAGCGCGGGACGGACGTGATGCTCGCCGGCAAGATCGCGGTGGTATGCGGCTACGGGGACGTCGGCAAGGGCTGCGCCCAATCCCTGCGCGGCCAGGGCGCGCGCGTCATCGTGACGGAGATCGATCCCATCTGCGCCCTCCAGGCGGCGATGGAGGGCTACGAGGTTACGACGATCGAGAATACGCTTTCGCGGGCGGACATCTACGTCACGGCGACCGGCAACGTGGACGTCGTTACCCTCGAGCACATGAAGAAGATGCGCGACCAGGCTATCGTCTGCAACATCGGTCACTTCGACAACGAGATACAGGTAGCGGAATTAAGTGCGCTGGCAGGGATCAAGAAAACCAATATAAAGCCGCAGGTGGACAGTTACCTCTTTCCCGACGGGCATTCGATCATCCTCCTGGCCGAGGGGCGGCTCGTCAACCTCGGTTGCGCGATGGGGCATCCCTCCTTCGTGATGTCCGCCTCGTTCACGAACCAGGTGCTCGCGCAGATGGAGCTCTGGTCGACGCGGGCAAGCGCGAAACCCGGCGTAAAGGTCCTCTCGCGGCAGCTCGACGAGGAGGTCGCGCGTATGCATCTCGGGAAGCTGAACATCGTTCTCACCGAGCTGACTTCCAGGCAATCCGTATACATCGGCGTCGATAAGAAGGGTCCGTTCAAGTCGGACTCATACAGATATTAAGGGAAGGGCAGAACACATGACCAAGTACCTGTTTACCTCCGAATCCGTCGGCGAGGGACACCCCGACAAGCTTTGCGACCAGGTTTCGGACGCCGTTCTGGACGCCTGCCTCATGGACGATCCCGAGAGCCACGTCGCCTGTGAATGCTATGCCACGACCGGGATGGTGCTCGTCGGCGGAGAGATCACGACGAATACCTATGTCGATATCCAGAAACTCGCCCGGGACGTCGTCTACGACATCGGCTACACCAATCCCGATTACGGCATCGATTATGAATCGATGGCGGTGCTGAATACCATCCATGCCCAGTCTCCCGACATCGACCAGGGCGTCGCGGGAAAGGGGCTGGACGAATTCAGGGGGAGGCAGGGGGCGGGCGACCAGGGAATAATGTTCGGCTTCGCCTGCAGCGAAACGCCGGAGCTGATGCCTGCCCCCTTGATGTACGCGCACAAAATCCTCATCCGCGCGACGGAGCTGCGCAAGTCGAAGAAAATTCCCTGGCTTCGGCCGGACGCGAAGAGCCAGGTAACCCTCGAATACGAGGGGCACAGGCCCGTTCACGTGGACACGGTCGTCGTTTCGCACCAGCACGATCCGGAAGTCCAGTATCAGGAGATCCACGATACGATTATAAAAGAAATCATCAGGCCCGTACTCGAGACGAGCGGACTCATCGACGAGAAGACGAAGTTCTTCATCAACCCGACGGGGCGCTTCGTCATCGGCGGGCCGATGGGCGATACCGGGCTTACCGGTCGAAAGATCATCGTCGATACCTACGGCGGCATGGGTCGGCACGGCGGGGGATCTTTCTCCGGCAAGGACCCCTCGAAGGTCGATCGCTCGGCTGCCTATATGGCCAGATACGTGGCCAAAAACATCGTCGCCGCGGGCCTGGCCGAGCGTTGCGAGGTGCAGCTTGCGTATGCGATCGGAGTGCCCGATCCGGTCTCGGTCATGATCGATACCCTCGGTACCGGGAAAGTGCCCGAGGAGAAGATAGCGGAAGCCGTCAGGAAGGTTTTCGAGCTCGATCCGGCCGGGATAATACGGACTTTGGATCTGAAAAAGCCCATCTATCAGAAGACGGCATCGTATGGGCATTTTGGCAGGGATGGATTCAGCTGGGAAAAAATCGATAAAGCCGCTGAAATGACGCGAATTATCGGGGCTTGATACAAGTACACGGAGGCCTACGTCATGCCCTTCGAGTGCAGTCCCCTAGCCATTCCCGGTCTCTATGCGATTCAGCCCAAGGTATTCGGCGACGGAAGGGGCTATTTTTTCGAGTCCTATAGCGAGCGGGATTTTTTCGCGTCCGGGCTCGATCAGCGCTTCGTGCAGGACAATCAGTCCGCATCCTCGCGAGGCGTGCTGCGCGGCCTTCACTATCAGAGAACCCACCCCCAGGGCAAGCTCGTCCGAGTCATTTCGGGCCGGGTTTTTGACGTCGTCGTCGACCTGCGCTCGGGCTCGGGCAGCTTCGGAAAATGGGAAGCCGTGCTTCTCTCCGGCGAGCTCCACAATCAGTTTTACGTTCCACCGGGTTTCGCCCACGGATTCATGGTACTCTCGGAGGCGGCGGTCTTCGCCTACAAGTGTACGGACTTCTATTATCCCGAGGACGAGGGCGGCATACGCTGGGACGATCCCGGTATCGCCATAGCCTGGCCCGATGCGGGCCTGCCGCCAATGCTGTCGGTCAAGGATATGGCCCTGCCGGCCTTCGATCCCAAGAAGAGCTACTTCGATGATTTGGCTTATCGGCAATAAAGGGATGCTCGGGACCGAGCTCGCGAATGAGCTCGCCGCAGCAGGGATAGACTTCGTCGGTACGGACCGCGACGTGGACATCCTCGATCCCAGGGCTCTCTCGGCTTTTTCCGAAGGCAGAAAAATCGAATGGATCGTGAACTGCGCCGCCTATACGGCTGTTGAGAAGGCCGAGGAAGAGGCCGAGTTCTGCGCGCGACTGAATGCCGAGGGACCCGAAAACATGGCCGTGACGGCTCGCTCGATGGGCGCGAAACTCCTGCACGTCTCGACCGACTACGTCTTCGACGGCTCGGGTTCCCGGCCCTATCTCGAAGAAGATCCCGTGGCGCCCATCGGCGTGTACGGACGCACGAAAGCGGAGGGAGAGGCGCGGGTTCGCGCGGTCTGTCCCGAGCACGTGATCGTCCGTACGGCCTGGCTCTATGGGAAACACGGCCCCAATTTCGTCCATACCATGCTGAAATCGATGCGCGAGAAGGAGAGGATCGGCGTCGTGGCCGACCAGCGCGGCACGCCCACCTACGCCGCCGACCTCGCCGCGGCGATCATGGTTATTCTGCGCGCGCCGCGGACGGTCTATGGCACCTTTCACTTCACCGATCTCGGCGAGACGAGCTGGCACGAGTTCGCCCTCGCGATCCGGAGGCTCGGGCGCGAACAGGGCATCCTCGAACGCGACTGCGAAATAGACCCGCTTACTACGGCGCAGTATCCCACCAGGGTGAGGCGGCCGGCCTACTCGGTGCTGTCGAAGAAAAAAATCGTCGCTGCCTACGGTCTCTCGATTCCGACCTGGGAGAAATCCCTATCGGTTTTTTTAACCACGTTGTCGCAACCGATAAAAGGAAGATGAATAGCGTGAACAGGGAATTCCGGACCATTCTCGTGACCGGCGGGTCGGGCTTCATCGGCTCCAACTTTATTCGCTACCTTTTCGACAAGGCCGACTTCGCGGGAAGGATCGTAAATCTCGACGCCCTCACCTATGCGGGCAACCCGGAAAGCCTGGCCGACGTGGCGAAGGCCTTCGGCGGGACGCGCTATTTCTTCGAGAAGGCCGACATCTGCGATCGGGCGGCGGTGGAGCGGATATTCCGGGCCTACGAACCCGACGCGGTCACGCACCTAGCGGCCGAAAGCCACGTGGACAGGTCCATTCTCGGTCCGGAAGTCTTCATTAAAACCAACGTGATGGGAACGTTTAACCTCCTGGACGCGGCGAGGAAGACATGGAAAGGGCGAAGCGAGGTCCTGTTCCACCATATAAGCACGGACGAGGTATTCGGCTCCTTGGGCGACTCGGGCTTCTTCACCGAGGATACGCCCTACGATCCGCGCTCGCCCTACTCGGCGAGCAAGGCGGGCAGCGACCACCTCGTTATGGCCTACTACCACAGCTATGGGCTCCCTATCACTCTCTCCAACTGCTCGAACAATTACGGGCCCTACCAGTTTCCCGAGAAGCTGATTCCCCTCATGATACTCAACATGCTCGAAGGCAAGAGCCTTCCGGTCTACGGCGACGGGAAGAATATCCGAGATTGGATATACGTAGAGGACCACAACGACGCCGTCTGGGAGATCATGAAGAGGGGCGAGGCGGGTCGGAGCTATAATATCGGCGGCGAGAACGAGTGGGAGAACATCCGCCTTTTAAGCCGCCTCATCGAGTTGGTCGCGGAGGAGTCGGGTAAAAGCCCGAGCGAGCTTCGCGGCCTTATTACCTACGTGAAAGATAGGCCCGGCCACGACAGGCGCTACGCGATCGATTGCTCGCGGATCAAGAAGGAGCTCGGCTGGAAGCCGGTTTCCAGTTTCGACGAGGGCCTGCGCAAGACGGTGCGCTGGTATCTCGCGAATGCCCGGTGGTGCGAGCACGTGCGGTCGGGGGAGTACAAAAACTGGCTCGACAGGAACTACGCCTCGCGATGAACTTCAGCGTATCCCGCTCCGCAGCCTGAGGTTCCGAGCGCGCTGGGCCGCGACTATCTTGTAAAGCCTGACGAGGCGCGCCGTCGTGACCTCGACTCGGTACTGCCGCGCCCAGGCTATGGCCTCCGCTGACTTGCTCGCGTGGAGCTTTTCGTCGTCCAGCAGGCGCAGGACGGAATCGGTGAATTCCTGCTTGTCATCGCCGACCATGAATCCGCCGTGGTCGCCGCGCATGACGTCGAGGGTGCCCATTTCGCCTATCGCGACGACTGGCAGGCCCGTGCCCATGGCTTCGATCGTGCACAGCCCCTGGGTCTCCGTTTTGGATGGGAAGACGAAGACGTCGGCCGCGGCGTAGACGAGGGGAAGCTCGGCGCGGCCCACGTAGCCCATGAAAACGCATTTATCGGACAGCCCCGAACGCTTCGCCGCTGTCTCGACCTGGGCCCTTCCCGGGCCGTCGCCGGCGAAGAGGAGGACGACGTCGTCCCTGCAGGCGAGTATGCGTCTCAGCACGGGGATGAGGAACTTGACGTCCTTCTCCAGGGTAATGCGGCCCGCGAAGAGGAGAATGCGCATGCCGGCGAGGGCGGGGAAGCGGGCATCGAGCGCGGCGCGGTAGGCGGCCACTTCGGCCTTGTCCCGCGGCGCGAAAGATCCGGCAATGCCCGTCGGGACGACGATGAAGCGCTTGCGGATGTGATAGGCCTTGAGTTTTTGCTCTTGGGTGTGCGAGGGCGTTATGACGACGTCGGCGGTCTTATAGAGGGATCGCATGAGGAAGCGCACCGCCGCGCGCAATAGCCGCACCGGAACGTAGGTGATGTAGTTGCCGATATAATCTTCGTAGTCGGTATGCGAGGTTACGAGGACGGGATAGCCGCGCAGCTTCGCGTAGCCGCGCGCCGCGATGTTGGCCGTGAACTCGGTATTGATATGGATGACGTCGGGATTGAAGCGTTCCAGCGCGCGGACAAAGTACGGGAAGACCGAGGGACGGATGAGGCGGTCCTCGGTGGACACGAAGCTGGACATGGAGGGGAAGCGCCGCACCGACGCCTCGCGGAGGACCGCGCCTCGCGAGGGCGGATACTCGGGGCAGAGTATGATGACCTTGTGCCCGAGCCTTTCCAATTCGTCGCGGAAGGTTTGGACGGAAACGGTGACGCCGTTCACGCGAGGCCAGTAGCTATCGGAGACGAGGGCGATCCTCAAGTTACGTACTCCTTGGAAGCGGTTCTATACTATATCCTCAGGTGACGGCCGGCCGCTAGACGATCGATGTTGACATCGAGCACGCAAGGCTTCAGTATTGTCCGCATGGGCTTGCTTCCCATCGTAGCGACGGTAGTCGTGCTACTTATCTTCGCCGTAGTGCTCGTCATGGCCGCCTCGGCGAAGAAGAGAGAAGTTCCCGGCGGAGGCGGCAAGCGCCTCAAGGACAAGTCGCAGGTCCTCAAGGAGGCCAACCGCAGACTGGCCTCCAACCCCAAGGATGTCGAGGCCCTCGCGGCGCTCGGCTCCATGGCATGGGACGAGCGGGACTGGGAGCGCGCCTTCAAGCTATACGGGGAGATATCCGAGGCGGGCGCGGGCAATACGGATGTCGACGGATTCGAGGTCAATTCGCGCTATGGCATCGCGGCGCTCAATCTCAGGCCGCCCAAGGGGGACGACGCCTACCGGGGCCTCATGGCTGCCCATGCCCTCAAGCAAGGCGATTACGAGGTCAATTTCAATCTAGGCGTCCTCGAATACCGGAGTAAAGCCTACGACAAGGCCGTGGCCCTATTTAAGCTGGCGACGGCGGCTCAGCCCGATCACGCGGAGACGCTCCGTTACCTTGGCAACTCATTCTTGAAGGTCAAGTCATACAAGGACGCGCTGATCGCCCTGCGCAAGGCGATCGACCTCGAGCCCGGCGACAAGGAATCCCTCTTCGCGGCCGCCGAGTGCTATTACGAATTGGGCAACTTGGACCAGGCGCTGAAGATATTTTTCCACCTTCGCGCCGATCCCGTGTTCGGTCCCAGCGCCTCTCTCTTCGCGGGGACGGTGCACATGAACATGCGGCTCTTCGAGCGCGCGGCGGACGATTTCGAGATCGGCCTCAGGCATCAGAACTTGAAGGTGGAGACCGTCGTCGAGCTCAAGTATCGCCTCGCCGCCGCCGCCCTCAATATGCAGGACATCGGCAAGGCGGTAATCCTGCTCACAGAGATCCAGACGGTCTCCCCCGATTACAAGGACGTGCCCTCCCTGCTCGTGAAATACAGGGAGCTGAACTCCAACCGCAATTTCCACACGTATCTCCTGGGTTCGACGGGCGACTTCGTCACGCTCTGCAGGAAGATCGCCCTGTTATTCTTTCCCAAGGCCAAGGTCAAGATCACGGACATCTCCGTGGAGGGCAATGATTGGGCGGATATCCTCGCGGAGGTCGAGACCGCCAAATGGTCCGACCTCGTACTTTTCCATTTCATTCGCGCCCAGGGCATAGTGGGCGAATTGTCCCTGCGCGATTTTCACGCGCGGGTCAAGGACCTCAAGGCCGGCAAAAGTTACTGTATAACGGCGGGGACCTTCAGCGATGAAGCCAAACGCTTCGTCGAGGCGAGGCTCATCGACCTCATCGAGAAGCCGGAGCTCATGCAGATTCTCAATTCCATTGACCTGCGGGCCAAGGGGCTAATGCCTGGCGTTTCGTCGAGTTAATTCTCCAATATGGTGATCTCGACGCGGCGGTTTCGCGCGCGGCCCGCCTCGGTCGCGTTGTCGGCGATGGGCCTTTCGTCGCCGTAGCCGGTCGCTCGAACGTGGTCCGGGGTCCTGGTTCCCAGGGCTATCAGGCGCTCGGCGACGGCCTTGGCCCGATCTTCGGAAAGCTGTTTTCGCCCCGCCGCGTAGCCGGCGGCAGCCGAATGTCCGGAGACGAGCAAGTCGCGGTCGGGATAGCGCTTCAATAGCTCGGCTATCCGTGCGACCTTGGCGAGCTCGGATGCCTCCAATATCGCCGAGTCGGCCTCGAACTGAATATCCTCAAGGCTGATGGTGACGCCCTCTTCGGTCGAGGCGACGCTGACGTTGGGCATGCCGGCGACCGCCTTTTCGATCTCGGACTTGAGTGCGCCGCGATCCATCAGCGTGGATTCGGTAACCTCGGACTGCGCGGTGCCGCGATACTCGACGGTCGAGCCGTCGGACCAATCGAAGACGAAGTCGAATTTTTCCTCGTAGGCGACGGGCTGGCCGAGAGCGGGATCCCAGTAGATATTCTGGTTCGAGTAGCCGCCGATCTGTATCGGGAACACTTCCTTGTAGGCCTGGGGTTCCTTCGGGCGCTCGAAAATAGTGTACGAAGCCGTGACGAGAAGGAGGTTCTTTCCTTCTTTCGCGACGGGCCCCAGATAGCGGTAGCGGACGTCGATCGGTATTTCGTAGGGGTCTGGTATGCCGAAGACGCGGCGAAAATCATGGCGTTCTTCGCCAGGGGCGGTCCAGGAATCGCCGGGCGAGAGTTCCTTGTCGGGAAATGTGGGGACGTCGCGGACGACGGGCATATAGTACTTGGGGTCGATCGTATAACGCCCAAGCCGATCGCGCGTGAACTCGGAATCGTAGCTCTCGGAGACGACGTAGGCAGAGTCCCCCTTCGCGCGCTCCGAAGTTTCGAAGCTGCCGCGGAGGGTGCACGATGAGCCATCGGGGGCGGCGTCGACGATCTCGTAGGCGATTCGGTTGAGTATCCGCGAGGAGTGGGCGAAGCGGTGGTTGACGTAGACGTCCTCGTCGACGGTCGAAAGGGCGCGGTACCTGTCGCCTTTCACCTGCGAGAAGGCGAAGCGGAAAGGGGCGCCGCTTCCCTGCCCGGTCGCGTTTACGCTCTGCGTACCCGCGCTCTGCGCGCCCACGCTCTGCGTGCCCGCGCTCTGCGCGGAGCTGGCCGCCGCGGCCAGAAAAACCATGGCCGCCAATATCGTCATCCTTCTCATGTCCATCCCCCATCGAGCACATCGGCCGATGCCTATATATCGGCACATCGGAGGGCTCTGACCTTGCCTTAGTCCCGCATGTGGAGCCATACTTATAACGATGTCCGTCCTTCCGATAAGCCCCGAGACGGGGCCGCAGGTCGTCCTCGAGATCCTTTACCGCCTCAAGGTGCGGGACGCCATGAGCTCGCCCGTGATCACGGCCTCGCCCGAGGACAGCATGCGCCAGGTCCAGTACCGGATGCGGGACAACGAGATATCGGGAGTGCCGATAGTCGAGGGCGAGCGCCTCGTCGGACTCGTATCCATGGGCCACGTGATAGAGGCTCTCGACACGGGCAGGATCGGAGAGCGCGCCAGCGAGCTCATGACGCGGACGGTCATCGCGCTCGAGAACGATATGCCCCTGGCCTTCGCGACCACGTACTTCAACCGCTACAAGTTCGGCCGCTTCCCGGTCCTGGATCGGAACGGCCGTCTCGTCGGCATAGTCTGCGCCTCCGACATCATACGCGCCCTCCTTATCGCGATGAACAAGGAGGTCGAGCGCCTCGAGGAGAAGCTGTCCGCCGCGGACGCCTCCACCGACCGTCCGGCCGACGGGCTCGTCAGGCTCGGTTTTCAGGTGACTCGCTTCGATTTCGAGAACGCCGGCAAGGCCAGCGCCGAGATCAAGAAGGCGCTCAAGAGCCTGGGAGTCGACGCCTCGATCGTGCGCCGGGCCGCGGTGGCCTCGTACGAGCTCGAGCTCAACGAGGCCATACATTCCGAGGGCGGCTCGATCTCCTGCGTCGCTGGGGCGGGGCGGATCGAGATCGTCGCCGAGGATAGGGGCCCGGGTATCCCCGACGTCGCCGCCGCGATGACCGAGGGTTTCTCCACGGCCAACGAATGGATACGCAGCCTGGGCTTCGGCGCGGGCATGGGTCTGCCCAACGCCAAGCGCGTGTCCGACGACTTCTCCATCGACTCCGGACAGGGACGCGGCACCTTCGTCCGCGTCGTCATCCACTATTGATAGGGGATAAGAATGCGCATCAGCGAGATCGCCACGGCGCTCGGTATCGACCTCGAGATCATGCAGGCCGATTATGAGGATCGCGAGATATCGACCGGCTATGTCTCCGACCTCCTCTCCGACGTCATGGCCAATGCCAAGGCGGACGGCGTCCTCGTCACGGTGCAGGCTCATAAGAACGCGGTGGCAGTCGCGAGCCTGGTCGGGCTCGCCGCGATCATCGTCTGCAATTTCCGCCCACTGCCGGCCGACATGGTCGAGTCCGCGAGGGCCGAGGGCGTGGCGGTATTCCGGACGCACGAGAACGCCTTCGAGGTCTCCGGTCGGCTCTGGACGGCCCTGCGTCGGCCGTGACAGCCCTCGCCGACCTGCATAACCACTCCTGCCTATCGCCCTGCGCCTCCCTCCGGGTGTCGCCCTCGCTGCTCGCCCGCCTGGCCAGCGAACGGGGCCTCGGCCTCGTAGCGCTCACCGACCACAACTCGGCTCTGAATTGCCCCGCCTTCGAAGAGGCGTGCCGACGCGAGGGCGTCGCGCCCCTTTTCGGGATAGAGGCCTGCAGCATCGAGGAGGTCCACGTCATCTGCCTCTTCGGCACGGTCGCGGAGGCTCTGGACTTCGGGGCCAGGCTCCGCGATCTTCTGATGGTTTTACCCTACGATCCCGAAAAGCTCGGCGACCAGGTCGTCGTCGACGCCGACGAGGTGGTGCTCGAGGTAGTCGATTATTATCTCGGATCGGCCCTTACCATGGGTTTTGACGAGCTCTGCGCCGATGCCGCCGCGCGCGGGGCGATCGTTATCCCGGCCCACGTGGACAGGCCCATGTTCTCGGTATCGAGTCAGCTCGGCTTCCTTCCGCCCGGGCCCTACGACGCAGTCGAATCGATGCGCGAGCCGTCGCCCGAGCTGACCGGCGCCCACGTCGCGATCTCCGGGTCCGATGCGCACTATCCCGAGCAGATTTGCAGCAGGCCCTTTACGGTAGAGCTGCCCGACGGCGCCTTGGCGGAACGGGGCAAGGATCTGCTCGAGATTCTGCGCCGTGCCCTCCGCGCGGGCCGCGTGCGGCCCTCGTGGGCCTCGGCGCTGGGGGGGGACCGCGGTGACTCGTAGGATATCGCCCGCCCTTTTCGCGATGGCCGCCTGCATGCTTCTCGCCCTGCCCGCGACCGCGCTGGAGCCTGGCGTCATCGAGCTGCACGATGGTATGACGCGCATCGAGCTCCTGCCTTTCGCCCTGACCGCCTTCGAAGATGCCGCGGGGGACGCGCCTCAAAGGCTGGGCTTCCGCCCGGACCCCACGCGCTTCGCGGTGACGGAGTCCCGCCGCCTCTGGGGCTCGATCGATGCCAAGGTCGTATGGCTCTGCTTTTCCCTGCGAAGCGCGGCCTCGGCCCGATCCTGGCTTCTCGAGGCCGGACCGGTCGGCGCCGAGGACGTCTCCGTCTATTTCGTGGACCCTGACGGCCGCGTGGAAAATCGGACGGTCGATTCGAATATGCGGTCGAACGAGGGGAGGCATTACCTTTCCGAGTATACCTTCCGCCTGACCATGGGTTCCGGACAGGCAAAGACCGTGTATATGCGCTTCGCCTCCGAGGGCCTACTCAGAGTCCGCGCGAATTTATGGGATTCTTTCGCGTACCTCAAAGCGAACGAGTTCGACTTGGGATTCGCGGGGTTCCTTCTCGGGGCCCTCCTGGCGGTATTCATATACACTTTTCTGATCGCCGTCTCTCTCCGTGAAGGCGCGAACGGGTTCTACCTCACGTATCTTTTCGGCTTCCTCCTCATGATCGCCATGTTGAACGGCGCGGGAGGCGTCGTCACCCGGTTCGGCTACGCATGGGTCGCCAAGCGCGCCATGTCCTTTTCCTCGACGCTCATGACCTTCGGCATGGCCCTCTTCGCGAGGAGCTTCCTTTCTTTGAAGAGCCGTTCGTCCTTCTTGTCCAAAGTTCTTCTCGCGGTCGCCTGCCTCGGGCCCTTCTATCTCGTCGGCCTCGCCGCGCTGAACCTACGGATGGCGATGGGCATCGGCAACTATCTCGACCTGCTCTCCCGACTGGCTGTTTTGGCCGCCGCGGTCTACGCCGTCCACGGCGGAGGGAGGCGGGAACGGTATTTTCTCTACTCCATCGTCTTCGCGACGATCGGCTTCGCCCTGTCCCGCATTGGCTCTTTCGGCCTCCTCCCGCCGGAATTCGAGACAATCTGGGGCAAAGGAGAGGCGGTGGGCTCGCTCGCGCAGATCCTCATACTCTCCTACGGAATCAGCGACGCTATCAACGCGATGCGCAGGGAGAAGGAGAAGGACCAGCGCAGCTCGATCGAGCTGCTCGAACGAGCCAACAAGGTGAAGGAAGAATTCCTAATCGGGACGAGCCTCGAGTTCCGGTCGCCGCTTTTCGGCATAGTCGGCCTTATCGACGCCATGGACGACCTGGCCGTCAAGTATGCCCAACGCGCCGAAGTCGCGCTGGGAGACGAAGTCACCGCCGTCTTTGCGTCCGAGGAGCATAGGCTCTCCGCCCTCGTCAAAGCCGAGGCCCTGCGTCTGCTCGGAAGCGTCGCGAACATCGCGACCTACGTTCGACTGCGCAATGACGACCTGGCCCTCGGCACGGAGAATGTCTCCTTGCGCGAGATCGTCGACGGGGCCGAGGGATCGGCGTGGCACATCGCGTCCGGAAAGGACATCGCGGTCGAAAAGACCGTCGACGAAGCGGAGATCCGGACCGATGGCCGGGTCCTCGAGCAGATCGTCTACAATCTACTGGCCGACGCGTTCAAGCGCAGTCCGTCCGGAATCGTGAGGGTCGAGGGAGGGATGAGAGGCGGCCGGGTCGCTCTCGCCGTGGTCGATTCCGCGCCCTCCCTCGACGAAGACGTGCTGTCCCGATTCCATACCAAAGGGAGCCCAAACGGGCCCGAGGCGGTCGGCCCCGGCCTCGAGCTTCTGGTCGCGCGCCTTCTCGCCGAGCGACTCGGCGGCTCCCTCGGCTATTCCTGGTCCGACGGCCACGGCCGTTTCTACCTCGACCTGCCGAGGGAATTTTCCTGGCGGCAAGCCGGCAGGGCGGCCGAGCGAGGCGGACTTTCGTCGATACTCGGGTGGATGGCCTTCAGGAGCGCGAGGCCCGTCCAGGCCGACCTTTCAGAGACCTCGCCCGGCGAGCATACGCGCGGCCTCATTCTGGCCTACGACGAGGATCCCGTCTTCCTCGAGGCGCTCAAGCGTTACCTCGAGGGACGGGGCTACGCCGTCGCGCCGACCCTTTCCGCCGACAAGGCCGTCGAGCTCGCCTCCGAGCGCCGCTTCGATCTCGTGCTCCTGGACGCGTCCGGGCAGGGGCGCGCCGGGCTCGCGGCCTGCTCGCGAATCCGCGCCGTCAGAAGCATGGAGGAGCTCCCCGTCGTCGTGATGACCGACAGGGAGAGCGCCGAGGCGGTCGAGGCCGCCTTTCGAGCCGGAGCCAGCGACTATCTGCCCAAGCTTTCTCCCAACGAGCTTTTATTCTCCCGCGTCGATACCCACGTGTCGCTCAGGCGCTCCGTCGAGGAGGCTCTCGAGACGCGCAGGCGCGTCGCCGAGCTCGAGAAGCTCAAGACCCTCGGCATCCTCGCGGCCGGGGTAGCGCACGAGGTAAACACCCCGAACAACGCGGTGATCCGCAACCTGCCCGTCATATCGGAAGTGTGGCGCGAGCTCTCTCCCATCCTGCGCAGGCTCATGGAAGAGTCGGAGGGCTTCAGCGTGCGCGGATGGACCGGCGAGGAGCTCATGCGCGAACTGCCCGAACTTCTCGCCGACACCTACAACGCCGGGCTGCAAATAAAGAAAATCGTCGAGGACCTCAAGGATTACGCGAGGGATTTTTCGCTCTCGCCTCCCGTGCCGGTGGATATCTCCGCCGTCGCGGCCTACGCGGCGCGATTGCTCCAACCCCTCGTCGGCCGATCGACGCATCGATTCGTCCTGGACAACCCTCCCGGACTGCCCAACGTCAATGCCAACTTCCAGAAGCTCACTCAGGTGGCGGTCAACGTACTCGAGAACGCCCTGCAGTCTCTTCCCGGCCCCGATTCGGGCGTCACGCTGAGGACTCGCTTCGACTCCGGCCAAGGCTGCGTCATACTCGAATGCGAGGACGAGGGGAGGGGCATCCATCCTTCCCACGTCGATAAGCTCTTTGTGCCCTTCTTTACGACAAAGCTGGCCGAGGGAGGAACGGGTCTCGGCCTTCCGGTGGCCCTCGGCATAGTACGCGACGCGGGGGGCGAAATAGAGCTAGACTCGGTGCAGGGCAGGGGGACAAAGGTTCGCGTCGTCCTTCCGGCTATCCTTGACGCGGAGCGAGGCAGCGATGAGTGAAGGCAGCAGGGCGAGCATCCTCGTCGTAGACGACGATCCCGACGTGCTTAAAAGGATGGATCGCTTCCTGCGGTTCGAGGGCTTCCGCGACGTCATCTGCTGCTCGGACCCGCGAGAGGTGGCCGTTCTCGTCAACGAAAAAGATATCTCCGTCATGGTCCTCGACCTCTTGATGCCCGGCATGCCCGGTCAGAAAGTTCTCGAGGCGACGAGGGAGAATCACCCCGAGATTCCGGTGATCGTCGCGACCGCGGTCAACGACCTCGACAGCGCGATCGACTGCATGCGCCATGGCGCCTTCGACTACGTGCCCAAGACGGCAGAGACGGGGCGCCTGGCGTCGAGCATCCGCCACGCCCTCTCGATCCGCGAGCTACAACGCGACTATTCTGCCCTCAAAGACACCCTTCTCGCGGCCAAGCGCCCCGAGTCCGCCGCTTTCTCCTATCTCATTACTGCCGATGAGCGCATGCAGAGCGTTATGCGCTATGTGGAGACGATAGCGGCTTCGCCCAAACCCATTCTCATTGTAGGAGAATCCGGCACGGGCAAGGAGCTTATGGCCCAGGCCATCCACCGCCTCTCGGGCAGGCATGGACCCCTCGTCAGTCTCAACATCTCGGGCTTCGACGACACGATGTTCTCCGACAACCTTTTCGGCCATAAGCGGGGCGCCTTCACGGGCGCGGACTCCGATCGGGGGGGCCACATCGAGCGCGCGGAAGGCGGCACCCTTTTCCTCGACGAGATCGGCGAGCTTTCGCCGGTCTCGCAGGTGAAGCTCCTGCGCCTCATCGAGGATAAGCTCTACTATCCTCTCGGAGCCGACCTTCCCAAGGCGTCGAGCGCGACTATCGTCACGGCGACGAATCGCGATCTCCGGGCCGCATCCGTGGCGAGCGCCTTCAGGCTCGACCTGTTCTACCGACTTCAGACCCACCTCGTCCAACTGCCCCCGCTGCGCGAGAGGCCGGGCGACCTCCACCTCCTCGTTTCGCATTTCGTTCGGCAATCGGCCGAGCGCCTCGGCAGGGGCGTACCCGCCATCCCCGACGAACTCATCGTCCTCCTCGAGTCCTACGAGTTTCCGGGCAATGTCCGCGAGCTGGAGTCCATGGTCTTCGATGCCATGAGCAGCCTCAAAGGCGGAGTCCTCGGCCTCGAGAGCTTCCGGAGAAAAATCCTCCGCGGAACCGGCTCAAAAAGCGCGCCGAGTAAAATCGCCATCGGGGGCGATGCGACTCGCTTCTCGTCCTGGGAGAGGCTTCCGAGCCTCAGGCAGGCATCCGAAGAACTTATCCGCGAGGCCATGCGCCGAACAAAAGGCAACCAAGGCATAGCCGCAGATCTTTTAGGGATATCGCGGACGGCTCTAAATAAGCGATTAAAGGGCTCTCGAGATAGGGGAATTGATTCGTAACATAGGAAATAGGGATGTGAGATTATTCACGGTGAGGCTGATCCAGCACACGCTTGCTAAATATTTTAATAGAAAGTAAATAAAGCCAATCATTACAGATTTATTAACAAATCTATTGAATTAATGCACAAGCCTGGCCCTAGTTTGTTACTTTTATTTCGCTGTAAATGATCATCAATAATTCCATTAAATCATTCTATATACAGATACATTTGTAACCAGCCCTGATATTCCATATGAATTTTTCAAAATTGGCACATAGTCTGCTTTGTAACAAGCAAACAAAAAAGTGGATGTAAGAAAGTGAAGGTAAAAAGGCGGATGTAAAATTTCGTATCCTTCATTTCAATGCGCTAGGGCCGCCGGGGGTAATTCCTTGGCGGCCTCACTTTTTATTCGCAGGAGGGTCGAATACCCGGCGGCTCGCTGAGAGGTCGTTCATTGTTTCCATCGAAGCCATATCTCGATCGGTTTTTCCAGAGTGAGGGCTTGGATGAGGGGAATCTTCGCGGACAGAGTGGAGCCCGAAAGGCTGCCTCCCCCCGAGCCGATGACCGTTCCGGGGGCCGAAAGGGTCAAGCTGACCATCGCGCCTTCCATCGCCGGCATGGCCTTTTCGCCAATGACGCTCTTCAGCATTGTCTTGTACTCGTCGACTGTGACGGGATCTTCTTCGAGGGCGGGGGGCGAGAGAGCGTCCACCAGGTAAGGATCGATGCCGGGGAATAGAGCGGCGAGCGCCTTGGCGCTTCCGCGTTCGAGGCGGAAGCGAAGTTCGGCCCAACCCGCGCCCCGGGACATCGTTAGCAGCCGGGAGCCCTTTAAATCGGGAGACGCCGCCAACTCCTCGAGACTACGTGCCGAGACCTCGACTCTAATGGAATCGGGGCTCGGCTGGGCCAGCTCGATGAGGGTAAAGGCCGGTCTGGCGTCTATGGATTTGCGTATCGCGGCCGTGTCGAAAAATGGGCCCGTCGAGGCGGCCGAGCCCGCCGCCCCGAACTTGCGCAATTTGGCCGCGAGGGGGGCGGGCACTTCGGCTTGGACCGAGATTCGCGCCCCCCCGTCAGACCGGATCACCGAAGATACAGATGCCGAGCACGCTGCCAGGAGGATGCATAAGGCGCCCGCGATGACCATGAGGAAGGAATGCATATCTGTCGTTTCGCGCATGCCTATCATATCGGTTGTAACATCCTCGAAGACCTTAAGTTACCGCAACTATCCGCTTTCGTCCTTGTCCAAATAAATACGCCCTGGGAGCTATTGCGGCACTCGGGGCTATCCAGTTACCATAAAAACCGCGGAGGACAGGATGAAAATTGCGCGCGACCGGCCTTGGAAATTCCTCGACGACTATCGCGGAACGATTTTTAGCGGTGAATGGCCGACTCTTCCCGAACTCTTCGTCCTCACTTCCCATAGGTATGCCGATCGGGCATGCTTTACCGTATTCGAGCCCGAACGACGGAGCCTTTCCTATCGAGAGGCCTTGGCAAAGATCGAGGGGGCCGCGCGCAAGCTCCGCTCGCTGGGAATAGGCCGCGGCGACAAGGTCGCGGTGACCGGTAAAAACAGCCCCGAATGGGCCGTCGCCTATTTCGCCGTTCTCACCGCGGGCGCGGTCGTCGTTCCTCTGGACTACCAGCTCACCGTCACGGAGCTGGCCAATCTCGTCAAGGCCGGCGACGTCGTCGCGCTTTTCGTGGACGAGGAGAAGGAGGCCGAGCTCACGGCCGCCAGCCCCGCTCTCAAGGCGGTGTTCTCCATTGCCGCGGGTAGGCCAGGCAACGTGCTCGACCTCGACGCCCCCGAGGCGCCGGCCTTCGACAAACCCGCCGAGGGCGACCTCGCGGCGATACTCTTCACGAGCGGCACGATGGGGAGCCCCAAGGGCGTGATGCTGACCCACCGCAATCTGGTCGCCGACGCCTACCTGTCGCAGGCAAACCTGCCCATTTTCCACAGCGACGTATTCTACGCCCTCCTTCCCATTCACCACGCCTACACGATGCTCGCCGTTTTCATCGAAGCTGTCTCCGTGGGAGCCGAGATCGTGTTCGCCAAGCGCTTGGTGATCAAGCAGGTCCTGAAGGACCTCAAGGAAGCCAAAGTCACGATGTTCCTCGGCGTGCCCCTTCTTTTCAACAAACTACTTGCTGGAATCATGAGGGGCGTGAAGGACAAGGGGTCCGTGGTCTACGGCCTTATCTTCGCCCTGATGGGCGTCTCCTTCTTGATAAAAAGGCTCACGGGCAAGAACCCCGGCAAGAGGATTTTCCATTCGATCCTCGACAAGGCGGGCCTCGCGAGCATCCGCATCTGCATCTCGGGCGGGGGGCCCCTCGCCCCGAAGGTATTCCGCCGCTACAACGAGCTCGGAATCGATTTCGTCCAAGGCTACGGCCTCACGGAGACCTCGCCGATACTGACCCTCAACCCTACCGACGCCTTCATCGTTACGAGCGTCGGCAAGCTCGTCGCGGGGGTGGAGATGAAGATACTCGAGCCCGACTCCGAGGGAGTCGGCGAAATAGCGGTCCGGGGTCCGATGGTCATGTCCGGTTATTACAAGATGCCGGCCGAGACTGCCGAGGTCTTGAGCCCCGACGGCTGGCTCAAGACGGGCGACCTCGGCTACAAGGACGGGCAGGACTACGTCTACCTCGAGGGCCGAGCCAAGAACATGATCGTCACCGAGGGCGGAAAGAACGTTTACCCCGAGGAGATCGAGAACCGCTTCCAGCTCTTCGACGAGGTGGAACAGGTCCTCGTCTGCGGCTATATCGAGGACGAGGAGATGAAGAGCGAGGGCATCGAGGCCATGCTGTTCCCGAACGCCGAACGATTCAAGGCGGGGACCGAGGGACTTGCGGCCCTCGATTGGGGAAGCGCCGAGGCGAGGCTGCGCGAGATAGTCGAAGCGGTCAACCAGAAGCTCCTGCCCTACCAGAAAATATCCAAGGTGACGGTCCTTCGCGAGCGGCTGGCCGAGACCACGAAAAAGACGGTCAAACGCTTCGCCGTCGCCAAAAACTAAAAACATTCAATCGAACTGCCCATGGGGGGTCCTGTCACAGAAAAACGAGGAGGCCCTCAGGACCGGGTCCCCTCGTTTTTCTGTGACACCCCCCGCCCTACAGAGATTCGCGCGGATGCTCTGCGGTCATCCGATCCAGGCTTACCCTTCATCCTTCGCGGTCCCCGCGATTAGTCAACATGAAGAACGGTTGATCATCGAAAAGCTTTGTTCTTGACAGGTGATTCAGCGCAATCGACGGGATGCTGAAATGCCACAGTCACAGCTGAGTTTCAGTGGCAGTCACGAAATGACGGTCTAAACGTTTAGTCCCGGCTACACTTTATTTTGGTGCCGTTGTGCGGTGGGTGTCTAAGAAAAACCTGCGCCCTCGGTCCCGAGAGGGTGCAGGTTTTTCTTAGACAGGACCCACCAACGGCGGCGAGTTAAAATGTCACACGGCAGCAGCAGTTAGGGTAGTTATTTCGTCCCGTACACCGGCACCGGCTGAGTGCTGTTGCGCAGCAGAACCTCGCCTATGCGCACGAGCCGCGCCTGGCTCTCCAGCTCGAGTTGGCGGAATACGGACTGCGAGAGGAGAATATCCTGCTTGAATTCCCTGCAGAGGGAGTCGAGACGGGCAGCCGTGGAGACCGCCTCGCCGAAGACGCCGAGCCTCCTCGATCCCTGAACGCCGAGATCGCCCGCCACGATGGCTCCCGAGTGCATGCCTATGCTTACGTCGGTGGGCGCGGGTAGGGAGGCCGACTGCAGGTCGTCCCGGAAGCCCGGCAGCTCCGCGATAAAGTCGCGTGCGCAGGCGAGGGCGCGCTCGGCGGCGTCCTTCTCGCCCAAGAGACCGAAAACCACGACCACCGAGTCGCCCGTTGTTCCGGCAATTCGCCCGCCGTGCCGATCTGCCGCGACCGCCCAGACCGAGTAGTAGCGGTTGAGAATGGCCACCGAGCGTTCGGGGCTCAAACGGTCGGCAAGGCCCGTAAAATCCCTGATGTCCGACGATAGAACGGTGACGATCGTAGCCTGTCCCGCGGCGGCGGCGGGATCGCCAATTTTTTCATCGACGCGCGCAGTGCCGAAAAGTCCCGCTATCCGCGATCGCAGGCCAAGGACCTTTACCTTGCTGGCGAGAAGCATGATGCCGAAGGTCGTTACGCCGAAAATGAGGAAAAGGTTCTGGGGAGTCTCGAGGAATTTCAGGAACGAGGGGCCGAAGCTCGCAAGTCCAAGGGCCTTGGCGTACTGCGCGGAGTCGATCTGGCCGGCGGCGAGGCGTCTCGAGAGCCCCAGCCTCAGGTCGAGATAGAAATAGAAGAAGATAAACAGGAGAACCACGCCCGCGGCCAGGAGAGCCTCGGCGGCGCGTTTGAACCACGTGCCTCGGCCCGAAAGGGCGACGGCTTGAAAGAACCCGACGTAGAGCGCCGCACCCCAGATAAACCCGATGGCCATGTCGAGGGGGATAAATGTGCCCGTGAGCAGACGGACGAGGGTGTAGGCCGCTGGGGTTATAAAGGAGAAAAGGATCCTCAGCAGCGGTTTATGGCCCTGCCCGACCAGAAGGAGTATCTGGACGACAAGGAATAGGGTCATGATGACGAGGGACATGGGCCCCAGCGCGTCCGCCGATGGCGTGATCAGGAGCATCAATATGAAGAAAACGAAAAATTGGCTGGAATAGAGGAAAAATTCGTCGAAGAAGCGCTTAACGTCCACCCTCATGGTTCCTCATAATACCCGCTGTCGGCGCCGCTGCAAAGCCCGATTCAGGGATTGGATTGACACAATTCCCGCGTACAACGATAATCGAACGAATTCTTAGACGGAATGGAGGCATCATGAAAAGACTGTTTCTGGCGCTCCTGGCGTTCGCCGTCGTCCTGACGATCGGCTCCTGCGGCAAGAGTTCCAGCGGAACGCTCGTCTATGGCACTACCGACAAGGTCACCCAGATGGACCCGGCCAGCGCCTATGACCAGCACACTTGGGAGCTTTTTAACAACATCAACGAGAGCCTGCTCACCTATAAGCCCGGCACTACCGAGATCATTCCAGGACTCGCCGAGAGCTACACCGTGAACGACAAAGGCGACGAGTACACCTTCAAGCTCCGCAAGGGCCTCAAGTTCACCGACGGCACCGCCTTCACCGCGGACACCGTTAAGTGGACCATCGACCGCGTCGTCGCCCTCAAGGGCGATCCCTCCTGGCTGGTCACCCAGTTCGTGAAGGCCGTCACCGTGGTCGATCCCCTCACCGTCAAGTTCACCCTCACGGGACCGACCTCCTTCTTCCCCTCGGTTATAGCCGGCAATCCCCCATATTACCCGCTGAGCCCAGGGGTGTATCCCGTCGACAAGATCATCAGCGACCCCACCGAGCTGAAGGGCGGCCAACTTGTGGGACTCGGCGCCTATAAAATCACCTCGTTCAAGCGCGACGAGCAGGTCGTCCTCGAGGCCAATCCCTACTACTATGGCGCGAAGCCCAAGATCAAGAAGGTCATCATCCGCTACTTCGCCGACGCGACGACCATGCGTCTCGCCCTGGAGAAGGGCGATATCGATCTGGTCTACAAGTCGCTCAACCCCTCGGATATCGCCGACCTGGCCAAGAACCCGAAGATAACCACCAACACCCTGCCCGGCCCCTTCATCCGCTTCCTCTGTTTCGAGAACTCGCAGAGCGTGTTCAAGAACAAGAAGCTCCGCCAGGCGGTAACCGCCCTCATCAACAGGCCGGAGATCAATCAGAAGGTCTACCTCGGTCAGAACGCGCCCCTCTATTCCCTGATCCCCGAGGGCATGGCCTATCACACCGAGGACTTTAAGACGGTTTACGGCGACGGCAACGTGGCCAAGGCCGAGGAGCTCCTCAAGGCCGCCGGCTACTCCGCCAAAAAGCCGCTCACTTTCGACCTCTGGTACACCCCGACCCATTACGGCGACACCGAGAAGGACCTCGCCGACGTCGCGAAGGCCCAGTTCGAGAAGACCCCCCTCATCAAGGTGATGGTAAAGAGCGCGGAATGGGCTACCTATAAGCAACAGTTCAACAAGAAGCAGATGGCGGCCTACTTCCTCGGCTGGTACCCCGACTACGTCGACCCGGACGATTATACGGCCGCTTTCGCACAGACCGACGCTTCCGCGGGAGAGGGCATCTTCTTCTCGAACAAGGACTGGGACGCCCTCTTCGTAAAAGAAGAGCAGAGCACCGATGTGGCTCTTCGCCAGCAGCTCTTCGAGAAGGTCCAGAAGGACTGGACCGACGAGGTGCCCTGCGCGCCGATATTCCAGGGCACCCTCCACGTGCTCACCAAGCAGAACCTGACCGGCGTCAAGATCGGCGCTCCCCTCATCTTCCTCTACAACACGCTGTATTTCACCAAGTAAAGGACAGCCCGAGACCCAGTAATCCAACCGGGCCCCCACACGGGGGCCCGGTGTCTTGAGAGGAGATCGATGAGACGCGTCTTGAATTATCTAATGGTGAGGATACTCCTGAGCGTCCCCATGGTCTTCGTCCTTCTCTCCCTGGTCTTCGTGGTTCTCCGGGTGATGCCAGGCGATCCCGTCTCCGCCATGCTCGGCGGCCACGCGCCCGAATCGGTCATTCAGCAGAAGAAAATCGAACTCGGCCTCAACAAGCCCATCGGCGTGCAATACGTCGACTACCTCGGCCAGCTTCTCCGCGGCGATCTCGGCAAGTCCATGATATTCGAGGAACCCGTGGCGACGCCGATCAAGGAAAAACTGCCCGCCACCCTCGAGCTCACCTTCTTCGGTCTCCTTATCTGCCTCGGAATCGGCATACCCCTCGGCGTTCGAGCCTCGCGGCGCAGGCGCACCGGCCAGGATTTCGGCATCAGGCTCTACGCGAACGTCGTTTACTGCATACCCGTGTTCTGGATGGGCCTCATGCTCCAGATGATCTTCGGGGTCTTCTTCAACATTTTCCCCGTCGCCGGCCGAACGGGGAGCCGCATCATCGTCTCGGACTTCGACACGACCGGTCTCTACGTGATCGACACCCTGATCCACGGCGATTTCGCCTCGCTCGGCGACGTTCTTTTCCACCTCGTCCTTCCGGCGGTGACCCTGGGCGTCACCCTCTCGGGCGTCTTCGTCCGTCTGACGCGCGCCAATATGCTGGATACGCTCAAGGCCGATTACGTGCTCGCCGCCAGGGCGCGCGGCGTTCCCGAGCGCAAGGTAGTCTACGGCCACGCGCTCAAGAACGCCCTTATCCCCATCGTCACGATGCTGGGGCTGCAGTTCAGTGCCCTCCTCGCGGGGGCCATCCTCACGGAGACGACCTTCTCCTGGCCGGGCATGGGGCGGCTTCTCCTCGAGCGCATCTACCTCAGGGACTATCCCGTCATCCAGGGGGTCATCGTCGTGTATGCCCTTATCGTGAGTCTGGTGTCGCTCATGGTGGACATCTTGTACGCGATCATCGACCCGCGGGTAAAGCTTTAGGAGGGCGCCGATGGACAAAGCACAGCGCGGCGCGGAGCCCGCGGCCGCCAGGTTCTCGCCGGCGGCCGGTCTAGCCAGACTCATCGGCCGCTTCTCGGAAGCGGCGCGCAAATACAGGATGGAGTGGTGGATACTCATGGCCGGGGTCCTGGTCATCGGGGTAATCGTGTTCATGACGATATTCCCCGGCCTCTTCACTTCCTTCAGCCCCTTGGATCAGAACGCCGGGCCCCAGATGGTCAAACCCAGCGCCGCCCATTTCATGGGCACGGACAACCTGGGCAGGGACGTCGGGGCGCGCATGGTCTACGGCGCAAGGACCATTCTCGGCGTGGCCATCGCGGCCTCCATTCTCTCCGCCCTTATCGGCATACCCCTCGGCCTCATCTCGGGATTCGCCGGAAATTGGCTCGATAAAGTCTTATCCCTGGTCATGGACTCCGTGTACTCCTTTCCGGGGCTTATACTCGCGATAGCCTTCGCCGCCATGCTCGGGCCGGGAGTGATCAATATAACCGTCGCGGTTTCGGTGGTGTACATCCCGACCTACTTCCGTTTGGTACGTGGTCAGACGCTATCGATCAAGGAAGAACTCTACGTCGAGGCCGCGCGCGCGATAGGCGCGAGGCGGAGCGTCATCCTTGCCAAATATATTTTCCCGAACGTCATCGCGACCGTCGTGGTCGTGTTTTCCCTCAACGTCGCGGACGCGATCATGACCGAGGCGGCCCTGTCCTATATCGGCCTCGGGCTGCCGGCCGGCATACCCGACTGGGGCATGGATCTCTCCATGGGCAAGAAGTTCCTGCCCTCGGGAGTATGGTGGATGATCACCTATCCGGGGATGATGATAATGATACTCGCCCTAGGCTTTACGATGCTCGGCGAGGGTCTCTCCGAGATCCTCAACCCGAGGCTCCAGGAGTATTGAAGATGGCAGACTACGCTCGCGAGAGCATCCTGGAGATCAAGGACCTCTCTATCGTCTATCCCATTTCGATCGGTACGGTCCGTGCCGTCGAGGGCATTTCACTCTCGGTGCTCAAGGGCGAGGTGCTCGGCATAGTCGGCGAGTCCGGCTGCGGCAAATCCACCCTCGGATTGTCGATACTGAAGCTCATGAAACCGCCGGGACGGATAACCTCGGGCAGCATTCTGTACAAGGGAACCGACGTCCTCACGATGGACGAAAAGTCCCTCCTCAACCTCCGGGGCGTGAACATTGCGATGATCTTCCAGAACCCCCTCACTTCGCTCGACCCCTTGGTCACGGTGCAGGATCACTTCATCGAGGCCATACGAGTCCACGAGAGCGAAGTCTCGAGGAAGGACTGCGTCGGGCGGGCCGAGGCCATACTCGCCGACCTCGGGATCGAGGCGCGCCGGCTTACCGAGTATCCCTACCAGCTCTCGGGGGGCATGCGTCAGAGGATCATGATCGGCCTGGCCCTCATCCTGCATCCCGACATACTGCTCGCCGACGAGCCCACCACCGCCCTCGACGTGATAGTCGAGGCGGGGTTCACCGATCTTCTCATGAAGCTCAAACGGCAATACGACCTCACCGTGCTCCTGATTTCGCACAACTTGGGGCTGGTCGCCGAGATGGCCGATAGGATCGCCGTGATGTACGGCGGACGGATCGCGGAGCTCGCCTCGGCCGCGGATATATTCGCGAAGCCCCTGCATCCCTACACGAGGGGCCTCATGGACTGCGTGCCGAACATCCTCCTCGATCAGAAGGAACTCACGGCCATGCCGGGCAGCCCTCCCGACCTCGTAAATGCCGTCGAGGGCTGCCCCTTCGCGCCGCGCTGCCCAAAGGTGATGGACGTCTGCCGGCTGCGAACGCCTGCGCTGCGGAATATGGGCGGCGAGCGAAGCGTCGCCTGCTGGCTCTATGAAAGGAACGAATAAAATGGCGACGCTGATACGCGCGGATCGCCTGGTCAAAAACTTTCCCGTAAAGGGACGCCTCATCGGCGGCAGGCGCCGCTTCGTCCACGCGGTCGACGATATCGATCTCACGCTCGAGGAGGGCGAAGTCCTCGGCCTCGCCGGCGAGTCGGGGTCGGGCAAGTCCACCACGGGCCGCCTCCTCATTCGGCTCGTGGAGCCGAGCTCGGGCAAGATCGAGTATCGCGGCAGGGACATCACGGACTATCACAAGCGAGAGCTCGAGGCCCTCAGGGCGAAGGTGCAGATGATCTTCCAGGACCCCGTAAGCTCGCTTTCGCCGAGGATGAGCGTGGGCGAGGCCATCGGCCACCCCCTGGCGATACACGGCATGGGCGACACGGCCTGGCGGAAGGCGGCCGTCCTCGAGATGATGGAGAAGGTGGGGCTTTCGCCGGCCGAATACCTGTACCGGAAGTATCCGCATCAGCTTTCCGGAGGCCAGAGCCAGCGCGTCGTAATCGCGCGCGCCCTCGTCACGAGGCCCGATTTCATCGTCGCCGACGAGCCCATAGCGATGGCCGACGTGTCGGTGCGCGCCCTCATACTCCAGCTCATGCGCCAGCTCAAGGACGAGATGGGGTTGACCTACCTCTTCATCACCCACGACCTCGCGACGGCCAAATACCTCTGCAACAGGATCGCGATCATGTATCTCGGCAGGATCGTCGAAATGGCATCCCGCGACGAGCTCTTCGCACATCCGCATCATCCCTACACGAAGGCTCTCCTCGCGGCCGTGCCGATACCTGATCCCAATGCGCGCAAGCCGAAGAATCTGCCCGCGGGCGAGATACCGAGCGCCATCGATCCGCCCGCCGGCTGCCATTTCCACCCGCGATGCATCTTCGCCAAGCCCGAGTGCTCGCTCTCTCGACCGCCCCTCAGGGACCTGGGGTCGGGCCACATCTCGGCATGCATACTCGAGTAGCATTCGCCGCCGTGGCGGCGATCGCTCTGGTCGTGGGCGGAGCCTCCTGCTCCAAGGCCAAGGGAGCGTCCAAGGCTCCTCCCCGCGTCGTCGTGATCACGCCCTCAGAAGCGGTCGCGGGGCCCGAGTTTCGCGGCGCGGAAGCTTTCGTCCGCGCGCATTCGGGAAAGGGCTCGAAGGGCGAGGCGTCGCATGCGGTGCTCCCCGATGGCATCATGTCGAGCGCCAAGGCTGGCGGCCTCGAGGCCGCGGTCGCTTCCTTCATCGCGGGCGCCGCGAGCGATCCCTCGGTCGAGGCAGTCGTCGTGGATCCCGCCTTCACGGGCAGCGCCGAAGGCTTTCGCCGCGCCAAGGCCGCGAGGCCCGAGCTGTTCTGCCTCGCGGGCGATTCGCGAGAGGACGTGCTCTCCATCGAGGCATCGGCCGATCTGGTCGTCGAACTCGATCGCGTCTATCGCGCCTATCTGATCCCCTGGGCCGCCAGGAAAATGGGAGCCAAAGCCCTCGTCGCCGCCTATTTCGGAGGCGAGGAAGCCGAACCGCGCACGGCGCGCGAGCGGGCCATCATGTCGGCGGCCTGCGCCGACCTTGGGCTCAAGTATGCCGCTATGATCGCTCCGGCGGGCGCGGGAGCGGCCGCCTATACCCGAACGATGACGAGAACGTGGCTGCGCGACTACGGGCGCGACACGGTGTTGTACGGCTCCGACGGCGCCCTCGCCGGGCCTCTCGTCGAGGGCGCCATCGCGGACGGCGGCATCGTCGTGGATGCGGCGGGACGGCTGACCCGCGCCGCCTACGCGGCCGCCCTCGGTATGGACTTGAGCGAGGCCAAGGGCAATGCGAGGAAGGAGCGTGCACTCATCGAAGGGGCGATCGCGGCCCTGGGTGGGCGCGGCCGATTCGGCCTGTGGGATGCCGACTTCGCGGAGGCGAGCGTCGAGGGACTTGCCGAGTTCGCTCTGCGCTCCGCCGCCGGTGAGGCCTCGGGCGCCGCTCGGAAATCCGATCTCAAGGATCTGGTAGCGGCGCTCGATGCCCGATCTCCCGGAGCCGCATGGCTCGCGGCCTATGACGTCGATCCCGATACGGGAGTAAAATCGGCCAATCGCGTTCTCCTGCGGCAGGACGTCTACGTCCTCGGCTCGGGCTATCTGCAGAGCGCCCTACAGACCGTGCCCGCGAAATATCTGACGATACGCGCCGACGGCCAGTGACCCGCCTCCATTGCATCGGAGGGCCTCGCTCGTTTACTATTCCTCGAAAGTCAAGACAGGTTTTTCAACATACGGAGTTATTCCATGGCCAAGTATCCGTTCGGGGAGATTGAAAAAAAATGGCAGGCTCGATGGGAGGCCGATAAGGCGTTCCGCGCGGTCGAGGATCCGGCCTACCCGAAGGGCAAGCGACGATACGTGCTCGATATGTTCCCCTATCCTTCAGGCGCCGGCCTCCACGTGGGCCATCCCGAGGGCTATACCGCCACCGACATCTACTGCCGCTATCTCAGGATGAACGGCTACAACGTCCTCCACCCGATGGGTTTCGACGCCTTCGGCCTGCCGGCCGAAAACTACGCGATACAGACCGGGACCCATCCGGCCGTCACGACGATGGCCAACATCGATCGCTTCCGGCAGCAGATCAAATCCCTCGGCTTCTCCTACGATTGGGAGCGGGAGGTATCGACCTGCTCGCCCGATTACTACAGATGGACGCAGTGGATATTCCTCAGGCTCTTCGAGCGCGGCCTCGCCTACGAGGCCGACATGCCCATAAACTGGTGCCCCTCCTGCAAGACCGGCCTCGCCAACGAGGAAGTGAAAGACGGCGTCTGCGACCGCTGCGGCACCAAGGTCACGCGGAAGAGGATCCGGCAATGGGTGCTCAAGATCACCGCCTTCGCCGATCGCCTCCTGGAGGACCTGGGCCCCCTCGACTGGCCCGAGGCGGTCAAGCTCATGCAGCGCAACTGGATCGGCCGCTCCGAGGGCGCCTCGGTGCGCTTCGGCATCGAAGGCCGCGACGAGAAGCTGGAAGTCTTCACGACGAGGCCGGACACCTTGTTCGGCGTCACCTACATGGTGCTGTCGCCCGAGCATCCTCTCGTCGACGCGATCACCGCCGACGCGCGGCGAGCGTCGACGGAGGCCTACGTCGAGGCCGCCGCGCGAAAGAGCGACCTCGAGCGCACCGATCTGGCCAAGGACAAGTCCGGCGTCTTTACCGGCGCCTATGCGGTCAATCCCCTGGACGGCAAGCGCGTCCCCATCTGGATATCCGACTATGTCCTTATATCTTACGGAACGGGCGCCATCATGGCCGTCCCCGCGCACGACGACCGCGACTGGGAATTCGCAAAAAAATTCGGGCTTCCCATAATCCAGGTCGTCGCCTCGACGAAGCGGTACGAGTCGGGCGCGGACTTTTCCAAGGAGCCCGCGATATGCGACATCGAGGACGGCTACTCGGTCAACTCCGGCGAGTTCAGCGGGATGACGACCGAGGAGGCCAAGCTCCGCATCGTCGAGCGGATCGAGCGCGAAGGCATCGGCAAGAGCGCGGTCAACTACAAACTCCGCGACTGGGTCTTCTCCCGTCAGAGGTATTGGGGCGAGCCCATACCCCTCATCCACTGCGAAAAGTGCGGCATCGTGCCCGTGCCGGAGTCCGAGCTGCCACTCCTCTTGCCGGAGACCAAGAGCTTCGCGCCCTCCGGCACGGGCGAATCGCCCCTCGCCAACATTCCCGAGTGGGTCAACACCAGCTGTCCTAAGTGCGGCGGCAAGGCCAAGCGCGAAACCAACACGATGCCGCAGTGGGCGGGCTCCTGCTGGTATTACCTGCGCTACCTCGATCCCAAGAACTCGGATGCATTCGTGTCCAAAGCCGCGAGCGAGTACTGGATGCCCGTCGACCTCTACGTGGGCGGGGCCGAGCACGCGGTGCTGCATCTCCTGTACTCGCGGTTCTGGCACAAGGTCCTCTACGACGTCGGCGCGGTCTCCACCAAAGAGCCCTTCCTGCGCCTCGTCAACCAGGGCATGATTCTCGGAGAGGACAACCAGAAGATGTCCAAGAGCCGAGGCAACGTCATCAACCCCGACGATATCGTCCGGGATTTCGGCGCCGACTCGATGCGCGTCTACGAGATGTTCATGGGCCCGCTCGAGGTGTCCAAGCCCTGGGCCACCGCGGGCTTGATCGGCGTGAGCCGCTTCCTCGAGAAGGTCTGGGCCCTCTCGGAGCGGCCGCTCGGGAATGCCGAGCCCTCCCGCGAATCGCTCAAGGCCCTGAATAAGACGGTAAAGAAGGTAAGCGGGGACACTTCTTCCCTGAATTTCAACACCGCCATCTCCGCCATGATGATATACGTGAACGAGCTCGGAAGGCTCGAGACACTGCCTCGCTCTCTATGGGAGCCCCTCGTACTCATGCTCGCGCCCTACGCGCCCCATCTCGCCGAGGAGCTCTGGGAGCGCGCGGGCCACTCGAAGAGTCTCGCACGGGAGGCCTGGCCCAACTACGACGAGGCCCTCTGCGCCGACGAGACGAAGGAAATCGTCGTACAGGTGAACGGCAGGATACGCGATCGCTTCAGCGCGCCCTCCGGCTCGCCCGTGGCCCAGCTCGAGGCGACGGCTCTGTCGCTGTCCAAGGTCCTGGCATGGACCCAGGGCAAGCGCGTCGCGAAAGTGGTCGTCGTAAAGGATAAACTGGTGAATATTGTCCTGATCGAATAAGGGGCATCAGATGGCAGCTGGACTGCGGGGCAGCGCGAGGCTCTTCGGAAGTTTCGGGATCACGGTGAAGCTCGCCATTCTCGCTTTCGTGATGGCCGCTTCCTGCGCGGTCATATTCGCCGTATTGTCTCGGGGCTTCTCCAGGCTGATGGGATCCATCGATGCCGTCCAACTCGTACAGGTCGATTTTCTTCGTCGAGGCAACGACCTGCAGAGCCAGTGCTTCGCCATACAGGTTTTCGTCCTGAACAGAGCGCTCGACGTGTCCCTAGGCGCGCGCGGCGCCGGGTCCGCCTCCCGGTCCGCCTTGGACTCACTCTCGATGGCCGCGAAGACCACCGCGCTGTCCATCGAGAGGGCCGAGAGTCTGCCCGTGAGCGCGCAGGCCCTCAGTCGCGTCCTCAAAAGCTTTGAGGACTACCTGACCGTCCTTGGCGGCATGCCTAAGGCATTCGATGCCGGCAAGCGGGCGACCGCCGAGTTCGTCGATGCGATCCAGGAAGCCTTCCGGGACCTGAGCAACCAGACGGCTATTTTCCTCGGCGCGTTGCGCGAAACCGGAGATGCCGCCTCCGAGAGCGCCCATGCTCAGTCCCGCTCGATCTCCCTCGTGCTGTCCGCGGTTATCATCGGCGCGGTTATTCTCTATGTAGCGATCGCCTTCCTCATCATCCGGTCCATCACAAAGCCTCTAGGGGGCCTCGTGGCCGCGGTCGGCAAAATAGGCGATGGCGACCTCACGGTGACCACGGGGATATCGACCGGAGACGAGCTCGGTAAAATAGCGGCCAGCGTTGACGGCCTCGTCGTCGACCTGCGTTCCCTCATCGGCGCCGTAAAAGAGCGTCTCGCCCTTCTCGAGAATACGGGGCAGAGCCTTTCCTCGATGATGTCCCAGACCGGAGCGGCGGTGGTCCAGATCAACTCCAACATCGCGAGCACGGGAGGCCAGCTTAAGGAGCAATCCTCTGCCGTGGCGGAGGTCTCGGCCGCGATCGAGGAACTAACGCGCAGCGTCGATGCACTTGGCGCGATGATCGCCAACCAATCCTCGGTCATTTCCCAGTCGGCGGCAGCCGTCGAGGAGATGATAGCCAACGTAGAGTCCGTAGCCGCCAATGCCGCGGCTGCCGTCGAAGCCTCCAAAGCCCTCGTCGCCGAAGGCGGAGAAGGGAAGGCGAGGATCGACGAGGTGGGCGAGTCGGTCGCCGCGATAGTGCGCTACTCCCGGAACCTGGAAGAGGCCGCCGCGCTGATAACCGCGATCGCCGGGAGGACCAACCTTCTGGCGATGAACGCCGCCATCGAAGCGGCCCACGCGGGCGACGCGGGAAGGGGTTTCGCGGTCGTGGCCGACGAGATACGCAAGCTCGCGGAGCAGGCGGACTCCCAATCCAAGGACATCTCGGCGGACCTGCGCAGGGTCACCGACGCGATCGACGCGGTGCGCGTCGCCTCGGCCGCGGCCGTGGGCTCATTCGCGTCCATCCTGGACAAGTCCTCCGTCCTCGGCGACGAGGTGCGCACGATGGGCTCCTCCATGGCCGAGCAGCGGGAGGGCGGCAGGCTTGTGCTCGAAGGTCTCACGAGGCTTCGCGACATCACCCGAGAGATCGAGCACGGCTCCGGCGAGATGGCGCAGGGCAACGCGTCCATGCTCGATCAGGTGCAAAAACTGACGAGCGTCAACGCGGCCGTAGTGCGAAACAACCAAGAGATGACAAGCGGCACCCGCGAGATCAACGAGGCGGTAGCCGGAACGATAAGCCTGAGCTCGGAAAACGCCGATCTCATCGCCGAGCTGCGAGTCGCAATGGACAAGTTCACCCTCGGATAAAGAGCGGAACGTAGGCGGCCAGGACGGCCGCCGCTAGTGCCACGGCGGCGACGGGTCCATGGGCGCGGCGCGGCTCGGACGCGGTCTCGGACAGGGGCTCGTCCCATATCTTGAGCATGAGCCTGTCCGCGTCCGCTATCAGGGTCGCCGGCCTGATGCTTCCCTTGTACTCGACGATGCGGTCGTAATAGACGAAAGCCGTCGCCACGAGGGATCCGAAGCGCCCCGGCAGCCGCAGGCCGGGAAGTATGCTCGCCTTGGAAATATACATGAGGCCCTCGAAGACGAGGGCCTTGCCCAGCCCATCGAGGAGAGCGGTCTCCGTAATCTTGAGCGGCCCCAGGACGGCGACGACCCTGCCCACGCGGACGAGGAGGTTCGCGGCCACTATGCCCGCGGAAACGACTATCGTCGCGACGAGGGACAGTTTCTTTCCCGAAAGCCAAGCCGCGCCCACGAAGAACAGGAACATCACCGCGCGAACCTCGAGCGAGCGCTGGGAAAAATAGGCCAACGATATCGCCGCTCCGGCGGCTGCGAGAGTCGCCGGCGTAAACAGGGATTCCCATCGCTCGCGCCTCAGCGTCCTGCCTTCACGGCGGCGGGCCCTCCCTTCCCCCTTATTCATCGGCCTCGCCCCGCGCTCGCGCGTACCATCGCGACTCCTTGACGAAAAGCTCGGCGAAGACGCCGAGCAATGCGCCGGTAACCAGACCGGTGGCCAGGAAGGGAGGCGCCATCAGCCGTACGGCGGCGACGCCGTATACCAGCACGCTCGGGCCCATCTGCGCGGCGTTCGACGCGACCGCGCCGAGGATCGATACGCCCACCGCGGACACCAGGCGACCGAGAGTTCTGCGCGCGACCCACATGACGAGGGCCGCGGTCAGGGTGCCCGTGAGCGAGAAGAGCGCGACGTACGAAAAGAGGGAACCCGAGATTAGGCTCATCCCGAAGACTTTTACGAGGGCAAGAGCGATGTACCAGGGCAGGGGAAGGAGATCGGCGGCGAGTAGAATGGGGAGGTTCGCGATGCCGAGACGCATGAAGGGGAGGGGCTTGGGAACCATGTACTCGATGGCCGAGAGGAAGAAGCAGAAAGCTCCGAGCAGGGCGGTGATGTCCGCCGGGCCCCTCTTCGGCGACTCGATCGGCGAAGTCTCAGTAGGCGGAAGCGTCGACGCCGGCATCCGCTCTCCTTCCCTCGATCCGGACCATGACCTGATTGGGAAGGCATGCCAGCCATTGGCCCGTCCTCTCGATCGATCCCGCGGCGATGCAAGTCTTGTTGGGGCAGGGGGAGTCCTTGATGCGTATCGCCCCGTTTTGAATCTCGACGATCGTATCGCCGAGGGGGCCGGCGACGCGTATCACCCTGTCGACCGAGAGGGGATATACCCATTCGCCGCCCTTGCCCGTGAGAACCGCGCTCGCCTGGCCTCCGCCCGGACCGTAGGCGACGACTGCGGTGAAGGCGATGACGCCGACAGCCGCTATCGCAATGACTATATCGAGGGGCTTGAGGCGCATGGGCGCCGCTCTAATCCGAGCATCCGCATCCGCCGTGGCCGCAGCCTTCGCCCTTGCCTTCGCCGCAACCTTCGCCGTCGCCGCAGCCCTCGTCACAGCCGCAGTCGCATCCGCCGTGGACGTGTCCGTGCTGGAGCTCCTCGGCCGTGGCCTCGCGCACGTCGACGACCTTGACCGTGAAGTGAAGCTCCTCGCCCGCAAGGGGGTGGTTCGCGTCGATCGTGACCTCGTCGCCTTCGATGCTCCTGACGGTGACAATCTGCGCGCCGTCTTCGCCCTGGGCCTCGAACTGCATACCCAGCTCGATGGTGGCGCCGTCGCCGAATTCGGACTTAGACACCTTGAATACGAGAGCCTCGTCCCGCTCGCCGTAGCCTTCCTTGGCCGGGACCACGCATGCCAGTTCATCGCCCGTTTTCTTGCCTACGAGGTGCTTCTCTAGGCCGGCGATGATGTTATCGTTGCCGTGCAGGTAGATAAGGGGATTCGAGACTTCGGATTCGTCTATAACTTCGCCCGCGGAATCCTGGAGCTTATAGTCTATGGTGACGACACGATCCTTCTCGATGACCATTGAACATCCTTTCGGGGGCGCCTTTTCCCCGTTCGCGCGAGGGAATAATGTATATATAATTCCCATATATGAAAAGAGGCATGCGCCAAGGTTCGCGCTTTACTGTGTACGCGGGGGCTGCCGATATAGTACTACTTAGCGGCGGGTTTTTAAAAGTCGAAAGATTTGTAAAAACCTCGGCAAGCAGGGAGTTCCAAGTCAATGTCCGACGAATCCTACACTTCCAAGGCCAATATATTGCTCGGAACGGCATTAGCCGCCCTTTCGGCTTTTTCGCTGATGGCTCTCATCGTCGCGGGCACCTCGCCCTCCGGCGGGCCGGCTTTTCTCGCTTCTTTCGGATCCTTCCTCATCGGGGCCTTTTCCTGGGCTTCCCTATTCGTGCCACTCTGGCTGGCGGGGGCGGGGATCGTCGCCTTTCTTCCGGGTTGGCGGCCTGGAGCGATCGCGGCCCTCGTCGGCTCCGTCCTGCCCTTCCTTCCGATCGCGGCGATCGCACGGCTATCGGCCGAGAACGAGTCCTTCCTGGCGCAGCGACCCTACCTCGCCGCCGCGGGTTTGCCCGCCCTATTCGTCGCCGGCATAGCCATAGCCCTCGCCTTGACCGCCTTAGTCATCTATTTTTCGAGGATCCTTACGCGGCTTTCCGTTTCTTTGCCTGCGCAGGAAGCCCCTTCGCCCCCCACTCGCGGCCTATTGCCGCCCCCCGGCCCCGAGGCGCCCCGCTCCCCTGCGATCGATTTCAAGGCTGCGGACGAGGAAGCCACCTTCGAATTCCGCGTGCCCGAGCTGCCACCAGTCCCGATCCTCCACGCCCTCGAGGATGACCTGCCCGCGCCGACCCCCTCGGCTATCCCCGAACTTCCTCTCGTAGTCCAAGATGCCGAATCCGTCGTGGAGCGGGACGGCGAGCACCTCATCAAGTTCACTTCCGTGCCTCCCTCTCATCCGCAGGGCGACGAAGCGGCCTCGGCGGCCTCCGCGGCCGCGCTCAAGCGCATCCTCGCGCGCCGAAAGGATACGCCCTACCTTGTCCCTTCCGAGGGCATCCTGACCGCCTATCCCGACGGCGAATACTGGATCGTAGACGAGAAGACCAAGCGCTCGGCGGAGATTCTCCGCGAAACCCTGGCCGAATTCAAAATCGAGGCCGAGGTCACCGGCATACGCAAAGGGCCGGTCATCACGATGTTCGAGATACTGCCGGCGCCCGGCGTAAAGCTCTCCAAGATCAGCAACCTCGGGGACAATATCGCCCTGCGGCTCGCGGCCTCGAGCGTGCGCATCGTGGCTCCGATACCGGGCAAACACGCGGTGGGGATCGAGGTACCCAACGCAAGGCGCTCCATCGTCTCGCTCCGCGAGATAGTAGAAAACGAATCGTTCAAGACCGCCAGGATGGAGATCCCCATCATCCTCGGGAAGGACATCGCGGGCGAGGCGCAGTTCATAGACCTCACGCAGACGCCCCATCTCCTCATAGCCGGCGCCACCGGCTCAGGCAAGTCCGTCCTGGTCAACTCGATCATCCTCTCGATCCTGTACAGGCGCTCGCCGCAGGAGGTGCGGCTCCTCCTCATAGACCCGAAGATCGTCGAGCTCAAGCTCTACAACGACATCCCTCACCTGCTCACGCCCGTCATTACCGAGCCCAAACGCGCCTTTCAGGCGCTTCAATATTGCATCTGCGAGATGGAGCGGCGCTACAGCCTCCTCGACCACGTCGGCGTGCGCGACGTCAAGAGCTACAACCGCAAGATCAAGGACAAGGGCCTCGCCCAAGAGCGCCTGCCCTACATCGTCGTGGTCATCGACGAGTTCGCCGATCTCATGGCCACGACCGGCAAGGAGCTCGAGTCC
The DNA here is from genome assembly GCA_049513895.1 of Rectinemataceae bacterium. Classification (GTDB taxonomy): domain Bacteria; phylum Spirochaetota; class Spirochaetia; order Treponematales; family Rectinemataceae; genus UBA1306. The sequence continues at coordinate 30,653 of JBEKVO010000002.1, read as the reverse complement.
ACCCTCGCCCGCCTCGCGGCCATGTCGCGCGCCGTCGGCATACATCTCGTGCTCGCGACCCAGAGGCCGAGCATCGACGTGATAACCGGCCTCATCAAGGCGAACATTCCCAGCCGCATCGCCTTCATGGTCGCGAGCAAATTCGACAGCCGGATCATCATCGACGTGGTCGGGGCCGAGAAGCTCCTGGGCCGCGGCGACATGCTCGTCGCGACCGCCTGGGACCCCTTCCCCATCCGCATGCAGGGCTCCTACGTCTCCGAGGAAGAGGTGGAGAAGGCCGTCGAGTTCGTCAAGACCTTGGGCGAGCCGGAATACATCGACGAGGAGATCTTCATCGACGAGGACGAGGAGGACGGCGAGCCTTCCCTCTTCGGCGACGAGGACGACGACCCCCTCTTCGAGAAGGCCCTCGAGATCGTGCTTCAGCAGGGGAAAGCGAGCGCTTCCTACATCCAGCGCAGGCTCAAGGTCGGCTACAATCGCGCCTCGCGCCTCGTCGAGCTGATGGAGGAAAAGGGCATCGTGGGCCCGGCGCGGGGCTCCAAACCCCGGGACCTCGTCCATAATCCGGAAGTGCTGGGCCGGGCGCCCTTGGCCCCACGCGCGGCGCCGGAGGCGTCTCGGCAACCGAATCTTATCCCCGATATCGAGACGCTGCCCGGGCAGAGGGCGACTGGAAAAGACGAAAACGACTGATTCAATATGTCCGCGGTGAGGTGCCCATGCAATTCATGGATTTGATTACGTCGAGGCGAAGCGTCAGGAAGTACTCGCCGAAGGCGGTGGAAACGGAGAAGCTCGACCTCTGCATAGAGGCGGCGCGCCTTGCGCCCTCGGCCAGCAACGTACAACCCTGGCGTCTTATCCTCGTCGACGATCTGGAGCTCAAGGATTCGGTCGCGAAGGCTACCGTCGGCCCGGGCAGCTCCTTCAATCGATTCGCGGTGCAGGCTCCGGTCATAGTCGTCGTCGTCATAGAGCCCTCGACCGCCCTGAACCGCATCGGGGCCGCGATCAAGAAAAGGGATTTTCCCCTCATCGACATCGGTATCGCCGCGGAGCATCTCTGTCTCCAGGCGGCCGAGCTCGGCCTGGGAACCTGCATGATGGGCTGGTTCGACGAGCGCACGATAAAACGTCTCCTCGGCATACCCGCTTCGAAGAGGATCGGCCTCGTGATTTCGCTCGGCTATCCCGATGAGGCGGATTCATCTCGGCCGAAGATCAGGAAGCCGGTCGAGGCGATCCTCGGACGGAACCGCTACTGATATGCTGGGGGTCTCATGAATTCGCCGACGCTGGCGCGCGATCCCGCCCTCGACGCGAAAAACCTTCGCGCGGCCCTCGTCTGGGCCAAGGGCCTTCCCGGCTGCCCCAAGACCGAGGTCCTGCCCGATCACCTCGCGGAGCTGCTCGCGCGAGTGCACGCCGCGGGCGAGGCCTTTCTGCCTGCCGAGCGCAAGGCGGCGGTGCGCGACATGCTTCGCCACGGTAAATACAAGCCCGCCGGCCGCGCAAAGCCCTCGAGCGAGTACCTGCTCGCGGCCGCCCTCGCGGACGAGGCCCTCGAAGGCGGCTTCCCCCTGGTCAACGGCCCGGTGAACGCGAACAACGCGGTGAGCCTCGAGTGGGGCTATCCCGCGAGCGTATTCGACGCCGATAAAACGGGGCGGGAACTCCTGCTTCGACGCGGCGTAGCGGGCGAGGCCTTCGTGTTCAACCCATCGGGCCAGAAGATCGATCTCGAGGACCTCATCGTCGTCTGCCGACGCTCGGGCGAGGTCTGGGAGCCTTGCGGCAATCCGGTTAAGGACGCCATGGCCACCAAGGTCTTCGAGGCCGCCCACGACATAGTCGCGATCGTATATGCGCCGGCTTCCGACCCGCGTGAGCGCCTTGAGGCCTGCGCGGCCCGCTTCGCGCGGCTCCTCGAGGCGGAATGCGGGGCGGCCGAGGCCGGATTCGCCATTCAGGAGGCTGTATGAAGGTATTGTTCATAGGCGGCACCGGGAACCTTTCCCACGACTGCACGCTGCGCGCCCTCGCCATGGGCATGGAAGTCTGGCACCTGAACAGGGGTTCCAATGCGACCGAAACCCCGCCGGGAGTGGTGACGCTGCGTGCGGACATTCGGGACGAGGCCGCCGCCTCCCGCGCCATAGGCGGAGAGCGCTTCGACGCGGTGGTCGACTTCGTCGCCTATACCCTCGGCCACATCGAAGAAGACATTCGTCTCTTTCGCGGCCGGACGCGGCAGTTCGTGTTCATCAGCTCGGCCTCGGCTTACCGCAAGCCTCCCGTCCATCACGTGATCTCGGAGTCGACGCCCCTCGTGAACCCCTTCTGGCTGTACTCGCGGGACAAGATCGAGTGCGAAAAGCGGCTCGAGGCGGAAGCTCGCGAGACGGACTTCCCCTATACCGTCATCAGGCCCTCGCACACCTATGGCTCGCATATGATACCAACCGCCTTCGGCTCCTCGGACTTCACCGTGCCCAGGCGCATCCTCGACGGCCGCAGAGTGATCGTGCACGGCGACGGGCAGTCCCTGTGGACGCTGACGCACGCGCGCGATTTCGCTGTGGGCCTCGTGGGGCTCCTGGGCAATCCCGCGGCGATCGGCGAGGCGGTGCAGATCACGGGCGACGAGGCCCTGACCTGGGACGCGATACACGCTACCATCGCCGTCGCCCTCGGCGTCGAGCCGAAAATCGTGCATGTGCCTTCCGACTTCATCGCGGCGGTGGACCCGGAGCGCGGAGCCCACTTCCTCGGCGACAAGACCTACAGCGCCCTGTTCGACTGCTCCAAGCTAAAGCGCCTGGTGCCGGAATTCCGCACGACGGTGAGCTTCCAGGAGGGCATGCGCGAATCGGTCGCCTGGTACCTGGCGGACCCGTCCAGGCAAAAGGTCGATCCGAACATCGATGCCTCGATAGATGCGGTCCTGGCGGCCTGGGACAGGAAGCCGAGCTGAGCGGCGTCGGTGATCGAATTACAGTCCGTATTCCTTTAATATCACTTTCGACGCATCGATGCTCGGCAGCATCATCTCCACGAAGGCGCTTTCGTCGGTCGGGATCTCCGCGATCTCGCCGCGTATGCGGTCTATATACTCGACCTCGCGCTCGGTGAGGGAGAGACGCTCGGCCTTGTGGGCCTCCTCGATGATGTCCAGCGCTTTCTTGCCTGCGCGGAGCGCCGCCTCGAGGTGGCTCTTGGAGCCCACGATCTCCTTGGATATCGCGATTACGCTCGATGGCGCGAGGACGAGGGCCTGCGGATCGAGCCGAATATCCGAGTCGACGAGGAGCTTCTGTAGGGTCGCGTCGGATTTCTGGTTGATGGACTCGTTCATGAGCCGCGCGTCGTAGGCGAGCTGCTCGAGGTAGATCGTCGGGGCCATGCCGCCGAGAAGCTTGATGTTCTGCACGCTCTCGTTGCTCCAGAGGTCGCAGGCCGCCGCGGCAACGTTGCCCACGGGGCTCATGTGCGCGCAGGCAGATGTCTTTCCCTCCATGGAGATGGGTATGCCCGTGATGGCCTTCAGGAAGGGCCCCTCATAGCCGCAGTCCTTGTCGGGCCCGATCGCTCCTTCCTCGTGGGCGACCAGGGTGCGTACGATCGATACGGCGCGATCGAAGGCGGCGAAGACTCGGGGGATGTATTTCTTTTCGGCGAGAACCATTGCGGTGTTCGCGAAGCCGCAGGCGGTGTCGCCGCCCGCGCTGACGCCGGTCTTCCTCGCGACCTCCATGATCTTCTTCCATAGGAAGCCCATGTCCCGGACGCCGAGCACCCCGAGCGCGAAGACGACGCCCTTCGCGTCGGTGTAGAGCAGGGCGTCGTCGTGGACTTCCTTTCCCCCCGTGCTTTCGATGGATAGGAATTCCCCGCCCGCCCGCGCGCCCTCCTCGAAGAGCTGGAGCATGGCGTCGAGCCTGGGGCCGCTCCTCATTAAGGGCGGGCGGTCGTAGTCGCGCGTGTCGTTGGGCGTGAGGCGGATCGCGCTGCGCATGCCGCGCCTGGCGTAGAAGTCCTCGCAGACTCCGTTCATGATCCGGACGAGATCGATGCCGATCTCCGGCTGCAGGGTCATTTCGAGAAGTGTCTCGAACTCCAGGACCACGCCTTCGACGCCGAGCTCGATCGCCCGCTCGAGGGCCTCGGTCACGATGCTCCGATAGTGCTCGCGAATCTCGGGCAGGGTCGCGGCCTCGATGTGCATCGTGGGCAGGGTGAAGTTGAGCTCGGGATATACGGACCCTCCGCCGACGACTATGCCGCGGCGCGAGGTCACGGGAAACGGCGCGCGACCGAAGCGAAGGTCTTCGGGGCGTCCTATAACGAGCGACGTGTATTTCATGCGGTCCTCCCCAGGCGGCGTTTTCAGTCAACGTCCGTCCTTTGCCTCGATGCTAGGCGTATTTCGGCCTGGGGTCTGTGATTATTTTTTGTTATTTTGCCATCAACCCGCATGATTTCCGCCCCGTTGCCGCGTCGGGGGCAGCCGTCGTATCCTCGTACCATGGCCGAGCGGCTCGAACCCGATGAAAGCAACCTCCGTCGCGCGGGCGAATGCATCGCCCATGGAGGACTCGTCGCCTTCCCGACCGAGACCGTCTACGGCCTGGGCGCCGACGCGTTCGACGCCAGGGCGGTGGCGCGTATTTTCGAGGCCAAGGCCAGGCCGAGCTTCGATCCCCTCATAGTCCACGTGGCGTCGATAAGAGACGTGGATCGAGTCGCCGAAGCGCCCGGCCTAAAGGCGCGGGCCCTCATGGAAGCCTTGTGGCCGGGCCCCCTCACCCTCGTGATGCCCAAGCTCGAGGCCGTCCCCGATATCGTCACGAGCGGCCTCGGAACCGTCGCGCTGCGCCTGCCTGCCCACCCCGTCGCGCGCGCGATCATCGCCTATTCGGGCACCGTCGTGGCCGCGCCCAGCGCCAATCCCTTCGGCCGCCTCTCGCCGACCCTCGCGGAGCACGTCGTGCGCGGCCTCGGGGACAAGGTGGACATAATCGTCGATGGGGGTCCCTGCTCGGTCGGGCTGGAGTCCACCGTCCTCGACATGACCGTCGATCCTCCCCGCGTTCTCAGGCCCGGCGGCATGCCGGTCGAGACCATCGAAGCGGTCATCGGCCCGATAGACAAGCGACAGGCCTGCGGGGTCGCGGCGGCCAGCCCCGGCCTCCTCGAAAACCATTACGCTCCCCATACTCCCCTGTACCTCGTCGAGCTTGGGGCGCTAGCCTCCGCGCGGCCAAAAGGTAAGGCAGCCATCCTCATCCTGAGCGCCGCGTCGAGGGCAACGCTCGACGCCACAGCCGGCCGTTTCGCCCTCGCGCGCTATCTGTCGTCCTCCGGAGATCTCGTCGAGGCCGCGGCGGGGCTCTTCGCAGCCCTTCACGAGCTGGATGCCGGCGGTTTCGACCAGATATGGGCCGAGCTGGCGCCCAATAGCGGTCTAGGGCCGGCCATAAACGACAGGCTCAAAAAGGCTTCGAAAAAATAGCTTGACCTCAGAGGCTCTTTCAAAATGCGGATGTATTTTGAAAGAGCTACCTTGAAATGCGCAGATTTCGCAGCGCTTCCTATAAGACCGAGAAGCGCGAGAAACTGCAAGAGGTCTTTCAAAAGTAACCAACTTTTGAAAGACCTCGTCGGCTTGCAAGATTCCATTAATCTCTTTTTAGGCCCTTCCGATACTCGGAGTGGAGGGTGTAGAGCATCATGGAAGCCCTAGCCAGCAACTATGTGCCTCTTTTCTACGTCTACTCCGCCCATTACGGCGAAGGTAGGACGACCGTCCCCGTGCTCAGGAGCCAAGCCCTCTACGCCAATTTCTCCCACGTCTCGGGCGTGGCCGCCCAGGAAGGGACAGCGGCCTACAGCGTCGACAATCTCCACATCCTCGACGTTCTCATCGGGCGGCTCGAAGCCATGAAGTCCGAGCCCCTCGCTGCCGCGGAGGCCGCGAGGGATCTGAGCCCTTCGCGGATCGATGCTCTGATCCAGCAGTATGGCGCCAAGGTGCACGCCCTCGCGACCGCCCCCGCCCTCCCCTACGCGCCCTCGGCTTCGACCTCCCTGGCCGAGCCGGGGATGCTCTTCTCCATGGCCGCGTAATGCTTCATTTCCGCCCTCATTCCTTAGCCGAGTCAGCCCCGTCGCCCTTCACCAGCTCCCCGACCGTTTCTCCTACCGTCCGGCCGTAATACAGCTCCCCGTACATCACCGTCGCCTTCAGAATGTTGCGGCAGTATTGTCTCGTCTCCTCGATCCCGAGGGCCTCTATCATGAGGTCGTCCGGCAGTTCTCCGGATTCGGCTGCCCAGGTCTTGAGTCGGCCCCATCCTGCGTTATACGCCATCATGGCGCGCAGGGGCCTGCCGTCGGTCCGTTGGAGAAGAGACGCGAAGTGCGCGAAGCCGATAGTCAGGTTGTCCTTGGGCGTCTTGAGGTCGTAGTTCGATAGGCCGAGGGCCTTAGCCTGATCGGCGGCTGTCGCGGGCATGAGTTGGGACAGGCCTACCGCGCCTGCCAAGGAGACGGCGTCGACCCTGAAGACGCTCTCTGAGCGCACCAGACCGAATGCGAGGCGCTCGGGAATCCGTGGCTCCAGTTTCAGGGAACGGATCTCCTCGAGGTAGGGTCGAGGGTATAGCAGCTCATAGTCGGACCGACGGGGTTCATAGCTCGGCCGCGACGAAAGCGCGAGCTCGAGCCGGAGGGCGCAGTCGGAACGGCCCAGCGAGGAGAATAGGGCGGCGAGGCGACGCAATGCATCGTCGTTCAGGGCCGCCCTGCGCGACTTGGCTTCGGCAAGGGCGATATCGCCCAGGCCGAAGCCGGCGATGCCCGCGACGAAGCTTTCGGTTTCGTCGATTTCATCCGGAATGGCCGGCGCGGCAATGGGAGACGGGGTGTTGAGTGAAATGAGAGTCGGCTCTATTCCCGCCCGCCACGCGGCGAGGGCGCGGTAGTAGAGGGGAGTCGCGCGGCTGTCTGCTATGGCGGCGAATCGGACGGCCACGGCGGCGGCACGCGCCTCCGGGTCGGTTTCCTCGCCCGAGCCGGCTACGAGGCCCAGCTCGCAGGCGCGCGCGGCGGTGTACTCGACTCGGGCAGCCACGTCGGGCGCCAGATTGGGCCCGAGGCGCTCCGCCATATCCTCGATGAGCTGCCAGTCGCGCTCGTTCAACGCGTCCCGATACAGTCCATTGACGAGATCGGAGAAGGATGTGGGGTCCTTCCAGAGCTTCGATGCCGTGACGAGCTCGTCCAGCGCGGCTTCGCGCGCGGCAGCCTTGGCGGCGGGGACCGCGGTAAGGACGAATTCCTGGGTCACCCCGTCCGATGGGGCGCTCGCGGCTGCAAGGGCCGCGTGGTATGCGCAGTCGGCAGCGTACCATCGCGCCGCGTCCGCGTCGGCCGGCGTCGGGGCATCGGCGGCGGTTTTCTTGAAGAGCGCTTCCGCCTCCCCCCAACGCTCGAGCGTCCTGGCGAAGCGGGCCTTATAATAGCGGGCTGTCCAGCCAAGGGCCGCGAATCGCCTTTCCCCTTCCTTGAGCTGCCCAGAGTAAAGGAAGGCCTTTCCCGCGTCCGAGATCATGGCCTGCGAGGAAGCGTTGCCCATGGACGCAAAAGGACCGAGCAGAGCCTCATGATAGGCGAGGCCATAATTCTTATGCCAGACCGCGTCGCGCATCGCGAGGGCGTGAAGCTCCTCCGGGGAAAAGAGGGAGCGGACTCTCGGCTCGGCCAGGGCTAGGGCGTAGGCGCGCGCCGTCCAATCGGAACCGGGCCGTTCGAGGAGGAGGCGCCGCAATGCTTTGGCCCACGGCCTAACGCCCGCGCGCAGGTTTGCGGCCGCGCCGAAATAAGTCAGGGCGTCGGCGTCAATGGCCGCTTCGGCGGGGTAGGCCGATCGGAGGCGGGTGACGAGAGCCGATACCTCGGCGTTTCTTCCGAGAGCGTCCAGCGCTTCGAGGCGGGGACGCTCGGCTTTCCATTCCGTCCCGATGGAGGCGGTGAATTCCGTGGAGAAGGACAGGAGTTCATCCCAAAGACCCGCGGAGGAGAGGTGGCCGAGGAGCGAGAGCCCGGCTTCTTTCCGTGCGATGCCCGATGCCCGATCGAAGGCCATTCGGTAGAGGAGTCTGGCTCTCGCGGCCGTTTCGGGCGCCGATGAGGTAGCGGAAGCCGTAACGATGTCGCGGGAATCGAGCCAGCGGGCCAGGTAGAAATAGGCCGAGGGTCCGAAAGCGCCGGTATCGCCGAGCGAAGTCTCATCCCAGGAAAGGACGGGCGCCGTCTCCTTCCCGGCGAGGAGTTCGGCGAGGCTATGGGCGTTCATCCCAAAGGCCCCCCCCTCCTGGCAAGATGACAGAGTGAGAGAAGAAACAAGGAAGAAAATAGATAAAAGGACGCATGCTGCTCGACGAGATCGGGTTTCGGGGATCACGATCCCTGAAAATAGCATAATTCGTTAGGGGTCTTATACCCCAATAGCATTCAAACCAAGGCTGACGGAAGATCGTTCATTTCTTCGCCGGGATCCATATCTTGTTCCCGCAGATAATCAGGTCGGGATTCTTTATCTTGTTGGCGCGGGCGATACGCATATAGACCCATGGATCGCGGTAATAGGAATAGGAGAGGTCCCAGAGCGTGTCCCCCCATTTGATCTTGTAGGTGACGCCGGGCTTCTTGAACGTGACTGCCTTTTTTTCCGGCTCGGGCGCCTTGGGGGCTTCCGCGGTAGCGACAGGCTCGGGTGCGGGCGGCTCGATCTTTGCCGGTGCCGGTGCGGGCGCCGATGTGGGCGCCGGTGTGGGTGTTTGAGCGGCGGCAACCGTCTGTGCGGGCTCAACCTTGGCCTCGGATCGGGGCACGATCAGGAATCTGTAGACCAGGAAGCCTATGATGAGGAGGACAAGCAGGATACCGATGGCGGCCAGGATGATGCCCAGGGTCTTGCTCTTCGGTTTTTCCTTTGCCTCCTCGGCGTCTGCCTCGGATCGCACGTCGGCGAGGAGCTGGGCCGAGTCGGCCTCGGGCGGGAGACTGTCCGTACCCTCGAAATCCCCTTCGGAAAAGTCGGAGATCGAAGAATCGTCGGCCTCTTTGGAGAATTCGAAATCGGGAACCTCGTATTTTTCCTCTTCGGGAAGAGCCTCGAGGGAGACCTTGAGGCTCTGGCTCGCGCCCGTGGAGGCCTCCTGCGCGAAGGCCGTGAGAATGCCGTCCTTGGCGAGGCCCAGGTCCATCCTGATATCGGGCTCGCCCTTGGCCATCTTCGGTATGCCCTCTACGACCAGGCTCCCGATGTAGACGGCATTTTCGACCGTCGGGCCCTGACCTCTATAGAGGTCGATCTGGACGCTGGGCTGTCCGTCCTGAACGGTTGTGACTACCAGGCGCTTGCGCGCCACTGTCCCGTCCTCAAGAACTGGGTAGAATTCGCCGTCTGCGAGCTTTAAGCCGATATTGTTCGTCGTCATGGCGCCTTCCTCGGTGCGATCTCTTGTTAAGTGTATCGCTTGGCTGGAATAATGCAAGACGTTGCGCGCTTGACCACCACTAGGCGATGGCCAGAGCCACCAGACTCGCCGCGGTCTGGTCGTAAGGCGAGCGGTCGAAAGCGCCCATGATTCGCACGGTGGAAAAGCCCGCGTCCAGGAGGGCCGTCTTCAGCTCGGTGCCGGAGTAAAGTCGGATGACGAAGGTATGGTCCAGTACCTCGTCCCCCCTGGTCAGTATCCAACGGTTGCGAAGTCCTTCCCATGCGCCCACCACCGCGAATTCGGTGCGGACCGCCCAGCCGCCGCGCTCGAAGCTCTCCCCGGCGGTAAAGTCGCGGGCGGCGGTCTCCTTTCCCGTCATCTCAAGGACGAGGGCGCCGCCGGTCCTCAGCGCGGCGCGAATGCGTCGTAGGGCCGCCCGGTCATCCGCGGGATCGGTAAAATAGCCGAAGCTTGTATATAGATTTATCGCGAGGTCGAAGGGACGTTCGGCTGAGAAATGGCGGAGATCGGCATGCAGGAAGCGAGTCTCGACCCCGTAGGCGGCCGCGCTTTCGCGGGCGGCCTCGAGGTATGCCTCGGTGATGTCGATGCCCGTGACTTGATACCCCCGCGAGGCGAATTCGAGGCTATGGCGACCCGGTCCGCAGCAGGCGTCGAGAACCGACGCTCCGGGACTGGGTCGTACAAGGAGCTCTATCGCATCTACGATGGCCGGAACTTCGGCCCAACGTTCCTCGTCGAACATTATCGGGGCGTAGGCGGTCCAGAACTCCTCGTCCTCGAACCACTCGCCCGCTTTCATAAGGCCCCGTGGTCGACCACGAGCGACATGACGTATTCGAGGAGGTCCATGTCGAGTTCCTCCTCTTCGAGGACTACGGCCTCGCGTATCTCCTCCCAGTCGGCTTTCTCGAAGGGGGTACCGTCATAGTCCATCATGAGGATGCTCCCGACTCCGGCGAGCCAGGGCGAGGCCGTTTCGGGGGAGGAGCGGCGGCGCTCGAGGTAGGTCGTGAAGAGGGCGGCCTTGGTTTCTTCGCCGATCCTCGGAAAAGAACGGTAAAAAAAAGAGCGTATGGCCTCGATTTCCGCGGATTCTCCCCTGCTTGCCGCGCGGCGGGCTGCCTGGTCGAGGTCGGTCCGGAATTTGTCGGTCGGCTGCATGGGGCAACTATACCGCGGCGACGAGGCTTTCAGGAATATATCAGTATGGCAAAGACCGCGGCGTCGAAGAGGCCGTGGCCTATCGCGATCTCGTGGATATTCTTCGTAGCGGACCAGCGCCATGCGAAGAAGAGGCCGAGAAGGCTGCCCGAGACAAGTCCGATAATGCCCTGATAGCCGTGCCCGCTCCCGAAGAGGAGGCTCGATACGATGGCTGCCCAAAGACCGGGCAAGCCGGCCTGCCCCAGGCGGCGAATGAGGTAGGAGCGGAAGAATAACTCTTCGCAGTAGCCCGTGGCCAACGATGAGGCGAGGATGAGGGGAATGAGGGCGAGACCGGCCCGCGGCACCGATCCTGCCTGCGAGAAGAAGGGGTTCTCGATGCCCATGGCCGAGAATAGCAATCCCGGCACGAGAATCACGGCGAATGCGCCTAACGCGGTCAAGAATCCGCGCGCGACGTCGGCCCGTTTGAATCGACCGATATCGAAAAGCCGAAGACCATCGCCGACCGCCATGAGGTAGAGGACGAGAACTAGCCTGGGTAGGTTCACGGCCACGACCATGAAGTGAAACTCCGGCCGGGAAGCGCCCGCCGAGGGAGATGCCGCGGAAACGTAGGATGCCAGGTAGAAGACGATAAAGACGATAAAAGCCTCGAGGAGGGGTCGCGTGGGCTCCCCCTTGGGCGGCCCGAAGGGGCTTTCGCCGCCTCGTCCTGGTTCGTGCATCGCGTCTCCCTTTTAACCTTCTTTGACCCGGGCGAATCGGGTATAGTATACTGCAAATATATGCCGCTGATCGTGCTGCTCTCGATCCTCGTGCTCAGTCTCCTCGTCGTCGTGTTCGCCGTAGGAATGCGCGGCGAGAAACGCTATTCCTGGGTCGAGTTCTACCTCAAGGCCAAGGAAGCGGGAATGAGCCTCTCCGAGTCGAGGCAACTGCGCGAAGCCGCCGTTCGCGCCGGGCTCCACGACCCGACCAATATCCTCTGGTCCCCCGGCGATATGGACAAAGCGATCGCCGTCCTCTCCGCCTCGCTCAAGAGCAAGGGCGGCGGCCGAGAGGGCGTCCTCCTCATGGACCGAGCCTACGCCCTGCGCAAGGGCATCGAATTCGAGCAACCCCGTTTCAAGTTCGGCATTCGCTCGAGCCGGCAGATAAGCATTGGCCAGCGGCTCCGCGTCCTGGTTCACGGGGTAGGGGTCTTCGGCGCCACGGTTATCGACAACAATGCGCGCTTCATCGTCATCTCCTATCCGACGGGGAGCCGCCTTCCCAAGGGCTGGGTCTGGAAAGGCAAGAAGGTTTCCGTTTATTTCTGGCGCCGCGAGGACGCGGGCTACGTCTTCGACAGCTACGTGATAGACGACCTGGAAATTCGAAGCATCCCCGTACTTCAGGTGTCCCATTCCGAGTCCCTTCTCCGCACTCAGAAAAGAAAATCCGTGCGCGCGAGGTCCAAGATCCCCGCCTACCTCTATCTGCTCAAGCGGATAGAGGGAGCCTACGAAAAGACCGAGCGGGTTCCCGGCCTCCGCGCCCTCGTCCAGGACCTCTCCGAGGACGGGGCCGCCGTCGCGATAGGCGGCAAGGCGGTTCCGGGCCTTCAGGTGAAGCTTCAGTTCGGGCTGGACGAGCGCAGCGTGGTGATGAGCGGGACGGTTCGGAGCGTCGATTTCGATGCCGAGACCAATCGCTCCGTCCTCCACGTGGAGGCGGTTACCCCGAGTCCGCGGATGCGCAACGCGATCCGCTCGTTCGTGTATAATATCCACGGGAAAAACGCAGACGTCCCGCAGGGGGGATAAATGAAACGTATCGCCGCGGCCTTCGCGCTCGCGTGTACGCTGGCGCTCGGTATCAGTACGGCTCTCCAGGCGCAGGATGCCGATTCGATTATTCTGGCCTACCGCCGCAACTTCGCGCGGGCGAGCCTCGTAACCAAGCTCGAGCTCCTCAAGGAGGCGGCCGGTCGGACCGATGCCGAGATGGGTCCCCTCTACGATTTGGCACTGCGATTCGCCGTGGACAATTCCGCTCTCCTCGGGCCCGACCCCCAGCTCAAGGACCTTGCCGTTCTCGCCGCCACCGAGACGGGCAAGGCGGCTTACGGAAAGGCGGTTAACGACCTCTTGGCGCTCTTCCAGGGTTCCAAGGACCAGGACATCCGATCAGCCGCAATCAAGGCCCTTGGAACGGCCGGCGTGGGCGAAATGAGAGTCGCCGACAATCTCAACTCCTTCCTCGCGTCGCAGAATAGCCTTTTCCGCTCGGGCGCCCAGCCCGAATATCCCGCCCTCGCCGCCTGCATCGAGGCCCTCGGCAAACTTGGCGACGGTTCCTCCTTCCCCGTCCTCTTCTCGGCCTACGTCGCGGGTTATTCCCCGGAACTCGCGGCCATGGCGGCCAAGTCCCTCGGCTCCATAAAGGGCGACTATCTGGGCTATCTGCTCCGCGTCATCACGAAGAATCCGCCCCTGGAAAAATCGGCCGCCTACGCCGCCGGCATGGGCAACGACAACTTCAACGACGACGATCGCGGCGAATTGGCCGAGGGCGCGATGGGTGCCGCCCTCGCCGCGACCGCGCAGTCTGCCTTGTACTCTCCGGTGGAGATACAGGCCCTTCGCGAGCTCAGGCTCTCTACCGCGCGGCAGCTTCGCGTCCTCAAGTGGCAAAAGGCCTCGCCCCTCGCCATTTCCCATTTCAGGCTCGTGCAGGCCGACTACGCCAAGGGCGCGGCCTCCAAGGCCGAGTTCCTGGAGGCCATTGCATGCATCGGCGCGATGGGCTCCACCGAAGCCGCCCAGGCCCTCGCCCTCTACCTCCAGCTCATCAATGCCCAGACCGAGCAGGGCTCGCCCTTCGATGAGGACATCCTCCTCGCCACGATCGGCGCCTTGGGCGAACTCGGCGATAAGGCCGCCTTCGACTATCTGCTGCAAATCGGGTACTTGCAGTACACCGAGGCGGTCAAGCGCGCCGCCAAGGACGCGTTGCTGAAGCTCAGGTGGTGACCGCCCATATCCCATGTTTCTCCGGTTCGTGAGCAAGGCCCCGAAGAAGCTGTCGAAACCCCTGATATTACCCCGATCGACTGAAGCACGGGCGCACCCCGCGCGCGTTGTTCCTCCGTGGACCCATTCAAATTTCTCGACTCGATGCCGAGGCGATTCTCCCTTCCCATCGCGGCGGCCTTCGGCATGGCTTTGGGTTTCTACCCGGGCACAGGCTTCCTCGTACCATCCCTCACCATCGCTTCCGCCTTGACCTCCTTTGGTGCCGTCGTCGGTCGAATACAAGGTCGAGCGTCGCGCCTCCGGGCCATGCAGGCTGTCGCCCTGGCTCTAGGCCTCGTCGCGGGAGCTATGGTCGCCTGGAACGAGGCTGGGGGGCTGCCACAAGGCCGGCCCGTGGAAGACCCTGGCGCCAGGGCAGTAAATGTGCTCGTCCCCCTCTATCCGGTATGGGCCGAAGGCCGTCTTTCCATGGATTCTACTCCGGCCAAAAATGGTTTCCGCTCGTATCTTCTCGGAGTCGAGCGCCTCGGGCTGGCGGGTAAAGGGGTCTCGGCGGAGATCTCCTATCCCGGAAACGGCCGCGGCGACGGGCTCCGCGTTTTTTCGCGCTTGGGCCCGGAGATCGACGCGGGCTCCTTGATACGCGCGCGCGGTTCCTTTTCCGCAGCCGCCGCGGGGGCCTCCGCGGCGAGAGGCCCGGCCATCCTCTTCGCGCAGCCGCGTGACCTCGAACTCATCGATAAGGGAGGGCGCATCGATCGCATACGGAGCGGTCTTCGAGGCTCTTTCAGGCAGGCCCTCGCCAGAATCGGAAAACGCTCGGCCGGCCTGATGCAGGCTCTGATCCTCGGAGTCAGAGACAGTCTCGCCCCCGAAGAAGCCGATGCCTTCAAGGCGGCCGGCTGTTCGCACATACTCGCCCTCTCCGGGGAGCACCTTTCCGTCTTAGCCGTCCTCGCGATAGCCGGGCTCAAGCCACTATTCGGACCCGTGCGCGCGCGGCTTGGCGGCGCCGTTCTTGCAAGCCTCTTCATGTGGATCGTCGGCCCCGGACCATCCCTCGTGCGAGCCGTGCTGATGGTCTGGATCGGGGCGATAGCCCTCGCTTTGGATAGACCTCAGGATTGGCTCACGGCCTTGGCCCTCGCCGTTCTCGTAATGGTGCCCCTCGATCCGTCCGGGGCGCGCAGCCTCTCCTTTACCCTATCGTATTTGGCCGTATGGGGGCTCGTCGTCCTCGCTCCCCGTTTCTCGTTTTTATTAGGCCGAATTCTGCCACCCTTCCTACGCGAGTCGGCATCCGCGTCCCTCGCCGCCCAAACGGCCGTCTCGCCTCTCCTGGCCTTCAGTTTCGGCTACCTTCAGTTCGCGGGGATACTCGCGTCCATGGCCGCGGGACCCATCGTCACCCTGATGATGTGGTGGGGAATGGGTACGGGGCTCGTCTGTTCCGCCCTGCCCTCGGCGGCGTCTCTCGCCGCCCCAGTCTCCGATTCTCTCTATGGCGTGCTCATGGGCATCATGAACGCGGCGGCGGCGGTCCCGACCCTCCCTTTGCCGTCCGTCATAACCCGGGTCGCCGCGAGCGTCGCCGTAGCCGGCCTCGCGGCCATGGTATATGCTCGGCCCTATGCCGAATACCGAGCCTCGGGACGCGGGAGCGTCCCCTCCGGATTACGATTCGCCCCAGGCGCTGAAGGCCCTTCTCGCGGCGGAAGGCCTGGCCATGTCCAAGCGTTTCGGCCAGAACTTTTTGGTAAATAGGGACTCGCGCGAGCGCGTGCTGGAGGAGCTCAAGGCCGAGCCGGGCATGCGCGTCTGGGAAATAGGGCCCGGCATCGGCGCGATGACAGCCCTTGCCCTCGAAGCGGGCCTCGTCGTCACCGCTTTCGAGATAGACCATGGATTCTCGCGCCTGCTTGGCCGGGTATTCGGCGGGAATTTCTCCTTCAAGCTCGTAGAGGGAGATTTCATCGATACCTGGAAGACCGAGTTCGTGGCATCGGGAGCGCCCGACAGGATTTTCGGCAATCTGCCCTACAGCGCAGCCACCGCCATCGTCGCCTCCTTGATAGAGGGCAACCTCATCCCGCCGCGCATGATATTCACGGTTCAGAAGGAAGCGGGATTGCGTATGATCGCGGTGCCGGGAACCAAGGATTATTCGTCTTTCTCCGTGCTCTGTACTTCGGCCTGCAGGTCGAAGCTCGCCTTCGACCTGGGTGCAAGCTCCTTTTGGCCCATACCCCGTGTTACGAGCGCGGTAGTGCGGATGCTGCCGAGGCGCGACCCCGTCGCGGCGGACGACCGCGACGGCTTCTCGGCCTTCGTCCGCGCGGGCTTCTCCTCGCGGCGCAAGACCCTGCGCAACGCCATCCGCGCGGCCGGCGCCGCGCTCGGCCCCTCCCTCGGACGGGGAAACGGCGCCTCGATCGACGCGGCCCTGCCTCAGGCCCTCGCCGCCCTGGGCATCAGGGCCGACGTCCGCGCAGAGGCGCTGAAGCCCGAGGAACTCGCGGCGGTCTACGAGGCGCTCAAGCTTCATTAGCCGAATGCCTCATTGTCATTCCCCCCGCCTTGCCGTATCATCACGGCCTATGACAGAAGTCCAGATAACCACGATCGACGAGGAGCAGCTCGACACCGTGCTCGCCGTCGACGTCGAATTCGCCGGCGAGATGATCTTCACCAAGCCCCTCATGATCAAAGGAAAGGTGTCGGGCATCGTGCGTTCCGATAGCGATCTTTATATCGACGAGAAGGCGGTGGTCGAGGCCGATATCGTGGCCAACGTCGTCTCGGTCAAGGGAAGCGTGAAGGGCAACATCTCGGCCCGCGAGAAGGTCGAGCTCTTCGCCTGCGCCTCGGTCGACGGCGACGTCACGGCCCCGCAGATCACCATGGAGACCGGTTGCCGCTTCAATGGCGCCTGCCGCATGGTCGCCCCCAAGATCGATGGCGAGGTATAAGGCCGCCCTCGCCGCCCTCGCCCTGGCCGTCCTCGCGACGGCTTTCTCCCGGGCGCAGGACAATCCGGACGCTCTCCGGCTGTACGTCGACGGCAGGTACGACGAGGCCAGGCGCGCCTGTCTCTCGGAGATCGCATCGTCTCCCGCCAACGTCGATTCCTATATCGTACTCTCGTGGTCCTTACTGGCCCTAAAGCGCTACGCCGACGCCGAGAACTACGCGCTCAAGGGTTACGCGATCCGGCGCGATTCGCGCCTTACCGAAACCCTCGGCGAGACCGCCTACTTCCTCGGGCGCAACGACGCGGCGCTTCGCAACTTTCAGAATTACGTGAGCGCCGTGTCCGAGGGCGGCCGCGTCGGATTCGCCTATTACTACATGGGCGAGATATATCTTCGCCTCGGGCGATTCGGCCACGCCGATATCGCCTTCTCCACGGCCCTACAATACACGTCCGGTAGCGCGAAGTGGTGGACGCGGCTCGGCTATGCCCGCGAGAAGTACGGCGATGCCGTCCACGCCCTCGAAGCCTATAAAAAGGCCCTCTCCATCGACCCTCGGCTGCAGGACGCCTCCGATGGCTCCGAACGAGTATCGGCCAAACTGCGTTGACGAAGCCTCTCAGGGTCGCTTTCTACACTCTCGGCTGCAAGCTCAATCAATTGGAGACCGAGTCCTTCGCCGACGCTTTCGCCCGGCAGGGCGCGGTGGTACTTCCCCCCGATTTCGAGATGGAATCCACCGACCTCATAATCGTCAATACCTGTACGGTCACGGGCAATGCCGAGCGCAAGGCGCGGCGCCTCATCCGCCTCGCGCTCGCCGCCAACCCCGAAGCCGCGGCGCTAATAACCGGATGCTATGCCCAGGTAGAGGCGGCCGCCCTCGCCGCCCTCGATGAGCGCGCCCTCGTGCTGCCGGGCTCGGGGAAAAACGCACTCCTCGACCTGCCCGCCTGGCTCGCCGCCCGCGGCACCGGCCGCGACGATCTCCTGGGCGGACTTCGCGGGTGGCTGGCATGCGCACAAGGGGCCGAGGATCGGTTCGCCCATAATCCCGAATCCTTCGCCTTCCATTCGAGGCCGGCCTTGAAGGTACAAGACGGCTGCGACAACCACTGCGCCTATTGTCGAGTGCGTATCGCCCGCGGTCGGGCCCTGAGTCTCGCAGCCCCCGAAGTGCTCGCGCGCGCCCGAGCCCACGAGGAGGCCGGCCGCGCGGAAATAGTCCTCACCGGCGTCAATCTCTCGCAGTATCGCGACGGCGAGGTCGATTTCCCCGCCCTTCTCCGGCTTCTCGTCGCGGGAACCGAAGGGATAGCCTTCCGTCTTTCGTCGTACGAGCCCGATTGCATCGATTCCAGCTTCCTCGAGGTCTTTGCCCATCCCCGGATACGCCCGCACCTGCACCTCGCGGTCCAGTCCGGGGCCGACCCCGTCCTCGCGAGCATGGGGCGGCAGTATCGTCGTTCCGACGTCCTCGCCGCCGTAACCGCGCTGCGGCGCGTCAGGCGCGATCCCTTTATCGCCGCCGACCTCATCGCGGGTTTTCCCGGCGAGACCGAAGCCGATGCCGCGACGACGCTGGAACTCGCGCGCGAATGCGATTTTGCCTGGATACATGCCTTTCGCTTTTCGCCACGGCCCGGCACCCCAGCCGCCTCGATGCCGAAACGCGTGCCCGAGCGCCTGGCGGGCGAACGAGCGCAGGCCCTTTTCAGCCTGGGCAAGGCCTGCAGGATAGCCTATGTCGGCCGCTGGATAGGGGCCGAAGTCTCGGCCGTCCTCGAGTCCGTCCGCGACGCCAACGCGAATAACGCCACGACCGAAAATTATTTAAAGCTGAAAATCCGCGGCCTTCCGAAGGGATCGCGCCCCGGTCAGGCGATCGCCTGCCTGATCGAGGGCAGGTCCGACCTCGCCGCTTCCGAAGACGTCGATGCTATGGCTCTGTATGTCCAATAGCGGCCAAGCTGTGATCCTTGGAAAATCTCCAAAATGAGCTATGTTTATTACATGCGAAAGTCTTATTTTACATGCCTCAATGATCTTTCGACGGCAGCTCGACGCGCCGATAATCATAGGGGCGCCGCGCTCGCGGCGTAGCGCCCCGCGTCTTTCGGAGGACCCAATGCGACGCTTATCATTTCGTTCACGGGCGCTCGCTCCTATTACGGCCCTTTCCCTGGCCGCCCTCCTTGGCGGCTGCCAGCAGCTCTTTACGACTTCCCTCGGCACGTCGCTCGCTCGGACGAGCATACCCATTCCCTCCAACCTGAGTCCGAGCCAGGCGGCCGACCTGGCAGCGCAGGCCACCGCAAACCAGGATACGAAACTCGCGACCGCTCTCGTCGCGAGCCTCGTGGCTCAGATAGGCACTCCTTCTCCGGCTACGGTGAGTTTGGAATCCTCCGCCGGGAGCGCGGCGATCGTGGCGAGCGGGGCCGGCTCCAGCCTGACTAATTTAATCACCACTTTAAACGGATCTGGGACGCCGAGTTCAGCGACTCTTATTAGTCTCCTGGCGACCGTTCAGGCCGGCGTGACCTCCAATGTGGTCACTGCCCTTTCCTTCCTCGCCGACCCTGCTGTCAGCGGCGCCCCAGCTTCCTCGGGCCTCAAGGCCACCGACTATGCGATTGCCGCCATAGTCATCGCGGCTAGTGTCCTTACGCCGGGAACCGACCCTTCGTCTGGGGCTGCCGCTACCCAAATAAATGCAAGTCCGGAACACGCGACCATATCCGCCCTAATCGCAAGTGCCAATGCCCTGGCCGAGCCCGGACCGAGCGCGACCCTCCTCGCTCAGTTGCAAACGCAGTTCAGTATTTAGACGACGCCACATAAGGGGAGACTATGCATAGTCGCTTTGTGCCGGTTGCTACCCTCTGCGCCTCGCTCGCGGCCCTGACTGCGCCGGTCTTCGCCCTCGACGCCTTCGACTTCTCCTCGCCGCGCGAAAAGGGCATGGGAGGCTCCCACGTCGCCCTCGCCGACGACTTTTCCGTCCTCCTCAGCAATCCCGCCGGCCTCGCCGACGTGCCGCGCCAGTTCTCGGCGGCCGATCTCGGAATACAGGCGATAGGCCCGGTCTTCGATATCGCCAATCTCATAGTGAGCGGAGCGACCACGACTTCGATCACGGATTTCCTCGCCGCCAACAATTATAAGCTCTACTCGGGATTGGACATCCAGGGCCCCATCGCCTTCGGCTTTACCGGCGGGGGACTCGGCTTCGGCCTCTTTAACAAGACGGGAATGACCGTAAACGTGGCCAGCGCCTCATCCATCGTGGCCACGGTGGATGAGAGCATACTCCTGACTGGCGGCTATGCGGTGCGCTTCGACCTCGGCAAGGGCCATGAGCTCTCCGCGGGCGTGACCACCAAGGGCTTCGTGAGGGGCGATATAGTCAAGAACATGGGTATTCTGGAGGCGGTGGGGCTCGCATCCAATCTTTCGTCCATCCTCTCCAGCCCCTTCACCCTCACCACGGGCATCGGTCTCGACGCGGGCCTGCGTTGGGCCTGGGAAGGCAAAGTGGCGGCCGGTCTGGTCTGTCATGACATCTATAGTCCCGCTCTGGTGACGACCTACTCGAGCGCCACGGATTTTTTCAACTCCTCGCCCGGCGTTTCTTCCTACGATACGCTGCATCGCAGCCTCGATTTCGGCCTCAGCTGGTCGCCCGTTCTCGGCCGCCTGGATCAGGTGCTGGATTCCCTCATTTTCGCCCTCGACTACAGGGACATCCTCGATCTTACGAGTCTCGTGCCCCGCAACCCCATCCTCAACGTAGGTCTGGGCGTCGAGGCGCGGGTCCTCGAGATCGTCACCCTGAGGGCGGGGATAAATGAAGCCCTCCTATCGGCCGGGATTGGCCTCAATCTCGGCGTATTGACGATCAATCTCGTCGCCTACGGCGCGGAGCTCGGCCTGGACCCGGGCGACAGGCCCTATTACAACCTGCTTGCCGATTTCGATTTCAAGTATTGAGCGGCTAGCGCATCGATTGACAGAGACCTTCCTGCCAGATACTGTAGCCGTCTCGGGCCGCTAGCTCAGAAGGTAGAGCAACGCCCTTTTAAGGCGTGGGTCACGCGTTCGAATCGCGTGCGGCTCAAAGTAAGTTTTTTTGAGGGACAATTTACTGACTACCCGAAAACGGGCGTCTACTTACCCTGTTCAACTCGCGGTGAAAGTCGCGGTGAAGGGGAATGGTATGCGCCCGTTTTCCGTTTACATGTCCTGCCCTTGCCGGAGGGCAGCCAACAACTCGTCGAGCGAGACCCTGGCGATGGCCGTGGCTTTGTCGCTCATCGCATAGGGAAGGATGAGCTCGCGCCCGTGGAGTAGGGAGCCGCAGCTGTAGACGACGTTGGGCACGTAGCCTTCGCGCTCGGTGCCCTCGGGCGCCAGCAGGGGCTCATGAAGTCGGCCTATGACTTTCGTCGGGTCGTCCAGGTCGAGAAGGGCGGCCCCGATGCAGTACTTGCGCATGGGGCCTACGCCGTGAGTCAGCATGAGCCATCCGGCCTCGGTCTCGATAGGCGAGCCGCAATTCCCGACCTTCACGGACTCCCATAGCTCCGAGGGCCGCAGCAGGGGCTGCGGGTCGCTCCAGTAATGGGGGCCGTCGGAAAACATTATAAAGAGGTTCTCGTCGTCCTGCCGCGCGAGCATTGCATAGCGGCCGCCGACTCGACGAGGGAAGAGGGCCATGCCCTTGTTTC
Organism: Rectinemataceae bacterium; assembly: GCA_049513895.1. Classification (GTDB taxonomy): domain Bacteria; phylum Spirochaetota; class Spirochaetia; order Treponematales; family Rectinemataceae; genus UBA1306. Next base: position 9,231 of record JBEKVO010000002.1, on the reverse strand, counting down.
TCACGCCGTCGCCTCCCAAGGTGAGCATGCGGAAGCGCAGGAAGTCCTTAGTCTCGATGAGCTGGGGCAGGATGGCGCGCCCGTCGTAGGCCGTATAGGTGGCGTAGTACAGGACGGACCCGTCCTCTTCGACGAAGCGGACGAAGCGAGCGTCCTCGATGCCCTTGCTCTCGTTGGGCGATACGGGGAATATGACCCGCTCGCTCAGGGCGAGCTCCGGAGAGAACTGCAGCTCGTAGTTGGAGTCGGCCAGCCACTGGATGCAGTCCAGCGTGCGATGGAGGTCCCGGGTTTCCGGCATAGTCCCTCGGCGCGCTCGGGTGACGGCCTTATCCAGGTCGCTACGCGAGAATCTCTCGGGCAAGGCATCCATGACTGCTCTCGCATACTCGTTCTCGAAGCCCATCTCCTGCAGCTTTATGGCGAAGTCCTTCTTCTGGTAATCGGGATTGGGAACGATGTCCGACGCGCTCGCGAAGCGCGAGACGGGATCCATGCGGATCTCCCCGCCGCTCGCGATGGCGCCCGTGCGGAATTCGATCGAGGAGATATGCCCCTCGCCCGTCGCCCGGAGGCTCATGATGAAACGCAGCCCTCCCTCCTCCGCGCCGGACTGGTCGGGATGGGGCACGATGGATGGATTGAACAAGGCCGCCGACTCCAGGGCATACTCGCCGGAGAAGAGGGCGCCGATGAGCAGGCGCCGCACGCTTGAAAGGGGGCGCTGCGTGAAGACATGGGGGAGGACCCTCTCGAAGTTCGACTGCCATCGCGCCTCGATGTCCAAGTGCCGCGATTCGAACTCGGCCCTGACTGCCTGCAACTCGTGCGCCGCCTCGTCCTCGCTCAAGGCGAGGGCCCGGCCGATCACCGTGGTGACGCGCTGCTCGTTGCCGGGGATGAAGGGTCGGATAATAACGCGTGAGCTTTCCGGGAGGAGCCAGGCCTCGCGGCGCCGAACGCCGATGGGGCTCACGGGGAGGGACTCGGCGCGCGCGCCATCAGGTGGTCGAGGCCGCGCATCTCGGCGAGGGAGAGCTGGAAGGCCAGGGTCGACTCGGCGCCCTGGTTCTCGTTGACCCTGTCGGGATGGAGTCCGTCGGCGCATCCTCCCGAGCCGGAGTCGTAAAGAGCCAGGGCCAGGTCGTTGCGGCCGAGGAACCACTCGAAGGCGCGCTTGGCCTCGCGCGACCAGGCGGCGTCCCGCGTCGCGCGGAAGGCCTCCAGACAGGCCGATACCATGGCCTGGGCCTCGACGGGCTGCTGGTCGAAGTCGGCGCGGGCGCCGACTTTCTCGTAGAAGCCGTTGTTCCCGATGGGACGGAAATGACCTGCTTGAGTCGTCTGTATGGAAGCCAGCCAACGCAGGGAGGCGAGGCCGATCTCGAGGGCCTCGGGCCGGGGAATGGACCGGCCGTTCAGGATGAGGGCCTGGCTCAGCCTCGCGTTCTCGTAGGTGGCCCTCGGCTCGAACCAGGGCCAATCCTCGGTGGCATGGTCCTTCCACATCCGGACGAGCCTATCCGTCAGCGAGCCGCGAACCCTCCGCGACGCGGCGTCGTCCGGGAAGCGCAGCAGGAACTCGTAGAGGCCCAGCAGGGCGAAGGCCCAGGCCCTCGGCGAGCCGAAGGACTCGGCGACCGGCAGGGCGCGCTCGAAGAGCTGGACGCAGAGCTTGCGATGTCCCTCGTTCCGCGAGCGGCCGGCGCCGAGACCCAGCGCCCAAAGAGCCCGCGCGTGGCTGTCCTCGCTGCCCGAGTCCTCCAGCCAGACACGAGAGTGGCTCATGAAATTGCGGAAGCGTCCCGTGGCGGGGTTGTAGGAGGCGGCGAGGTAGGCGAGGTAGCTCGTAGCCAGGCGGTCGAGCCTCTCCGCCCGCGCGCGCCCGGCGAGCTCGCCGAGGAGGTTGCAGAGGATGAATCCCCTGGCGTTATCGTCGGTGCTGTAGCCTTCCTGAAAATTCGGAACGGTGAAGAGCGCGTGCTGGATGATCCCGGTCCCGTCGCTCATCCGCTCGATATGATCGAGGCAGAGGGGCGGGAGGTCGTAGGGACGTCCCGCCAGGGTCCATCCCGCGAAAGTCGCGCGGGGATTGGCTTTCCTGTCCGAGCTCGCGCGCCGGAAGGACTCGAGGTACCGGAGAGCGACGGCGGGCCAGATCATCTCCCGCCCCATCCGGTACGCGTTGCCTCGCGCCTCGCGCAGCCGCTCGGGCTCGTCGAGGAAGGCGCATACCCCCCGCGCGATGGCGCTCGAGTCGCGGAAGGGCACGAGCTCGCCGCGGCTCTCCGCGAGCAGTTCCCGCGCGTGCCAATAAGGCGTCGAGACCACCGCCTTACCGGCGCCGAAGACGTAGGCGAGGGTGCCCGAGGTGATCTGCGCCTCGTTGAGGTAGGGTGTGAGGTAGATATCCGTTGCCCCGATGAACTCCTTGAGGTCATCGAGCGATACGTATCGATTGTAGAAGATTACGTTGTCCTTTACCCCGCGGTCCTCGGCCAGTCTCTCGAGGCCCAGCCTATAGCTCTCGCCCTCGCGGGCGACGAGGTGGGGATGGGTCGCCCCGAGGACGAGGTAGATGATGTTCGGAAAACGCCGGACGATGGCGGGCAAGGCCTCGATGGCGTACTCGATGCCCTTGCCCGGTCCGAGGAGTCCGAAGGTAAGGAGGACTACGCGGCCCTGCACGCCGAACTGCGCTTTGTAGAGGCTAGAGTCGGCGAAGGGGATGTCCGGGATGCCGTGGGGGATTATGTCCATCTTCGAGTCCGGAATCCCGTAGGTCTCGCGCAGGATCTCGGCGCCCTTGCGGGCCATGACTACCAACCGGTCGCTGCGACGTGCCAGCTCGTCCATCACCCTGCGCTGCTCGTCGTCGGGTTCGCGCAGGATCGTGTGGAGCGTGGTTACCACGGGCATCCGAACTTCCTTGAGCAGGGCCAGGAGATGGCCGCCCGCGGATCCTCCGTAGATGCCGAACTCGTGCTGGACGCAGAGGATTTCGGCGTTGTCGAAATTCAGGAAGTCGGCGGCGCGGCGGTACGAGTCGAGCTCCTTCTCGTCGAGCTCGAAGCGGACGCGAGCCGGATAGGCGTATGGTCCCCCGCGATCGTTCACCGCGCCGGCGTAGCAGAAGGACTCGGGGGCGGCAGCGGCCACCGCCTCGCAGAGATCTGCGGTGAACGTGGCTATGCCGCAGAGTCGCGGAGGGTAGTCGCCCAAGAAAGCGATGCGTCCCGGGAAGGAGGAGTCCGTCAATGGTATCCTTTCGCGCCGCGCAATGCGTGATACAAGTATACGGAATTATCGGGCGCTCGGGACGACAATCGCGCCCGAGAGCGCGGAATATATGGTTACTCGAGGAACTTCCGGTACTCGACCCCAAGGACAGTTCCGAGCTTGCGCGCTAAGGCGAGACCGACCCCGCGCCGGTCATTCTCGATTGCGGAGAGGTTCGGGTATTTCGTCCCGACGGCGCGGGCAAGCTCGACTAGGGTAAGCCCCGCCCGCTCGCGGTAAGCCCGGACGAGCTTACCCGGAGTCTTCACGGCTTTTATTTTCCTCGCGAGCTCGGAACCTTTCCACTCTACGGCCTCGCCCTCGTCGTCAAGGAAGAGGGCCTCGGGGAGATTTTCCTTGACCAGGGCCGCGACTTCCTTCGCGCCCTCGCCCGAAAGGGTCACGTTAATATGGCGCGTCTTCTCGACTACCAGCATAGTACACCTCGATTTCTATTGAATCGGCCCCTTTGCCTCTAAATCATCGGCCAATTCATCGAAGAGGAGGCGGACCGATTCCGGGGCCTTGGCGTCGGGCGCTCCCGAGCCTCGCGATTCGGGGTGGACGATTCACAGCCCGGAGCAAGGGGAAGGATATAACCGGGGAGCTTCCGGTCGAGGCCCGCGCAGCGATCCGGACCGCCGGCTCGACAACCGCCGCCCCTTTGCTGGGACGACAGAGACAAAGTTCACCGACGCAATCCGGAAACGGACGGTGAAGCTCGCCGAGAAGGGGTGATTGATTAGCGTCCCGGCTTGTTTTCCTGGCGTATTGGGGAGATGATAGAATAGTTCGAATTGGGAGACCTGATCCATAAAATGCACAAAGGCCTATTCGTGTCTTAAAAAGGATTTGCATCAATGACCGTCATCAATTTTACCGAGAAAACGAATTTCATTTGGTCGGTTGCGGACCTTCTACGCGGTCCCTATCGCCCGAACCAATACAAGGATGTCATGCTTCCCCTGACGGTTCTGCGCCGCCTCGATTGTGTGCTCGAGCCGTCAAAGGGAAGGGTTCTTGAAGAGCATAAGGCCCTCAAGGCAAAGAACTCTGGCAAGGGCATCATCGATGCGAAGCTCGTCCGTATTACCGGCGTGCCATTCTATAATACATCGAGGTACAGCTTCGAGAAGCTCGTAGGCGACGCGGATCATCTTGCCGCCAACCTCGTGAACTACATGAAAGGGTTCTCGTACAAAGCGCGCACGATTATCGACTCCTTCGGCTTCGAGGAGCATATCCAGAAGCTGGATAAGGCTGACCGCCTCTTTCAGATCGTGCAGAAATTCGCCGCGATCGACCTACACCCCGATAGAGTTTCCAATATTGAGATGGGGTATGTCTTCGAGGAACTCATACGGCGGTTCAACGAGGCGTCGAACGAGGAGGCCGGAGACCACTTCACCCCGCGCGAAGTGATTCGGCTCATGGTCGATATCCTCTTTACCCCTGATAACGAGACCCTTGCCGCCCATGGTATCGTAAAGACCCTCTTCGATCCCGCGATGGGAACGGGCGGCATGCTTTCGGTCTCCCAGGAATACCTGCACGATAACAATCCCGATGCCCGACTCGAGACCTTCGGGCAGGATTACAATGGCCAGTCTTATGCGATTTCGGGCTCGGACATGATGATCAAAGGTCAGGATATCGAGCACATCGTCTTCGGCGATTCATTCACCGAAGATGGTTTCCCGGACAAAAAATTCGACTATATGCTCGCCAATCCGCCTTTCGGTGTCGAGTGGAAGCCCGAGGCGAAGAAAATCGAGGCCGAATACAACGAGAAGGGTATGGATGGCCGCTTTGGCGCGGGCCTCCCCCGCATCAACGACGGTTCTTTCCTCTTCCTCCAGCACATGATCTCCAAGATGAAAGCACCCAAGGAGGGAGGCACAAGGCTCGGAATCGTATTCAACGGGTCGCCGTTGTTCACGGGCGGAGCCGGTTCCGGAGAGTCGAACATCCGCCAGTGGATCATCGAGAACGATTGGCTTGAGACCATCATCGCTCTACCTGACCAACTCTTCTACAATACCGGCATCTCGACCTACATCTGGATCGTCACGAATCGTAAAGAGGAACGGCGCAAGGGAAAGGTTCAACTCATTGATGCGACAGGCTTCTTCACGAAGATGCGGAATTCCCTCGGCAACAAGCGAAACGAGATTTCCGACAAGCATCGCGAGGATATCGTCGCCATCTACGACGGCTTCCGTCAGGGGAAGTACTGCAAGATTTTCCCGAAAACCTGCTTCGGCTGCAACCGCATCACGGTAGAGCGACCGCTCAAGCTCAGCTTCCACGTGAATGAGGAAGGACTAGCGAAGTTGAAGAAAGCCAGCCCCTTTGTCGCTCTCGCCGAGAGCAAGAAACGCAAGGATACCAAGGGCGTGCTGGCCGAGATCGCCGCAGGACAGAAGACGCAGGAAGCCATTCTTGCCGCAATCAAGACACTCGAAAAATCGGGAAGGATCAAGAACCAAGAGAAGTTCGAGGAGCTCCTCGAGAAAGCCCTTGGAAACCTCAAGCTGAAAGCCCCTCTCTACAAGGCGATCCTCGACAGGCTCTCCGAGCGGGACGAAAGCGCCGATATTGTTCTCGACTCCAAGGGCAATCCCGTCCCCGATCCAGAGCTTCGGGACTTCGAGAACGTTCCCCTCGACGAGAAGATCAACGCTTACATGAAACGCGAGGTCCTGCCTTATGTACCTGACGCATGGGTAGACGAGAGCAAGACGAAGACCGGCTACGAGATTTCGTTCAACCGCTACTTTTACGTCTACCAGCCCCCGAGACCCGTGGAGGCGATTCAGGCCGACCTCACGAAGATCGAGGGAGAGATCGCGGTGCTGTTGAAGAATGGAGCGGGAAAATGAAAAGAGAGGGAACTGTCATTGATGCTATTCGAGCATCAATCCCCCCAGACTGGAATGCACGTCGGTTGAAATATATTGCAAATATACAATTCAGCAATGTTGATAAAAACATAGACGAAGGGGAAGTCGAAGTTCAGCTATGCAACTATGTTGATGTTTATAAGAACGATTTCGTGACATCCCATCTGGATTTCATGAAAGCCTCTGCTTCACTAGCAGAGATAGAGAAGTTCCTTCTTCACAAAGGAGATGTTCTGCTTACTAAGGACTCAGAGACGGCGGACGATATTGGCATACCTGCATATCTTGATGAAGAGATTGAACGCCTAGTATGTGGCTATCATCTTGCAATCCTTCGTTCGAAAAAAGGTATTGATGGTAAGTATTTGTTTCGTTTCCTGTCTTCAAGATTTGTTGCGTCCTATTTCGAGACAAGAGCGAATGGTATAACGCGGTTTGCTATTGGACTGGATACTGTAGGTAGCAGCCTTGTATTTTACCCGGAATTTGCCAAGCAAAGAGCTATTGCCGACTATCTCGACAAGCACAGCGCTCGTATCGACGAATTGATCGTGAAGAAAGAAAAGCAGGTCGAACTCCTGCAAGAAAAGCGTCAGGCCATCATCACACGTGCCGCCACTAAAGGGCTTGATCCGAATGCCAAAATGAAGGATTCGGGCATCGAATGGATTGGGGAGATACCAGTGGGATGGGAAGTAAAGCGCTTATGCTTCTGCGTCTCTTTTATAAGCGGCGCGACGCCCGATAAAGGAAATGATCTTTATTGGGATGGAGATATTCCATGGGTATCACCAAAGGATATGAAGCGTCGATATATTCAGGAATCTATCGACCACATTTCAGAAGATGCAGTAAAGGAAGCTGGACTACGTTTCGTGCCTAAAAGGACAATCCTTGTGGTTGTTCGAGGGATGATTCTTGTCCATTCATTCCCTGTTGCTATCACTACTACTGAATTGACCATTAATCAGGATATCAAGGCTCTGATATTCAGAAGCGAGTTCGATCTTGAATATGCCGCGTATTTATTATCCGGTCTTGAGAAGGTGATCATTTCATTATACATTGAAATCTCTGCTCATGGTACAAAAGTTCTTCGACTTGATGGCTGGAAAGATTTCCCCGTGCTATATCCACCACTAGAAGAACAACGAAAGATCGCCGATTTTATCAAAGATAGGACGAAATCACTCGATTCGATTATTGAGACTATTGAGAAGTCTATCATTCTTCTCCGTGAGTACCGCTCATCGTTAATCACCGCCGCAGTCTCCGGCCAGATCGATGTAAGCCACGAGGAGGCAATCCCGTGAGCGATCTCGCATACAGCATTTATTGCGACGAGAGTTGCTATCTCGAGCATGACGGGATTAAGCAGATGGGGCTCGGAGCGGTGTGGTGTTCGACGGCGAAGACGAAGGAGATTAGCAAGCGCCTCATCGAGATCAAGGAACGGCATGGCATGGAGCATGAGGACGAGCTCAAGTGGACTAAAATATCAGCGCATCATTTCCAACCCTATCTCGATTTCGTGGACTACTTTTTCGACGACGACGATCTTCATTTTCGCGGCCTACTGATTCCGGATAAGACCATCCTCGATCATGAGAAGTACGGGCAGACTCATGACGAGTGGTATTACAAGATGCTATTCACGCTCCTCAACCCGCTTATCGATCCGAAATATCGGTATGTCATCAATCTGGATTATAAGGACACTCATGGAGGAGAGCGCGTCAAGAAGCTTCGCGAGGTGCTGTGCAACAACTACTACGATTTTGATCGAGGCATCATTGGCGATATCAATCTAGTGAAGTCTCATCAAGTGGAAATCCTGCAAATGACCGATCTACTCGTCGGCGCTCTGACCTACAACGCTCGTTCATTGGGCGGCAACGATGGGAAGCTCAAAATCGTGGACAGGATCAAGCGCCGCTCGGGTTACTCCCTGAACAGTACAACGCTCTACCGAGAAGAGAAGTTCAATCTTCTGGTATGGCGACCCGGAGTCTACTCGTGGTAGCGACTTCGTGGCTGCCGCCCCTCATTCGGATCGTCGATTTTGACAACAAGATGCCTGCTTATATCGAAGCGGTCTATGTGTGCTTCAAAAAGGATTTCGTCGATTCGCGGCCCGAGTTTAGGGGCATCCGACTCGGCCTAAAAAAGCATCCGCAGCAAAACGGCAAGGAAGCGACTTTTTGGCACCTGATCACCGAAGGGGAACGGGAAGAAGACAGAACGATCGCGATCAATCGTTGCGAGAGAATAGGCTGGCCGGCGCCGGTGATTCGTCACAGCGAGGATGCGGAAATCCGATGTTGGACGAACCGACGCAGCTCGGAGACGAGAATTCTGATTTGGCTCGTCGCGGATGACTATCTGGTCGTCCTGACCGAACGGAAAGGGTATATCCTGCCGTGGACAGCTTATACATTGACCTATGGGAACACGAAACGGAAGCTGGAAAAGGAGTATGAGGCCTACAAAAAGGCGAGGGGCTCTCCCCTATGAGGAGGCCCCCGTTACTCCTTCTACTCCAGGTAGATGAGATATCTATAGTATCGGGTATAGTCCGCAGGATTTCAAGCGGTCTCTACGGGGGGCCAAGCTCGGTCCCATCTACTGGTTCTTTCGAAAAACCTTTGTTATATATGAAAATAGGGATGGAAGCATGAAAAACTACACCGAGACCGCTTTCGAGACGGCCATCGAATTCCACCTCGTGGAGAAGGACAGGTATCGAAGGCGCGAACATGGCCGCTTTGACCGAGCTCTTTGCCTCGATACCGAGGTCTTCGTCGAGTTCGTGAAAGCCACGCAACCCAAGGAGTGGGCCTACCTCACTAATATCCACAAATCGGAAGCGGCCAAGGTGCTCATCGATGATCTTGCCCGCGCCCTGGGTTCTGAGCATGAAGGTACACTGTAAGCGCTTAGTAAAGCCATGTTTCCCAGGACCCCGCCATGTGTGATATTCGCGGGCGGAGGCAAACGATGCAACGACGACAGACCCGCGATCAATGGAAAGGCAGCATCAGGGACTGGC
>JBEKVO010000001.1:0-262624 GCA_049513895.1 Rectinemataceae bacterium | reverse complement strand
CTGCTCATGAATTGGGGTGAAAATCTGCTTCCTTCAAGTTCTACACCGCTAAAACCGCCGTTCCCTCAATGAGTTCGGGGTAAACAATTTTCACAGCCCGACATTTCCCATTTCAGAACAAGAAGATGGGAACAGCGCTAATGACTCACCCTAGCACATCGGCCTCTTTCGTATTACATTGACGGTATCTCTTTCCCCACAGGAATCTCATGGAAAGCCCATCTTTCGAGTCTTTCGGACTCGGGCCCTCTACCCTCGCCGCCCTCGCGCGCAAGGGCTTCGAGGAGCCCACGACCATCCAAACCCTTACGATACCCCGCCTATTAAAGGACGGCCCGGACCTCATCGCTCGAGCGCGCACGGGCACCGGCAAGACGGCGGCATTCGGCATACCCTTCGCCGAGCTCCTCGCGGTTCCGACGGGCCATATCCGCGCTCTGGTTCTCGTGCCCACCCGCGAGCTCGCCCTCCAGGTAACCGCCGAACTCGTCTCGCTCAGGAACGGGACCTGCCCACGAGTGGCGGCGGTCTACGGCGGCGCCTCGATGGGCGAGCAGCTCCGACGTCTCGGGGCCGGCGTCGATGTCGTCGTCGGCACGCCCGGTCGCGTCCTGGACCACCTTGGCCGGGGTACCCTCGACGTATCGCAGATCGAGTTCCTCGTCCTAGATGAGGCCGACGAGATGCTCGACATGGGCTTCATCGAAGATATCGAAACCATAATGGAAAAATGCGGCGAGAAGCGCCGCGTCGTGCTTTTCTCGGCGACGATGCCCGCGGGGATCGTCCACGTGGCCAAGCGGCGCCTTGGCGCCTACGAGATCGTCGAGGACTTCTCCGAGGCCGTCGCCACCGAGCTCGCCGAGCAGGTGTGGCTCGAGGTCCGCGACGGCGATCGCCTCGAGGCCCTCTGCCGCGTGATGGACGTCGAGGAGGACTTCTTCGGCATAGTCTTTACGAGCACTCGGGTAGAAGCCGATAGGGTCGCCAAGGCCCTCGAAGAGCGGGGCTACGACGCCGAGGCCCTCCACGGCGAGATACCTCAGGATCGCCGCGAGCGCATACTCGCGCGCTTTCGCGAGCGGAGGATCCGAGTCCTCGTCGCGACCGACGTCGCGGCACGGGGCATCGATATCGACAGGCTGTCGCACGTCGTCAACTGGTCACTGCCTCATGACCCGGATGCATACGTGCATAGAGTCGGCCGCACGGGCAGGGCGGGCAACGCGGGCACCGCACTCACTTTCGTGACACCCGAGGAATATCGCAAGCTCTTCCGTTTTAAGAGAGCGGCGGGCGCGGGCTTCAAGAAAGCCAAGGTCCCCGAGGTAAATGAGGTGCTCAGCGCCAAGCGCGAGCGCCTCCGCGGCAAGATACTCGCGCGGGCAGAATCCCTCGCCGCTGAAGGCGCCGCCGTCGATGCCGAGGCCGCGAAACTGTGGCGAGAGCTCGCCGACGATATTCTCGCCAAGGCCGGACCGGGCGAGGCCCTCGCGGCGGCCCTCTTCGAGGCCTTTGGGAGCGAGATAGACCCCGCTCGATATAGACGGATAGAAGAGTGCTCGGTCGACGCGGCCGCCACCGCGCGGCTCTTCGTAGGCGTAGGCAAACGCGACAGGGCCACGCCCAAGAGCCTCGCCGCCCTCGTCAAACGAATCTCCGGCCTTCCCGACAAACTCATAAACGGCATCGAAATCTACGAAAACTTCTCCTTCCTCACCGTGCCCTTTGAGGCTGCGGAAAAGGTCATAACCGAGGCTAGGCGCACGGGCGGCTTACCGCCCGTGCGGCTGGCGACGCCAAAAGGCAGAGACGCGGGCCCGCGAGCTGCCGGCCCGCGTGTCAGCTCCCGCTACCCGCCTCGCATGGAGCGTGTCAAGAAGGCCTATGCCAAGCCCGCGTATGCCAAGACGCCGCGTCCCTCCTCGCCAGCTGCCTCGGCGGCGAAGAAGCACAAAAAACCGGAATAAAAAGGAGATTCCATGGCCTCGCCGATCGTCGAGTGTGTCCCCAATTTTTCCGAAGGCCGGGATAAAGAAATCATCGAAGCGATAGCGCGTTCCATTTCGAGCGTCGAGGACGTATCCCTCCTCGACGTCGATCCGGGCGTGGAAACCAATCGAACCGTGTATACTTTCATCGGCCCTCCCGAAGCGGTCGCGCGGGCGGCGCTCGCGGCCGCGAAGACGGCATTCGCCCTCATAGATATGGCCAAACACGCAGGCGCCCACCCGCGGATGGGCGCCCTCGACGTCTGCCCTTTTATACCCGTATCGGGCATCAATATGGAGGCTTGCGTCGCGCTGTCCAAAAAAGTGGGGGAATCGCTCGCGCGCGAGCTCGGCGTTCCGGTCTACCTCTATGAGGCCTCCGCTTCGAAACTCGAGAGGAAGAGCCTCGCGGATATACGCTCGGGAGAGTACGAGGCCCTGCCTGCCAAGCTCGCGACGGCCGAATGGGCGCCCGACTTTGGGCCCTCCTCCTTCGTTGCGCGCTGGGGGGCGACGGCAGTCGGTGCCCGCGAATTCCTGATTGCGTATAACGTCAACCTGAATACCCGCGATAAGCGGCTGGCCAACGAGATTGCCATCAACATCCGCGAGGCGGGCAGGGCGGCTAAGGATGCCGCGGGCAATCCGCTCAAGGACGCGGAGGGCAGGGCGGTGAAGAAAGCCGGCCGCCTTAGGGGAGTGCGCGCCATAGGCTGGTATATCGATTCCTACCGCTGCGCGCAGGTGTCTATTAATATCCTCGACTATAAGACTACGCCCCTCCACGTCGTGTTTGAAACGGTAAAGGAGGAGGCCGAAAGGCTGGGCCTCCTCGTCACGGGCAGCGAGATCGTGGGCCTCGTACCCCGCGATCCCATCGTCGCGGCGGGAAGGCATTTTCTCGAGAAAATGGGCAAGAGCGAGGGTGCCTGCGAGGCGGAGCTCGTCGAGACTGCCATCCGCTCGATGGGCCTCGATTCGGTCGCGGCCTTCGAGCCTTCCAAAAAGATAGTCGAGTATGCGGGAAGAGAGCGGGCGGCCCTTGCGTCCATGAGCCTGGCCGATTTCGTCGACGAAGTGTCATCCGAGTCGCCCGCGCCGGGAGGCGGCTCGGTCGCAGCCCTCGCGGGGAGCCTCGGCGCCGCTCTCGCGGCCATGGTCGCAAACTTGACGGTCGGGAAAAAGGGCCATGAGGCTTCCTGGGAGGAGCTGTCCACCCTGGCGATCGATGCCCAAGGTATAAAAGCCGCTCTGATGACGGCGGTAGACGCGGATACGACCGCTTTCAACCAGATAATGGAAGCGATGAGGCTGCCCAAGACGAGCGACGCGCAGAAGGCCGAGCGCGAAACAGCACTTCAGTCGGCTTATATAGAGGCCGCGTCGGTACCCCTCGAGACGGCATCGGCCTCGGTCGAGGCCTTGAGGCTGTGCGCCGCCGTCGCGGAGCGCGGAAACCCGGCCTCGGCATCCGACGCCGGTGTCGGGGCGCTCATGGCGCGCGCCGGCCTCGAGGGCGCCATCCTCAACGTGCTGATCAACCTCAATCAGGTGAAGGACGCCTCAATGGCCTCCGCTATGCGCAGGCGCGCCCAAGCCCTTTCGGATGAAGGCGGCAGCCTGGAAGCCCGGGTTTTGGCGCTGGTGAGGGCCATGATCGAGGTTCACGCGTGAAAACCCTCCTTCCGTCTTGACTTACTCGACCATCCTTATTTATACCTTGCGATAAAGAATCCAAATTCGAGGAGACTGAAGCGGTGAAAGGTTCGGACGTTACCGTTTCGGGTATTTCCAAGTCCTTTGGCGCCTTTAAAGCGCTAAAGGACGTCTCTCTCGAGATCAAGAGGGGCGAATTTTTCTCCCTTCTCGGACCTTCCGGCTGCGGCAAGACGACTCTCCTGCGGGTTATCGCGGGTTTCGAGGAGCCCGACACCGGCATCGTCGGCATCGACGGCCGCGACGTATCGGGCCTTCCGCCGGATAAAAGGCGCTGCAATACCGTCTTCCAAAGCTACGCTCTTTTTCCCCACCTCACCGTCTTCGAGAACGTGGCTTTCTCCCTCCGTCTGCGGCACGTGCCGAATCGCCTACTTCGCGAGCTCGTGATGAGGCACCTCTCCCTCGTCCAGCTCGAGACCCACGCCGAGAAAAAACCTTCGATGCTCTCGGGCGGTCAAAAACAGCGCGTCGCCATCGCGCGCGCCCTCATCAACGAGCCATCCGTCCTTCTCCTCGACGAGCCCCTCTCCGCCCTCGACGCCAAGCTGCGCCAGCGGATGCTCGTGGAGCTCGACTCGATCCACGACAAAGTCGGCATCACTTTCATCTACGTCACGCACGATCAGCAGGAGGCCCTCTCCGTCTCCGATCGCATCGCGGTCATGGATCAGGGAAGGGTCCTGCAGATCGGCTCTCCTCAGGAGATATACGAGAATCCCGCCTCTGACTTCGTCGCCCGTTTCATCGGCGAAACCAATATCTTTACCGGCGTCGTGGCATCGAGGGAGGGGGCCTTCGCGGCCGTCGAGTGCGAGGGTCTGGGACTTCTCCTCGTCGAGGCCAACGGCGAGGCCTCGGTCGAGGCGCGCGTGAGCGTAGCGGTGAGGCCCGAGAAGATACGCATCGCCGCCGAGCCGCCCGGGCCGTTGCCGGAGCTCAACGTGCTGCGGGGCGTCGTCGAGGAACCCATCTATTCGGGCTTTCAAACCAAGTACATCATTCATATATCGGGCGGATACGGGGTCACCGTCTTCCGCCAGCACGCCAATTGGTCGGAGGGCGTGCCCGACCTACGCTGGAAGGACGAGGTATACCTCTCCTGGAGCGCCCGAGACTCGGTAGTCGTCGAGAGCGACGCCTCGCGGCCCACGGTCCCATGACGCGGAACTACGGCAAGATATACGCGGGGCCTCAGGCGCTGTGGCTCACGGTTTTTTTCGCGGCGCCCCTGGCCATCATCATCGCCTATTCCTTCATGAAGCGCGATCTGTACGGCGGCGTCCTCCCTCAAGCGAGCCTCGAAGCCTATCGCGCGCTAGTCAACCCGACGCTCTTTTCCGTCGCCTGGCGCACCTTATGGGTTTCCTTCGCGGCGACCGTCTTCACCATCCTCATCGCCTTGCCCTGCGGCTACAGCATCGCGAGGAGCGGAAACCAGGCGATGAGGCTCTTCCTCGTCATCGTACCCTTCTGGACCAATTTCCTCATCCGGATCTACGCCTGGATAGCCATACTCGGGAACGAGGGTTTTATCAACGACCTGCTCAAACTGCTGGGCCTCAGGACCGATTCGATACAGTTTCTCTATAATCAAGGGGCTGTCATTCTGGTCCTCGTTTACATGTATCTCCCCTATGCGGTCCTCCCCCTCTTTTCCACGATCGACAAATTCGATTTTAATCTTCTAGAGGCCGCCCGCGACCTCGGCGCCTCTAAGATGCAGGCTCTGATCAAAGTGCTCCTGCCCAATATCCGCGGCGGGATCGTGACCGCCGTGCTCTTCACCTTCATACCCATATTCGGCGCCTACGCCGTGCCCCTCCTCGTCGGCGGCAAGGACTCCTACATGCTCGGCAACGTGATCGCCGACCAAGTGACCAAGACGCGCAACTGGCCTCTCGCTTCGTCCATCTCGATGGGCGTGACCGCCCTCACGGGCCTGGCCGCGATCATCTTCGCTTATACGAGCAGGCGCTCCTTTCAGCACGTCGTCGAGGAGTCGGGGATAGGGCCCGTGAGCGCGACCGCGGGCATTCCCGGCGGAGGCCAGGCATGAAGAAGTTGCGAGTGCGTGCGCTGTTTCGCGCCCTTCGAGCCACGTTGAAAGGCATCCGTCCCAACCTGCCTCGAATTTCGGATCTCTCGACCGTCGAAAAGGGCCACGCCAAGCGCCGCAAGGGCCTCGCCTTTTCCGATTTCGTCTATGGCGCCGTAATCGCCTTCCTATTCGCTCCCCTTGTCGTGCTTTTCGCGTACTCTTTCAACTCGTCCAAGAGCGGGAGCTGGTCGGGCTTCTCCGTGCAGTGGTACGAAAGGCTCTTCATGGGCTCGGGCGCGCTCTGGCACGCTTTCGGTAACTCCGTGATCATCGCCCTCGGCTCCGCCCTCGCGGCCACCCTTCTCGGCTCCCTGGCGGCCGTGGGCACGAGCCGCTATTCGTTCTGGTATCGTCCATACGTGAAGGCGATGAGCTTCATCCCGATGATCCTCCCGGAAATCATCGTAGGAGTCTCCCTCCTCGTCTTTTTCGCGGGGGTGGGCCTCAAGCTCGGCCTGACGACGGTGTGGATAGCCCACACGACCTTCAACATACCCTTCGTCTACCTTCTCGTATCCGCTCGCCTCGAGGAGTTCGATCCCAGCGTCATCGAGGCGGCTCGCGATCTCGGCGCGACGGAGGCGCAGACCCTCCTCAGGGTAATCCTGCCCATCACGATGCCCGGCATCGCGTCGGGCTTTCTTACGGCGGTGACCCTATCTCTCGAGGACTTCGTCATCACTTTTTTCGTCGCCGGTCCGGGCGCGACCACGCTGCCCCTTTTTATCTACTCGGCCATACGCTTCGGCGTATCGCCGGTAATAAACGCCCTCTCCGCGGTGATGGTCGCGGGCACGGTGCTTCTTATCTACCCTGCCCGCAATTTCCTGAAAGCCTACGCCGCCCATTAGGGGGCTGGGAATATAAATATCGAGGGGGGGCCTGGACCTCAGCGACAGTAGTCGCTCAGCGACAGTAGTCGCTCAGCGACAGTAGTCGCTCAGCGACAGTAGTCGCTCAGCGACGGTAGTCGCTCAGGCGACGGTAGTCGCTCAGGCGACGGTAGTCGCTCAGGCGACGGTAGTCGCTCAGGCGACGGTAGTCGCTCAGGCGACGGTAGTCGCCCCGGCAGCCATAGGTTGCCTATATCCTATATAAGGGAGGACGACATGAAGCGTCTTCTCCGTAGCGCGGCCTCATTGGCCGCCATTGCCCTGGTTCTCGGGTCCTCGCTCACCCTCGCGTCCTGCTCCAAGAAGGGGCAGGGCGCGTCCGAGCCGAAGAAGCTGTACATCTTCAATTGGACGTACTACACGCCGGACTCGGTGATAGCCAAGTTCGAGAAAGAGTACAACTGCAAGGTAGTCTACGACTCCTTCGACTCGAATGAGACCATGTACGCCAAGCTCAAGGCGGGTGGCTCCAACTACGACATCGTCTTCCCCTCGGCCGATTACGTCACCATCATGGCCAAGCAGGGCATGCTCGCCCCCATCGACAGATCCAAGCTTTCGAACTTCAAGAACATCGATCCGGCCGTCCTGGCCCGCGCCAAGGACTACGATCCGGACAACAAGTACTCGGTGCCCTATTACATGGGAGCCGCCGGGGTAGCGGTCAACAAGACCAAGGTGAAAGGCTACGACCACAGTTGGTCCATCTTCTCGCACAAGGACCTCAAGAATAAAATGACGATGCTCGACGACATGCGTGAAGTGCTGGGCGACGCCCTCGCCTTTCAGGGCAGGTCCGTCAACACCGTCAATGAAGCCGAAATAAAAATGGCGGAAAACCTGGTCAACAAGACCTGGAAGCCCAACCTCCTCAAGTTTGATGCCGAGGCCTTCGCGAAAGGTTTCGCGGCGGGCGAATTCTGGGTGGCCCAGGGATACGCCGAGAACATTTTCCAGGAATACGATCCGAAGAAGCGTAGCGACGTCGACTTTTTCATCCCCAAGGAGGGTGGCCCCCTCTACATCGACTCGATGGTCGTACTCAAGAACTCCAAGAGCCAGGATATGGCCTTTAAATTCATCGACTTTATCCACAGGCCCGAAATCTACGCCGAGTTCTGTGACACCTTCGGCTTCCCCGCGACGGTAAACCTGCCCGCTCGCGCCCTCAAGAAGGGCGACATGTGGTACAAGGCCGAGGACCTTGCCAAGTGCGAGCTCAAGCTCGATCTGGGGCCCGATCTCGACAAGTACAACAAGGCCTGGGAGGAGATCAAGGTAGGGAAGTAGGCAACCCGGACGCCATCTCGTAGTATCGCGGTATGAGCGATATCCATGCAGTCAAAGTCGGGAACGTGATCATAGGCGGCGATTGGCCTATTTCAGTTCAGACAATGTGGAAGGATCCGGTTCCTCTTCCCGGCAGCCAGGCCTTCGAGGCCGCCCTGCTCCGCATTCGGAATCTGT
This sequence comes from Rectinemataceae bacterium, assembly GCA_049513895.1. GTDB lineage: Bacteria > Spirochaetota > Spirochaetia > Treponematales > Rectinemataceae > UBA1306. The sequence continues at coordinate 254,456 of JBEKVO010000001.1, read as the reverse complement.
CGGCCCTGGGCTGCGACATACTGAGATTCGCCGTGCCCGACATGGCCGCGGCCGAAGCGCTCGGCGCCCTCGCGGGCAGCAGCGTTCTGCCCCTCGTGGCTGATATCCATTTCGATTGGCGGATAGCCATCCGCTGCATGGACTTCCCGATCGCCAAGATACGAATCAATCCGGGCAATATAGGCGCCCGCTGGAAAGTCGCGGAGGTGACGACGAAGGCCAAGGCTGCAGGTCTGCCCATACGCATCGGCGTCAATGCGGGCTCCCTGCCCGAGGATCTCCGCGATTCCGAGGATAGGGTGGGAGCGATCATGGAGGCGGCCGAACGCGAGCTCGCGGTCTTCGACGGGCTCGGCTTCCGCGACGTCATAGTTTCCATGAAAATATCGGAGGTCGACGCGACGATAGAGGCGAATAGACGCTTCGCCTCGCGGCATGATCTGCCTCTTCACCTCGGCGTAACCGAGGCCGGTCCCCTCATTGCCGGCGTCGCGAGGAACACTGCGGCCCTCGTGCCCCTCCTCCGCGAGGGTATCGGTTCGACTATTCGGGTCTCGCTTTCGGACACGATGGAGAGCGAAATCCTGGCGGGGCGGGAGATACTGGCCTGCGCCGGAAAGGCGCGCAAAGGAATTTCGATAATTTCCTGCCCCCGTTGCGGTCGCGCTTCCTTTGACACGCACGCGTTTACCGCGCGATGGGCCGATAGGCTCTACTCGCTCAAGAAGACGGCCACCATCGCCGTGATGGGATGCGTGGTCAACGGGCCCGGAGAAGCGCGACACGCCGATCTCGGGATAACCGGGGCGGGTACAAAGGTGATCATCTTCCGCAAGGGCGAGATAGCGCGAACGATTTCGCCCGAGGAAGCCGATACTATATTCGAAGAGGAGCTCGAAAAGCTCGAATGAAGTCTAAAAGCGCCTTGATTTCCGTTGCGGCCGCACTCGTTATCGCCTTTTCCGCCTCAGCCGCGGAGGGCAGTAAAGAGGAGGTCGCGCCTGTCGGTCCTCCTCAGCCCCGCGTCGTCGAGCCGATCGGGTCCCAGCCCCTACCCCCTCGCGCGGTAGACCCTTCCTGGCTGCTTTATCAGGAGGGAGTAAGGCTCTTCGAGGAAAAACGCCTCGGGGAATCGCTCGTGTCCTTCAAAAAGGCGATAGAGACGCGAGCATCCCTCTTCGACCGGGCATCGGCGGATATCGCCGTGGCAGTCGCGACCAAAGAGGCCGCCAAAGCCGAGGGCTCGCTTTCCACGCTTGTAAAGCTGCTTGCCGCCCGCGATATGCTGGCTCGAGACTACGAGTCCGTACACCTGAGCTCGGGCGGGTCGATTATCGCCGAGATGGGGCTCCTCCGCGAACGATCGCCCTCGGGACCCTTGCGGGGCCTCATCGACGCGACCCTCCTCGTCGTCGAGGAACGGGGGCTTTCACGGGTCGGCGATTCGATCGACGCGCTCGGAAAGGCCGCTGCCGGTCTCGGACACTATCCCGAGGCCGAATTCGGGATAGCAAAAGTCTATCTTGCGGAGGGCGAAACTCGCCTCGCCGAGCTTCAAATGCTGCATGCCTACGATATGAGCGGATCGCTCGAGCTGGAAGGGGATCGTTTCGTCCTGCTTGAAGCTCTCGCGGGCATATACAAATCGCAGGGCAATCTCAAGGACTATGAGCTGAGGCTTCGGGAGATCGCTGACGCATCCGATCTCTTCGCGGGCAAAGACGAGTACTATCGCAACGCGATGGAGAGGACCCTCGCCGCTCAGGGCTTCGACAAGTTCATGGCCCTCTATAGGATTCAAGAGAGTATCGCTGCGGGCGCCTACTCCGAGCTGGGATCGCTCTATCTGGAGGCAGGCAGACCTCTCGCGGTCATCTACCTGGCTGCGGCGGTCAATGCGGTGCTTTCGCGGGAGATCGTCGCGATCAAAACCGACTTACCGGGTTATTCTTACGCCGGATTAACCGATCTCGCTGCCAGGATCCTGGCGGATAAGGACCTTGCTCGGTTCGCGTCCGATTTCGGCCTTTGGCGCGACCTCGTCCGCTTGGGCGAAGCCTTGGCCATGACGGGAAACCGGGATACGGCCAGGGAAATTTGGTCGGCGGTCGCCCACAGGCCCGGAACGGGCGATCCTTGGGTAAGACGCGCGGCCGCGGCGCTGGCCAGCTCGGGCCTTCGCTAGCCAATTAGCTGGCGGAGCGCTTTGGAACCGCCTTTATCTTGGCGGCTCGGGCCTCCTCGGCCCTGACCTTCGCCACCAATTCCTTGATAAATGGATCGATGATGGTATAGACCCGCCTGGTCTTCTGGACTTCGGCGCTTACTATGCCGTTTTCCTTTAGTATGGCGAGGTGCTGCGAGATGACCGGCTGGGGCTGCTGAAGGCAGCGCCAGAGGTCGGAAACGCAGGGGTCGTCCTCCTCGTCGATGAGACAGAGGAGCTTCAGTCTGATGGGGTGCCCGACGGCCTTCAGCTTCTGGGCGAACTCGGCGATGACTTCATCGTAGCATGCTTGCTCGAGGCTTGACATGCAGCAACCATAAACCCTTTCGGATATTTTTTCAATTACTTATATATAAGGGCTCGTTAATTAATCGGGGGCTTCCCCGCCGCGATCCATTATGGCCTGCATCTCGCGCTCCGGGCAGGATGCGAGGTAGTCCTCCAGCCGTGACCTATCGTCGTCGGCCATCGTCTCGATTTCGAGGCCGAGAACTCTGCCCGAGTGCGCGACCCTGCAGGAGAGGCTCAGTATGTCCGCCCCGACGCGCATCGAGCAATCTTCTATTAAATCGCCGGCAGCGAGGTCGGAGGCGAGGGCGGGGATATCGGCAACGAAGGAGAGGCCGGTGGGCGAGATCGCCTCGAGCTTTCCGGATATGGGTGAAAGGCTGACGGGATGGGCGAACATGAAATCCAGCCTATCCCAGGCCGAAGGCATGATTCTGTCCGCCGCCCTCTCTTCGTCGACGACCATGTAGCGCTTTAGGAGTTGCTGAAAACGAGCCTGCTCGCGGCGATCGTCGAGCTTGTCCTTAACTATGCCGTTTATTCCGATATTGGAGGCCTTAGCGGCCTCTTCCAGCGGGAACGCTTCACCCTTGAGGAGAACGATCACGCATTCGTCCTTGCTTTTCTCTGCACGGACGGCTTGGGCGAGCACCTTCCAGTGGCGAGGGAAATCCCGTGCGCTTACGACGATAGCATCTGGATTTATCTCCTCGAGATTGTCTATCGTCTTGACCGGATTCCGATAGCGAACCGTCTCGAAGCCGAGGGGCCTCAGATAGAAGCGCGCGATGTCCGCAATACGATCGCTCTCGATGAGGAGAAGGGCCTTCATTCGGTCCCTTTATTGAAAACCGTGTAATCTACGATGTACCAGACCTCGTCGCGGCGCCTGAGCTCGTAGGTGTATTCCTTGACCATGCGGAGCTGACCCGACTGGAATTTCTCGAGAACGCTTACGAAACCCTTGGCTTCGGTATAGCGGGTCTCGAGTATCTCGAAATAATAGGGTTGGACGACGATATCGTTGTCCCGTACGTTCGTCTGGAGGTCGGCGCGATAGCGCTCCAGCAGTCGCCGTCGACCCTCGTCGGACTCGGCGTCGTATTCTTTCTTTCGGTCCTGATCGCGCGAGATGAGGGACTCGAGGTCGAGGTATACGAAAAAATCGTTCCAGAGGTCTTTCTGCCTCGCCACAATCGTCCGTCGGACAACCTCGTCGGGCGGTAGGGCCAGGGCCTTGATCGCCTCTCCGGTGACCGCACGGATGGCCTCGGTCGCGGGGGGAAGGCCGGGAGAGGGCCGGACCGAGAGGCTGAGGATGTTCGAGGAGATGGGCATGGCCGCCGAGGATGAGGCGAGCTCGGGAAAAAACACGGCCCGTATCGCGTATATTCCCGGCGTATCGACGCGGACGAAGCGCTCGAGACCTTCCTTGAACGAGTATTCCTCTCCGGGCTTTATCGCCAGCTCGCGGTAGAATACGGGCTTCGATTGGCTCATCGCCACCTTATAGCCGTCGGAAAGGTCGAGAAGGCGGTTCGAGGGCGTACGCGCCTCGAAGGAGAGGCTGTAGACTCGATCATCCGCGACCTTGAAGCGATAGGTGGCATCGCTCTCGTTCGAGATCGTTATCATCAACGGAATCTCGCTCCCGGGAAAGTATATCCGCTTGTCGAAAAATCGGATCGACAGCTTGACGTCCGCGGCCGCTTGGGTCCCGGCGAGGAGGAATGCCGCAAGAATTGCGGCGCTGAGCGATCTGCGGATCACGGTGTATGGCTCCTTCGATCTGGAACAAGTGTGCCGGTGCGCGTATACTGTGTGCCGGCCTAATCGCTTTATTGTCGGAATGTTACGATGAATACATTACGCCCGCAAGAGGTACTTGTTCGTCTCCGATCCCATACTCCTCTCCGCGAGTTCGTAGCGCGACTCGAAACGGGGCCATATCCCGTGGACGTCGGCGAGGCCGAAGGCCCCTTCGTGGCCGTCATGGCCGCGGAAGCTTCGCGCGTGTCGCGCGGAACCGTCCTCGTGGTGCTTCCAACGGACCAGGAGGCGGAAGCCCTCGAGGGGGACCTCTCGCTCTTCGGAGTCCGCCCGGTGATTCTGCCCTGGTGGAGGACGGCGGCCTATAGGCCGGCCTCGCCCCGCGCCCGTGTCTTCGGGGAAAGGGCTGCATGCCTCTCGCGGCTCTGCCTCGGCGACGCCAAGGTGGTCGTGGCCAGTCAGCGCGCCTTCGTCACGCCCGTGCCGCCTCGAGACGCTTTTGCCCCCCTCGCGATCCTACTCGAGAAAGGAGGCTCCATCGATCCTACCACCGTCGGCGATCGTCTTTCCGCCTACGGCTACCTGCGCGTCCCGCGCGTATCCCTGCCCGGCGAGTTCGCCCTGCGCGGCGAGGTGCTCGACCTCTATATGCCCGGCGACGAGGACGCCGTCCGCATCGTTTTCGAATACGACAGAATCGAGAAGATAGCGAGCTTCGATCCCAGTCTCCAGTCCAGCTCGTGCGCCCTCGAGTGCGTCGCCGTAAGGCCCATGAAGGAGCTTCTTTGGGACGGGGACCGCATCGCATCCCTCGCCGCCAGGATGCCGCTTCTGCCCGGGATGGGCGGGCGCGAGAGGGCCTTCCTCGAAGAGCTTTCCGCGAAGGGCGAGGCCAAGGGCGAGGAGCTGTTCTACTCCCTTGCCTTCGAGGAGTCGGGTTCGGTGCTCGACTATCTGGGACCGGGAGCGACCGTCATATTCATCGACCACGAGCGGCTCGAGGCTCAAGAGGACACGGCGCGCAAGGAGTACCAAGGCCTCTACCGCCGCGCCCTTCAGGAAGGCCCTGTTCCACCCCCGGACCGTCTCCTCCATTCCTTCGCCGCGCTGGAAGCCTCGGCCCTCGCGTCCGGGCTCCTCGAGCCCAAGGGCGGCAACCGCGTCGCGAGAAGCTTCGCCCTCAAGGATTCGAGCGCCGCGCGAAGGATAGCGATGGGAGTCGAGCAGCCACGTTCCTTTTTCGGGAACGTGCAGTATTTCAAGGACGAGCTGGCTACGCTGATGAAGGCGGGCTATGGCGCGATAATCTTCGCGGAGACCGACATTCAAGCCGAGCGGATAGCCGCCCTCCTCAAGGAATTTGCCGTCGAGGTGGAGGTGGCCGGTCTTTCGGCGGGTTTCGTCATCCCCGCCCTCAAGCTGCTCGTCGTCCAGGAGAACGAGATATTCGGCCGCCGCAAGCGCGTCCCGAAGTCCCTGAAGACGACGAGATCCGTCGCCATCGATACCTTCGTCGAGCTCTCGCCCGGAGACTTCGTGGTCCACGTAAACTACGGGATCGGCCGCTTCGCCGCGATAGAGCGCATGAAGGTTCTCGGCCTCGAGCGCGATTATATCAAGGTCGAGTACGCCGAGAGCGAGGTCGTCTTCGTGCCGATCGAGCAGGCCAACCTCGTCCAGCGCTACATCGGCAATGAGGGCGAGGCGCCGAGGCTCGACAGGCTCGGCTCCAAATCCTGGGAGACGCGCAAGGCCAAGGTCAAAGCCTCGGTCGCGCAGCTCGCCGAGCGCCTCATACGCATCTACGCCCGCAGGAGGGCCGCGCGCGGCTACGCCTTTCCGATCGACAACGACTGGCAGCTCGCCTTCGAGGCGGCCTTCCCCTACGAGGAGACCGTGGATCAAATTCGCTGCATACGGGAAGTCAAGACCGACATGGAAAGCGACAAGCCCATGGATAGGCTCATCTGCGGGGACGTCGGGTACGGGAAAACCGAGATCGCGATGCGCGCCATGTTCAAGGCGGCCGTCTCGGGCAAGCAGGTGGCCCTTCTCGCGCCGACGACCATTCTGGCCGAGCAGCACTTCGAGAATTTTCGCGAGCGCGTCGGGGATTACCCGGTCCATATGGCCATGCTGTCCCGCCTCGTCGAGAAGAAGGATCAGAGAGGCACCCTCGCGGACCTCAAGGAGGGCAGGCTGGACGTGGTGATAGGCACGCACCGCCTCCTCCAGAAGGACGTCGAGTTCAAGAACCTGGGCCTTCTCGTCGTCGACGAGGAGCAGCGCTTCGGGGTCAGGGACAAGGAGAGGCTGAAAGAGATAAAGGCGAGCGTCGACTGCCTCACCCTGACGGCGACGCCCATTCCGCGGACCCTTCACATGTCCCTCCTCAAGATACGGGACATGTCCGTGCTCAATACCCCGCCGATCAATCGCCATCCCATAGAGACCGTCGTGGAAGAGTTCGATTCCGCCGTCATCGCCGAGGCCATTCGCAGGGAAGTGGCGAGGGGAGGGCAGGTCTTCTACCTCCACAACCGCATCGAGAGCCTTCAGGAGATACAGGCCTTCCTGCAGACCGTCGTGCCCGAGGTTATCGTCGAGACGGCGCACGGCCAGCTGGATTCCTCGGAGCTCGAGGACATCATGCACCGCTTCATCCACGGCGGTTTCCACGTCCTCGTGTCGACGACGATTATCGAGAACGGCATCGACATACCCAACGTCAACACGATCGTCATCGACCGGGCCGATATGTACGGCATCTCCCAGCTCTACCAGCTCCGAGGCCGCGTGGGCCGCTCGGACCGCGTTGCCTACGCCTACCTATTCTATCCGGACAAGCGCGCCCTCTCCGAGCTCGCGATGAAACGGCTCCAGATCATCTCCGACTTCACGGAGCTCGGCTCGGGCTTCAAGATCGCGATGAAGGACCTGGAGGTGCGCGGCGCGGGCAACCTCCTCGGCCGGGAACAGTCGGGCGACATTTACGCCGTGGGCTTCGAACTCTACTTGAAGCTCCTCGACGACGCGGTGGCGCGGCTCTCCGACGCGGGCTACGAGGCCGAGGAGGACAGCTACCTCGAGCTCGAGTACGCGGGCTACATCCCCGATTCCTACGTGTCGCTGCCCACGATGAAGATGGAAGTCTATAAAAAAATAGCATCCATCATGAATCAAGCCGACCTCGACATACTGTACCAGGAACTGGCGGACCGTTTCGGCCCCCTGCCCGAGGAGGTCCTGAGCCTCCTCTCCCTCGCCGAAATACGGGTCATTTGCAGGCGCCTTTCCATAGCGAGCCTCAAGGAGCGCGGCGGTACGGTGACCGCCGAGTTCTCCAAAGTCGCCAAGGTGTCGGTGGAAAGGCTATTGCGCCTCATTCGCGAGGGAGGGGGCCGCATAAAGCTCGATCCGCATAGGCCCAACGTTCTCCTGATAACTACCGGGAACATCGGTTTGCGCGAGAAAAGCGAGTTCATCCGCGAACGTCTCGCCTCTTTGCTCAATTGAGAGTATCATCGAATTTCAACGGACGTGCGGAGGTGCTTTGATGGTTGAACGTATTGGCGATTTCCTCGTCCATATCGGCGCCATGACCCAGGCTCAGGTGGACGAGGTGATCAAGGCTCAGGACGAGGATGAGGAGCTGAGATTGTTCGGCGAGATAGCTATAGAGAAGGGTTTTATCGACGACGCCGCGATCCAGAAGTACATCGAACACAAGGCCGCCGCCGGCTGATGACGACCCGCTATTCCTTGTCTCTGCCATGCAGGCGAGGCGTCGACAGGCCGGCCAAGAATATAGCGGGTTCCTTGCCGAGCGCCCATGGAACGGCCCGCCACGAGGCGATCGGGCTCGAGCGGATGCGCTGCGAGGGCGAGCACAGCGAGGCCGCCACGCAGAGCCGCGTGCCGGCCGACAGGACGGCGATGCAGTCCTCGAGGAGCCGCGCGTTACGGTAGGGGGTTTCTATGAAGATGCGCGTGGCGCCGTCGGATCGAATGCCTCGTTCCATGGACGCCAGGGCGGCCTTCCTCCCTCGCGGCTCCTTCGGTAGGTAGCCGAGAAAGCTGAAGCGCTGGCCGTCCAGTCCGGAAGCGGCCAGGGCTAGGATGATGGACGATGGTCCGACGAGGGGCACGACGGTGAAACCCCTGTCGTGGGCCAATGCGGCCAATGCGGAGCCAGGGTCGGCGATGCAGGGCATACCCGCCTCGGAGATGAGGCCGATGTCCTCGCCGGCCTCGAGCGGGGAGAGGAGGCCGGGCAGAGCCTCGGGGGCGGTGTGTTCGTCCAGCCTCTCCATGCTGACCAAGGCCACAGCCTCTGGCAAAAGCAGGCGAGAGAGGAGTCTCCATGCCGCTTTCTCGCCCTCCACGACGAAGCGCCTGATGGAGCGTACGCGCTCCAGCGCCGCCGCGGGCAGGGTCGCCTCGGGAAGGGAAGAGGGATCGAGAAGATTGGGCACGAGATAGAGCACGCCGCGTCTTTGGCTCATGCTTACCTCGACAACATACCGAGGGCGCCTTCGATCAGCGCGCCGAACTGGAGGGCGAGGCCTTCCGGTAGGACCGAACCCAACGCAGTGTAGCCCTCGGCGATCGAAGCGGCCTCGCGCGCCGAGAGCGGGAGGCTCCGCCCCGTCATCGACGACTCCAGGGACTGCGAGCGCAAGGCTATCTCTCCCGCGAAGGCGATGCGTACCTCCACGAGGATGCCTTTCTCGGCGCGCGCGGTAAACGCGAATACCGCCGTCTCCGGAGAGGGATAGTCCTTGGCCCCCACTTTGCGCAGCGCGTAGACGTCCCATCGCTCGAGAGGCACTCGCAGCCTCGTCAGCAAGCCCCCCTCGGGAATCGCGGGCCTGCCGTCCTCGCCCATGAGGTGGCTGACGTTAATCCACGTCGCCCCGCCCTGGTCGCGGAGTTCGACGAGGCCGTCGAGGCAGACGAGGGCGGGCCAGCTGTCCATGAATCGCTTTCGGCAGGAAAGGTTGCCGCCCAGGGTCGCGAGGTTGCGCACGGCGGGGGTAGCTATGCCCTTGATCGTCTCGGCGAGAAGTGGCGGCAGGGCGGAGTCTCCAAGCTCGAGCAATTCCGAGGCCGTGACCGCGGCCCCGATCTCAAGGAAGCGTTCGGTGAGGCCCGCTCGCCTGAGCTCGGGAATGTTACGTATGCAGAGCAGCTCCGCCGGCAGGGAGATGCCTCGCCCGCCCTGTTCGCGGAGGATGTCCGTTCCCCCCGCGAAGATGAGTATGCCCGGACGCCGGCGCATGATGTCCAGAGCCTCGGGCATATCCTTCGGGAAATGGACGTCACTGGCCAGCACGGTGGTAGAGCCTCCTGACCCTGAGTTCGGCGACGGCCTGCACGGCCTTGACGATCGCTTCCGGGTCCGTGCATCGGCAGGGAGCGGAGGACATATGCTCGAGTATCTCTCGGGGAGTAGGCCGCGGTCGGCGTTCGAGGAGTGCCGCGGCGATCATGATCTTCGGCGCCTCGCAGAACCCGCAGGTTTCCACGCCCGCGGCTTTGAAGCCCTCGGAAATGTCGCGGAAGTCCTCGGTCTGGGTAAAACCCTCGATGGTCACTACTTCCTTGCCGCGCACGCTGAAGGCGGGCACGATGCAGGAGGGGACGAGCCGGCCGTCGAGGAATATGAGACAGCGTCCGCAGCGTCCGCAGCGACAATCGGAGCGGACCCCAAGGAGCTTGAAGGCGTCGCGCAAGAGGTCGGATAGGCGATCTACGGAACGGGCTTGGGCGCTCACGTCTTCGCCGTTGAGTATGAATGAAACCGTCATGGCGACCCCAGGGAGCCTATGACGCGCGCCAAGGGAACGGGAAGGCTCGAGAAGGCCGCGTCGGCTGCCTGCGAGAGGGCCGAGATGAAGGCAGCCGGTACCGCATCGAAGGGCAGCTCGCCGATGCCCTTGACGGGCGCGCGCCGCGAGGGGTCGATGAACTCGATGGCAATCGGCGGGAGCGCCTCGAGAGGCAAAAGACCGTATCGGAAATAATCCGACCTGTCCGCGCCGCCTCCCGATGGGTCGAAGCGTTCGGTGATGCAGGTGCCCAAGGCGTCGGCGACGCCCGAACGCAGGGCGGCGGCGGCGCGGGCGGGCGCGACGACGTGGCCCCCGTCGACGCAGAGCCAGACGCCGAGAGGGAGGGGTTCCAAGGTCCAGGGGTCGAGTTCGAGCTCGAGGACGGCCCCCGCCCATGCCGCCGTGTCGAAGAGCGAGCCGCTTACCTGGCCATCCTCCCACTTGATGGGCCGCGGCACTCGATAGACTGAGCGTGCGGTCAGGGGCAGGGGATCGCGGAATCGGCGTTTCTGGATGGCCAGGCAGGCCCGCTCGATCAGCCTGTTGACGACGGAGACGTTGCGCGAAAGGGTACTCGGCCCCGAATCGGGGACCTGGTCGGTATCCGGCGGGGCGATCGACACGCGCTCCATCTCTATTCCCAGGGTTTCGGAGGCGCAGCGGCGCCAGATATCCTTGACGGCGCCCGCTCCCCCGGCCGCGCTCGTGAGGATGCGCAGGCCGAGGTTCTTGTCGAGGGTCGCCTCGACCGTGTAGGAGTTGGAGGCCTCGCCCGAAAGAAAGGGTCCGGCTCCCTGGTAGGCGAAGGAGAGGCCTATGCCGCGGAGGGGACCGTCGGAACGACCGGAGCGCCGTTTGCGCACGAGCTCGTATCCCGCGTACTTGCGGCGATAGTCGCTCGCGGCCGCGAGGCGCGCCAAAACGGCGTCGTAGGGCACTTCCTCCCTGAGCGTCTCGCCCGTGAGGAGACGCGAGCCCTTGCGCATGACATTGCGCGATTTCCAGTCGGCAGGGTCCTCGCCCACCGAAGCGGCCATGCGGTTGGCGTGCGCCTCCATGGCGAAGAGGGTGTGCGAGGCGCCGAGGCCGCCGAATGCTCCCATCGGCGGCGTGTTCGTGACGACGGCGTAGCCCTCCACCCGGAGGTTGGGACAGGCATAGACGCCGGTACAGGCGAGGACGGCCTGGCTGAGTATTTCCTTGGCGAGGGGGCCATAGGCGCCGACGTTGATCGATATTCTCACGTCCATCGCGGAGAGGTCGGCGCTTTTCCCGAGCGCAGACCTGATGCTGACTGAGCTGCGGGCCCTTTTTGGCGTGAAGCGGAAGTCCTCCTCCCGCGTAAGGATGATTTTTGCCGGACGGCCGCACGCGATCGCCGTGATGGCCGCGTGACAGGCGAGGAGGGAGGGGTACCAGAGCTTGCCGTCGAGGTGGACGCCGAGGCGCGTGGGCCTGACGGATACTTCTCCGGCGCGGCAGCCAAGGGCGAGGGCGACGGAGTCCCGTACGTGATAGGGCCATTGGGTGGCGCACCAGACCGCGATCTTATCGTAGTCGTAGGCCGCGGCGGCGCCCTGGGGCTCGCTATAATAGTGCTCGATGGCGCCGCTCGTGTAGACCTCTTCGTGCACGGAAGTCGCTATCGAGAAGGCCAAGTCGGGATCTCCGACCACGGCGACGCGCTTGGCGGCCACCTGGTCGGACGAAAAACTCTCCCAATTGAGGAAGGGCTCCTCCTCGTCGCAGACAACCTTGGTCGAGGCCGCGAGCTCCTCGAGGAGAACGGGGTCGGGCCCGGCGATCAGGGCGACGGGCTCGCCGGCGTACGAGACCCTCTCCTGCGCGAGGATGGGCACCTCGGCGCCGAAGGACAGGATGCAGTTGCGCCCCGGGATGTCGGCCGGGAGTATCGATCGATAGCCGGCAGGAAGGCTCGGGAAGCGGATCGAGCGGACCGAACCCCGGGCGGCGGGGGAGCGGACCGTCGTGACGTAAAGCATCCCCGCGGCCTTGAAGTCGGTGACCGCGTCCAGGGCGGGCTCGGCGGCCTCTCGGCGTTTGGCGCTCAGAGGTGCGCCCCTTCCGCCGTCTCGAGGATCACCTGGGTTACCCGGTCGGCCTGGGCATCGGTCATGCCCTGCCAAATCGGAAGGGAAATCGTGCGGGAGTACTTGGCGTAGGCCTCGGGGAAATCCTCGGGCCGGAGCGAATAGCGCTTGGACCAATAGCTCAGGATATGCAGGGGAATGAAATGAACCGAAACGCCGATACCAGCCGACTGAAGGCGGTCGGCGAACTCGTCTCGCCCCGTCCGCAGCGCCTCGGGCCTTATTCTCAGGCTGAAGAGGTGCCATGAGTGGCTCGGATGGACTGGCGGGTTCTCGAAGGCGGGATGCCCTGCGAAGGCTTTGAGGTAGCGCGCCGCGATCGCCCGGCGCTGTTCGAGAAAGAGATCGGCCTTCTTGAGTTGTTCGCGGCCTACCGCCGCGAGAATGTCGGGAAGATTGCACTTATAGCCGGCCTCGATGACGTCGTAGCGCCAGGATGCCGTCTTCGAGGTGTAGCGGTCCCAGACCGTTCGATCGAATCCGTGGAGGCGCATCGTACCCATGCGTTCAAGAACGGACTCGTCGCGGGCGACTATCATGCCGCCCTCGCCGGTCGTGATGGTCTTTGTGGCGTAGAATGAATAGACTCCGGCATCGCCTAACGTACCGGCGGACCCCTCCGGCAGACGCAGGGGGAAGGCGTGGGCCGCGTCCTCTACGACTTTCGCCCCGCGGCGGCGGCATATCTCGAGTATCTCCCCCATCTTGCAGGGCATGCCGCCCACGTGGACCGGCAACACGACGCGTATCGAGGGATCGCCGGCGAGGAGTCCATCGAGCCGCGCAGGGTCGATGTTGTAGTCTTCCTTCGAAATGTCGCAGAAGGCCAGTTCGGCGCCTAGATGCCTCGCGACGGCCGCGCTGCTCGTGAAAGTGTAGGGACTCGTCGCCACCCTGCTTCCGGGTCCCACGCCGACGGCCTCCAGGGCGAGAAGCAGGCCCGAGGTCGCCGAGTTGACCGCGAGGGCGCGGCGCGCGCCGACAGAAGCGGCGAACTCCTCCTCGAACTCCCGTGCGACCTTTCCGGTCGTGAGCCAGCCGGAGCGGAGGACCTCGAGGACGGCATTCTCTTCCTCGACGCCTAGTGAAGGGCGGGCGAAGGGGATGAAATCAGTATTCCGGTTCATTGTCGGGAACGATAAGCGTAGGCACGGACTTTTTCAAGACTGCCCTGAGCTCCCTCCGGTTGCGGTAGGCCCCCTCGCGGCCAGCGACGGGCAGGCAATAGGGCTCGAGCCCGGCGATGGCTTCGTTCAGGAGGAGCGGACCCTGGCCCCTGCGCTCGAGCCTGTTGATACGGGGATATTCGGTGGGCACGAGCACCTCGTCGGGGGAATAGAGCCTCTCCTCGACGCGCTCGCCGTGGCGCAGGCCGATGTAGTCTATCTTGATGTCCCTGCCCGGCTCGAAGCCGTAGAATCGTATCATCTGCTCGGCGAGGTCGCGGATGCGCACGGGCTCGCCCATGTCGAGGAGGTAGGTCTGTCCCGATCGACCGACGCCTCCGGTTTTGAGAACGAGGGAACATGCCTCGGGGATGGTCATAAAGTAGCGGCTGGCCTCGGGATGCGTCACCGTGACGGGGCCCCCCGTTTCGATCTGGCGGCGGAACAGGGGCACGATCGAGCCGCGGGAGCCGAGTACGTTTCCGAATCGCACGACCATGAACTCGCGGCCGGGGGCGGCGCGGGCCGCGGCGTCGACGACTATGCGTTCGGCGAATAGCTTCGAAGCGCCGTATACGGATACGGGATCGACGGCCTTGTCCGTCGAGACGAGGACGAATCGCCGCACGCTCGCGGCGAGGGCCGCATCGACGAGGTAGCGGGTCCCGAGCACGTTGTTGTGCACGGCCGCGACGGGGTTCTCCTCCGTCATGGGAATGTGCTTGTACGCGGCGGCGTGGAACAGCGCGTCGGACTTGAGGCGGCTGAGGATGAATCGCATATAGTCGGCGTCTTTGAGGTCGCCGATGAGGGGGACTATAGATGTCTTCTCGCCGACGCCCTTCTCGCGAAGCAGCCTGAGCTCGCGGTCGATCTGGTAGATCGAGTTCTCGCCGTGGCCGAAGAGGTAGAGCCGCGAGACGCCCGCCGAGAGCAGCTGCCGCGCGAGCTCCGAGCCGATGGACCCGCCCGCGCCCGTGATGAGGACGCGCTTGCCCCTCAGGTACGAGAGGCTCTCCTTGAGGCCGATCGCGACCGGGCTTCGCCCGAGGAGGTCCTGGCTTTCGATCTCCCTCGCCTGAATGAGGCGGGCGTCGCCCTCGACGATCTGAGCGATGCCGGGAATTATCCTGATGCGGACGAATCCCGCCCTCTTGAGCATGGAATAGAGCTCTCTGAGGAATTCCTTCGTCGCGCTCGGGATGGCGATAATCGCTTCGTCCGCGGGCGTTCGCCTGAGCAGATTGACGACGTCTCGTATCGGGCCAAGGACGGGGATGTCCTCGACCCTGTCGCCGATCTTGGCCGCGTCGTCATCGAGGAAGGCTACGACCTTGCCGAAGACGGCCTTGTCCCGGATCTCGCGCGCTATCGCCCGTCCCGCGAAGCCCGCGCCGATGATATATATCCTGCCGCCCTCACGCTCGGTATTCCTCATTGGCCGTACCGCCTCCACCCTTGACCCGCTCGACGACCTCGAAGCCGAGGTCGATGGGGAATGCCTCGCCGTACATGTCCAGGAGGACTTTTGCCCTGCCCTTGCGACGATTGACCTTGATGATCTGGCCTTCCAAACCCTTGAGCGGCCCCTCGAGGACGACTATGCGATCGTGCTCATCGAAGGTCACCTTCGATGTATCGGCGTATTCGCCGAAGGATATAAAGCGCCTCAGCAATAGGACATCGTGGTCGGAGAGGGGCGTGGGGGAGGAGCTGTCACGGAGGAAGCGGATGAATCCGGGCGTCTTGCGAATCGTCCAATAAGCGTCGAGCTCTCCCAGGATGTCCTCCGAGTCGATGAATATATAGCCGGGGAAGACGGGCATGAGATTTTTAATGGTATCGCCCCCGCGGCGGATCGGAATCATCTTCTTGGGTATGATAAGCCGTCCCGGTCCGAGGACCGGGATAAGGCGGCGGGCGAAATCGTCCTCGAAAGTGGTTAGGACGTGAATCGTGTAGTACTGCATTTGAGAATGGCGAAATACTAGCACGTACGCCTCTTGGGCGCAATGGAAGGCGCTAAGGAGGCGTAAAAAGGCTTCCGATAGTCAAGAAGCATAGGAAGGTATGGACTAAGATGGCAGAAAAGCCTGTCCGAAAACTCTCGATCCTCGCCCTGCTCGCCTCATTGGCGCTTTCCGCATCGGCTCTCACCGTCGGGATTGCTCCGGCGGAGGGGGCTACATATGCTCCTCCACCGATGGGAAGGGGTTCGCCCATGGGCTATCTCGTCTCGGGATGCCTGGATACTCTTTTCGAGGCTGGATACATCGCGACCGACTGCGCCGTTTCTTGGACTCCCCATGATTCTTGGGGGCTCGCCGACTACGGTCTGGCCGAGGCTAAGGATGGGTCCGTGAACTATGTGATCGCTGTCTTTGTGGAATGGGCGTCATCATCTTTCCGTAAGAACATTTTACTGCCAGCTTCGGTCGACTTTCGTCTTATGAGGGTGCTCGACGGGAAGGTCCTGGCCGAGGGCTCGGTCCGAGGCCCTTCCGATTCCGAGATCACGTCATCGCACGAGTCGAGGACCGCCGCACAGGCAGGTGCATCCGCCGTCGAACCATGCGTGAAAATGCTATCGACCCTTGCTAAGGGAGGGGAATAATGAAACGATTCGCAGCCTCTGCCGGAATGATCGTTATCGCCGCGCTCAGTCTCGTCGCGGCCGTCTGGGACGGAAGCGCGGTGGCTGGCGTCGGGGGAGATTTCCCCGGGGACGGCCTCTTTGGGGCCTGCAATTCCTTCCCTCGCGATACTTCGGTGACGGTGACAAACCTCGAGAACGGCAAGTCCGTACTGGTAACCGTCACGAACGGTGTCGAAAATCCGGGAGTCTTCATTTCCCTGTCTCCCAAGGCCGCCGCCGCTTTAGGCATGCGTTCCGGAGCGACGGCGAGAATTCGCGCCGTCGCGATAACCGCATCCCAGGCGGAGAAAAGTTTGCCCCCCCCAGCACGCGCGGGAGAGACGGCCGATCCTGACTTCAATCCGAAAGTATATGTCGAGCGAGATAAGGCGGCTGTAAGGGCAGCAGCAGCGGCAGCCGCCGCTCCTGCTGCAGCCGCTGCGCCGGTGGAGGCCGCGGCTGCCATTGCCGAGAATCCCGAGACTAATACCCAAGGCTCCGCTGCTCCCGAGGCGACCCTCAGCCCCGCGACGCCGTCACAGCCCGCCGAGACCTCCGAAAATCCCGAAGTCGCCGCGACTGCCACCGTAAACGAGCCTCAAAAGGAGGGCGCAGCTGCCCTGCCTTCGTTGAGCGAGGAAAATCCGGAGAGCCCGGCGGATTCTCTCTCGGTTCCCGGTTCGCCGAAGCCGGCTCCTCTCGGAATGAGCCTGCCCTCGCCGGATCTGCCCTCGATTCCGGAAGCGCCGACTCCCACGCCCCGCGAGGAAAATCTCACCCTGGCGCCCGAGATACTCGGCGGCTCAGTGCCTCAGCCGAGGAAGCCGGCCACGCCTCGAGTGGCCATGTCCGATCCGACCTTGCCTGCCAACGCGAGCGCTCAGGCGATTAAAGTCGAAAATGCCTCTATCGAAGCTTTTTCTCGCCCCGAGGCCTCGGCGCCCGAATCGGCCGTTGCGCTAATCGAGCCAACGCTCGCTCCTGAAGCGCTTCCCGAGGCGATTCTGAACCGCATAATCGCCCCCACGAAGATATCACCGATGCCGGTGCTTGCCGAAGTCGAAATTCCCGAGGCCGCATTCGAAAAATCGGAATTCGAAATGATAGCTCTGGAGCGCCCGAGCTATGCCGATCAGGTCGAGGCAGCTGCCCTGGCCGACGCCTCGGCAGTCGCCCCATCGGAAACGTATTCCGCCGATCGACCCGATAAAACCGGCGCCGAAGACGTGTCCACCGAATTGGCCGAGGCGGAGCTGCCTGGATCACCCGACACCTTTGGGGATGCCAAGCCCGCCATGGCCGCCTCCGCCTCATCGGAGATCCAGGAACCGGATATCCCTCGCCCGAGCGAGAGCCTGGCAGCCGATAGTCCAAACGCGGTAGAACCGGGTCAGGCGATCGCCGAGCTGGCCGAACCTGAACCTGCCGCGACCGCCACCGCGGTGACGGCCGAAAAGCCCGAAGTTGCCGTCTCGCCCTCGGCGGAGCTTGCCTCGCCCGAGGTACCCAGCCCTTCGGAGAGCATCACCGCGGAAAGACCTGCCCCACCTGCCGCCGGCGAGCCCACGGTAGCCTTGGAACCCGCGGCGCCGAGGCCGCCCCAGGCCGCTGCCGCAGCGACCCCCGAGGGCGAGCCGAATGCGGCCCCACCGGCCGCAGTAGCGACCGTGAAGGGATCCAAGCCCGCGGGAGCCGCTCGGCCTCCCGCTTCGATACCGCTGCTGAAGGGCCTTGCAAAGGGATATTTCTATATCCAGATAGGCGTCTACGGAACGAACGATGCGCTGCAATCGGCCATAGGCGGCTTCAAGTCGACCTATCCTCTCGCGGTCGAGAGCGTGACGACAAAGGCGGGAAGTTTGGCCTTTCGCCTGTTCGTCGGCCCCCTGACCCGCGACGAGAGCGGAGTCGTGCTTTTCAAGATACGCTCCCTCGGGTATAAGGATGCCTATGTCCGAAAGGGCAGCTGAATCCCGAAATCGCCGTAGAGGGAGACCCAGCGCGGTTCGGAACGAGCGACGGTCGCGCTTCCGTCCGCGCCGTTAAAGGCGAGTTCGGCGCAGTGCAGGGCTTGATTGGGAAGGATGAGCCGGGCAAGGTCTTCCGCGTCGAGCCCGCCCTTGGCGAATCGCAGGAATAAATTTTCGTCGAGCCCATAGAGCTTGTCCCCGACCAGGGGGAAGCCCAAGGAGAAGAGGGTGGCGCGGATTTGATGCATCCTGCCGGTCTTGGGACGGACCCGAACGAGGCTGATATCCCCGACGGGCGAATGCGCTCTTCCGACGATCTCGAAGCTCGTCTCGCAGGTCTCGTTCTCGGTACCATCGCCGGGGCGGACGCTTTCGACGTACCTGCGCTTCTTGCGCACGACGCTGCATGGGTCTTTTATCAGAAAGCCGCGGGCCTCGAGACGGTCGGGAAACCTTCCATGGATCATCGCCAGGTAGGTTTTTCCCAGAGAGCCTGAGGCCAGCAGACCTTGAGCGAAACGAGCGGCCTCGGAGTTCTTACAGACCAGGACAAGGCCGCTCGTCTCGCGGTCGAGGCGCGTCGCTATATACGCGGCTCCGTAACGCTCCCTGAGGATGAACCAGAGGCTGTGCCTGAAAAAGCGGCCGCTCGGATGGCAGGGCAGAGAGCCGCTCTTATCCACGACGAGGAAGTCCTCGTTCTCCTTGACGACGGTGTACGAGGCGTCCACCTCGGGCTCCTCGATCTCGGATGGATCGAAGGCTACCGCGTCGCCCGCGGCGAGGATGGCGCGGGCGTCCGCGACCTCGCCGTTCAAAGAAATTTTGCCGTCGGCGATCTGCCGCAGCCACTCCTCGGGACAGAGATAGGTGAAGCGCGCGGCGAGATATTCCGCGAGGGCCGAGCCCGCACGATCGCTGGGGACCTCGGATGCGGTCTTCCTTTCCATTAGCCAAAGATACTAGTATCGACCACATGCTCTTAATCTATCCCCCCTCGGCGCGCAGCTCGGAGCCTCCGCTCGGGATCGCCAGGCTCGCCGGATTCCTAAGGAGCCATGGGCTCGAGGCTCGCTGCATCGACCTTTGCCAGGAGGGAATTGAGTATATCCTTGATTTGGAAGCGACTGCCGGGGACACGTGGACGCGCGGAGCCCTGCGCCGTCGCGAGCTCGCGGCGAAGACACTACGCGATATAAATTCGTATGGCAGCCCACAGCGCTATGGCCGAGCGGTGGGCGACCTGAACCGCTCGATGCGCGCGGCATCCCGCGGCGCGAATGCCGAAGCCTCGCTTGCCGACTATCGCGAATTCGAGAGATCGCCCCTCCTCAAGGACGACCTCGTAGATTCTGCCCAAGATTGCCGATCGAATGTTTTCTTCCCGCTTTTCGAGAGCCGGGTAGGTCCCGAATTGGAAGCCTTGCGGGATGGAATCGTTGGCATCTCGATATGCTATCTGAGCCAGGCTCTCTGCGCCTTCGCTATCGTCGGCTATATAAAGGCGACCATGCCCGACCTGCGCATAATCCTCGGCGGGGGGCTCGTTACGTCGTGGGTAGCGGGCGGCTCGATCGCCCTCTCTGAGACATTCGGCGGACTCGTCGACAGGGTACTGCCGGGACCCGGCGAAGAGGGCCTCCGCGACCTCTTCGGTATGGGGCGGGAGCATGGACCGGCTGCCCCTGATTTCGACGATTTCGTCGGACTCGGCTACTTTGCTCCTGCCCGGATCGTGCCATACAACTTCTCTTCGGGTTGCCCCTGGAAACGCTGCAGCTTCTGTCCGGAGAGGGCCGAGGACATGCCCTATCGCGGAATACCGGCTCCGGCGGTGGAGGCGGAGATCGACTACCTGGCGGATAGGTATCGTCCGGGCCTCTTCCACTTTACCGACAACGAAATTTCTCCCCTCTATCTTCGAACCCTGGCGGAACGGCATCCCGGCGCATACTGGTATGGCTTCGCGCGTTTTTCTCGCCGCCTTCTCGATCCCGCATTCTGCGAATCGCTCGCCGCCTCGGGCTGCGTCATGCTCCAGCTCGGTCTCGAGTCGGGCGACCAGGGAGTTCTCGACGCGCTGGGCAAGGGAACCCGCATCGAGGAGATCGCCATTATTCTCGACAACCTCGCGGCGGCCTCGATATGCGCCTATCTCTACGTGCTATTCGGCACGCCGGCGGAGGACCGCCGAGCCGCGATGAGGACCCGCGATTTCATAGCCGAACGGTCCGGCGAGATAGGCTTCCTCAATGTCGCTCTATTCAATCTTCCTGCCTCGGGACCCGAGGCGAGGGAGCTCGAGACAAGGGCCTTCTACGAGGGAGACCTTTCCCTATATAGAGAATTCCGGCACCCCACGGGATGGGACAGGGCTAAGGTGAGAGAATTCCTTTCGCGGGACTTCGAGACGACACGCGAGATACGCGAGATTATGAAAAGGACCCCGCCCGTATTCACCTCGAATCACGCGCCCTTTTTCCTCGAGTCGAAGCTCTCGCCGCCGGAGGAGATCAGAGCTCATTTTTCCGTCGAAAGCTCGGCGCAGAGGCTCGCGAATCGCGCCTCGGCCGCATCCTGGCCGGGATCGACGGTCGTATAGTCGTAGCCGGCGATGATCGGTCGGATCATCAGGCCTCGCACCTTCCCGCGGTAAAAAAGAAAATCGAGTACGGCGCTCTTCCATGCCTCGGGAGGCTCGGCCTCGCCGGTGAAAAGGAAGTTGCCCAGCGAGTATGCGATGAGCGATCCCGATCGAGCCTCGCAGCCCTGCAGGAGGTGGGGGTGGCTGCCCGCGATCAATGCGGCCCCCGCGTCGACGAAACGGGCGTAGAGCCGCCTCGCGGCAGCGCTCGGCGTCTGGACGTACTCCGCGCCGCCGTGCGCAAGCACGACGACGGTCGCCCCTGTCGCAGCCGCTTTGCGCACCGAGGCCATCGCGGCCGCCTCGTCCGTGGATGTCCCTTCTCGATCCGCCCCGGCCGCGGCCTCGGCCCTCGTGAAGCCCAGGCTCTCGTCCGGGTAGAAGGCGTAACCGATGAAGGCCATCCGGCTCGGCCCCGTCCCCAGGAAGCGCGCGGTAGCGGCTTCCGCAAGGTTTCGGCCGGCGCCGACGAACGGCATGCCGTTTTTTTCCAGGTCGACTAACGTGTCCTCGAAGGCCTCGTCTCCGAAGTCGAAAGCGTGGTTATTGCCGAACAGCAGGAGGCTCAGACCGGCCTTCTTGAGCGAGGCTCCGCTCCCGGGGGGCATGCGGAACCGGAAACGCTTGCGCGGGTTAGGGAAGCCGCGCGCGGAGATCGACGATTCGAGATTGGCGACCGCGATGTCGGGCTTCCTGAGCAGGGCGAGCGCGCCGCCGCGAAGGAGAGAAGATAATCCTTCCTCGCCCCCCGCGAGGAGGGGCCATTGGTATTCCCCGACCTGTATATCGCCTGCCGCTGCCAGGTCTAGGGGAAGCGGATCGCCCGAAGCTTCCGCAGAGGCCTTTTCGAGCCACATTGCGATCGAGCCATGCGGGCTCACACCGAAAACTCTGCCCGATTTCGCGGAGCGCACCGAAAGAATGAGTCTTTGGGCGTAGGGATAGCCAGGATTGCCCGGCCAGAGCCCGTCGACCGCGAGAGCGCGGCGCGGCAGGACTATGGATTCCAGTGGCAACAGCCCGCGCTCCTCCGCGCGCTCCGAGCTCACCGTGAAAATATCCTCGGCGAGGTCCGCCGATGCGGCGAGATAGCGCGTCCCGACAAAGGCGGCGCCGCGGGGGAGGGGGAGGCTCGGAGCCAAAACCTGAAGGGAGAGCGTTGCGGTGGGCCGCTCGCCTGGCGCGGCAAGGAGCCAACCCGCGGGTAATGGGCGGTCCGCGAGCAGTGCCTTGAGTCTCGGCATCAAATCCGCCTCTGCCTCGAGAGACAGCGTCCCGCCTACGGTGCCGCCGGCGCAGGAGGCGAACGAAAGCGCCAGGATAAAAAAGGCCAGAGCGCGCAATAGCCGTGGGACCGCGTTGCGCGATGGCGACGACCTCATCGTTTCCTCAAAAAGACGATCTGGAAGGGGATGCAGAGAAACGCGAGGGCTGCCGAAAAAACGAAAATGATCGGCCAGGAGATGCTTTGAAAGGCCGCTCCGCCGCCTACCGATCCCAGAATCTGACCGATAGTGAGTACCGCCTCGTGTACGCTCATCCTTTTATCGCGGTCGGCCGCCCCGGAGGCGCCGTAGAAGATGGACAGGGAATAGGAGAAGGACTGTACGACACCGGCGAGGGCCAAACCGAGGACGAAACTCGACGGCGTCCGGATGAATATGAAGGCGATGTCGAGGATTACATTCGCCGCGAGCGAGAGGGGCAGGTAGATAGGTTTAAACTGCCAGAATCGCAGGCGTCCGAATATCCAGAAGCCAGCTGTCATCGTCGCCGCGCGTATTAGGAGCAAGAGGCCGATGGCGGATTCGCTCAGGGCAAGTTCGTCCTTTGCGTAGAGGGGAAATATGTTGGCGAGAACCGAATAGAGGACGTATATGGCGAAAAGTCCGATCCACCCGGGATAGCGGAGCGGGGTGGAATGGTCCGTCGCGACTTCAGTCGCGGCGACATCAGTCGCGGCGCGATCGCGCGAGGCATCGACAAAAGATGGCCGGGGAGCGGGGGCCAGGCTGCTGGACGCGAGCATGAAGAGGCCCGTCGCAAAAAAGAGGGCCACCCCGACGTAGATGGGCAAGGCGCGGCCGTAACCTAGGGCTCCGCCGCGCTCCGAAAGGGTACCCGCGATGAAGGGCGCAAGCGTCATGCCGACGCTCCAGGAGAGGCTGAAGGAACCGGAGGCTCGAGATAGCGCATGGCTTTCGAGGCCGGAGGTGAGCCAGCCCATGATGCGCGGCCATATCAATGCACTGGCGAGTCCATGGAGCGAGTATGCGACGAATGCCCCGGCGAGGGAGGGAAGGAGGAACTGAGCCGCGAGGAAGATGGCGGATATAAAGCACATGAGAATGATGGAGACGGAGGCGTTGATGCGATGCGATAGGGGCCGGAACACGAGGCAACCGGCGAAATACGCGGCCGCCGAAAGGGCCGTGAACCAACCTACGACGGCGGGCCCGGCACCGTAGTCGCCCTTGATGAGAAAGAGCATACCGAGGCTGACTATCCCGACCGCCAGGGAAACGAAAAAAGAGCAGGGAATGATGCGAAACAGCCGTTTGTCGGGCATCGCGCCCATATGAGTGCTCACCCCGCGAGCCTAGGGGAAAAAGGCCTGAGGGGTCAATCGCCGCGCTCCAATTTGACAGCGCCGATCGCCTCGGCGTACTATATCCGCGATATGGCGAGGAAAAAAGACGCGAGGATTGCGGAACTCGAGGACCTGGTAAAAAAACATCAGGGCCTTTATTACAACGGACAACCCGAGATTTCCGACGCGGAATTCGACGCGCTGTGGGACCAACTGGCTGAGCTCGATCCGGGCAACGCGATTTTCGATGCGGTAGGCGCGGATTCGGCCGACGGCTGGCCCAAGACTCGCCATCTTATCCCCATGGGCAGCCAGGAGAAGGCCTCCAACCCCGAGGACTTCCTCGCCTGGTGCGCCAAGGTAGGGCATCCGGAATATATCGTACAGTACAAGCTCGACGGAGCGAGCCTCGAGCTGCAATATTCGGCCGGCGCCCTCGAAAAAGCGGTGACGCGCGGCGACGGCGAGGTCGGCGATGATATTACGCCTAACGCGTCACGAATGGTAGGCGTGGCGACCAGACTTCCGGCCCCCTTTACCGGGGGAGTTCGCGGCGAGGTGCTCATGCCCCACGAGGTACACGAGCGAAAATACTCGGATAAGGCCAATTGCCGCAATGCCGCCAACGGCCTCATGAAGCGAAAGGACGGGGTCGGCAGCGATGATCTTCACGTCGTATGCTATGACGCGAGCGGTTTCCTCGAGGACGGCTCAGCGCCCTTCTGCGACGAGGTCGAGAAAATGGACTGGCTCGCGCGCATGGGTTTCGAGCCGTCGCCTCAGGTGATACTCTCCCGTCCCGAAGACGTCGTCGAGTACCGCGCGCGCGTAATGGACAAACGCTCGAGCCTTCCCTACGACATCGACGGCCTCGTGGTCAAGGGTAGGGCCATCGATGCCGAGGACATGTCGCGCGCCCGGCCCGAGAGGCAGATCGCCTTCAAATTCAGCCTCGAAGAGGCGGTATCCGTGCTCCGTTCCGTCGAATGGAGCGAGTCGGGCGCCAACTACACTCCCATCGGCATCATCGATCCGGTGCGGCTCGCGGGTACGACCGTCCAGCGAGCCAATCTCGTGAACACGAACCTCATCCGCGCTCTGGGCCTTAAAATCGGTTCGCGCGTGATCATCACCAAGCGCGGCGAGATCATTCCGAAGATCGAAGGCCTTGTGGAGAACCCGCCCGAGGCGACGGAAATAGGAGGGCCCTCTACCTGCTCCTGCGGCGCCGCGCTCGTCGACGAGGGGACGCGCCTGTACTGCCCCAATCCGGAATGCCCCAAGAAAATCCAACACAGGCTTGAAAAGTGGCTCTCGGTTCTCGACGTGAGGGACTTCGGCGCGGTGATAGTGGGTAAGCTCCTCGCTTCGGGCCGCGTGCGCTCCATTCCGGATCTCTACGGTCTGGACGCCGCCGAGCTCGCCCTGTACGAGCGCATGGGCGAGACCCTGGCGCGCAAGATCCTGCGCAATCTCGCCTCGCGGAACGAAGTGAGTCTGCCGCGCTTCATCGCGGGCTTCGACATCGAGGGCATCGGCGAACTCAACGCCGAGAAGGCCGTGGCCGCCGGTTTCGACAGTCTGCAAAAACTCAAGGATGCCCCGCCCGAGGCCCTCGCCGCGATAGACGGGTTAGGCGACATCACCGCCCGCACGATCGTTCAGGGCCTGAGGGCCCTTGGGCCCGAGATGGACGCCCTCCTCGCCACGGGCGCGGTGAGGATACTGCCGCCCTCGTCCACGGGCTCCCTTGCCGGGAAGAGCTTCTGTTTCACCGGCGAACTTTCCGCGATGAAACGGCCGGAGGCCGAGGCCTTCGTGCGATCCTTGGGCGGCCAAGCCAAGTCCTCGGTTACCAAGGGTCTCAGCTATCTGGTGACCAACGATCCTTTTTCGGGATCGGAGAAAAACAAGAAAGCGATTTCCTACGGCGTCCAAATATTGGACGAGGCGGCCTTCCTGGAAATGGTGGGGAAAAAATGAACAAACGAAACGGCGGAAGGCGAGGCTCTCCCCTGCTCGGCGCCCTCCTTTTCCTCGCGAGTCTCGCGGCGGCGGGGTATTTCTGGTTCCAGTACAGCGCCTCTTATCAAAAGAAGGAGATCGCCTATCTCGAGGACCTTTCTTCCCGGCTGCGATCCGAGACGGTTCCCGTCAAATTCATGGTTCTCTCTCGGGATGGCGGGGAAATCAGGGCGAGGCTCAAGCTGTACGACCTTTCGATGCGGGAGGTCGCCGTCGTAGAAAAATCCTGGCCCGGCTCGGAGCTCTATATCGACATGCTTCTCATTCCCGTTCGTTCGGGAGCCCGCGGGGGCGATGAAAAGCCGGACTCGTGGCTGGCCTTTCCGTATCGGATATTCACCGACGAGTTGAGCGCCGCATCGGGAACCATCCTCTTCGATAACTACGTCAGCGGGAGCTTTCCCGAGGTCATGCGCGGAATAGAATGGAGCGCGAAAGAGCAATCGGTTATTACGTCGGCCTTCTCGGCCGCCAGAAAGCGCGCGGCCGTCGGGCTCCCGGCGACCGATGCGGCGAAGGGCGCCTACGGGTCGGCCGCCCACGAAGTCTCGAAGCTGTCCCGATTCGACCTGGGGATAGTCTACAAAGTCGTCTGCCGCGTAAAGGGCGGCATCGAGATCATGGAGGACTAAAAGGCATGGACGACAAGATCGGCGCATTCAAGGCGATTCTCTACGCCCTATCCGAGGCCGCGACCTTTCTCTTCACCAAGCCCCTGGGCCTGGCTATCCTCGGAGCGGCCCTGCTGCTTGCAGCGGGCGCGAGGCTCTGGACCGCGGTATCGGATCGAAGGCTCGCCGCAAAGGCCGCTGGCGAGTATTTCGGCCGGAGCGCGGCCATTGGCGCCGCCTTGCGCGAGCTCACGGGATTGGGCGTCAGGGCGGCTGGGGCGCTTCCGGCCCTCGCCGGAATAGCCGCCGCTCTCGTCCTTCTCGTGGGTGTGGCGAACGCGACGCGGGCGGTGGACGACTACATCTCCGACCGCAAGCGCGTCGCCGAGCTGACGACGACGGTGCGCAACCTCGAGCGGAGGTACAAGGCGGTGGAGGCGCGGATCGATGACGCCAAGGACGGGCGCATCAAGGCCAATCTCGCATTCTTCGACTATAAGAATCCCTCCGCCCCGGCCAAAACGCAGTCCATCGATATAGCGGGCAAGGAACTTTTCATAGATGCGATCGTGTGCAACTTCGACTATTCCGAAATATCCGCCGGCAGGGCCGTCAACCTCGCGATACCCTTCAGGGTCTTCAGCGATGAGGTGAGCGAGAGCGAGGGCGTTTCGCTTTCGCTCTTGGACGAAAAGGGCCTGCCCCTTATGTACCATCGTTCCGCGGATGAGCTCTACGGCATCGGGCTCGAGGCCTACGAAGCGCGCCTCGCGGAGCTCATGGCCTCCCTCCGAACGGACGAGACCGCTCGCGGCTCCGGCATCGTCCGCAGCCTGTACGGCGATGCCGTCCATCGCGGGGTCAAAAAAGGCGACTCATTTTCAGTTTGGGTCGAGCAATCCGGGGGCTTGAGCGTCAAGGACGCCGTCGCGTTCTAGCACGATATGGGAAATACGGATTGGATAAGGCCCTCGGCCGGTAGACTCCTCGTCGAAGTCAAGGTCGTGCCGGGCGCGGCCACGTCGCTTGTGGCGGGCATCCGCGACGGCGCCCTGCTAGTGCGCATAGCCGCGGCTCCGGAAAAGGGCAAGGCCAACGAAGAGCTGCGCGCCTGTCTGGCCCGCGCTCTCGGTATTCCCAAATCGGCAATAGAGCTCGTCGCGGGGGCATCATCGCGCCGCAAGCGAGTGTCGGTCCCCGCGGAAGTGGAGAACACCTTACGGGAACTCGCGGCAACTATACGATAAGGATCGCAGGCGCCTCACTATGCATTCCGGACGGTCGCCCTTGATCGTGGCATGGATTAACCGTTACACTCCAGCACCGAAACTCAGCTAGGGAGCTCAGAATGGTCGAGATTAAGGCCGCATGGAAAAGAACGATCGCCCGCGCTCTTGCCGCATACGCGGCAGAAAAGGGGGTGCAGGCGACCATGCCGGGAGCGGATGCGGTTGTCCTCGAGCGGCCGCCCAAGGCCGAGCTCGGGGACTTCGGCTTTCCCATGTTCCCCTACGCGAAGCTCCTCCGCGCGGCGCCCGCACAGGTGGCTCAGGCCCTCGCGAGCATAATCGCCCGCGATCCGGAGGCCTCCACTCTCGGCACGGCCGCCGCCGAGGGCCCGTATCTGAACGTGCGACTGGCACGCGCGTCGATTACCGCCGACCTGCTCAAAGAGGCGGACTCTCCTTCTTGGGGAAGGGGCGCCGCCCTCAAGGGAAAGAAGGTGATGGTCGAATTCTCGAGTCCCAACACCAACAAACCTCTCCACCTCGGGCATCTGCGAAACGACGTCCTCGGCGAGTCCCTTTCTCGGATTCTCACGGCGGCCGGCGCCGAGGTGCGAAAGATCAATCACATCAACGACCGAGGCGTACATATATGCAAGTCCATGCTCGCCTATCAAGCCTATGGCGAGGGTCGCACGCCGGTCGACGAGGGGCTGAAAGGCGACCATTTCGTCGGCAAATATTATGTGCTTTTCAATAAGCTCAAAGAGGAAGATCCCAAGGCCGAGGAAAAGGCCCAGGAACTCCTCGTGCGCTGGGAGGCCGGCGATCCCGAAGTGCGGATCCTATGGCAGAAAATGAAGAACTGGGTGATCGAAGGCATCAAAGTCACCTACGCGCGCACGAACGTGAGCTTCGACCTCTACGATTTCGAGAGCGAAACCTACGAACTCGGGGTCGACAAGGTCCTTTCGGGTTTGGCCAAGGGGGTTTTCTATAAAGAGGCGGACGGCTCGGTATGGGCCGACTTCGAGGATATAAACCTCGATAAAAAAGTCTTCCTCCGTAAGGACGGTACGAGCCTGTACATCACGCAGGACATCGGGACGGCTATCGCCCGCCACCAGGACTGGCCCTACGACCGCCTCATCTACGTCGTCGGCAGCGAGCAGCAGTACCACTTTAAAATACTTTTCGAGACCCTGCGGAGATTGGGCTACGCCTGGGCGAGCGATTTACACCATCTCGCCTACGGCATGGTCAATCTGCCTTCGGGGCGCATGAAAACGCGTGAGGGGACGGTGGTGGACGCCGACGACCTCATGGACGAGCTCGCGTCCCTGGCCGCAGGGGAGATCGAGGCCAAGGGCCGCGAGGAGGCCGTGGGCAATCTAGGCGCCGTCGCCGAGAAAATCGCCATTGGCGCCCTCCACTATTATCTCCTCCAGACCGGACCCCTCAAGGACATGCTCTACGACCCAGAGCAATCTCTCTCCTTCACGGGCGATACGGGGCCCTACATCCAGTACATGGGCGCCCGAGCGTCGTCGATCCTCCGCAAGCACATGGCGGGGGAGGGGAACGCGGTCAGGGGTAGGGCCAGGCCAGAGCGCCTCGGTTCGGATGCGGACTGGGAGCTCGTAATGCAAGTGGCGGCCTTTCCCGAAGCCGTCGACGCGGCCGCATCGAGCATGGAGCCTTCGATCATGGCGGGTTACCTCCACGATCTCGCCGCGGCCTTCTCGAGCTGGTACAGGGACAATCCCGTGCTCACGAATCCCGACGCGGAGCTGGCGGCTAGCCGCCTCGAGTTGGTCAAGGCGGTCAAGCGCAGCTTCGAGGCGGCCTCCAACCTGATATGCGTCCCCTTCCTGGAGGCTATGTGACCGATTGACAACGCCATAAGTTACGGTGTATAAAAGCCGGCAAAACAATAGTCACTATCGAGGTATACCGAGATGTACGCAGTAGTCGAGTGCAACGGAAAGCAATACCGTGCGGAGATCGGCGCGGTTCTAAAAGTAGATCGTTTCGACGCCGAAAAGGGCGCGACCGTCTCGTTGGATAAGGTTCTGATCGTTTCCGGGGACGGCGTCAAGGTCGGTTCTCCCTATGTGGCCGGCGCCGCCGTCAAGACGACGGTCCAGGACGAGGTCAAGGGCGACAAGGTAGTGGTTTTCAAGTACAAGCCCAAGAAGGACTACCGCCGTACCCAGGGCCACAGGCAGCGCTATACCCTTCTAAAGGTCGAGGAAATCCAGGGCTGATGGCGAGGACTTCGGCCTTTGCGAAGGGCTGAGATGATACGCGCGACCGCCGTTCTGAACGCTCAAGGCTATCTCCTGAGTTTTACGGCGACTGGCCACGCGGCAGCGGGGGATCGCGGCTTCGATATCGTCTGTGCGGCTTTTTCGGTCCTGGCACGGACGGCCTACCGCGCACTCGAGGCTCTTCCAGGCATCGAACTTCGAGGTTCCGCGCCGGAGCCCGGGAGCCTGAGTTTCGAGTTGCTTAAGCCCGCTACGGGCATCGAGCGGGCCGTGGGAATAGCGGATTTCCTGGTCGTCGGGATGGGCGATCTGGCTCGGGACTATCCCGACGCAGTAGAATTCGTACTAGAACGTGATTGGAGGGAATGAAATATGGCACACAAAGGCGTCAATGGTCGCGATTCCAACCCGCAGCACCTCGGCGTAAAGGCCTATGGCAACGAAGTCGTCACCGCCGGATCTATAATAGTCAGGCAGCGCGGCACCAAGATTCACCCCGGTGTCAACGTCGGCATCGGCAAGGACGACACACTGTACGCTCTCGTGGACGGAAAAGTCTTTTTCAAAGAGTACCGCAGGCGCAAATATGCCGGGATCGAAGCCGTAGTCGCCACCGAGTAAAGAGAAGGGCGACGATAGTCGCCGGCTGGGGCTTTTCCTGCATTTCGAACAGCGCGGGTTACGAGCCGGACATAATGAGCCGTCCTTAGGCCCGAGGCCAAGGGACGGCTCATTCGTATCAGGAGTGTACCACCGTGATGAAATTCGCCGACGAAGCCGTTATTACCGTCGCCTCCGGCAAGGGGGGGGACGGTTGCGTCGCGTTCCGGCGAGAGAAGTTCATTCCTTTCGGAGGGCCGGCCGGGGGGGACGGGGGCAGGGGCGGTGACGTCATCTTCGAAGTCCGCAGAAATCTCCGTACCCTCGCCCAGCTGCGCTATCAGCAAAATTTCAAGGCCGAAAACGGTCAGCCCGGGTTGGGAAAGAACATGCACGGGCGCGATGGGGCCGATGTCCTCGTTCTCGTTCCGCCCGGCACCATCCTCTGGGATGCCGACACGGGGGAGATGCTCAAGGACTTCGGCGTCCATGATAAAGACTCGCCACAGGTAAAAGAGGGCGAGCGCTGGCTCTTTCTCCATGGCGGCAAGGGCGGCTGGGGCAATACCCATTACAAGAACTCGGTAAACCAGGCGCCGAGAACATTCCAGCCCGGTCAACCGGCCACGACG
Organism: Rectinemataceae bacterium; assembly: GCA_049513895.1. GTDB lineage: Bacteria > Spirochaetota > Spirochaetia > Treponematales > Rectinemataceae > UBA1306. The sequence goes on along the minus strand of JBEKVO010000001.1, from coordinate 223,857 downwards.
GCTCGTCTACGAATCGAGCTTCAGCTCATCGCTGATATCGGTTTCGTAGGCTTTCCCAATGCCGGGAAATCCTCCCTCCTCGACTACTTCACAAACGCAAGGCCAAAGATAGCGCCCTATCCCTTCACGACCAAAATTCCCAATCTCGGGATGCTCACGGTCCACGAGCGCGACATCGTCCTCGCCGACATCCCGGGCATCATAGAGGGCGCGCACGACGGTGTGGGCCTCGGCCTGCGATTCCTCAGACATATCTCGCGAAGCAGCGCCCTTGCCTTCCTCGTGGACCTATCCGACGAGAACTGGGAGGCGGCATTCGGTATCCTCCTCGGCGAGCTATCAGCCTTCGCGCCTTCGATGGCCGACAAGAGGAGAGTGCTTATCGCCACGAAGCTCGACCTTCCGGAAGCCGCCGAGCGCTTCGACGCTTTCCGTGCCGCCCATCCGGACGAGGTGGTTTTCGGCATATCGGTCTTCTCGGGCGAGGGCCTCGATGCGTTGCGCGATGCATTTTTTTCCATCGTTCTCGAGGCCGAAACGGCGGCTAAATCCGCAAGCGGGAGCGACGAAGACGATCTTTTCGGCCTTGGCCCCTTGGTCCAGGACGGACCGGTGGCTCCGGAGGGAAGGGATTGAGGCTCCTCGTCCTGGGTGGAAGCTTTAATCCGGTCCATATCGGCCATCTCGTCATGGCCGAGGAACTCCGATGGGAATTCGGCTACGACCTTGCACTGTTCGTTCCCTCGCTGCGGCCGCCGCACAAGAGTCTCACGGAGGAGCCCGGCGGCGCCCACCGCCTCGAAATGCTGCGTCTTGCCGTTGAGCATGACGGCAACTTCGCGATCGACGGCTGCGAGATTGAAAGGGGCGGCATCTCATACACGATCGATACGCTCAAGAACCTGCGCTCGCGCTATCCAATCGAGGGCAAACCGGGGCTCGTGATCGGCGACGACCTCATCCCGGGCTATCCGTCGTGGCGAATGCCCGGGGAATTGGCCGAGGCCGCCGACCTCATCTGCGCTCATCGCTCGAGCGCAGATGAGCTCCCTTTGGACTTCCCGCACCGTTACGCGCACAACGGCCTCATTCAAATCTCGAGCAGCATGGTCCGCGAGCGCATTGCCGCGGGCGAGCCTTTCCGGTGGCTTCTCGCCTCCGCCGTTTTCCGCTACATCGTCGATAACGGGCTCTATGGATTACGCTGAGCTCCGCCTTGCCATCGACCGGCGCCTCGATGCTCTCATTTCCCCGGCGCGAGCCGCCCATTCCAGAAGGGTGGCGGATCTCGCCGCCTCCCTCTGCACGCGCGAGGGAATCGATCCCGAGAGGGGACGGATCGCCGGCCTCGCGCATGACTTGTGCAAGGAGCTGCCTAAGAAAGCCCAACGAGAACTTGCGGTTCTGTACTCGGAGGCCGAGGCGGGCTCCGCACTGCCGAGCGCCCTCATGGCGGACAAAGTCGTCCACGGCCCCGCCGCGGCCGCCCTCCTTGCGAGAGACTATGGCCTGGCCGACGAGGCGATACTCGAGGCCGTAGCGATCCATACCGTGGGTAAACCGGGGATGAGCGGCCTGGCAACGATTCTCTACTGTGCCGATAAGCTCGAGTCGGGGCGCGAACGGCCGGATGACGGATATCGGCGTCGCTGCCTCGCTATGCCCCTTGAAGGGATGCTCCTCGCGGTCGTGGAGGGGGTGGTAGGCTGGATGCGATCTCAGGGCCGGGAGATTGCGCCCGAGACCTTAATCCTTTACAGTACCCTCGTCCGAGAGGCCGATCCCCAATGAGACGCATCACGATAGACAAGAGCTCGGTGCTCCTCTTTCTCATCATAGGCATGCTCGCCGCCATGCTCGTCTTCCTCTTCGTTTCGCTCCGCTCCGATGCGGTGGATCAAGCATTAAAGTCCGATCGCATTTTCAACCTCGCGGTAGTGATAGAGAAGGAGGGCAAGCCCGTCTCAACGGAGGTGTTTTTCTTCTATCCGTCGAACGGCCGCGGGGCCCTCCTCGACCTCCCCGGCGAGACGGGTCTCATTATCAAGTCTCTCAATCGCGTGGATCGCATCGATGTCCTGTATGACAAACGCAGACCGCGCGCTTACATCAACGAGATAGCCGGACTCCTCGACACGAGCATTCCTTACTGGATCGTCATGGATGAGCGCGGCCTATCCTTCACCGTCGACCTCCTAGAGGGGCTCGAGGTGTTCGTGCCCGCTAGAATTAACCTTGCGGGCCCGCCCCAAGCTTCCCTGCCCTCGGGAGCGCTCGTCCTCGATGGCGACAAGACGGCTCAGTTCGCATTCTACAAGGACCCCGACGAGTCTGATTCCGATGCGATGGCGAGGCGGCAGAGACTTTTTCAGTCCCTCGTCCGTCGGCTGGGAGAAAAGTCCGCGTGGATTACAAGGCCAGACGTCTTTTCCACCTTTAAGAGAAACATGCACACCAACCTCAATGACGATAGCCTAAAGCGGCTCTTCGCCGAGCTCTCGAAGCTCGACGCCGACCGCCTCGTGCTCCAGCGGGTCACCGGCGTCTACCGCAACGTCGACGATAAAAAACTCCTCTTTCCCCATTATGATGGCGAGCTTGTCCGGGATATCGTCAAGCAAACCCTGAACGCCCTGGCCAACTCGGGCTCATCCTCCCCCGCCGACAAGATTTTCACGATCGAAATCCTTAACGGCACGCCGACGAAGGGCCTTGCAAAGAAAGCCGCGGAGATATTCCAGAGTTTCGGCTACGACGTCGTATCCGTCGACAACGCCGACCGAGAAGATTACGATAAGACTCAAGTCCTCGACCGCTTTTCAAACGCGGACGCGTCGAAGAACATCGCGAACGTCATCAGGTGTTCGTCCACGAGCCAGCAAGCTGCGGCTCAGGGCGAAGCCGCGGCGGATTTCACCATAATACTAGGAAAGGACTTCAATGGCAGGTATTGTTCCAAATAGCGGGGAAGCGGCACTCGCACTGGCCACACTGCTTGCCGATCATAATGGCGGCAACGTCATTGTTCTCGATGTATCCCTACAGGCGGGCTGGACCGATCGTTTCGTCATAGCTACGGCGACCAGCTCGGCCCATCTTCACGGCCTCGTACGTTTCATTGACGAGGAAAGCTCCCGATTGGGGCTCCAGAGGCTCGGCCGGAGCTCTCTTGCCGATGATGACGAGTGGCTTCTCGTCGACCTTGGGGCCGTTGTCGTCCATGTAATGACCGAGCGAGCGAGGGCTTTCTACGAACTCGAGAAACTATGGTTCCAATCGCCCTCGCTGGCGGTTTCGCCTTCCGCTCCCGTGCACCCGTAGTGCATTGTCGCTTCACTAATAGCTTTACAGGATTGAAAATAACTGCGAAGACGAGGCCACCGGCCGGCGGTCTCGGTATGACGGGCTGAAACGGCAATCATTCGTCAAAATCGTCGTAATCGATGTCGTCCTCGTAGTCGAACTCTTCTTCTTCGATCTCCGACTCCCCATCATCGAAATCGTCGCTTGACTCGTCGTCGTCGTCGAAGTCGTCGTCGTCGTCGAAGTCTTCATCGGCGTCGTCGAAGCCGTCTTCCTCGACATCGTCGAATTCCTCTTCTTCCTCGAAATCGTCGTCCTCATAGTCGTCATAGCTATCGTCGAGGAAGAGTCCGCCCGTCAGGGCCGGATCGAAATCCTGATAATCGGAAACGGCTGCGAGCGCGAGTTCGGGAGCCTGGTCCAGCGCGGGTTCGCCGTTGGTGGGGATCATACCTCTTTCCTCCCTGCTATGTGATGGACTCGACCCCTTAGCGCCTCGTCCATTGCCAACCGAAAATCTAAAAGAGTATCTGCTGGTCTGTCAACTACGATCGCACAAATAAAAACACCTTGTTGCAAAGAGTTTGGCCCGATTCGCCCAGGGTTTGACAAGTCTTGGGATGTATGTATACTGGCACCCTCAAATGACGGAAAGCGTCCGCGTCCAGGCAGCGGCCAAGGTGAACCTGCACCTCAGGGTCTATAATCGTCGAGCGGACGGCTTCCACGATATCCTGAGCCTCTTCCAGGCCGTTTCCCTCACGGATTCTATCGTCATACGTTCTTTGAAAGAGTCCAATACCCTAAAAATCGATGGCGATTTCGATTGCCAGGTGCGGTCTACAACGATCTACAAAGCCGCGGAAGCTTATCGCGACGCAACAGGGATCAGAACGGGGTTGGCGATATCGGTGGAAAAGCGAATACCCGCGGGAGCCGGATTGGGTGGAGGCTCGAGCGATGCCGCCTCCGTTCTTGCGGGGCTCGAGGCGCTATTGTGCGGTGGTCTGGGAGCCGCGGAAATTGCCGGTCTTGGAGCGTCGATCGGTAGCGACGTGCCGTTTTTCCTATCCGGGTCCGCAGCAATAGTCGCGGGACGGGGCGAGATAGTCCGTCCCATCGAAGCTCGTGACGATTTTTCGATCGTTATCGCGTTCCCCGGGTTTCCCGTGTCCTCCGCGACGGCCTACGCCGCCTTGGATCGAGAGAGGCCCGACGACTCGGCCGAATCCGATCCCGGCTCGGAAGAACTTCTCGCGGCCTACCGAAACGATATCCGGGCTTGGCCCTTCGCCAATTCCTTCGAGGCCGTTATTGGCAGAACGAGGCCGGAGATCCCCGCCGCCAAGGGTATCATTCGGGGCGCGGGCGCTTCTTTCTCCGCGATGAGCGGTTCGGGCAGTTCGGTTTTTGGCGTGTTTGAGGGTGGGGCAGACGCGGAAGCGGCGCAGGATCGCATTAGGGCCTTGGGCTTAAGCGCGTATTACGTCTCACCGCTTGCGCATCACATGGTCCTCGGTTAGAATAATGATAATATCTTCCGCGCGTCCGCAAGGAGTCGCAGCCATGGAGATCACGGATATCCGCATCCGCAGGGTCACGACCGAAGGCAAGCTCAAGGCGTACGTGACGGTGACCTTCGACGACTGCTTCGTCGTACATAACGTCAAGATCATAGAAGGCAAAAGCGGCGTTTTTATAGCGATGCCGAGCCGAAAGACGAGGAACGGGGAGTACAAGGACATAGCGCATCCCATACGCCCCGATTTTCGAAGCCGTCTCCAGGAGCGAGTCCTCGAGGCCTTCGCGACCGCGCCGCTCGCAGACGCGACCAGCACGGACTTCGACTGAAATCGGTTTTTCCAGTACAGGGCGATCGTACTGGGACGTCGGCAAGCGGTAAGCCATCGGACTTTGGCTCCGATATTCGCAGGTTCGAATCCTGCCGTCCCAATACTCACGCATAAACGCAAGGTCAAGGAGAATTCATCATGGATCAGCAAGTACTTAACGCAGTCCCCCGCGCTCAGACAACCAAGGGCGAACTTAACAAGCTCCGCGCCCAGGGACAGATTCCCGCGGTCATCTACGGGGGAGGCGGGGCCGCTACCCACGTTTTCCTCGACGAGAAGGAATTCCTCAAAGTTGCTTCCGGGATATCCGAGAGCACCATCCTCGGAATCGACGTCAACGGAAAGCGGACCCGCGCTTTCGTTAAGGCCCGCCAGCGAAACAGCCTGACCACCAAGATCATCCATATCGACTTCCTCGAAGTCGTGTCCGGTCGGCTCATCCGCGCTCACGTCCCCCTCCACCTCATTGGAGTACCCATCGGCGTGCGCGAGGGCGGAATCCTGGAGAATCCCGCCCACGAGATCGAGGTCGAGTGTGACCCCGACAATCTCCCCGAGAAGATCGATATCGACGTAGTCAACCTCCAGGCCAACCACTCGATCCACGTCCGCGAGATCCCCGCCATCGACAAGGTGAAGGTTCTCAGCAGCCCCGAGCTCGTCGTGGCGGTCGTCAAGTTCGTTAAGGAAGAGGTTGTGGCCGCTCCCGTCGAGGCCGCCGTTCCCGCCGAAGGCGTTCCGGGAGCCGTTCCTCCTGCCGGCGCTGCCGGAGCAGTCGCCGCCCCTGGGGCCGTTCCCGCTCCCGGAGCCGCTGCCGCCGCTCCAACCAAGAGAGAAGAGAAAAAATGACGCTTCGCCGGGGGGCCGTCAAGGATGGGCGCGGAAGCGACCGCCGGGAGGGTCCCTTCGGGCGGGCTCGTATGCGACCATCCGAAGGGGGGCCTGTCCGGTTTCGAAAAAGGGGGGCCACGATACCCTCTTTATATTAAATATGGGCAGAGCTCGCAGCCAATTAGAGGCTATCCTCCTCGAGTTCCTCTCGAAACGGGGTATGACTCCTGACGACGAGATCGCCGTGGCCTATTCAGGCGGTCCCGATTCGACCGCCCTACTCGCCGCGTTCTCCGCGATCGGATGGAGGAAGCCGATCGCGATCTACGTCGATCACGGCATCAGGAGCCGCGACGAGTTGAACGCCGAGCTCGAGCTCGTAGACGGTGTCTGCACATGCCTCGGGGCAAGGCTTATCGTCGCCCATGTGCGACCGGGCGCGGTGCTCGAACGCGCGAAGGCGACCGGCGATGGTGTCGAGGCCGAAGCTCGGCGCTTCCGCTACGCCGCTTTCCGCGCCGTCCTAGAACGGACGGGCGTCAAGGCTCTTCTCATCGCCCATACGAAAGACGATCAGATCGAGACGCTTCTCATGCGTCTATTCGGCGGTTCGGACGCGGGGGACCTTGTCGGTATTCCCGAGGCGACGGGTCCATTTATGAGACCATTTCTTGGAATCGGGAAGGCATCGCTGTTATCCTACCTGGATGACCGAAGGATCGCCTTTTCATTGGATTCGACCAACACGTCGACCAAATTCCTGCGGAATAGGGTTCGTAGCGCTCTGGTGCCTGCCCTCGACGCGAGTTTCCCGGGATGGCGGAAGGGTTTGATCTTGACAGCGGCCAAGGCGGCACGAGATGGGAAGGCGCTTTCGGCCGCGGCAGATGCGCTTGCTTTTTCCCCGTCTTCCCCTGCCGCTGCCGAATTTTCCATCACTTCGGCCCATTTACTCGAGGCGCCGGAAGCGGTAGCTGTAAGGTCGATCGTGCGCGCGGCGGGAAAGCTTCTCGGGAAGGCGCGTTTTTCCTCGCGCATGGCCGCGGCGGCGCTCACGGCGCTTCGCGGCGACGCGAGTTCGGGCTATCGTGGCGCCGGTCTGGAGCTGAGCATCCGGGAAGGGCTCGCCATACTGCGTCGTGGCCTTGATTTTCCGCGGCATGGCGGCTATTTTGTACTTATTGACCGACCCCGCCGGGTTCGCGTTGGCTCAATCGAAGTGATGGCCGCGTGGAATATAGGAAGCCGAGTCGGGATCCGCGCCGATGCATTTCGCTTCCCCCTCGTCGTTAGATCACGACGGCCAGGTGACGCCATCGCCCTCAAGGATGGGACCAAGCTGCTGGACGCCCTGTTCTCAGAGTGGGCCTTGCCGAAAGATGCGCGGCGAGCGGCTCCCATCGTCGAAGATCGCGACGGCATCGTCGCCGTGCTCGGCGCGGAACTCGGGGGCAAGGACAGGTATCGTGAATGCCCTTTTGGGGAATGCGAGCGCCGTCTTTCAGTCATCGTGAAAGGAGCCTGAGGTCCGATGGATTTCGACGACCAGAATCCTCCCCCGCAGCGCAAGAACGGACAGGGGCCTGCGGGGCCCGCTCGCGGCAGTAAGGCGGCGCTCGCCCTCTTTCTATCGCTCGGCGTCCTGTTCTCCGCCTTGTTCTTGTTCAACGACCGCGGGACAGCCAACGAGATAACCTATTCGTCCTTCCTCAACAGCCTGGAACAGGGTGAGGTGGACTCGGTCAAAATACTCGACCAATCCGAGATACAGGGTACGCTCAAGGGCAAGACGGGAGCCCAGGCAATCTTCAAGACCCTGATCCCCTACGCCGATTCAGGCCTTCTCGATCGCCTTCGCGGCAAGGAAGTGAAGGTCTCGGGCGGGATCAAGGGAGCCAGCCCATGGCAGATCGTCATCGAATTCGCCCCCTGGATTTTCGGCTTCTTCATAATTTGGCTCATGTTGCGACAGGTGCAAGGCAACAACAAGGCCTTCAGCTTCGGCAAGAGCAAGGCCAAGCGCTACGTCGAGCCCACGAAGAAGACGACTTTCTCCGATGTCGCCGGGCAGAAAGAGGCCAAGTACGAGCTCCTCGAGGTCGTCGACTACCTGAAAAATCCGCAAAAATTCGTCAAGATGGGGGCGCGTATTCCAAAAGGCGCTCTTCTCATCGGGATGCCGGGCACGGGAAAGACCCTCCTCGCGAAGGCCGTCGCGGGCGAGGCCAACGTGCCATTCTTCCACATGTCCGGCTCGGACTTCGTCGAGATGTTTGTCGGAGTCGGCGCGAGCCGGGTCCGCGATCTTTTCGAACAGGGTAGGCGCAGCGCGCCCTGTATAATTTTTATCGACGAGCTCGACGCGGTTGGACGCACTCGCGGCGCAGGCTATGGCGGCGGGCACGACGAGCGCGAGCAGACCCTCAACCAGATGCTCGTGGAAATGGACGGCTTCGATACCAAGGACGGAGTCATCATCCTCGCGGCCACGAACAGACCCGACGTCCTCGACCCGGCCCTGCTCCGGCCCGGACGTTTCGACCGCCAGGTCGTCGTCGCGATGCCGGACGTACAGGAGCGCGAGGACATACTCGCCATCCACATGAAAAAGATTCCAGTGGACTCCGAAGTGGACGTCAAGCGCCTGGCCCGCGCCACACCCGGTACATCGGGCGCCGATCTGGCGAACCTCGTCAACGAGGCTGCCCTGTTCGCGATACGAAAAAACAAGGCTACCGTTTTTATGGACGATTTCGAGGACGCTCGCGACAAGCTCCTTATGGGCGTAGCCCGCCACAGCCTCGTAATTACCGACGAGGAAAAAAGGGCGACCGCGATTCACGAGTCGGGGCATGCCCTCCTGCATTACCACCTCGCCCATTCCGATCCACTCCATAAAGTTACCGTTGTGCCAAGAGGCAGGGCCCTGGGCCTTGCGATATCGCTTCCTGAGAAGGACGTATATTCGCGCGCCAAATCCTGGCTCGAGGATAGAGTGGCGATCATGTACGGCGGCTTCGCTGCCGAGCGGCTCGTGTATGGTGAAACGACTACCGGTACCGCCCAAGATATTCGCCAAGCCACCGATTTCGCGCGGAAAATGGTCTGCGAATGGGGAATGGCCGATCAGGTAGGGCCCGTGGCCTACGGCCAGGAGGAAGAGCCGATCTTTATAGGTAAGGAAATAGCTCAGCACAAGGACTATTCCGAGGACACCGCGATGAGGATCGACGAGGCCATCAAGAAGATACTCGAAGCCGCGCTCGCTCGAGTAACCGCCATCCTCACCGAGCACCGCGATCAGCTCGAAAAAATCGCCGATGCCCTCGTGTCGCGAGAAACTCTCGAGGATTCGGAGATACGCGTACTTCTCGGATTTCCTCCTCGGGAGCGGAGGGCATAACCGTGAGATTGGGGCGTTCCGCGGCGTTGACCGCGCTGGCCGCCTTGGCCATGGCCCTTGTAACCTCCATTGCCGAGGCCCAGGATTTACGCGACGCGCAGGGGGGTGCCGCAACTGTCGCCCGAGCGCTTCTTGAGGAGGCTCGACAGACCGCCGGTGTAGGCGACTGGGAGGATGCATCCCTTTATCTTGCCGAGGCTGCGACCCACGACCCCGGCGACGCCGACATACTGTACCTTCGCGCCCTAGCCGCGGTTAAAGGCGGATTGCCCCTGGACGAGGCTCTTGGGAACCTGAACGGAGCACTCACGACGGGGCGCTTTTCGTATTACACGAGGCATGACGCATCTACCCTCAAAGCCGAGATACTGGTTCGCGAGCGGCGCTGGACGGAGGCTCTTGGAGCCCTCAATCCGCCCGAGATCGATTCGGCGGTGGATCCGGTCTACCACCTCATCCGCGCGCGAGCCTTAGCGGGCCTCGGGGACCGTCGCGCCTTCACGGCAGAATTATCTTACGCCTTGCGCCGCTTCCCCGACGATCCCGCATTTCCCCGGCTCTTTCTGGCTCGCGCCGGGACAGTCCCCGATTCGGCCGAGGCGCGGGAACTCGGGAATATCATTTTGAGTCGCCTAACGCGATATTCTGCGGTGGATCCGGAGCTGCCTGTCCTTGCCTCTCCCCTGATGGGCGATATAAATAAAAAAAGAGACGCCGTAACCGCATTTAGGGTTGCAGGCGGTTCGAGCGCCGCCGCTACCCTGCGCGCTCTCGAGTACGGGCTCATCGACGAGGCATCGGCTTCGGCCGAGCTGCTATCCAGCGCCCATCCCGTCGCCTATGGGGACCTTGTATCCCTCTTCGCCCTCGCAGGGAGTCCGGCCGGCAGGAACGAGGTCTTCGATGCCCTCGCCGACTGGTCGGGGACTATAGAGGAGGACTCCGACGGCGACGGCATCGCCGAGGCAACTTTCTCCATCGCCAAGGGGCTTGTCACGGGGTGGAAGTTGGATTCCAGGCAAGACGGAACGATCGATTCCCGCGCGATCTTCGCCGATGGCCTTCCGATTTTAATCACGCTCGATCGTACAGGAATCCAAATAGAAATCGCCTACTCGACCTATCCCGCCGTTTCTTCAGTCGCTTTTACCGAAAAGGGAGAGAGGCGCGGCTATTCCTTCGGTCCCGAGGCCTTTTCCTTCTCTCCCATCGCCATGCGCTTATTCGCCGGCACCGGCAAGACAGCCATGTTTTTCCCCTTCCCGACTTCCGCCCCTGACCCGAAGGATGGCGCCTGCGCGGCAGCCGCCCTCAGCGTCGCGGTCGAGACGGGTTCATCGCGATCGGTGACCCTCCTGGAAAAGGGAATTCCCCAATCCTCTACCGAATATAGGGACGGCAGGTTGTTTTCGACGACGACCTATATACGAGGCAAGCCTGCCCTGGAGCGGATCGACGCCGATGGCGATGGCCGCTTCGAGACCGAGCGAATTTTCTCCTTGGATGCCGAAGGCGTGGCTACGCCCTCGTGGCAACGCACCGACTCTGATGGCGACGGCGTTTTCGAATACCGCGAGCAGCTTGTGTTTCCTTTTCGCAAGGAATGGGATTACGATGGGAACGGGAGCATCGACGCGCTGCAGCTCCAGTTGGCCGATGGCTCCATCAAGAAGGAGTTTTCTTCCCGCCTCGACGGCCGTCTCGACGAAGCGGTGGTAGTGAAAAACGGTAAAATAATCTCGCTATCCAGGGACGGAGTCTCTCTTCCCCTTCTCCCCGACGCTAATCCCCAACTGACCTGGATTGGCAAGAAAAGCTTCGATTTGGGGCGTAACCTTCCGGCAGGCGAGGGCATTTTCTCGGCGATGGGTAAACGATACAGGCTTACGCGCGTCGGCGAGTTCGCTTTTGCGGAGCTCGTCCCGTGATTCGCAATAAGACTCCTGTGCGCGTCATCATCGCCGCGTCAGCGGTATTGGCCGCCTGCTCGACGACGCCCCATAGCGATTCGGTCGTCTCTGCCCCTTCCTATTCCAAGCTCAAGATCGAGCAACTTCGGATGCTCTCGCAATCCGAACCCGCGCGCGCGCTTGAGGCGATAGCGGCCATTCTCGGCGAGGAGAGCGCCCAGCGTCCCATGGGCGGCCCCTCCGATGAGGAACTTACCAGCCTTGCCACCGACGCAGAAGCGGCAATCGAGACCGAGTACCGCTCGGCCCTATCTTCCAAGGATTATCCCGCCGCCCTGGTGCGCCTGGACAGCCTCAAAGCATTGAGCGAGCAGGAAGGGCTATCCGCCCTCCTTTCACGGAGCGCCGCCGCGGAAGCGGCAGCCTGGCGGGTCAAACGAAGCTCGCTCCTCGAAAAAGAAGCCGAAGACTTTTACGCGAAGGGCCAATCGACCCCGGCCTTGCTCGTCTACCTATCGGCGCTGGAAGCGGGCAGGGCCGATACCCTTGGGGTCGATAGCTCCCCCCCAGGGACCGAGAACGTCGGGATTCTACCCCCCCAAATTTTTTCGTTCGCTGAGCTTTCTCTCTGGGCCGATAGAGCGTTCAAAGCCCACGATAGGCGATCTTTAACGCTGCTTTGCCAAGAGTTGTCCGCTCGTTCCGTCGCCCTGCCCGCTGGCGCCGAGGAATTTCTGGCCACTCGCGATACGATGGCCAAAATGCGTTCCGGAGTCGTCACGATCAGGGTGGATAAGGGCATCAAGATCGAGCAGGGGATGGGAATGCCGGACCGAGTGCTCGGAACGGGTTTCTATATCGACCATTCCGGATATGTGCTTACTAATTACCATGTTATCGCGAGCGAAGTCGATCCCAAGTACAAAGGCTACTCGCATATGTCGGTCAAGCCTTTCGACTCCCCCGAGGACAGAATAGGGGCCAAGGTAGTCGGCTATGATCGCCTCCTCGACCTCGCCCTTATCAAGGTTGATGTCGTCCCCGACTATGTATTCTCGCTATCGGATGGCGCTAATCTGGCGCCGGGTCAGAAGATATACGCGATAGGTTCGCCGGCCGGGCTCGAAGACACGGTGACCTCGGGCATCGTGAGCGCGGTCGGCCGCAAGATATTGCAGACCGGCGACGCGATGCAAGTCGACGCGGCACTCAATCCGGGCAACTCGGGCGGCCCCTTGCTCGACGAGTCGGGTGGGGCCGTCGGCGTCGTTTTCGCGGGCATGCCCCAGTTCCAGAGCCTGAATTTCGCGATTCCGTCGGCCTGGATTATAAAGGTCCTGCCGGAGCTCTTTAGGGGCGGAGAACTCCACAGGGCTTGGCTGGGTCTATCCCTCGCAAAAAAAGAATCGGGCCCGTCGATCGACGGTATCGAGGTTACCTACCGGCATCCTTCCATCGCGGCGGGCGTAGAGGAAGGCGATAGACTCCTCGACATCGGCGGCGAAAAGCCCAAGGATATTGGCTCTGCCCAGGCGATGTTGCTCCATCGAGGTTCCGGAGGCCTCGTCCGCGTGCGCGTGGCGAGCGGGGGCAAGGAGAGGATCGAGCTTCGATATCTCGCTGAACGTCCTTTTTTACCCCTCGATTCGGCAGTCAGGCTGGATAGACAGGATAGGCTTTTCCCCGTCCTCTTTGGCATGTCCCTGACCCCTCTTCCCGGGAGTCTGTTCGATTCGTCCAGTTATAGCGTCGCAAAGGTATGGCCGGGCTCGATCGCCGACGAATCGGGACTTTCCGAGAACGATCCCATCTCCCTGAAGCGTTTCTTTGTCGACAGAGAGCAGCAGGCCGTCTTTATCCAAATTTACGTGAAGAAACGCAAGGCAGGTTTTCTCGAGAGCATCATCCAAATTCCAGCCAGCCTGGAAATATCCGATTTCATTTAATCGGAACGTCAATTGGCGAGCAGGGCCAGCTTATAGAGGCGAGACTCCGCTTCCATCATCGCGCTCGCCCCGAGAGCCCGCTCGCGGCGCGGCACTTCCACGGCGAAGGAGTCGACTATCCGCGCCGGTCTGGGCGAGAGCACCACGGCTCTATCGGCGAGGTACGCTGCCTCCTCGACGTCATGGGTCACACAGACTACCGTGCGTTTTTCCTCCTGCCAGAGGCTCAGGAATACGTTCATCAGTTCGAGTTTCATCCTGAGGTCGACCGCCTGAAAGGCCTCGTCCAAAAGAAGTATATCGGAAGGGTAGGCGAAGGCGCGCACCAGGGAAAGGCGCTGGCGCATGCCCCCGGAGAGCTCGCTCGGCCTCAATTCGGCGGCCTCGGCGATTCCGGCCGCCGCGAGAAAGCGGTCGATGCGCGCACGGGCTTCGCTCCGCCCGAAGCCTGGTTCGAAGGCGCCCCTGAGGGCGAAGGCCGCGTTTTCGCGGCAATCGAGCCAGGGCAGGAGCCTCGCCTCTTGAAAGGCGTAGGAAAACCGGCAGTCATCGAACCCGATGCGCTCGCCCGAGTCGGGTTCCTTCAGGCCAGCTATCAGATTGAGCAGGGTGCTCTTGCCGCAGCCCGAGGGGCCGAGGAGAACGGTTATCGACTCGGGCGCCAGGTTGAGCGATATGCCGTCGACGACAGGCAGGCCGTCATAGGAGGCTCGTAAGGAACGGAGTTCAAAGGCCATGTCGAGACGACCTTTTCGCCACGAGGCCGAAGGCCCATTCTGTCAGGCCGCAGAGCGCTACGGCGGCCACGGCCCATGCGAAGACGCTCGCCGATTCCAGCATCACTCGCGAAGACTGCATTCCCGTGCCGATAGCCCGTGCCGGTTGGCTCAATATCTCTCCAGCTACGACGACCTTCCACGATATGCCGAGGGCGTTCTTGGCTCCGGACATCAGGTGGGGCGCGGCGGAAGGCAGTCGAAGCCTGAGAAATACCTCTCGTCTCGGCACGCGAAAGAGCATGGCCATCTCGAGGAGGCGAGGGTCGACGGCCACCGCCCCCTCCGCCGCGCTCGTGGCCATTATGGGAAAAGCCATTAGGAAGGCGCTGAAAATCGGGACGAAGCCCCCTGGGAACCAGAGCAGCGCGATGAGGACAAGGGCCAGGACCGGCGTGGCCCGAATGACGGTGAGAATCGGGGCGAGGGCGGCGCGGAAAAGGGGGCGCAAGCCCGAGGCGAGACCGGCCACTATTCCGACGATAGCCGAGAAGCCGAACGCCGCGAGCCCACGAAGGAAAGTCGCCCAGAGAGCGGAAAGAAAGCGGGGCGTCGGGTAAAGAGCCAGTGCTGCGCCGAAAACGCTGACGGGCGAGGGCAGGACGATCTCCTTGCCCATCGCGAGCGCGGCCGCCTCCCATGCCACGAGGATGAAGGCCAGCCCCGCCGCTCCCGCCACCGCGCGGGAACCTTTACTTGAACGAGGCGTAAAAGCCCTCGTCGGGAAGCTTGCCGCCAACTGACGCGGGAGCCAGCTCGAGGAATACGTTTAATAGCGCCTCGACTGCCGGTCTCGCGGTGGTTGCGGGCGTGAAGACATAGGCCGATACGGGGATGGCTTTGGATGCGATGCCTGCCTTAAGGCCGAGTTCATGTTTTTCAACGAGCGCGCCGGCAGCGATGGGCTTTGCGATCACCCAATCGATCGACGCGGCATACGCTTCGAGTATCGCTTTGACCGCTTGAGGCCTCTCCATGGCGAGCTTCGACGAGACGACGAAGGCAGTCAGCGGGTAGGTTGCCTGTCCCGTCTGCTTGGTCCAGAGGGCTCCCAGATCGAGAGGCGAAAAAAGCGCGGAATTGGCTACCTTGGCCATTGTGGTGAAAGGCTCCGGTAGAATCGCATAGGCGATCTTGCCGGCTGCGAGGGTAGCTGCCGTTTCGGGGTAGGGAAGTGAATAGTCGAGGCGGAGGTCCTTTTCAGGATCCATTCCGACGCCCTTGAGCAGACGTCTGAAAAGGAAATCAGGGGTCGCTCCCTGTCCCGCCACGTTGATCTGTTTGCCCTTTAAGTCGTGAAGCGAGACTATGGAAGTGTCGGTGCTGAGGAAGGAGACCATACCGTCTCCGACAATGGCGGCGAGCCTCAAAGGTATTCCCGCGCTATAGAGCTTGGCGGCGACGTTGATGGGAAGAACCCCCGCGTCGTACTCGCCGGAAATCAGCTTGGCTGTCATGAGATCGGCGCTCGCCACGGTAATGAGCCGCACCCTCGATCCGTCGGCGGGGGAGGGCGGCGACTCGAAGAGCCTTACCATCCCTATGCCCGAAGGCCCCTTAAGCGCCCCGATGAAAATTGGCTTTGGCATGGCGTTTGCCCCAAAGGCGGCTATCATTACGGCAGCGACTATTGCCAACCTGCTAAAAGCGACCCTCATCCGGGATACTCCAAACCGATGATACCGCCGAACACTGGCCTTTTTCTACTGCTTCGGCTATATTCCAAATTGTGATATGCGCGCAATGCGGCGAACGCGAGGCTATCGTCTTCATCCGGCGCAGCGGCGGGACTTCCGAGGGCTGCGATATAATGCTATGTGAAACCTGTGCCGATAGCCGCGGCATAATCGTCGGCAAGGGCGGCTTCGAGCTCAATATAGACGACTTGATCGGAGTAGGCCTCGACGCTGCCGGCCCTCCGGACCGGCCGACAATCTGTACGAGCTGCGGCCTCGAACTGGGCACGCTGAGGCGCGAAGGCAGGCTCGGATGCTCGGAATGCGCCGATGCCTTTTATGACGATATCGTGAAATCGATAGGCCACAGGGCCGGCGGAGACCAGGAGACCGATTCCCCCTATTCCCCCGTGACCGGTGCCCCAAGTCTTCCGTCACGGGACGACGAGGCCTCGCGGCTCAGTCGGGAGCTCGAGTCCGCGCTCCGAACCGAGGACTATGAGGGAGCGGCACGGCTTCGCGACGAGTTATCGCGTTTAGGAGGCTCGGTCGGCTGGGCACACCCTTCCTCGAATTCCGGTTTTCCCTTCGACCCATATTCATTTGCGGGCGCGAGCGGGCCCGACGACGATGTCGTGCTCGGTAGCTCTGCCTGGATCTATCGCGATATTGCCGGGCTGCCCTTTCCAGGTTCTCCGCACGGCCCATCCGCGCCTTCGCGCGCCGTCCTCCTGGAACGGCTCCTTTCCTACGGCCAATGGCGGGATCGGCCAATGTCGGAGCTCGGTCCAGTCGGCCGCCGCTCCCTTTCCGAGCGAGGGATCGCGTCCCGCGGCTACACGGCCGACGACGACGCGGTAGTCGTTTCCAACCCCTCCCTTCGCACCTACGCTCTGTTCGACGAAGGCGATCATCTGCGCATCAGGACGATCGTCCCCGGCCTCGACGCGGGAGCGGCCCTCGCGCCGGCCCTCGCGCTCGCCGATAGGCTCGGGCAGGATTTTACGTTTGCCAGAAGACCGGGCATTGGCTGGATTTGCACGCGGCTCGCGGATTGCGGCCTCGGCTGCTCCCTTTCGGCGACGGTCCATATTCCCGCGCTCGCCGCCGTGGGGATGAGGGATCGATTATTCCGCACGCTGCTGTCGGAGGGCCTAGCCGTCCGGGGATTTTACTCTTCCAGCGAGGAATCGGCAGGATCGGTGTATGAGATAGGATCCGAGTCTTCGACAGCCGATTCCCTGCGCGAGCTGGCAGCCTCCTTCTCCGCCGCCGTCGCGAGGGTCGCCACCGCGGAACGCCGAGCACGGTCGGAAATCTCGGCGCGCGACCAGGGCGCCCTAGTTGACGCCGAGGGCAGGGCCTTCGGCATAACGAGGCATTTCGGGCTCGCGAGCGCGGAGGAGGCCGCCTCCCTCATATCAGTTCTCCGGCTAGCCGCGCTGCGAGGTTCCCTGACGGGCGCCGATTTCCGGATACTGGGCCTGCTGCTCCTGGCCTTGGGCCCTGGCTCCGTGGCGCTCGCCGCAGGCCTGCGGGAGATGCCGCCGGCGGCATCCCTGGACGCATTCAGGACTCGAGAAGTAAAGGCCGCGCTTTCCGGTGCCGAGTATAAAGTTGAGGAGAGCGCCTGATGTTCAAGGGACTGACCCATCGCGCCCAGCGCGTGCTCACCGTTCTCGCCCAGGAAGAGGCCAAGCGTACCCGGTCGGATCAGGTCCTACCCGAGCATGTCTTCCTCGCCATTATAAAAGAGGGCGAGGGAATAGGTTTCAAGGCGCTCCGCAGCCTCAAGATCGACACCCTGGAACTGAGAGACGAACTCGAGCGGTCGATAGAAAAGCGGCGCTCGGGCACGATCATCGGAGACCTGCCCCTCTCGAGGCGATCACGTTTCCTTCTCGAAGGAGCCGCCGAGGAAGCCAATATGTCGGGCTCCGACTACATAGGCACCGAGCACTTCGTCGTCGCGGCGGCGCGCGAGCAGGGCTCAGTTCTCGAAGGCCACCTCGCGCGTATCGGCGTCTACTACGAGCAGCTCCGAGCGGCGGTTCGCCTGCTTCGCGAGCCTCAGGCCGACGAACGGAAGGACCGCCCGCCGCCTCGTCCCGAGGGGAAGCTGCCGACGGGGGGGCGCACTCCCCTGCTCGACGAGTTCGCGCGCGACCTGACGGCGATGGCCAGCGAGGGCAGGCTCGATCCCGTAGTCGGCCGGGAGAGGGAAATCGGCCGCGTCGTGCGCATCCTCTCGCGGAGGACCAAGAATAATCCCGTTCTGGTCGGAGAGCCGGGCGTGGGCAAGACCGCCGTCGTCGAGGCGCTAGCGCAGCGCATCGCGCGCGGCGAGGCCCCCGAGGCCCTTGCGCACAAGCGCATACTCGCCCTCGACCTCGCGGCAGTCGTCGCCGGAACCAAGTACCGAGGCGAATTCGAGGAACGCCTCAAGCGCATCATGAAAGAGATCAGCCTCTCCGGAGGCATCGTCCTTTTTATCGACGAGATACACACCGTCGTCGGCGCGGGCAGCGCCGAGGGCACGATAGACGCGTCGAACATGCTCAAACCCGCCCTCTCCCGCGGAGAAATTCAGTGCATAGGCGCGACGACCCTCGCCGAGTATCGTAAGCGCTTTGAAAAAGACGCCGCCCTCGAGCGACGATTCCAATCCGTCCTCATCGAGGAGCCGGGTCCCATCGAATCGATAGAGATACTCGAGGGAGTGAAGGCACGCTACGAGGAGTTTCACGGCGTCACTTATACGCGACGCGCGGTCGAGGCGGCCGTCGATCTGGCGCGGCGTTACGTGTCCGACCGCTTCCTCCCCGATAAGGCGATCGACCTCCTCGACGAGGCCGGCGCGCTCAAGAAAATCGGCGGGCCCGAGAAGCCGTCGGAGCTCGCTGAAGTCGAGGTCGAGATTCGACGCCTGACCGAGGATAAGCTCGCCCTGGTATCCACGCAGAATTATGAGCGCGCCGCCGAGGTGCGCGACAATGTGCGCAAGCTCAAAATCCGGCTCGAGGGGCTCAAGGCCGCGTGGGAGTCTTCCAGCCGCGGCGACCGCGCCAGCGTCACGGAGGAGGAGGTACGCGAGGTCCTCTCGGAAGCGACGGGCATACCGCTCGCCCGCCTGGCGGAGGGCGACGCGGAGCGCCTCCTCCACCTCGAGCGCGAGCTGCATAGGCGCGTAATAGGGCAGGACGAGGCTATCCAGGCCATTTCATCGGCGATCCGCCGCTCGCGCTCGGGCGTATCGGACGGACGCCGGCCCATGGGTTCGTTCATCTTCCTGGGGCCGACCGGCGTCGGCAAGACCCTCGTCGCCAAGAGCCTCGCCGAGTATCTTTTCGGGACGGAAGACGCCCTTCTCCGGATCGACATGTCCGATTTTATGGAGAGGCACAATGCCTCGCGCCTCGTCGGATCGCCCCCGGGCTACGTTGGCTATGACGAAGGGGGCATGCTCACCGAGCGCGTCAGGCGGCATCCCTACAGCGTCGTCCTCTTCGACGAGATCGAGAAGGCCCATCCCGAGGTATTCAACCTCCTCTTGCAGCTTCTCGAGGAAGGGGAACTCCGCGACAACCTCGGCCATGCCGTTTCGTTCCGGACCTGCGTCGTCGTCATGACGAGCAACGCCGGCGCGCGCGAGATATCCTCGAAAGGCCTCGGCTTCAGGCCCGAGGAGCGGATGCTTTCGTACTCGGAAATCAAGAGCTCGGCCCTTGCCGAGCTCAAGCGCCGCTTCAATCCAGAGTTTGTCAACCGCGTCGACGAAATCGTGGTATTCAAGCCACTCGACAAGGTCGAGGCGAGGCAGGTCCTCGAACTCCTCCTCGCGGAGCTTTCGAGGCGCTTGGGCGAGCGCGGGATCGCGCTCGAGGTCAAGAAAGCGGCCAAGACATATCTCGCCGACAAGGGTTACGATCCGGCCTACGGCGCGAGACCGATGCGTCGTATAATCCAGTCCGAAGTGGAGGATCCCCTTTCGGCGCGTATTCTCGAAGGGGCACTCCCTCCAGGGAGCTCCGCGGTCATAGATTGCAAGGATACTGCCATCACCGTCAGGGCCAGACGAGCTATCGTAGCCGCTCCGAAACCGCCCGTACCGGAAGTCAGGAGCTAAGGGTTGTTGAAAAGCTTCGAGTTTTTCAAAGACCGGTTAGGGGTTCTCGTCGTTTCCGATGAGCGCTCGAAGTTCCTTGATCCGGCCGTCGTCGAGCCTTACCGATAGGTTTTTTTCCTGAGCGGGGAGAACCGTTCCCTTGGGGCCGTCCTTGGCCCTCCGAAGATACTTGGCAAAAGTGTAGTAGAGGTTTCCGCCTCCATTGGATCGTCCCTTGGAATAGTAGATCGCGAGCATGCCGGCATCGATTAGCAGCTCCAAGGGCACGCTCTTCCCCTTTCGGCCCTTGATGAAAACATACGAGCCCGGCCAATCGCGGGCGTGGAGCCACAGGTCGGAACCCCGTATATGTCGACGCAGGAGTTCATCGTTTTCCTTCGCCGAGCGGCCTATCAGGATAGTCCAACCCGAACACTCGAGAGATAGGCCGGGGTAACTGCGTTTTTGGATCGCCCCGTTTGCCATGGCTCGGGTGGTTCCTCCCTTCGCCAAGGCACGGGCGATGAGGAGTGGTTCCGTCTCCTTCTCGAGTTCGGCGAGATCGAGGGCCAGTTTTTTTAATGAGGCCTTGGTCCCCTCTAGTTCGAATTCCACGTTGGCGAGGCCCGACCTGGCCTTTCTATGCCGCTCGTAGAACTCGCGCGCGTTGTCGACGGCAGATAGGCGAGTGTCCACGGGAATGCGTATTTGCCCGCCCCTGTAGAAATCCTCGCAGGCCAGATATTTTCCCTCGTAGGCGATTCCCTGGTTGGCCATGAGGATGTCGCCGAGCTCGCGCAACCGCTCCGCGTCGCGGAACTCCGTCGCGCGGGCCGAAAGCTCGTCTATCCGGGCCTCGAGGATGCTCGACTTCTTGCCGAAACGGTCGCGGGCGGCCTCGATGAGTTTTTCCCGGGAAAGCTCGCCGCCGCGTTCGGCGTAAAACGCCTCTATCCTTTCGTTGAAACTCCCCTCGCCCGGCAGCTCACGCGTCTCAAAGACCCGTGCTTTCGCGCCCGACCCGCGCGAGGCTCGAGCCGCGCGAAGGTCCTCCTCGATGGTATAGGGCTCCCCGGAAATTTCGCCTTTTTTCGGCCTGCGCGCGAGAGCATCGACCACTATACCCTCATCGTCGACAAGGACGATATTGCCCGCGCCGCTCCAAAGCCTCGCGAAAAGGAAGAACTTCTTGAACTCGACGAGCTCGGCACGATCATTCACGCCCGGAGTCGATCGCGGAACGCTGAGCTCAACTTTTACCACGCGCTCGTCTCCGATCTGAGCTATGGATTCGATGCGGCCGCCTCGTATCCGTGAGCGCAGGCACTCCATGAAGCGCAGGGGTCGACTGGGCTTAGGCGGGGGAGAGGAGAGAGCGTGGATGCGGCACGCGCCTTGGGCGATCGAGAAGAAGAGCTCGATGGTTTTCCCGGCCTTATACAGGCCGAGGGACAGAGAATCAAATGAGGGCTGAATCACACGCTCGATCTTGGCTCCCGCCAGGTCAAGCTCGGATAGGATGAGGTCGATTTCCTTCCAGTTTAACGACATTTCAGGGCTTGCTCGTGGCGCGGTTGCGAAGACGCATGGGCGCCCGAGCAATCGCGAAGCGAAGCCGCGCCGTCAGAGGCGAAGGCACGCGGTTGCGAAGTCGTAAATGCGCGAGCAACCGCGAAACGAAGCCCCCGAAAAATTAGAGGGGTTTCGTTATTGGCCATGGCAGTGTTTATACTTCTTGCCCGAGCCGCAGGGACAGGGATCGTTGCGCCCCACTTTTGCCCCCGAGCGCACGACGGTGGCTCCTTCGGGTCGAGAGGCGTTCGCGACCGCGGATGCGCCGTCCGAGCTGCCCGTGCCTGTCCCCCCGCCGCCGAACTGTCTCACCTGATCGTGGGAGGTGGCTACCGAGACGGTTGCCGCCGGCCTCGCCTGTCTCTCCTCGGGCGTCTGTATGCGTACGAGGAAGAGCCTCGTAGCGATCATGCGGCGGATATCCTCGATCATCCGCTCGAAGATATCGAAACCCTCGAGCTTATATTCCACGAGGGGATTTTTCTGGGCGTACGAGCGGAGGTATACGGCCTCACGCAGGGCTTCCATGCCCTCGAGATGGTCGAGCCATTTATTGTCGATCGCTTGGATGTACTGGAATCGGATAAAGTGGTTGAGATTCTCCTGCCCCGCGAAGGCCAGTTTCTGGCCCAAGTCCTTCTCGAGAAGCTCGAGCGCATGGACGCGGATAGCCTCGCTGCTCTTTGCCTCGGGAGCGTCGGCCTTGAAGGGCAGCTGAATATTGAAATCTTCCTTGAGCCGGGTCTGAAGCTCGGAGAATGCGCGCGATCCGTCCTTCTGTTGCGTCTCCTCGAAGGTGGCAATCAGTTCGTCCGTCATCTCCTCGGCGGCGCCCTTGACTCGCGCGCTCAGCTCCTCGTCCTTGAGAATCGCGTTGCGCTGGTCATAGATGAATTTGCGCTGCTCGTTCAGCACGTCGTCGTACTCGAGCAGGTGCTTGCGTATCTCGAAGTTGCGCTCCTCGACCTTTTTCTGCGCGTTCTCGATCGTGCGGTTGAGAAGGGGATGGTAGATCGGCTCGCCTTTTTTCATGCCCACCCGGCTCATGAGGCCTTTGAGGTTCTCGCCGCCGAAAAGACGCATGAGGTCGTCGTCGAGCGAGAGGAAGAACTGGGAGTGCCCCGGATCGCCCTGGCGTCCCGAGCGGCCGCGAAGCTGGTTGTCGATTCGACGGCTTTCGTGGCGTTCCGTTCCGAGTACGTACAGGCCCCCGAGATTTCTGACTTCTTCGTAGTCCTTGCGCCATGTCTCGTACTCGAGGGCGAGCGCCTTGGAATAGTCCTCGTCCGATGCTTCCGAGCCCGCACGTCGTCGCGCCCTGAACTCGGGGTTGCCGCCGAGCTTTATGTCGGTGCCGCGGCCCGCCATATTCGTGGCGATGGTGACCGAGCCTTTCGCGCCGGCTTCGGAGATGATGAGGGCTTCGCGGGCGTGGTTTTTCGCGTTGAGCACTTCATGACGAACTCCCCTGCGCGTGAGGAGGGCCGACAGCCGCTCGGATTTTTCAATCGATACGGTGCCGACGAGCATGGGCTGACCCTTTTTGTGAATATCGGCTATCTCGTCGCAGATGGCCTCGAATTTTTCGGACTCGTCCATGTAAACCAGGTCGTCTTCGTCGGCGCGTACTACCGTCCGGTTCGTTGGAATCACGTTGACGTCGAGGTTGTATATCTTCATGAATTCCGGCGCTTCGGTATCGGCCGTACCGGTCATACCGGATATTTTTTTATACAAGCGGAAGTAGTTCTGGAAGGTGATGGTCGCAAGGGTGCGGTTGCGCCGCGCAATCTTGATGTGCTCCTTGGCTTCGATGGCCTCGTGCAACCCGTCGGAATAGCGCCTGCCATGGAGGATGCGCCCGGTAAATTCGTCGACTATCTGGACGAGTCCATCCTGAACGACGTAGTCCACGTCCTTTTCGAAGAGGATGTGGGCCTTCGCCGCTTGGGTAAAGTAGTGTACGAACTCGAAATTGCCCTCGTCGAAAATCGAGCCCTTTATCAGACCGCGCTTGAGAAGGAGCTCCTCCGCCTTGTTCATTCCCTCGGATGTAAAGGAGATGCGCTTGCCCTTTTCGTCGATTTTATAGTCGCCCTCGAGGAGTTCACCCTCGTCCTCTTTCGGGTATTCGCCGGTGGCGGTATCCTTCTTGACTTCGACGAGCTGAACCACGAGGCGGTTGACCTCGTTGACCTTGAAAGTGTCGTCCTCGGCCGGGCCCGAAATAATGAGCGGCGTGCGCGCCTCGTCGATGAGGATCGAGTCGATTTCGTCGACGATGCAATAGTTGTGCCCGCGCTGCACCTTCCCCTCCGACGTCCAGGTCATGTTGTCGCGCAGATAGTCGAATCCGAACTCGTTGTTGGTGCCGTAGGTAATATCGCAGGCGTATTCCTTGCGTCGAATGTCATTGTCCATGTTGGAAAGGATCACGCCGACGTTGAGTCCGAGAAAACGGAATATCTTGCCCATCCATTGCGAGTCACGCTCGGCCAGGTAGTCGTTGACCGTGACGATGTGCACGCCCTCGCCGGAGAGGGCGTTAAGATAGGCGGCGCCGACTGATGATAGGGTTTTGCCTTCGCCCGTCTTCATTTCGACGATTTTGCCCTGGTGGAGGACGATTCCGCCGAGTATCTGCACGTCGAAGGGACGTTCGCCGAGGCTCCGCCTAGCCGCCTCGCGAACAAGGGCGAATGCCTCGGGCAGGAGCTCGTCTAGGGTCTCGCCGGCCTTAAAACGCGCTTTCAGCTTCTCGGTTTCGTCCGGGAACTGCTCGGACCGAAGCGCGATTGCCCATGATTCTTTAGTATTGACCTTATAGAGGATAGGTAGGAGCGCCTTTACGTCGCGCTCCTTCTTGGTGCCGAAAATAAGCGCGAGTATGTTCAATCTCATGCCCATTACAATACCTATTTCGAAGAATGGGGGTCAAGCTCCGATTAGGCGCGAAGGGAAGAAAGACTAATCCGAGAAACCGCCTCCGGTGATGATCGGGAAGGAGTGGGAGCCCGACCATAGATAATCCGTCGGATCAAGGTAGCCCCGACCCATGATGACTTCATAGTGGGTGTGCGGGGCGGTCGATACGCCGCTATTTCCGAGGATACCGATTCCCTGCCCTTGTTTTACGGTCTGGCCGCTGTGGACGATGATCCTGTCCATGTGGCCGTATCGAGTCACGTAGCCGTAGGCATGGACGATGATCACGCAACGTCCGTAGCCGCCCTCGACCCCCGCAAAGATCACCTTGCCGTCTCCCGTGGCGACCAGAAGGTCACCCGAGCGATAGGTGGAGCAGTCGATGCCGGTATGAAAATAGCTTTGACCGGTAAAGGGGTTTGGATTGATACCGAAGGTAGTCGAGATATGCCCGATGCCGCCGGCGATGGGCCATATTGCCGGGACCGTTCGCTTGATCGAATCCATTTTGCCGAGCATCGAACCATATTCCACGATCACGGGCGCGGACTTATCCAGCTCAGTTCGAATTTCGGCCAAGGACTGAGCCTCGGACCAGCGCTTAGGGAATAGAAGAGGAGCGGCCGGCTTCTTGGAAAGCTGGTTTGCGTCATGGGAGCCGCCCGAAACGATGATGGGACCGAGGGCGGCCTGGAAGTCCTGATAGGCCGATGCGAGGCGACTGGTCTGCGCCTTGACGGCCTCGAGCTCGTCCTGCGCCTGATTGAGCTCCACGCTCGACGCGGAGACCTTGGCCCGCGCGCCGCCGAGACTTTCGGAGAACGCGAACCCGAGAACGATGACGGCCATGACGAGCATTGCCAGACCCGTCAGGCCGAAAAGGGAAATACGGATGCCGCGTGGCGGCTCCTCGGTGTGGGAGACCACGAGAATGGAGACGCTCTGGCTGCCGCCGCTGATAAAGCGCGACCAGGCCCTAAAAACCCGCCGTATCCCGCGCGAGGCGGCGGCGGCGACATTCTTGTAGACCAGCCTTTCAGCGCTCTTGTATCGTTGCAATATGGACGACATCAGACCTTCAGTGGCGATTCTCGCGGCCGAGAATCGCTTCGCTTACCTTATCTGGTATACCCCTTTATGTAAAGGCGGCGTTGACAGGCCTCTCAGTGGGGCGCTAAAACCTATCTATGATCCGGATTGAGTCTCGTCGACGCAGGCACAGCCTTGCTATCTGTTTTCTAGGGTATTGCGTCGTAGCGACGCTCCTCCTCAGTTCTTGCGGCGTATGGGAAAAACCCAGTGTCACCGTAAAGCGTGAATCGCTCTTTGCGCTCGGCTACGGTCCCGCCGAGGATCAGCTGGACCTCTTCCAGATCGACGGAAGTCAAGCTCCCCTAAAGACTTGTCTCACGATGAAAGAAGGCATCTTCTATATCGCCAACGGGGCTGGCGCGAAGGTAGTCAGGTATTCCTCGTTTGGGGACCCTCTTTCGATGATCTATAACGCCGAGAAAAACCCCGAACCCATCGTACTCAAGGCAGTCCCGGCTAAATCGGAATCGAGCGGGGGACGGGTGACACCCGAATCGGGGGGCCTCGGCCGGAACGCTCTGTCCTATCCATTCAGGGCGGTCGGGGAAATCGCCGTCGACTCGAGCCAGAATATCTACGTCGAGGATCGCCTCCCCTCCGAGCGTCGCGTTCAGGATAAAGACTCTGGTGCGATGCTGGATCACGTCGTTCTACGTTTCGACAAGGACGGCCAATTCATCGACTATCTCGGCCAGGAGGGAATCGGCGGGACTCCCTTCCCCTACATCATAGGAGTCTATTCCGTGGCCTCCGACGACTGCGTCGTTGTGTCGATGACGCAAACAGGATGGCTGGTCCACTGGTTCGACAAGAAAGGCGTCCTCGTCAGCTCCCTGAGACTGAAACGCGGGGATCTCCCCATGCCCGACAAGGGGCAGGGCCTTATTCCATCACTAGATCGGATAGTTCCCGACATCGGCGAGAGAGATCTCCTAATAAAAATCGACTACTATAAAGAAGCGATCGACCCTTCCACCAAGTCCGCCGCGGGCGTCGAGTTCGAGAGTTCCTGGACGTACCGCATGAACCTCAAGGACGGCAAATACGTAGATCGCTGGCAGATACATGCCATCGAGAAGACGGCAAAAAACCCCGACGGGCAAAGCGTAAAATACTCGCGCGTACCCGCATTGCTCGGCGCAGCAGGCAGGGCCTTTTTCTTCATTTATGCCGACGACGACGGAAAGACCTACATTTCCACCTACGATAGAACGACGCGCGAGATTACCAGGTACGCCCTTGACATCTCCGCGGACGAGCTTTTCTACAACGCCTATTATCTCTCTCGAGATGGCGTTCTCTGCGCCCTCCTCGGCACCAAGTACGAGGCGAGAGTAGTTTGGTGGCGCTTCGATAAACTCATTGGCGCCAACACCGGAATCGTCAAGTGAAAATGCTCGTCGCATGCTCGGAGGCGGCCCGTCTCGACGCGACGACGGCCGCTCGAGCGGCTGTCCCCTCACTCCTTCTCATGGAGGACGCTTCCATGGGGCTTTGGCGCGCGCTCGAACCGTTAGCACGAGCGCGCGGCGCCGGCGATGCCGGTCTTTTGCTCGCCCTCTGCGGTCCCGGCAACAATGGAGGAGACGCCCTCGCCCTCCTACGGCACGCGCGATTTTCCGGCCTCACGCACATCGCGGCCATCCTTGCCAAACGAAGCTGCGGCGAGCTCGCTTCCCTTTATCTGGCCTCCCTTGCCTCGCTCGGCGTACCCATCCTGGCCTGGAACGACGACCGCGCGATCTGCGATCGCCTTCTCGCTGAGGCCTCGCTTATCGTCGACGGGCTTTCGGGCAGCGGCCATAAAGGACCCATGCGCGAGAACCTCGCGGCCCTTGTCGAGGCTGCCAATGCCACGGGCGCGCCGATAGCTTCGATCGATCTCCCTTCGGGGCTCTCCGATTCTTTCGAAGGCGGCTATCCGCTGGTCGCCGCGACCTGGACTCTCTCGATAGAGCCCCGCAAGGCCTGTCTCTATTTCCCATCTGCCCGCGAGTCCTGCGGCGAGATCCTCCCGATAGAAGGAGTCTTCCCCACGGACGCGGTCGTAGCCGCGCAAGCCTTCCTCGTTGAGGCGCAGGACATGCCTGCGCTCGCGCCCCTTCCCCCAGATTCCGCTTACAAGGGCGAGCGGGGCAGGGTAGCGGTCTTCGCGGGCTCCGTTGGCGCGAGCGGAGCGGCCGTCCTCGCCTCGCGCTCCTGTCTCGCCGCTGGGGCGGGCATAGCCGCCCTATTTGCCTCGCCTGAGCTCTACACGGTCGTGGCGTCCATGCTCGAAGCAGTGATGGTCAAACTCGAGCCCAAGGATGGAGACTTCGATGCGGAACGATGGGACGCCCTCCTCATCGGCCCGGGCTGGGGCAGGGGGTCCTCACGGCTCGGTACTCTCGCGGCCCTTCTCGGCTCGGGCTTGCCTGCGGTTCTCGACGCCGACGCGATCGGCCTCTACCGAATCCTTGTGGATTCAGGTTTTGCCCCTTCAGCCCCTATTATCCTAACGCCCCATCCAGGCGAATTCGCAGCCTTGACCGGCATAGGCGCCGAGACCTCCCTCGCGAATCCCGTCTCCGCCCTCAAAGAATCCGCGAAGGCCTTGAATGCCGTGATCGTCCTTAAATCCCAAGTGACGTGGATAGCTTCTCCCGATGGGGAGCTCGCGGTGTGGGAAGGAAGGGAGAGCGGCCTCGGCACGGCGGGTTCGGGCGACGTTCTCGCCGGCCTTGCCGCCGGCCTCCTTGGCCGCACAACGTCGGCTGGTCGAGCCCTGGGATTGAAATCGACCAATTCCGATGCATTTTCCGCGGCTCGAGGCGCCGTCATGGCACACGGCCTTGCCGGACGGAGGGCAAGAGAGCTTCATGGTTGGTTCGAGGCCGGAGCCATCATCGAGGAAGCCGCCAGGATTCTCGGTCTGGGAAAACCATCATAGGTATGGATAGATCGGTAGCCGGAATCCTTATCGATAACGGTAAGGCCTTTGTCGCGAAAAGAGGACCCGAGGGGAGCTATTGCGGATACTGGGAGTTTCCCGGCGGCAAGGTCGAGCCGGGTGAAAGCGACGAAGAGGCCTTGACGCGTGAGTTCGACGAGGAATTCGGCATTAACGTGAGCGCGAAGAGGCTCCTTGGCGAAGTCCTGTTCCCCCACCGCGGCACCGATCGCCTTCTCGCTGCCTGGCTTATAGACCTTGCGCCCTTCAATCGACCGAGGCTCCTCGAGCATGAGGAGATGTCCTGGGCGAGCGCCTCCGAACTCGAGGCGCTGAGACTCGTGGATTCCGACAGGGGAGTACTGAAATTCGTACTGCCGCTGCTGTTGCCCTAATCGACGGGAGATGCCGTATCGTCCGTTGGCTCGTCCGTCCGAGCGCTATCGGAATTCAGAACGGCAGTGCGTTCTTTAACCCGAGTTTCTCCTTCACCGTCCGAAACGATGCCTTGAGTGGATCATTGAAGGGCACGCCTTTATCCTTGCGGTAGAGCCAGACCTCGTGCTCCTTTTCGCCCGGCGTATATATCCGAGCGGCCCCCGGTGCTTTCTTCGATGCGCGAAGCTGGCGGGATATTTCGCCAACCTGCCTTTTGAAATCGTTCAGTTCCACAAAGGCCTCTACCTTGACGGCCATGAAAAAATGGCCTAGTTCGATGGGCGATGCCTTTCCACTCGAATCGACTCCGATGAGGGCCTTCATG
The DNA here is from genome assembly GCA_049513895.1 of Rectinemataceae bacterium. Classification (GTDB taxonomy): domain Bacteria; phylum Spirochaetota; class Spirochaetia; order Treponematales; family Rectinemataceae; genus UBA1306. The sequence continues at coordinate 194,773 of JBEKVO010000001.1, read as the reverse complement.
AAGTTGGCCTGCGAGAGGGCGGAAGAGAGTATCTCGCAGACCATCGAGTAGCCGTAACCTTTATAGCCCGAGAAGGCCTCGCCGAGGCCGCCCAAGGGAGTGAGGGCGGCCTTGTCCCGGGTCAGATCCACGAGGACCTGATGCGTATCGTGGCGGTACTCTCCGTCCTGGCCGATAACCCAACCGTCGGGAAGCTCCTTCCCCAGGCGGTCGTAGAGCTCGATCTTGCCTCTCTGCGTGGTGCTCGTCGCGCAGTCGAGCATAAAGGGAAAGTCTTCATCCGAGGGTATGCCCCAGGTAAGGGGATTTGTGCCGAGCATCGGCTCGACGCCCCACGTTGGGGCGATGGAGGGCCTCGCGCTCGTGCCCGTGAAGCCGATCATCCCGCGTTCGACGGCCATGCGCGCGTAATAGAAAGCGGCGCCGTAATGCGTCGAATTGCGCACGACGGTCATGCCGAGACCGTTTTTTTCGGCTTTATCGACGGCCATCTGCATGGCTCGTTTCGAAATGTAGTGGCCCATCCCGTTGTGGCCGTCGATCACCGCCGTCGTCGGCGTCGCACGGACCACTTCGAAGCGGGTAACCGGGTTCTGCGTTCCCGCCCATATCCTATCGAGATAAATCGGCTTGAATCGGCCTACGCCATGGGAATCCACGCCCCTTTTATCGGCCGAGATGAGGACATCGGCGCAGACCGCGGCCTCGGCGGGCGGTACGCCTATCGCCTCGAATCCCGACCGCATAAAGTTTTCCACCTCATCAAAGGCCCACCAGGTAATCTTCTCTTCCATATTCTCCTCCCAATGCTTTCCCAGGCTTTCGGCTCACGTCCTAGGGCAGATACTCGTCATTGACGTTGGACATCGAATCGAAGAGATTGCGCTTGAGCTGGCTAGAGCCGCCTGTGAGCAAAGCTATCCTCTCGCGCGCCTCGCGACGCTTGGAATCGCGGCCGTATGGGCAGGTGCAGGCGGCGGATCGGAAACCTTTCTCCTCGGCGAAGGCTATCACCTGCCTCTCCTCGCAGAGGGCGAGGGGACGGATTATCGACACCGGGTATTTCGCGTAGCGGAGACTCGGGAGCATACCCGATATCTGTCCCTTATAGAGCATGTTCATCATTAGGGTCTCGACAATGTCGTCGAGATGGTGTCCGAGGGCGATTTTATTGAACCCTTCGGCCATCGCATATCGGATGAGCTCGGTCCGCCTCTGTGTGGAACACCAAAAACAATTCATGCTGCGCCCGGGCTTCAGGCGCCCAATGACGGGAACGTCGATCGAGACCGACGGAATATCCCAAGACCCGAGCAGATCGAAGAGAGCGGATTTTTTGCAGCATGAGCAGAAGTCGGTGGCGATATGAATGGCGCGCAATTGATAACGTACCGGCCACCAGCGGCGCTTTTTCGCGAGATCGTATGCAAGGCTCGTCGAGTCCTTGCCTCCGGATACGGCGACGAGGATCTTGTCGCCTTCCTCAATCATCGCGTAGCGCCTCAAACCTATCTCTACGAGCTTGGCGAGCTGCGTTTCGGAGTCTTTCACGCCGGGAATGGTAGCCGTCGAAGGCTTCGCTCATCAAGTGGCGTGAAGAGATGGGAAAAAACGGGGCGCCCGAGAGGGAGGGCGCTCCGAAATAGTTATTTTGACGCGCCGAGTATGGCGTCTTTGCAGGCCTTGGAAACGGTGAGTTTCACCGCGGTCTTGGCGGGAATCTTGATCTGTTCGCCGGTGGCAGGGTTGCGTCCGAGCCGCGCCTTGCGCTTATTAAGCTTGAGAATACCGAGGCCTGGGATCGCGAATTTCTTGTTCTTCTTCGTCTCGCGATAGGCGAGCTCGACGAAGGACTCAAGGAAGGTCGCAACCTGTTTCTTGGTGAGGGCGTTCTTCTCGGCGAGTTGGGCGATAATCTGCGCCTTCGTGAGTGACTTGGGGACGATCTCTTTTGCTGTAGCCATCGACATCTCCTTGGAAAGTTTCGTCTACTATAATACCCTAACGCCTCTGGGTGCAAGCGAATTTCGCGTCTAACTGCGTATTAGCCTATAGTTTAAGGATATAATCAAAGGCCAATCGGTAGAAATAAACATATGCGTTCTCGTACTGGCGGTCCACGAAGTAGAGTTTCCACGCCGTCTGGTCGGTCCATTTAATGCCTGTCTTGAACTGGGGTAAAATCGCGATGGACGATTTGCCGTCGATCTTGAAATCGAAGATCGGACCGAATGTCAGGTACGTGAAGTCCGAGCCCCAGCCATTGGAGGCCATGGTGGATTTTTCGCGCACGGAGCCGAGCCATCCCTCCGGTTGCAGGAGGAATCCGACCAGGTCGAGCGCGATCGGCATCTGGTAGCCGATCAGATAGTTCCCCGTGAGTTTGAAACCGTTGAAGTTCATCCCCTGGTCGGCTTCCCACAGCCAGGCCTGGTCGGGGCCTGAGTTGGAATAGGCCTGGTACTGGACTTTCGGGGAGGCGAGAAGGACGACGTGGTTTCACTCGCCGGGCATGACGCCGCGAGATCGAACTGGAATGTGCCCGCGACCCAGGCTCGGTATACGACCCCGCCGAAATTCTGTGGCTCAATATTCCCTTTATCGTTGATCGCGAGGCCGATGAATCCGACGTCCCATCCCGTGCCGATGCCCGCGCCGGCCTCGAACTTGAGAAAGGCGACGGGATTGAGGGTGGCCTTGAAATTCGCGTTGACTGAAGCGGTCAATGATGCCTTTCAATTCCCCGCCTCCCCACGAAGATCCGACTTCGCGAGGCTGTGAGACCGTGCCGCCGGCGACACCGTAAACGATGGGCGCGAAACCGCTCGTGTCTATCGCCTCGTGGTTCGGGAATTGATAGTCGCCTTCGACCTCGATGCTTGTCTTGGTGCTGGGGTCTTCGGCGGTTAGGGGCCGTATCGCGAAATAGACGATAGCCGCGACGGCGAGCAACAGGTTTTTTTAATCAAACGCTCCTTTCGAAAAGCCTGAAATCATCGAGGGTGTCGATCTCTACCCAATCCCCCGGTTTTATCCGCGAGACATAGAGGTCCAAGCGATCGAGGTGGAGCCGGTACACGTCATCCCAGAAAAGCTGCTCCCATCCCGGCAATCGAATCGATTCCTCCAAGAGCCGCGCCATCTCCGAACCCTCCCGCGCTGTCCAAAAGGATATGCCCGCCAGGATCCATCCGGCGCCGCTCGAAGGGACGATGGTTTCGACGCGGCCGCTTTCACCCGCATGAACGACCCACTCGTTTCTCATATCCTCTCGCCGGCCGACGAACACGCAGCTCTTCGAGGGGGCAGTGGAGGGCAGTATCCCTTCGGCCAGTCTTACGTCGCCTTCCAGTACGAGGGACGAGGGAAGCCTGTCGCGGACCAGGTACATGGACCAGATATTGTTGCGATCGCCGTAATGCTCGTTGTGCAGGAATTGGACATCGGGATCTCGGCGCCAGGGATCGAATGCCTCGGCCTTATAGCCGGTAACGACCGTTATAATATTCACCCCCGAGGCGCGAAGCTGTCTGAGCTGGCGCTCGAAAAAGCTCTCTCCCCCTATCTTGACGAGGGCTTTGGGTCTGTCATCGGTCAAAGGCCTCAGCCTAGTACCGAGCCCGGCCGCCAGGATAATGGCGTTCATCCTTTTATGGCGTTTTCGGCACAGGTTTCGCGCGCGGCCTTAGCCTTGTCCGCTTTCACGCTCCGATAGAGCAGGACCGAACCGAGCACCACCGCGATGGGGCCGAGGAAGGCGAATATCTTTCCGATGACGCCGACCTCGCTGTCTAACTGGGCACCGAGGGCGAAACCTACGGCGAGCCATACGGGAATGGCGATCAATATTGCCATCCCGTCGTAGACGATAAATCGTGTCCATCGCATTCGAAGCAGTCCGGCGCTCAAGATAACGGGCGCTCGAAGCCCAACGACGAAGCGCGAAAAGAATACGATACGGGGTCCGCGGCGCTGGAAATATCGCTCTCCTCCAAGGACCTTTTCCGGTTTTATTATTCTTGCGAGGAGCTTCATGCGGAGAAGCCGCGGCCCGACCACTCTGGCAAGAAGGTAGTAGAGAGTATCGGCCGCGAGCAAGGCGGGTACGGCGACCAGCACCGCGTCGATAAAGCCCCCCCTTGTTCCCCTCACCATGACCCCGACGAAAGCCAGGGCGATCTCCTCCGATATCGGGAGGCTGAATCCGAAAAGTAGGAGGAAAAAGAACACCGAAAGAAAGAGATGATCGCTGATGAAGGATGGGAGAAATGCAAGAATTGCGTTCATCTCTTCGGTTCCTCCTCCACGCGAGAGAAGCCGAACTTCGACTCGACCTGCGACAGTCTCGAGACGGCGCGATCGAAACGGTCCTGTCCGTATTCCCGATAGCTCCTCGCCTTCGCCGGGTCCCGGCTCGCGGTTTCCTGGAGCAGCGACCAGAGCGACCAAAGGAAGTCCTGAAGGAGCCGATATGCCTCGACCCTCAGTCTCAGGCGGGGCGAAGCGAGCCCGCCCGAGTAAGCGGCGATGAAACATCGCTCTTGAGCCTCGTCGAAGCCGGATTCCAGCGTGAAGGAGGCGATATCCCATGCAGGGTCGTTCATGCCCGAATACTCCCAATCGATGAGCGTCAACCCGCCCCTGGTCTCGAGTATGTTTTCCGGAACGAGATCGTTGTGGCAGGCTACTTTTTCACCGGAAATACTGTTGAGCGGCCTTTCGAGCGCGAGAACCCGGGCCCGAATTTGATGATAACCCTCGAAAAAACGAGCGAACCGTAACCGCGCAACCCGTTCGTAAATATCCGCGAGCCTGAACACGTTAAAATCGTTGACGAAGCGTATGGAGGAGGAATGGAATCGCGACAGGAGAGCCGCGACGGCCGCCGCTCGCTTGGGTTCCCGCGCCGATTCGGGGTCCAGCGCCCGCGCCTCCGAAAGGTAGGGCGTGATTTTTACGCCCGTCCTGCCATCGAAAAATATCGAGGAAGGCGTGAAGTTGGCCTTCGCGGCGGCCTCCTGGTTGGCTCGTTCGGTTGATCGATTGATGAACCTGCCCGTGCCGCGGCCGGGCAGCCGAAGAACATGAGCCTGGCCTCCCACGTAGAGCTTGTAATTCTGATTTGTAAGGCCGCCGAGCCGCTCGCCATACGATGCGACTACGCCCTTGCGGCGCAATTGAGGAGGAACAGCGGCTTCGATGCGCCTGCCGTCGATGAATCGTCTAAGCCCGAGGAGGAGGCCGGGCTCGGCTTTCGCGGTGATGCCGCCAGTCCTCGGGGGTTTTTTCGGCAATCGCAGGCGATCACGGTCGGGCCCGAAAGGGTAGGCGTTGCGATCGTTCATCGATCGAACTCCTGGGACTGTTCCTGTTCATCTGCATCGGCCTCGAGTTCGTGCGGCTGTCTAATGAGGACCGCCTCCCATTCTCCGCTCCATGGCGGAGAATTCCTTTCGCTTTTCTTCGTAGTCAGCAGGCAACTCCATGAGAAGACGTTGTGCGAGTCTAGCTTCTGAGCCTTTTGCTGTCAAGTTCAGGGGTTTCTCGCGAGCCTAAAAAGGTCCATTCCGGTGACCTCAGTCACTCGATCTTTCATCCTAAGGAATTGCCGTGCGAGGGTAAAAATCATCCATCCGAGCGAAGAACAGACAACCGCGAGGGGAGCCCACACGGGCAGAGAAGGAACCAGGAGGGATCCGATCAACAGGGCGTCGACGACGAGGTAGTCGACATATAATACCGGGTAGCGCAGGCCGACAAGGCGTTCCCTGAGAACATCACCGGCGAAGCGCGTCGCGGCGCAGCCGAGCGTGAGTCCTCCGAGAAGAAGGGCCAGGTTTTGCGGGGCGGTCGGCGCAAGAAGTATCCAAGCCAAAATCGGCGATAGCGTCGCAACTACTGCGAAGAACCATCCCAATTCGTCGCGCGAGTACTTCGCGTTGATCAGGATCGTCAAGATGAAAGCGAGGGGAGCCAGTAAATATACTATCCAAATGGGAGGAAACCCCAGCAGGGGGGAGGAGGATGCCCAGACTGGGTAGCCGGTCCACCAAACAACGAGGAAGAATACGTAGATCGCGGTCAGGACTTCCTCCGAGCTGACTGGGCCGAATTCCATGAGTCCGCGTTTCAATGTCGCCCTTGCGCTAATCCATTCCGCTATGCCACAGAAAAATATCGTTATGGCGGCTACTGCGCAGGGAAGCGCGGGAAAAGCCAGGGCGATCCCCAGGGGAATCAAGAAGGCGTTGATCGAATCGAACCAATGATCGATGAATTCTCCCATAGGACCCGAAACTCCGGTCCGCCGCGCTTGAACGCCGTCCAGCGCGTCGAGGGTCTGGTAGAGAAATACGCATACGGCGACGACTCCGAATATCCAAGGATGTCCGGGGGCAAATACTGCGAGTGGACCCACGACGAAGCCGGAGAGGATGGCGAAGGCGAGCCAGCAGAACATACTCCCGAGAATGCTCACCGCGTTTGCGGACATTTTTTCGGGAATGACTCTGATCGCTATCGGCCACCAGTGGCAAAATAGATAGCGGTCCGTTAGACTGTTGTTGATGCTTTTGTAGCAGTAGTTCAAGGGCGCATCGGGATTCTTGTATTCATCCATGGACTTTATTCCTTTCCGAGTGTTTCGAGCGATGCTAACTCCCATCGACGCGGGGCGCAATGGGGTCGCACCCTTGAGAAAAGCCGATACGGTCGTGTATACTCCGTTTCCCGGCTTGACGCGCGACGCTGAGGCCGGGAGGGGACGGAAATGAACGCAGCGCTCGAGACCCTGAAGGACCGCGGCTTTATCCAACAGTGCACCGATATCGAGGGCCTGTCCAAGGCTATGGACGATGGCCCGATCACGTTTTATATAGGCTGCGATCCGACGGGCCCTTCGCTCCACATCGGCCACATGGTCCCTTTCTTTGCGTACCGACACCTCGTCGCCTCGGGACACAGGGGTATCGCCCTCATGGGGGGCGGCACGGCGCGCATCGGTGACCCCTCCGGAAAATCCGAAATGCGGAAGATGATCAGCTACGAGGAGATCGACGCGAACACGAGACTCTTCGAGGGCCAGCTCGACGGCTTTGTCGGCTTCGACGGCAAGAACGCGTATACTGCCAATAACAAAGACTGGCTCGCGAGCCTCAACTACATCGACTTCCTGAGGGACATCGGCCGGCATTTCTCCGTCAACAGGATGCTTTCCTTCGAGGCATATAAAATGCGGATGGAAACGGGGCTTTCCTTCATCGAGTTCAATTACCAGCTTCTCCAGAGCTACGATTTCCTCCAGCTTTACAAACGCCACGGCTGCCGCCTCCAGATCGGCGGCGACGACCAGTGGGGCAACATCGTCGCGGGCATCGAACTCATCCGCCGTGTGGAAGGGGCCGAATGTTTCGGCCTCACCTTCCCCTTGGTCATGACAAGCGACGGCAAGAAGATGGGCAAGACCGAGAAAGGAGCCCTCTTCCTCGACCCTGCGCTGGTGAGCCCCTACGATTTCTTCCAGTACTGGCGCAACGTCGCGGATTCCGATGTTTTGCGTTTCCTCCTCATGTTCACATTCCTGCCCATGGCGGTATGCCGCGAGTTGGCCGCCAAAAAGGACGCCGAGCTCAACGAGGCTAAGACCCGTCTCGCCTGGGAGGTTACGGCCCTCATCCATGGACCGGCCGAGGCCGAAAAGGCGCTCGCCGCCGCGAAGGCGGCATTCGGGGGGGGCGGAGGCGCGGGGGCCGACTTGAGCCAAGTCCCCTCGAAAGTCATTCCCCGCACCGATATCCTTGCCGGCATGGGAGCCCTCGACCTCTTCGTCCTCGCGGGTCTCGCCTCGTCCAAGAGCGAGGCGCGCAGGCTCGTGCAGCAGGGCGGGGCGATCATCAACGACAGGAAGATAGAGGACGATAAAACCGTCATAGACGCATCCTGGCTGGACGGTGATGGCGCCCTTTTTCTGCGCGCGGGCAAAAAACGCGTGTTCAGGATAGTCCTTTCTTGATCGATTCCGGCCCGAGGTCTAAATCTCGGCTATTACGTGTCCATGGTAGTACTTATCGCGCAGGGCCGAAATCTGCTTGTCCGCGAGATAGTCATCGAAGCTCGCATATCGGTCGATGACGCCGCCCGGGCATAGCTCCACTATCCTGTTGGCGATAGACGTGACAAACTCGTGGTCATGGCTTGTGAAGAGAAGCACGCCGCCAAACTCGATGAGGCCCTCGTTTAAAGCCGTGATGGCCTCGAGGTCGAGGTGGTTCGTCGGTTCGTCGAGAATGAGGCAGTTCGCGCCCGATAGCATGAGTTTCGAGAGGAGGCAGCGAACCTTCTCGCCGCCTGATAAAACGTTCACCGGTTTTAACGCCTCATCGCCGGAGAAAAGCATGCGCCCTAAAAAAGAGCGGATATAAGTCTCATCCTCCGAGCTCGTATACTGCTGCAGCCATTCCGTGATGGAGAGGTCGGAGTAGAAGAGCCTCGTATTGTCCATCGGGAAATAGGATTTCGATATCGTCTGTCCCCAGACAATTTCGCCCTCGTAATCCTCGTCTTCGGCAGCGAGTATCTGGAAGAGAGCGGTCTTTGCGAGATGTTCCTTTCCGACGAAGGCTATCTTATCGCCTCTGTTGACCGTGAAGTCTAACTTGGAGAGGACGCGCTTATCCTCGATGATCTTGGATAGCCCTAAGACCTTGACCACGTTATTCCCGACGTCGCGGTCGAGCTTGAAACCGACAAATGGGATGCGCCTCGACGAGGGCGCAAGACCGCCGAGTTCGAGCTTTTCGAGTATCTTTTTGCGCGAGGTCGCCTGCCTGCTCTTGGACGCGTTGGCGGAGAAGCGCTGGATGAATTCCTTGAGGTCCTTGGCCTTCTCCTCGTTGCGCTTCTTCTGGTCCTTCTGCTGTTGGACGAGGATGCGGTTCATCTTGTACCAGAAATCGTAGTTGCCGGAATACATCCGCATCTTGCCGTAATCGATATCGACGGTATGGGTGCAGACCGAATTGAGGAAGTGGCGGTCGTGCGATACCACGATGACGATGTTGGGGAATTCGATGAGATATTCTTCGAGCCAGGTGATCGATTCCAGGTCGAGGCCGTTCGTAGGCTCGTCGAGGAGGAGCATGTCGGGGTTGCCGAAAATAGCCTGCGCAAGAAGCACGCGCACCTTTACGCCTTCGTCCACCTCGCGCATGAGTTTTTCGTGGTGGCTCTCCGGGACGCCCAATCCCGAGAGAAGAACCGCCGCCTGGGCCTCGGCCTCCCATCCGCCGAGCTCGGCGAATTCGGCCTCGAGATCGCTGGCGCGAATGCCGTCGGCCTCGCTGAAGTCGGCTTTTTCGTAGAGGGCGGCGCGTTCGGCGCGGACGTCGTGGAGCTTCGACCAGCCCATGATCACCGTGTCGATGACCCCATGCTCCTCGAAGGCGAAATGGTCCTGAGCGAGGACGGCCATGCGCTTGCCCGCGCCGATGGAGATTTCGCCCTTATCAGGCCTGAGTTCGCCAGAGAGCAGTTTGAGGAAGGTGGACTTGCCCGACCCGTTCGCCCCGATTATGCCGTAGCAATTGCCTGGGATGAATTTGAGGTTGACATCCTTGAAAAGGAAGCGATCGCCAAAGGCAAACGCGAGATCGGTTATGCTTATCACGGTGACTCATTATTCCCATATAAGCGGCATGATATTCAAGGGGTCCCATGCTAGACGAGATCGAGAGTCCGTGATATCGAGGACCTGTGATTATTCCGAATATCCTGCCCGAGCTTCTCCTGCCCGCCGGCGGCTTCGATTCCGCTATCGCCGCCATCGAGGGAGGTGCGGACGCGCTCTATCTCGGTTTCGCCGATTTTTCCGCACGCAAGCAAGCCAAGAACTTCGATAGGATCGAGTATCGGCGGCTCTATCGCCTCGCCCGCGATAGAGGCGTCAAGCTCTATGCCGCCTTGAACATCGTTATTCTGGAGGACGAGCTGGCGGAGGCGGCACGGCTGCTCGCCTTCCTCGGCCGTTTCCCGCCCGATGCGGTCATAGTCCAGGACTGGGGCCTGGCGCGGCTCATCAAGGATAGGCATCCCGGCATCGCGATACACGCATCCACCCAGACGGCCGTCCAGGGGAGCGCCGCGGCTCGGGTCGCGCGCGAGCTCGGCGCATCCAGGATAGTGCTTCCCCGCGAGACGAGCCTCGCGGAGATGGCTCGCCTTTGCGCCGCGGATCCCGATCTCGAGTACGAGACCTTCGTTCACGGCGCCCTCTGTTATTCGTTTTCGGGACTCTGCCTCGCCTCGGGGCTGGTACTTGGGCGTTCAGGCAATCGAGGCGAATGCGCCCAGCTCTGCCGCTCATATTACGCGGTCGAGAGCGGCGGGCTCTCCGGGCGCATCGGCTACTGGTTCTCCTGCCGCGACCTCGATTTGAGCGATAGGGTAGGGGAACTGGCGGCGGCAGGCATCTCGAGCCTCAAGGTCGAGGGCAGAATGAAGTCCCCCGAATACTGCTTCGCCGTGGCCTCGCTTTACCGCGGTATCCTCGATCGCCTCGCCGGCCAAGGCCCAGGGGACGAGGAGCTTGCGGCCAGGCGCGAAGCGGCCCGGATCGCCTTCGCGCGATCACCCACCGAAGCTTGGATCGATGAGCGAGGCGGCGCCTCCCTCATCGATCCCGCCTATCCTGGCCATCGCGGTATGTTGGCCGGGCGCATCGTATCCAATGACCGCGGACACCTCGTCCTGGACCTGGAAGGGCCATTGGGCCTTCGTGACGGCCTCCTCGGCTTTGATCGGGGCGATCCTTCCCGGCCTGTGAGATTCGCCGTCGTGGAGCTCCGCGACGCGCGTTCCGGCCGCGAGATCCTTCGCGCTAGGGCCGGAACCCGGGTCGAGATGCTCGCCGAGTCTGACCGGCAGCCCTGCGGAGAGCTGAGACCCGGCGACGAGCTGCGCCGGATCTCGGCGCGTGAGCTCGACCGTAAGAGCCCCAGTCTTGAGGAGTACGAGGCAGCCAGGGAAACTCTGTCCATTCGCCTGGGCTTCAACTCGGTAGGCATCGAGGCCGAGTTCGACCTGCCGCGATTCGATGGGAAGGTTGCGAAGCCTGGATCGAGCCAAGGCGGGATACCCGACATTGAAAAAAAAGCGCGGATCGAGCCAAACGGAGCCCTTCCCATGGACATTTCCAAGTCGGTGGGAGGGCTCGAAAGGGCGCTCTCCCTGTTCGGCGAATCGGGGCAGGCCGATTTTCTTCTAATTCCCGAGCTCGATCCGGGGGCTCGAGTCGAATTGGCCCCCGGCCCCGACGGCCTATCCAGGTCCTGCGCGGTCTCCGATCTATTCGTCCCGCCTTCGGCGCTAAAACGAGAGAAAAACCGCATCTACGCCCGCGCGGCCGATCTGATCGCCGAGGCCGAACTCGACTACGCGCGGGACTCGTTGGCGGCGGGAGAGCCCGGGCCGGCCGCTTCGACCCAGGGCGCGCCGACCGTGACGCCTCCGCGCGCCGCCCTGGTATTCCCGCGCGAAGGACTCCCGAAAGGCATACCCTTCGCCTCTCCCCGCGATCTTGCAGGAACGACGCCATTGCCTTCATGGGGCGGCCGTTCCTGGCTGCCCCTGTCCCCTCTCGTGGCCGATCGCAAGGGCTATGTCCTCCTGGTGATAGAGAGGGTGAGGTCCCTGCTCAATTCTGGGGGGGATATCGTAATCGGCCTCGGCGCCCTCCATCATTTTGCTATTGCCCGCGAACTGAGGGTGCTCTTCCCCGACGCGGGTGCGCGGCTCGGCTTTTTCCTGGATATCAATCTCTATATCGCCAACTATTTTGCCTATGCGAGCCTGGCTTCCTTGGTGGCCGGTGTCGAGTTCGCCTATCGCTATCTCGAGCTCGAGTGCAAAGCGGAGGGCGAAACCTTCCTCGCCCCCGTCGGCCCGGCTTTCGAGCCGCCATTTTTCCAAAGCCTCGGATGTTTCATCAAGCACCATATCGCCAAAGGAGCCTGCCCGAGCCCCTGCGGCAGGGCTTGGTCGGCGGAACTCTCCGACCGCGACAGGCGATACCTAGTGATAGTCGAGGACTGCGTCACGACCCTCTTCAGGGTCGAGGGCGGGAAGAAGGTCGGCTCATGAGCGCCGCAAGCATCGCCCGCTTCCCCTACCTCCACGACCATCATTCGCACGTCAGTCTCTACGCGTCCTTCGAGGGTCTGCCCGATATCGCTGCCTTGGATGCAGCCGCCGCGATGCGGATACTGGAAGACCTGCCGCGAGATAGACTCAACCTTGTAAAGGGTTGGAGAACCGATAGACTGCCCCTCGGTTCGGATACATTGAAGAGATTACCACCGGTCATCGTCGTCAACGCGAGCCTGCATGGTTATGCTCTCTCTTCGAGCTCCCTGCCCGGATTGCGGGAGCTTTGGCCGGAATTCGCCGAAAATGCGGCCGAGGCCGCTTGGGGAGAGCGCAACCTTCCGTGGCTTTTTGTGTTCTACGGAAAGCTCGCCGGACTGGACTCGAAAAAACTCGCCAGCTTCATGAGTAAAATGGAGGCTCAAGGAATAGGCTCCCTCGAGGATATGACGCTCGCGGGGGAGGATGCCCTTGCCGTCGTGTCCGCCTCTCCCTTCGCGAGGAGGATTGTGCCCTGGGCGACCCCTGAAGTCTACCGCGGACTATCGCGTGCATCGCGGGTCAAATGCGCGGGAGTCAAGATATTTCTCGACGGGGCCCTCGGCGCAAGAAGCGCCGCCCTCGACGCGCCCTTCTCTGACGGAACCAAGGGGGCCCTCCTGTATCGCGACGGGGAATTGTCGAGCCTGCTCGCGGAGCTGGCCTCATATAACGTCGGCCTATCCGCGCACGCCATCGGCCATCAGGCCATTAGCCAGGCCCTGCGCTGCCTCGAGGCGCTAGCAAGGGACAACGTGAGTTTCCCCTCGGTTCGATTGGAGCACGTCCAATTCATCACCGAGAATCAGGCGAAGCGTTGTAAGGGGGCCGGCATCATCCTATCGATGCAGCCCAACTTCAATGCCGATTCGAGAGACTACGCCGACAGGCTCATCCCACGACACCGCGCCGAGAACGATCCCTTCAGGATGCTTATCGACGAGGCGGGCTTCATTCCAGGCGAGGACCTGCTGTTCGGATCTGATGGGATGCCGCATGGAATCGAATATGCCCTGCGCTGCAGCTTTTTCCCCGACTTCGAGGGGCAGCGTCTCTCGCTCGAGGAGTTCGAGGCTGGCTATGGCGCCGCCCGCGGAATCGAGGGCGAGGGCAGCGCTTTCATTCTCGACGAGGGGTCGAGGAGTATCCGGCGGAAAGACAATGCCTAGGCCTTGGGGTCTAAACCGTAGAACAGCGACGCATCCTCGGGGAAGGCCATTTTTTTGCGCGCGATGCGCTGGGGAAGGGTAAAGTATACGGCGAGGGACTCCGATCCAAGTTTTCCCTTGCCGTCGAATAGGCTAGTCCTGATGAAGGCCTTGTTCCCTTCGAGTCGTTCGAGGCGCGAGCGGAGGGCGAGCTTCCCCGAGTCGACGCGGACTGGATTGCGGTAGTCCATTTCGAGCCTCTCGGTAAAGCCGGCGGTGGACAACTTCACGAATACCACCCATGACGCGATCTCATCGTGGAGGGTCGCCTGGATTCCGCCGTGAACGATGCCGCCATAGCCGGCGAATCGGGGATTGGGATCCCAGAAGCAGACGATCTCCTCTCCCTCCTCGGCAAAACTCATCCGGAGGCCCTGTTCATTATCGGGCGAGCAGCCGAAGCAGCCGTAGCCGGGCCGATTCACAAATGGATTGCTGATATCGCGCACTTTTCCTCCCACTCATATTAAAGCGGGTACGAACCTACGTTACCCGGCACGCTGGATAATATCAGTATTGGCCGGTGAGGCGCGAGGGTCAGGGACTCGATATTTTGCCTCGCTCGGCCGATACTTGACGATAGAGGGAGAAGCCAGGAAATGATGCGTGAGCTTGGACTGAATAAACGAGCGACCAATTTCAGAAAGCGACGCGGTTCGCGGGGCCCGGCTCGAGGCAGCGGCACATCTCTCGGAGCACGAACTGGCTCCGGGCTCATTCGCGCGACGCAGCTGCGCGTTCGGCTTGGCCTCCGCACGGCCGACGTCGCCGTTCCGACCGGCATCAGCTCAGAGGACCAAAAGGAGATTCAGGACGAGATAGACGAGGTCTCCCGCAGCAATCGAATTTCCACCCGTCCGGAGGACTTCGTCGTACGACCGCGACGAAATGGTTTCGTCTTTCCCCTCGTGGTCAACTTGCTCGCGATCGCGGCGACCGTCACCGCCGTTCTTCTCCTTTCCTTTTTATTTCGTCAGCGCGATATCGCTATCGCAAATTCTTCCTCCGCCTTGGATACCGCCGAGGGAAAGCTGCTCCAGGAGCTGAAGCGCGACTCCGATTCCAAGCTGCTCGAGAAGGACAAGGCGATAGCCGATATTCGGACTCGGCTGGTCTCCCTCGATAAGGAGAGGAACGACCTTGCCGCCAATATCGACGAGAAGGTCAGGACTCGAGAGGTCGAGTTCCGATCCAAACTCCAGGAGGAACTGGAGGCCGAGAAGAAGAGACTCGCCGACCAGGGCCTCTCCTCCGCTGCCCTCCAGGCGCGTTTCAAGTCCTATGAGGCGGAGAAGACGGTCGCCTTGGACAAACAGCTTGCGGACGCGAGGAAAAGCGCCGAGGCGGAAAAAAACGCGGCCGACGATAAATTCAAACTTCTGAAAGAAGAATACAATAAAAACATGGCGGGTCTGGGCGAGGAGCGGAAGCGAATACAGGACGAATCGAAAAAACGCGAGGACGCGCTTAAGGCCACCTTGGAGGCAAAAAACAAGGAGCTTGAAACCCAGAGCGCAACGGCCACGGAGGGTCTCGAGAAGGCGCGCTCTGAACTCGCCGGCCTCGAAGCGCAGAAGGCGAAGGCCAAGGCCGAGGACGACCGCGTCGTGGGCCTCTACGGAACGATTCGTTTGGCCATTCGCGACAGACGATATGCCGCCGCCGCGGCAGGGGCCGACGCTCTCGCCTCGTTTCTCGAGGATCCAAATCTCCTCTCCGATCCGGCGATACGGGATCGGCGCGACGCCGATCTTTTCGTGGCTGAGACCCTCGGGATCTATGCGCGCTCCGAGCTTGAGCGCGCTTCCGCCGACGCCGGAAAACTGCTCGCCCAAGCCGATCTCCTCGCCGCGGCACGCGACGCGACCGCGGCGGCCCAGGCCGCGTTGAAAGCCGGGGACACCGCGCTCGCCTCGGCGAAGTACGGCGAGGCCTTGAGCAAGGTGCCGGAAATACTCGCCGCGCATGAATATTTTCTCGACCAGCTCAAGGCCGCCGAGACGATCCGCCGCGCCAGGCTGGACGAGGCCCTGTCCTCGGCCGACCGCGCATACAAGTCTGATGACCCGGCAACATACGCCGCGCGCTACTCCGAGGCCCTCTCGTACCTGCCGATAAAAGACGCCGCGCGGAATACGCTGATTGCTCGGTTTGGCCAATTGGCGATAGGCGAGGCGGAAAAAAACAGGAATGCAGCCGACACAAAGGCCGCTCGGCCCCTGCTGGCTGCCGCTACGAGCCGACTCGAGGCGCGGGACTGGTCCGCCGCCATCGCCGGGTATATCGGCATCTTGGCCTCGTATCCCGCGGCCGACCAATGCGTCGATGCCCTCAAGGGCATCGACGCGGCGCGCGACGGCATGCAGAAATCGGCGGACGCATCCGCGGCCGGCTCGGCAGCGGATGCGGCGGCGGCGCGAAAGGCGCTCGCGGATGCCCAGGCACGAACCGCTCAAACGCTTGCATCCGCCCACGACACGGAGGCTTTGCTTCGATCCGACATCGAGTCCCTGAAAAAACAGCTTGTTGAAGCCCAGGCTAAAACCGCCCAGGCGGCGAGCGAGGCTAATCCGACGATTGACGAGGCAGCCCAGGCTGCGCAGGCCGGAAAGCTCGCGGAACTCAACGCCGAAGCGGAGCGCCTCAGGGACGAATTGGCTGCCAACGCCGGAGATGCAGGAAAATATAGGGAAGGGGCGGCCAAGTACGAAATATTGACTTCGAGCTATAAGCGATATCTCGAGAGCGAGGCTGAGGCGATGCGGAAGGGCGGTCAAGGCGCAAGCCTCGCGGCTCAGTCCAGCCTTTATACGTTTTTGGGCGACCGCGGCGTCGCCGAGGCCTTCCCCGGCCTCAGGGACAAGGTGACCGCCTTCCAAGGAGCCACGCAATCGGAACTCCTCGATGCTTTCCCGAGCGATGCGTCGGAGATAGTGCAGCAGGCCTTGACCTACAAAGACAAGGCCGCACTCAGGGCCTATTACGCATCGAAGCGCGAGGTCTACGAGAAGAGCGGCAATAAACTGATGGTCAATTTCTTGGACGCGGTTTCGAAGGTTGTGAATTGACTTCGCCGTTGACGCTCATTTTCCGATAGTACGGACGGCGTCGCTCCTCACCGCCCATATCTTCGCGGCGACACTGTTCTGGCCGTTCAACCACGTAGAGATAACCTGCGTGAAAACGGCGCAGGGAAGGCCGTCTACGCTGAACTCCTGCTCGAAATGTAGATTGCCGGCCGGCATCTTATAAACCCCGCTTCCGTCCATATTGAAGGCGTATAGGAAGAAATCGTCCTGGGCGAGGATCAATCCGTCTTGCGATAATATCCCGACGATGGGGGCGGTGATGGACTGCGGCTTGACCGGCGCCGCCGAGAGGGTCGCCATTACTCCCGAGCCCGAGTCGGCCCAGCGGTAACAATGGAGCGATTCGGCTCCTGCTGGGCCGGAATAGGCGCTGAGATAAAAATCATTGTTCAGCCTAAAAAAACCAGACCCTTGGTTTACGGTAGATCCAATACCGGTCACCGTATATGGGCCGTCTTGGGTGAGAGTAGGCGTAGGGAGCGCATCGTAAGTAATCCCATAGCGCTGATATGTCAACGACGTCGGGTCCCAGTACAGGAGCTCGATGTCGTCGGCGCTGCCATTTGCATCTAGCACGCTTCCGGCCGCGACGAGGTACGCGGAGGTCGGCACCGCAGGAGAGACGACAGAGCCCGCGTCGACGAGGTTGTTGGACAGGGTCGGGTCGCGATAATAGAAGTGGAGGTCGTCGGCCTTCGTTCCGGTCTCTCCGTTGAGCCCGATGCGAATAAATTTGGCGGCATATTTCGCACTCACCGCTACGGAGACGAGAACCGTCCTCCCGGCGAAGCCGAGGGATCCCCCTTGGCTGCCCCCGATTTGCGGGGGGCTCGCATCGTCGGCCTTTCCGTAATATGCCGCGTAGAAATTGCCCGTTCCCCTCCCTACGATAAGGCCGGAATCGAGGTCCGAGTAGTTGCTCGGCGCGAACTCGTAATCGCCGTCTGAATTGCCCATGTTCCAGTTCACCGGCCCTATATCCCGGCTTTCGAT
The DNA here is from genome assembly GCA_049513895.1 of Rectinemataceae bacterium. Taxonomy (GTDB): domain Bacteria; phylum Spirochaetota; class Spirochaetia; order Treponematales; family Rectinemataceae; genus UBA1306. Next base: position 177,306 of record JBEKVO010000001.1, on the reverse strand, counting down.
TGCCAGGCTGTATAGCCTCTGTGAAAGTACTGCGCTGGAGGACAATCGCTCGTTATATATCGGAGACCAGCAGGCGGAAAGAACGATTGCGGCGAGGATGATCGGGACGATTCTCATAGATACACCCTAAGGCCCAGCCTGGGTAGAGGAAATTCCGCGAACCAGCCGGGACGACCGGGCGACGATCCGGCCCCGTAAAAGACGGGATTGCCGCCGTTCGACGCGCGAGACGCGAGCATCAGGTCGACGAGAGCTGAGGGGTAAAAGATGCCGCCAAGCTCGAAGTACAGCTTCGCCCTCGGATCGCGGCCCCACTCCGCGCCGATCAGCGGAGAGATGCCGATGGGAGCTATCGGATCGATGAACATGCTGCGGTAGCCCGGCATGACGAATCGGAAAAACGCGTCCATCGCCGCATAAAAACGAAGATTCTTATCGGGGTCCTCGAAAAAAGTTCCGAACCCGGCTCCCGCGTGCAGCAGGGAGTAGCTTGATAACACGGAGGGTTCGGGGGGAGGACCATCATAGTTCTGGAGGTTCAGCCCGGCCATGAATTCCGTAAGAGTGGCGCGGGCGAAGAAGCGCCTGCCGATGAGAATGGAAGCGCGTGCCTCGGGAAAAGAGAAGCCGTAAAGGGATAACTCAGCCGTCCAGGCCGGAAGCTTGCGCATCGGCAGCTTCACGCGTGAGAGCGGCGCCTCGATGAGGGTCGTCCCGCCGGCGTCGAAGTAGGATCGGGATGATGCCGTCCATTTGATAAATGCGGGCAAGGCCATCGTGAGCTCGACCTCGCCCTTCGCGGGGACGACAAACGAATCGCCGAAGCCTTCGACCCGCGCGCCCGGCGGCGCCGCGATCACGATGCGGCCCTGAGGGATCGCCTCGATCGCGGGGCCCAAGTCCTGAACGAGCTCGATCCAGAAGGACGAAGCGAGTTCTCGAGCGTCCGGAATTGCCTTATCGAAGGAGCCGCCGCGGAGCTCGATGTTCCTCGCGGCCGAGGATACAAAGTGCCACTCGACTCTGACGCCGTTCTCGGAACCGACCGCGCGGACGGAGAGGGAAATTGGGCAGGAAAACCTCGCGGCCGAGGCAATGGGATCTTCGCCTTCGGGCCCCTGCCTGAACACCGCGGCCGCCAGGGGCGAAGCCGCGAGAGCGGCCTCGAGAGAGTCCCGCAGTAGGACCTCGTTACTGATGTCCGAGGCGGCGAAGGTAACCATGACGCGCTTCCCCACGGGATCTTTCGCTTGGCTGGCGATGCCTTGAGCTGAAACCGCGAAGGCCAGTAGCGACGCGATCGCGGTCAAAATTATTTTCATTTCCACCACGCCCTCAGCCGGACAAGCCTGCCCGAGCCAGTAGCGAAGAGATACCAATAATCGCCCGAGGGCTCAAAATAGAACAGATCGTTCTGGCTGGAGATCAAGGAATAACTGTCCTCCGCGCCGCCGGGACCCAGGGGAAAGCGGGTAAAGGTTTCGAGATTGTTGTTATTGTTATAGTTCGTCAGCGCGACTATGCCCTTCTCGGTAATCCAAGCGCCTATCCCCGAGGAGCTATCGAAGCTGCCGTTGTTCGTATTTACGTCAATCGGAGCGCTTAATGTCACGGCCATGGAATCCATTAGGTCGGGAATTCCCGCGATGAAAGCCGAGTTGAAGGCGGCAAAGCCGGCGAATGTCGCTAACTGGACCTTGCCCTGACCGCCCTGACCGAGGGAAAACAGTAGGCATACTCGGCCATCGCTCAACACGGCGACGCGTACGAGATTCCACGCCGCCGTCGAACTGATCTGCCAGGTGCCGGTTGCCCCTGCGGTCCAGAGCCCATCATAGCTATCCATGTGGAGTCGGTTCATCCCATCCGAATAGAGGAGGTAGTTGGTTGTCGCTGGATTGTCCGTGATGAGCCATTCTCCGGAGGGTAGGCCGGGGAATTGGGGGAGGAGGGTGCTCGGATTGTAGCTCTTGTCGTCGATCTTGATATCTCCGGTTTTATCGACGGCAGCCGAAAAAACCCCGCCGCTCGGAGGTTCCGCGAAGCTGAGGAGGCCCAAATCATCGTATGCCAGTGCCCTGATACCGCTCGTATTGTCGGCGAAGTCAGCCACGAAAAAAACGTAGTTGCAGGGCGTTCCACTAAAAGATGTTTTGACGACTGCGAAGCCGAATATTTCGTTAAGCGTCTGCCCCTTGGTTTGCAGCGCGCTTCTCACGTCAACCCATCTGTCCGCCTTCTGCATATAGTCGCCGTAGGGATCGCCGAGGAGGTAACTGCAGCTCTGGGATACGAGTGCAAGGGTGGCGGTACCCAGCAGTGCCCCGAGAAGACGCAGCATCCTCATTCTATCGCCTCCACAATAGGCCCGCGGAAAGATCGGGTTGCCCATTCCCCATCCAGCCCCGGCCGAGAAGACCCGAGGAATTGATGGAATAGGCGCCTCGGACCGATAGCCAGAGAGTGGGCCCCGATTTGAGACGATACTCGAAGAACGCCTCGATCGGAATTATCGCGACATCCCAGAAAACCGAGTTGTCCGAAGTTGGAGAGGCCGAAGAGCTGAAGCTGGCCAGAAAGCCCCAACCGACGCCGGCACCCAGCCTGAACGGAGACTTAGGCGGGAACAGGAGATACCAGCCGAGTCCCTCCCACGTTTCGCAGTGTAAGAGAGGAATCGAGTTCGGGCCGAAATCGTAGCCTGCGAAGATCCTTTCGTTGACGAATAAGAAATCCCACTCCGGTCTGGTGTAATACCTATATGTGATGCCCAAACCGAGGAGCCTGCCTGGTCCCGTTCCTAGAAGAAGGTTCTCCTTATCCAGCTTTCGGAGAGCGGGAGCCGCGACATGGGTTTCCTCCTCGCCCAGTTCGATCGGAATGTCGATCGGTGCCTTGCCCTTTTCCGATAGACTTATGACGATCTTGGTGCCCTTTTCAAAAGGGATATAGGGAAGAAGGAGGGCACCGCCCACTATAGTTCCCAGAGGACGGGAACCCCAGGCCCCGGCAGCGCCGATCGATACGGATGCACCCTCGTCTGGCGAAGTGACGGTGATTCGGTATTGTATGGGTACCCCGACACCGCGGGAAACAGAGGAGCGATAGGCGGCCGTTTTCGACGCGACCGCATTCGCGCTGTCGGCCATGAGGGGCAGAGCCGTAAGACCGGCATACGCGGAAAAGCCGGCCGACGCTACAAGGGCGATTTCCGTCGCGTCGTATATGCGGAAGGAATAGGCTATGCGCTTGTCGGCGACTTCGACCGAAGCGACCGCTGCCCATCTGGTTCCGGCCGCAAGTGCACGGGACGAAGCTTCCGCCGGAAGACCTTCGCTTTGATCCAATGCCTCGGACGACCTGCTCACGCGAAAGGAAAGCTCGGTGAAAGCCCTATCCAGCGCGTCGGCGAGAGCCGAGCTGAACGTGGCCGCCTCGGTGCCGCCCGGGCCGTTTCCTCCAAGGATTACCGCGGGGAAGAGCAGCACGGCCGCGGCGTCGGGCGCCGTCGCTTCCATCCCTTGCGCAACCGGTCCCTCGGCCCCTTCGGTCGCCAAGGACAGAAAAAACGCGAGCGCAATCGACGTCAAGGCGGCCATCGATTGGCCCCGCGGATTGCGGCTCATTTTTCCGTGAGGACCTCGACCCCGTCCCATCCGTCGGGCGGCGGAGAGTGCGCAAAGGTTTTGGCGCGTTCGAGGTAGATCGCCGCGGGATAGTCTCCGGGGAGGAGTGTGGCGACCTCCTGGAATCCCTCGATGGCGGCCGCAAATTGGCGCGCGTAGTACTTCTTTAGGGTTTCTTCGTGTATTTCCCAAGCCTTGTTTTCCGCGGGCGAAAGCGCGGATCTCGCGGTGTAAACGCTGATGCCTTCGCTCTTGCCCTTGACCGCGATTTTATCCACCTGTCTGCAACGTATTTGGTCCGCGACGCGGTCCCTCACTGCCTGGGACATGAGGAGGGGCTGATGGTACATCTTGGTAGCCCCCTCGAGCCTGGAGGCGAGATTCACCGCGTCCCCGATGACCGTATAGTTCATCTTCTTGTCGCAGCCGATATTGCCGACCGTTACGACGCCATAGTTAATTCCGACTCCAATGCGGAATTCGGGTTTGCCCCTCTCCCTCTGGCCCACGTTGAAAACCTCGAGCGATTCGGTCATCTCGAGTCCGGCGAGAACCGAGCGCAAAGCGTCGTCCGCGTGCTTGGTCGGCGCGCCGAATATAGCCATGATGGCATCGCCTATGTATTTGTCCACGACCCCGCCGCGCTCCATGAGAGTATCCACCATGAGGCCGAAATAGCGGTTGAGCGAATTGACCAGATCATCCGGTTCCATTTTCTCCGAGATGGTGGTAAAGCTCCGTATATCGGAGAAAAGGACGGAAACGAGGCGGTTATTGCCCACAAGCATCGATTCGGGATTCTGGAAGTACTCCTCGATGACGTCCTTGGGCACGTAGAGCTGGAAGATGTTCCGGATTTTCGTTTCTTTTTTCTTGGCGACGGCCGCCGCGAAAGCGTAGCTCGTTATATCCTTGTATGCCTCGCCCAACTTTCCCAGCATCAGGTTGAAGTTCTGCGAGAGCTGGCCTATCTCGTCCTTGTACTCGACGGGCACGCGCTCGGATAGATCATTGGAGGAGATTATTCGCCGCATGGCCTGGGACACGTCCTCGAGGGGTCGGGTCAGATAGCGCGCCAAGAGGAGAAGGAGGAGGACGGCGGCGACGCAGGCCGCCGCCAGAATGATAATGGTCGTACGAAAGATGGTCTCGACGTCGCCGTAAAAAGCCCCCCTCTCCTCGGTCACGAATACGAGCCAACCGAAGGGCTTGAAGGGGAAATACGAGGCCACGCGGTCCGACCCGCCCATTCTAATCGAGGTAAACCCCGATCCGCCTGAAGCGAGGGCGAGGAGGGGGACAGCCTCGGCCGCCGAGGGCTCGGCGCTGCCTGCCCGCAACGCGACGGAACCTTTTTCGTCCAGGGCAGCGATGGACTCGGTCTGACTCCGTAGTATCGAGCGCGCAAACGACTCGACGGCCGCTCGAGCCGCAGTCTCCATATCGGGCCTGCCCGAGTAGCCATTGTCGACCAGAAGGCTCCATTGGCCCTCGGCGTACTTCTCGAGCTCGGAAGCCTTGAAGGAGAGGAACTGGGTTGCCACCCGTGTCACCGATGACGCGGCGACAAAATATGAGGTCATCCCGGCCAGCACCACCGCGGCCACGATCAGAGGAAGGACGACGAGAATGATCTTAAGCCTTATACTCATTTATATGGCAATATAGTCCGCGGCCAAGCCTGACGCAAGCCCGAAGGGCCTCCGCCCGAAGGGCCGGCATTCTTCTTTGGCATTCTTGCGGGAACGGCCGCTATGCCGTTCCCGCAAGAATGCAGCTAGCGCCCGTGCGTTCCATAAAGATAACGGAAGTAGTCCATGTCGGTCGAAAGCGTCTTGGTGAAGTTAGGCAAGGTTTGGCGGTAAGACTCGATCGCCCTCCAGAAATCGAAGAAGGAGGCATCACGGCCATAGGAATCGGCGTAAATATCCGCGGCTTGGGCGTCGGCTTTGCCCTTGGTCGTTTCCGAGATAGTATAGGCCTCCGATAGGATGCTGCGCTTGTCGTTCTCGAGCTTGCCGAGGATATTGGCCTTCTGCCCCTCGCCGTAGCTCCGGAAGGCCTGGGCTATCTGGTTGCGCTCCTTGATCATTCGGTTGTAGACGCTCTCGGTAAGCTCGTCGGAATACTTGATCTGGCGTGGGATGATATCGATCACCTCGATGCCGTATTGAGGCACTATCGGCTTGACGGCTGTGAGCATCTCTGAGAAAAGGACGCTTCGTCCATTGTCGATTTTTTCGTAGGTGGTTTGGCTCTGCGTGAGGCCTTGGAGCGCGGCCGAGCCCTCGGAATCACCGGTCTGGAATGTTTCCTTGATGTCGCTCGACATTATCCTGTTCGAGTCGCGGACCGCCTCGCGCAGGTAATTCCCCGCTATTACGGTTCTCACGGAGCTGTCGAGTACATCGTCGAGCCTACCATAGGCACCCTCGAGAGTGCCAACTGACTCGTAGAACTTGACGGGGTCGGAGATTCGCCAGCGCGCAGTGGCGTCTACCCAGATGAACTGATTTTCTTTTGTCTGTATGCGCTGAGGCTCGCCGTCCCAGGACATGACCATTTTGGGGTATTTGACGACGACGTCTATGAAAGGCGAGCGCACCTTGAGTCCGGCTGCCTTTTGTGTTCCTATTATCTGACCGAAGCGTACGATCACGGCCTGCTCGCCTTCGTTGACGATATAAAAGGGTCCTATGATGAGAATGAGTATCGCGGCGGCGAGTATGATGCCGCCGATTACGAGTATGCGTTTCATGGGGCCACCACCTTGGGCGCGGAAGAATCCAGGCTCTTGAGCGGGAGGAAGTTGGTGAAGCGTTTGTCGATGAGTTCGACGTTCTTCTCGCCTTTGAATACGTCCTCGACCATCTCGTAATAGAGGCGCTGTCTGGTCACGTCGGGAGCCTTGCGGTACTCCGAATAGACCGAATTGAAACGGGCGACGTCGCCCTTGGCCTTGTTTACGCGCTCAGCGGCGTAGCCCTGGGCAACTTCTTTCATTTGGTCGGCCTGCCCCCTTGCCTTGGGTATCTCGGCGTTGTACGCCTCCTTGCCCTCGTTCACGGAGCGGTTCATGTCCTGAATGGCCTTGTTGACATCCTCGAAAGCGTCCTGGACCCCCTTGGGCGGGACTATGTTCTGGAGCTGAACCTGCGTGACCTTGATGCCGAGGCCGAACTCCATGAACTTGTCGTTCATCATCTGGACTGCCGACTCCTGTATGGCGGTCCGCTCCGGGCCGATGACGCCGAGGATGGTCCTGTCGCCGACTAGAAGGTTGACGACCGACTGGGATATGTCGCGAATCGTCTTGTTTTTGTCGCTGACGTTGAAAAGCCAGGCCTTGGGGTCGGTTATTCTATACTGGATGATCCATTCTACGCTGATGATGTTGAGGTCGCCCGTGAGCATGGTCGATTCCTCGGAGTACTCCTTGGAAGAGTACTGGGTTACGATGCCCGCTTTGTCGGTACGAAAACCGAACTGTTCCGTCTGTACCACCTCGGTCTTGACGTGGTATGCGTTCTGGATGCCGAATGGCCATTTGAAGGCGAGTCCCGGCTGGGCGATTTTCGTGAATTTGCCGAATGTCGTGATGACCGCCCTCTCGGTCTGGTCCACGACGATGAAACTGGTCGCGAATATGATAAGGACTACGATCGCGGCGAGAATGATAAGAACCATCGCCGGCGTAACTTTCGACGGCAACATCCTATTCACGCTCCGCATCTCCTGATTATCTCCCATGTGCGCCTCCGATTACCTAATTGTAACTCATGTGGAGGTAAAAAAGAACCACCTCGCTGATCAAGCCTCGTGGGCCCGATCGAGGGCCGATTGCAGGGCCTCGGCGCCGAAAACAGTCGCAAGGCGATCGCGGGCGTCCATGGGCAGCGGGGCGGTCACGAGTTCGGGAAGGTCGCTAAAAGGCGATTCGGGAAATTCCAGGGAGAGGGCATGGAGTATATAGCCTCCCGTGAAAGGTTCGCCGCCATACTTCGCATCACCCGTGAGGGGAATGCGCCTAGAGGAGGCTTGAACCCTGATTTGATGCGTGAGGCCTGAATGGAGCTCGATAAGGAGGAGGCTTTGGCCGCCATAGGTGAGTAGAGGGCGCATCTCGGCATATGCCTCGTTGCCCTTTTCGGATACCGCGCTCGTCATGCTGCGGTCGTCCCTTGCGATTCGATCCCGCCATTCGTCGTGAGCGGAGACTTCACCATCCACGAGTGCGAGATAACGTTTCACTATTCTCCGTTCGCGGAGCATGGCCGTGAAGACGCGTGCGCCCTTCGCGCTGCGCGGGAAGGCGAGGATGCCCGTAGTGTTCCTGTCAAGCCTGTGTAAGGGGCCGGGAACGAAGGATAATGAGGCCTCCCTCCGGCTGGAAAGAAGGTCCCTGATCCTTCCCTCAAGTCCGTTCGAACCCTGGGAAAGCTTTCCCCTCGGTTTATTGACAAATAGAAGATCCGCGGTAGCGAGGATCAGGATATCGGCTATCTGCCCAAGGTCCTCCTCATCGACGTTGTGCATAGTCTCGGAGAAGACTGCAGGCCGAAGTGAGGAGTGCAGGAAGATCCTATCGCCTTCCTCGAGCCTTCGCTCGGGCTCCGCCTTTCGGCCGTTTACACGAATTCTGCCTTTTCTTAGAGCGGCGTATATTTCCGACAAGGAACTGTCCTTCAATACGACGCGCAGGATTTTATCGAGCCGCCTGCCCGCGTCGTCGGGACCGGCGACCAGTTCACGCCAGGCAACACTGGGACTCATAGTCTCGAATCTACGCGCACCTTCCGACGAGGTCAATACTGCCGCGCCTTGACAAGGCTCGCCGTACCGGGGACACTGAAGCGATGAGCGTCGCCGTGAGCCCCGAAGGGAATGGATTTTTTTCCAATCCTATATTCCTGTCTGCCATTTTCAGTCTATTAACAGCGCAATTCCTTAAGGCCGTCGTCAATATCTTCCGCTCGAAGAACCGCAACTTCCGCGAAATTCTTCTGACTTTTTTCTGGAAAACGGGCGGAATGCCCTCGAGCCATTGCGCTCTGGCCGTTTCTATCGCGACGGCGATAGCGATCCGCGAGGGACTCGATACGAGCATTTGCATTCTCGCTATTTTCTTCGCCCTCGTTGTCATACGCGACGCCATGGGAGTTCGCCGCGCGGCGGGCTTTCAAGCCAGGACGCTCAACCTGCTCGGAAAAGAGCTCAATGCCCGTTCCGGCATCCCCTATCACCCCGTAAAAGAAGTCCATGGCCATAGTCCCGCGGAAGTATTGATCGGGAGCCTTCTCGGTTTCTTCATCGCCCTCGCGTTCTGCACGCTATAGGCAGCGCCATGCTCGCCCGCGAAGATACATCTGCGAGGAAGAGAACGGCATTGGGTTCCCTCTTCCTACTCGCGGCTCTCGCCCTCGGCTTTTTGGCGCTATTCGTCCTGCATCCCGAGCGCGGTCGATCTTGGTGGAGCGGATTCCGGGCGGTTCTTGTCGATGTTGCCATTCCCGAGTCCGAGGTCATCTCCCGCCTTTCGGCCGCCGGCGCCAAGGATATCCTATCCGAGTCGACGGAGCCCGTTCTCATCTCGAATTGGTCGGGGCTCGAAACGATGCCCCTCTCCGCCGTGAGGGCGCTCCTTGTCCCGGGCGATCCACGGCTTGACGAGTACCTGAGGCGCATCGGCCTTTGGTTCGAGGGACACGCGGGCGGAGTCGTCTATCGAGCATATTATCTCAAAGAGGCTTCCACATTCGCTTCGGGTGCATCGTTGGAACGGGTTCTTGAGCGGGGACTCGCGGGGTACAAGGGCCGATATATAATGGTCGACAACGCGGTTTCGAAGACCCCGAGCGACATCAATTCGTTGTATGCTGCCGTTGCCGTTGTCTTACTCATCGTCGCTGGCTCCGTGGGTCCTCTGATCGGTAGAGCGGTTTCTTCTCCTCATGGCCCCATATCACGAAGGTTAGGCGCACGCAAGCTCGGCAGGATTGCCTTCAGGCTTTTCCTCCTCCTGCCTTGGGCTCTGCTCGCCGGCGGGGGCCAATCAGCGGCCGCGCTCGCCGCGCTTTGGGGATTTGCCATCGCAGAGGCAGCCGATAAGTTCGATTTGCCGTTAGACGAATTTCGTCGGAACGGCGGAATAAAGGTGGTCCTTGCTTCCCTTCGCCTTCAAGGACCTCCAGCCATGGCGCTTCCTGTCGTGGCCTTGCTCGCCTCCCTCGCTGCACCTTCCCTGATTCCATCGATTGGTTTGGCATTGCTGGGCTCGCTTATGGCATTTTCGAGCTATGTCCTCCTTGCCGCGCGTCGTTCCGCACGACGATATTTCATCCCCCTGCCCGTAGGCGGCCGGACTTTTTTTGCGCGTCGCACGACGCTGGTCGCGGGTAACACGAGAGCCGTACTCGCGAGTGCGGTTATCATCGCATGGGGACTCTGCCGCTTTGTGGCCGTTCCGCTTGGGCCGCTTTTGCCTTCTGATTTTGCGCTTCCCAAACCCGACGCCATCGGTGGAAGCCTCCGTCCTTTACTTTCCGAATCGCGACTTCGGGCCTCTTCCGAGGGCGGGGACGTTCTTCCCGGCTTAGCTTCATACCTCGAGCATAGGGCGATACAAGAGGCCTTGCCGTATGTCAGGGTAGGGGAAGGCCGCTCGGACCCCTTCGCGCCCGCCCGCCTTCCCCTGCCGCACGGGAGCCCCGTCGCGAGCGCGACTACTGTCGCGAAAGTCCAGGGCATCGACTTTTCGGACGATTGGGCCCGGACCACGTACGCGTCGGTGCCACCGCTCAGCGTGGAGGGAATGCTTCTTTGTCAAGGTTCGGCGACGGTCGTACGCATCGGCTCGGGAGGGGGCAGGAGCGGTCGACCGCTTGCGCCGATCGAGTACCTGCTGTATATATTCCTCTTGGTTCCGCCTCTTGGGAAATTGCTTTCCGGTGTTCCGTTCGCCAGGGACGCCGCATCTAGTGAACGACGGCAGGAAGCATGAGACTTTCAAGAACTTTCCGTCAAGGCGGCATACGGGTCGATGCCGGCCTCTATTGGGAACAGCGAGGGCCGGCCCGAAACGCCTTTCTCCCCAACAGCGCGGTCATACTCCTAAAGCAACACGCGGGGAAGCAGGCGCGTTGCGTCGTAAGACGCGGCGAATACGTTCGGGAAGGGATGATTATCGGAAGGGCCGATGGAGCTCTTTCCGCAAATATTCATGCGTCCGTTCCCGGAATCGTCCGCGACATCCGGGTCGTTACCCTTCCCGAAGGAGGCAAGGCGGAGGCCGTCATAGTGGCGTTAGAAGGTTCCTTCGACAGGCTGGGTCGCAAGGGCGAACGATATTTATGGCAGAGTATGGGCCGCAACGAGATTATTGCTACCCTCCGGGATCGGGGCGTCGTCGATACGGAAGCTCCAGGCATGCCACTCTATGATCTTCTCCATGAGCGCCGCGAGGTCGGCCTTTTGATAGTCAACGCCGTCGAGGGCGAGCCTTACCTTCGTGCCGAGGCATGTCTGCTCGAGGATAAAGGCGCAGAGGTGATGGAGGGGATCGCCATCCTCAAGAAGGTTCTTTCGCCCAAGAAGACCGTTATCGCGACCAGTCAGGTCACGACGGTCGACTTGCCTCCCTCCTCCGAAGAGTGCGCCAACGTCGAGTGTATATCGCTCGAAGCCAGGTACCCGCAAGATATGCCGAGGCAACTCTTGGAGGCTGTCGATGGATCCCGAAAACGGCCTTTGAAGGACGTCCTAATTGTAAAGCCTTCCACAGCCTACGCCGTCTATGAGGCAATTGTGCTCGCAAAACCCATGGTGGAGCGCTACGTCTCCATAAGCGGCGGTGCGCTTAAAAGGCCCGCTGTACTAAAAGCGCGAATTGGCACGACTATCGGGGATATCATCGAAGAGTGCGGAGGCTTTCTCGGGCCTCCCGCGCGGCTCGTAATCCGCAGTACTTTACGCGGGCATTCCGTCCACGATCTCGACGCACCCATCACAAAGACGACAGCCGCGGTCATTGCCCTGGCATCCGAGGAAGTGGGATCTCTGATGAAATCCCCCTGCATTCGCTGCGGGCGCTGTGCGGAGGTTTGCCCCGAGCGTCTCGATCCGACTTTTCTATTTCGTTTGATTGAGCGGGGTATGCGCGCGCGCGCGGCGGAGTTCGGCCTTGGCGCATGTACCGTCTGCGGCGCATGCGGCTATATCTGCCCATCCAGGGTCCCCTTGGTGGCCGCTTTCTCCGCAGCGTCGCAATTCGCGGCCGAGTTGCATGGGGGGCATCCGCGGTGAGGCAAGCAAAGGCCCTTTCGATGGGCGATGCGCCCTTCGTTTTCACCAAACGCACGAGCGCCTCGCTGATGTGGGGAACCGTCGCGGCCCTTATCCCGGCCTTGGCTTGGGGAATATTCTGCTTTGGTTCGTCCGCTGTCCTTCCCGTCGTCGCATCCATCATCGGCGCTCTTTTCGGCGAGGGAATCGCGAGCGGCCTCATGCGCCGTTTTACGCTCTGGGACGGTTCCGCCTTTCTGACAGGCCTCCTCGTCGGCATGGCCATGCCACCCGGCATTTCACCCTTCATTCCCGCAACGGCCTCCCTTTTCGCCGTATCCGTCGTAAAAGGAGCCTTCGGCGGCCTGGGCTCGAATTGGATGAACCCGGCCCTCGCGGGTATCGCCTTTGCCCTCCTCAATTGGCCCACGGAGATGAGTGCATGGACCGCACCGCACCATCTGGCCCGGCTGGCAGGCATCAGCGGGGCCACGCCCCTGGGCCTTGTGCGATCCCACGCTGCCGCTTCCCTCGCCGGTTCCGCAAATATGGACCTTCTAAGGGCAGGCGGAATGCAGTTCAGCAGTATCGATGCATCCGTAACCGAAACGCTTAATCGTTTCCTCTTCTCACCTCTTGGAGCGGATATGCCTGGCGGCTATATCGATCTCCTTCTCGGCAACAAGCCAGGAGCTTTAGGTGAGCTATCGGCCATCCTTTTACTTGCCGCTTCCGTAATTCTTATTTCCCGCAAGGTCATCCGCTGGGAGATTCCGGCTTCGATCGTGGCATCCTTTTCCCTCCTCACGTGGGCCTTCGGTGGACTCGCTATCGGCAACGGTCTATTCACGGGGGACGTTCTCTTCTCGCTACTTACCGGCTCATTCCTCCTCGTGAGCTTCTTCATGGCCCCCGATCCGGTCACGTCGCCTTCCTCCCGTGCCGGAATGCTGCTATTCGGCGTCGGCGTCGGCGTGCTGAGCTTCCTTCTGAGGATTTTCGGATCTTCTGCGGAGGGGAGTGCCTTCGCCGTCATACTGATGAACTGCGCCGTCCCCGCCGTCGCGAAGCTTGATACCAGCGCGTTCCGACGCCGGGCTTCGAAAGCGTTGACGACGGCAACCGAAAGAGCGGACACTAATGGCAATCAATAAGAGAGTAATGATAATCGAAAACCTGGCCCTAGCCTCTGCCCTCGGGGTCCTCGCCCTCATCGTCGCGGTGATATCCCTCGCCGTCGATTCTCGCGCCGTCGCGGAAGAACGCAGCGCCCTCGCTCCATCAGGCGCGGCCGCAGTCGTCGTAAGCCGCGCGGATAATCCTTGCTTTGATCATTTTTTTAAGATACAGGCCGACTCCGTCCTCTCCTACGCCGCGGTCATAACCCTCAGATATTCGTCCGGCGCGGCCCTCGTCGGGGCCTGGTTCACTCCGAAAGGCGAATTACAGAAGCTCCGTTTCCTGGGCAGCTGCGCCTCGCGGCTCCCGTCTACCGTGCAGGACCTGACCGTCGAGTTCCCCGGCGCCGCCGCGGCCTTTGGCCGAGCGGCAGATCTTGCGCGCAAGCTCGCAATCGGAGAAACGGAGGGGCGATCATGAACGAAGGCCGTGAGGGCTTTGTCCCCAATCCGATTCTTTCCGGGCTCGTGGGAATTTTTCCCCTTATCGTTGTTTCGAGGAGCCTTGCCGAGGGAGCGGTCTACGGCCTGGGCGCCGCGCTCTGTGCGCTAACCCTCGGCGCCGTCGTACCCCCCCTTCGCGCCATGATCGCCGACCGTCTCCATGCACCCGCAACACTCGCGCTTTCCGCTGCCCTCGCCATTGCCTACGGTTTCTGTATCCGCGTCTATTCTTCGACTATTTGCACGGGGCTCTGGATATACTTGCCCCTCATCGCCGTGAGCGGCCTCAGCCTCTCGACGCTCCGACGCAGCTCATTTGCCGACAGATTCGGCCCCGACGGCCGATCGCGCTTCGCGGATGTGGCCCTCGAAGCGCTCATGTTCCTTTTCACCGCCGCTTTCGTCGGAGGAGCGCGAGAGATCATAGGTCTCGGAACCCTCACTTTGCCCACTCCCGGCATTGAGCCGGCGCGCCTCATGGTTTCCGATTTTGCTCCCTTGAGGATACTCGTATCGCCTGCAGGAGGATTCGTCTTTCTCGGATTTTTCGTCGCCGTTTATCGCGCGGTGACCCGCGCTGGCGGTAGGAGGCAACCATGAGCTACCTTGGTATCGTAGTCACTTCTGTTTTCGCCTCGAACGCCCTTTTGGTCTACGGCCTCGGCTCGGTCCCCGGATACGGCCCTGGACAAAAATACTCGGGCTCTGGCCAGCTTGCATCCGCCATGGCCCTCACCTTCGTGAATGCCCTCGCGTCCGCCTTTCTCTGGGGCTTGCATTCCCTGGTCCTCGCTCCCCTCGGCCTCAAATCCCTTGATGTCCTATTTTTCGCCATGCTCGCCGTGCCACTTCTCAAATTCATTGCGAGGGCGACGGCGTTTTCGGGCAATCGGGTCTTATCGCTCGTAGGCGGCATGGCCGACGATCTTATTGTTGGCAGCCTTGTCTTCGGCGTAGCCCTGATTTCCTCGAATAGCGGTTTCTCTCTTTCTGAGGCCCTTGTGGCGAGCGCCGCCGCGGGACTCGGCTATTGGCTGGCCTCGGTTCTCCTCGAGTCGATCCGCGAGAGACTCGAGCTCAGCGGCGTCCCCGGTCCGTTCAAGGGGGCTCCGGCGATGCTCATTTCCGCCGGCCTCATGGCTCTCGCGTTCATGGGCGTGGATGCGGCTTTTGTCAAAGGCCTGGCCGGATAAACTCATGATCCTGCTCAGGCTCTCGATAGTATTGGTAGCCGCAGCCATTTCTGCTTTCGCCGCGTCTTTCCTGTCCTTCGCTTGGAAGCGGCATGGGAAAACCGATCCCGAGACTCTGCGCCTCGATGCCGCCCTGCCGGGCTACGATTGCGGCCTTTGTGGGCAGCCCGATTGTCGATCCTACGCATATGCGGTGGACAAAGAAGGCGCCGATCCTGCCCTCTGCTCACCCGGCGGCGCTCGGCTGGAATCGCGGCTCAGATCCCTCTTGTCCGAGCGGCCAGGCGACGAGCGTATACATGCCTTGCGCGCCGTCGTCCGATGCGGGGGTCGCAAGGGCGTCGCGGCCGTGGACTTCCCCTTCGATGGTCGCCCCAGTTGCCGATCCGCGGTCGAACTGTACGGAGGCCCCAAACGCTGCAAAGAAGGTTGCGTCGGCTTAGGCTCCTGCGCCTCCGTCTGCCCCCTCGGAGCGATCCGCGTCGTTTCGAGCCTTGCCGTCGTCAACCCTTCGATCTGTTCGGGCTGCGGCGAATGTACGCGGATATGCCCCACCGGCGTCATCTCTCTCCTGCCCAGGGATCAGGTCTGGTTTGTAGCCTGTTCCTCGAAACGGGAACCCAAGTCCAAGGCGTCGGACTGCTCGGCAGCCTGTACCGCCTGCGGCGAGTGCTCAAGGCAGTCCTGGCGTTCCGAGTTCCAGGTCGAGGGCTCCCTCGCGAGAGAAAATACCGAGACGACAATGGGGAATTGGCAGGAGATAGCCGAACGTTGCCCTACTGGGGCTATCGCCTTCGCTGGTGCCGAAAAAAAACGCCGTTCCCCTTTCCGGAAGAATGGAGGCTAGTATATACTCGCCCTCGTCATCCTAAGGATAATCGTTGAATGCAAAGAAGTAATGTCATAATCGGCGCCTATAACCTCCTGCCCGAGGGAATAGAGGAATCGGCGTTCGAAGAGACATACCAAGTCTGCTGGCGGCCCTTTCTTTCGGTCCTCTATCGCTTTCCCGCCATCTCCGCCGTATTGCATTATTCCGGGACCGTCCTCCATTGGCTCGAGTCGAGGCATCCCGAGTTTCTCATGCTCCTCAAGGAAATGGTGCTTCGCAAACAGATAGAACTGCTCGGCGGCGGTTTTTTTGCCCCTATTCTGCCCCTCATACCCGGTCCCGATCGCCTTGGCCAGGTGGAGCTGCTCACCACCCATCTCCGACGCACATTCAGTAGGCGTCCGAGGGGCTGCTGGCTCACGGACTACGCCTGGGAGCCCGGCCTTGCTTCGTCGCTCCAGTCCTGCGGCTTCGACTATACCTTCCTCACTGAACAGCACTTCCAAATTGCGGGCGTGGCGCCCCAGGACATGAGCTCCCCCGTCATGACCGAGGACCAAGGCCGGAGTCTCCTGGTCTTCCCTGTATTCGACGCTCTTGAAAGCTTCCCGACGCCAATGCCCATCGCGGAGGCCCTGTCCAACCTCGTGTCTCGCGTCGGGGAGCAGAGCCTATATACTTTGTTTTTCCCGGGTGAGTCAGCGAGGGCCCTTTGGGCCGCCTCCAAACTCGGGTCCCCCGACGTCTTTTTCGAGCGTTCGTTCGCAGCACTCCAGCGCGAAGGTCTCCAGTTCGAGACTACTACTCCCTCCCGTTACCTCAAAGGTTCCCGCGATTTCGCCAGGGCCTATTTCCCCAGCAGCGGCTCTGCCCTTCTAATGGAGCGGAGCATGTCGGCGAATCCACCAAAAGCCAAGAACGCGCCTTCAACTGTCGCCGGTACTCCGCGCCGACTTCTCCTCCGCCACGAAGAGAGCCTCGCCCTCTATTCGAAGATGCACTATGTGCGCATACTCGTCGGCCAGCTCCGCGGGGACAAGTCACGCAAGAAGACCGCGCAGGAGGAACTCTGGAAGGGACAGTGCGGGGGCGCCTATTGGCAGGGGCCCGATGGCGGGATAGCTCGGCTGTCCGTTCGGGCTGCGGCCTACTCCGCTTTCATTGAATCCGAAAAGATCACGAGGCAGCGCGGCTCCTTCTCTCCCGGTATCATCTCGGCGGACATGGATTTCGACGGCGCCAAGGAAATCATGTACCAGGGCGCCGACCTCAACGCTTACGTCCAGCTCCGCGGGGCCTGCCTTTCCGAACTCGATTCCTTTAAGACGCGGACGAATTATATCAACGTGATGGATGGGCAGGCTGAGGGGCCGCGGAAGCTCTGCTTCCGCGATCGTTTCTCTGAAAAAGGCTCCTTCGGCGCCGAAAAAGGCGGATTTGCGGACGCCCGCTACGCCCTCGTCGAGGCCGAGCGCCCTGCCAGCGTAGCCTCCCTGTTCCGTGACGGTCATGCCGAGCTTGGCGGCAAAAAGCGCGCCTTCTCCGTCAGGAAGACCTATTCCTTCCGCAAGGGGGGCCTTTCAGTGGAGTATGAGATATCCAATACGGAGTCCTCGCCCCTTGCACTTCGCCTAGGCGTGGAACTTAACCTCGCGGCCGGCTTCAATGCGGATTTGGTGGCCCTGGCGGCCATTCGGGCGCGGGAGGAAATCCCGCTCGAGACAAGCCGCAAGTGTCTCGTTTCCGATATCAACGGACTCAGGCTCTCTAACTTGGCTAAGGACGAGAAGATCGAACTTCGCTCCGATTTTCCTTTCATACTTTCTCATGTGCCCGTCCTCGCCATGGTCGGCGCCGGCAATCCCATCGATTCATACCAGGGTTGTGCCCTCACCCTCGGCTGGGATCTCGATATCCCCTCCACCTCCGCACGGAGACTCTCGATAACCCTCGAATTGCGGTCCTGATGCGCGCAGTGACCGGAATCCGATCTTGCGTAGGCCGCTCGATACCGACAGGATGCGCTTATGTCCACTGATTTGATGCTTCCAGATCATCTCGAAGGGCTCCATATCCACCTCGTAGGGGCCAAAGGGACTGGAGTGGCTGCCCTCGCCGAAATACTTACTGCCCGAGGCGCGAGGCTATCGGGCAGCGATGTAGCGGATATCTTCTATACCGACGCGATACTCGAGGCGCTCGGCGTGGCGATGAGCGTGGGCTTCGACGCTTCCCATATTCCCAATGACACGCAATTTGTCATCCATTCCGCAGCCTATGGTCGCGACGGCAACCCGGAGCTCCTCGAGGCGGCAAGACGCTGCCTGCCTGTTATGAATTATCCCGAGGCCCTTGGTTCCCTATCCAGGCGCTCCGATTCGTCCGGCATCGCGGGCGTCCACGGAAAAACGACGACTACCGCCATGGTCGGCAGCATCATCTCCGCTTTAAATCTGCCGGCCACCGTATTGGCGGGCTCGGCGGTTTCGAGCTTCGGAGGCCGCTCGACCATGATACGAGGCGACCATTATTTTATCGCGGAAACCTGTGAATACAGGCGCCACTTTCTTTCCTTCCGTCCTTCACGTATAGTCCTCACGAGCATCGAAAGCGACCATCAGGACTTCTATCCGACCTATGGGGACATCTATGCCGCCTTTCTCGATTATCTACGTCTCCTTCCAAAGGGCGGCGAGCTCATCTACTGCGCCGACGACACAGGCGCCTCTGCTGCCGCTCGCGAAATAGTCGCGGAACGCCCGGACATCGGCTTGATTCCCTACGGCCAGACGGCCGTAGGGCCCTACCGCCTGACGAGCTACAAGACGGGGGATGGGGCGGCCCGCTTCCGCCTCTCGGGTCTCGAGTCCGAGTTTATCCTTCGCGTACCGGGAAGGCATTTAGCCCTCGATGCGTCTGCGGCGCTGGCCCTCGCATTTTCCATTCTAGGTACCGAGAGAAGGGCGTGCGGTGTTGTTTCACAAGTCCCCACCGCCGCCGACCTCGCCGTCTCCCGCGAGGCTCTCGCCCTTTTTGCCGGGTCCAAACGCCGTTCCGAAATACTCGGCGAGGTGGGAGGCATCCTTTTTATGGACGATTATGGCCACCATCCGACGGCCATTCGCGAGACAATACGAGGCATAAAGGAATTCTGGCCCAATAGACGCCTCGTAGTCGATTTTATGTCGCATACCTACTCGAGGACAAAGGCCCTATTCGCTGACTTCGTAGCCAGTCTGGATGCGGCGGACGTTGTTGTCATGCACGGCATTTACGCATCCGCGCGGGAAAGCCCCGATCCGATCGTCTCCGGCCGAAAACTCTTCGATGCCGTAGGACAGCGGCGCGCGGCCAGACCTCAGTATTATTACGAGAGCGTCCTCGAGGGCATCGAGGACCTCGCCGCTATCCTTCAGCCGGGCGATCTTTTCCTCACAATGGGCGCGGGTGACAACTGGAAACTCGGCGAAGCCCTACTCGCGCGTTTCAGGGTTGCAGGAGGGGAGCGATGATAAAAAGCATGACCGGCTTCGCGCACCGCGATATAGCTCGACCTGGCTTTCGGGGCAGCCTCGAGATCAAATCCTACAATAATCGCTACCTCGACCTCTCGGTCTCCCTCCCTCCCTATCTTTCCAAGCTCGAGCCGCGCATCCGCTCCTTTCTTTCGGAGAGAATAGTGCACGGAAAGGTCGAGGCCTGGCTTCGTGTCCGAGAATTCGATGCGCCAGTGGAGGCGAACGCCGATTTAGCCGCGGCCAAAGCGGTGGCTTCCGTCCTCGGCCAGATCGCAGAGGCTTGCGGCATAAAAGGGCCCTTGAGTCTAGGTTCGGTTATCGGATTCGAAGGGGTGCTAACCTTCGATCGGGAGGTGGATGACGAGAAGCTTTGGGCCCAGATCTCCCCTGAGCTCGACGCCTGCTTCGCGGACTACGAGTCATCTCGGCTCCGCGAGGGCGCATCGACGCGGGCCGACATAGAGGCGCAGCTAGCGCGGGTATCGGCCGCCCTGGGCCTCGTCAGGGAGCAAGTTCCCGAGATCGATAGAACGGTCAGGGCCCAGCTCTCCTCCAAGTTCAAAGAGGTGTTGGGAGACGCCTTCGACGAGGGGAGGGTTCTCGCTGAAATCGCATCCGCCTTAATGAAGTACACGATAAACGAGGAGCTCTCTCGCTTGGCTGCCCATATCGAATCCTTCGCTCGAATACTGGATTGCGACGCCGCTCCAGGAAAGAAGCTCGACTTCCTCTGCCAGGAGATAAATCGCGAAGTGAATACGATCGGCTCCAAGAGCATGCTGCTGGAGGTCAGTCGGTCGGTCGTCGAGCTCAAGGACGCCCTCGAGAATATTCGAGAGCAGCTCAGAAATATCGAATAGGAGAGAACATGGCTCCTTTCATCGTCGCCATATCGGGCAAGAGCGGCTGCGGCAACTCTACGGTGAGCCGCCTCGTCTCGGAGCGCCTTGGCCTGCGGCTGATCAACTATACCTTCAGGGCCATGGCCGCCGATAAAGGCATCGGCTTCGAAGAAATGCTGACCCTGGCGAATGGGGATCCCGGTTATTCCTACGATCGAACCCTGGACGCCAGACAGGTGGAGCTCGCTCATGAGGGCGATTGCGTGATCGGATCGCGGCTTGCCATATGGCTCCTGCCCGACGCCGTCCTCAGACTTTACTTGGCGGGAAGCCTGGAAGTTCGCGCCGCGAGGATACATGCTCGCGAAGGCGACAATTTGGCCGAGAAGCTGGCCTTTACGAGAGAACGCGACACCAGCGACCATACGCGCTACCTTGAGATATACGGCATTGATAACGATGATCTTTCTTCTGCGGATTTAGTTATAAATACCGAATTATGGAAGCCTGAAGCAATAGCGGATATTGTTGTCACCGCCCTCCATAACATTGCTCGAAGTTAGCGAAAGATTTATGACAAAACAAATTAGTTGATATATAGTCTATTTATTCATACAATATGAAGCACGGCTGTTATCGCTAGGATTCCGCAGACAAGTGACGTGATACTATCGCGCATTCTCCAGCGCGATGGAGCTAAACCTCGTTCCCGTGTCCAACCGCGCGCTACAAGAGCTTCCGGCAGCGCGATAGCCCGCACTATTAGCCTGCGTAGAAAGGCAGTCACAAAGAGCGACATTCTGGAGAGCCTTGGTCGTCGCGGCATTCCCCTTGAACGTGCCGCCTCAAGGGAGTCTTGCCATTCCGTGAATATAAAAGGGATAAATCCGATAACCATGGAGAGGCATAGGCCGATATCCAAGCGCCGAACAATAGGTATATATCGCGCAATACGAGTGACGGCGTCGCGAATCTCCGATGCGGTAGTCGAGGCGTAGAAGAGCCTTCCCGCCAAAAAGACTGCAAGAAGCCTTACCCCATAAGCGCCCATGTATTCCATTAATCCCGGGCCGGAGCTTTGGGAAGGGCCGATGAAGCGAAGAGCTGAGGTGAATACCGAAAAACCCGCAATGAAGGCGGAATCACGGAGTATTGCAGAGAATTTGAGCCCCTCTCCTAATAAAAGCAAGATTGCGGCAATCGCCAAGACGAAGGCGAGAAACGCTCCCGAAAAAAGCGAGGCGGAAGATAACAGGGCGAGGCAGATGAGCCTACATTTCGGGTCGAGGGAGGATGCGAGGCCTAATCGAGCCACGTGAGGTCCCCGATCGTGAGATGGCTACGGAAGGGATAGCGTAGACCGAAATATTCGATACCCTGAGCGAGGACTTCCGCGGGATTGCCGGAGAGTACAATCTTTCCGCCGTCCATCACGGAAAAGCCCCGCGCGAGACCGAGGACCTTCTCGATTTCATGGGTTACGACGAGAACCGCAATGCCCTTGTCCGCCATGTCCCGAGCGATTTTCAAGACAGCCCTGACGCCGTCTAGGTCCAAATTGGCGAAGGGCTCGTCCAGAATGATCGCCTTGGGCATCATCGCGAGCACACCAGCAATCGCAAGGCGACGAAGCTCGCCCCCTGAAAGCTTGTGGACGAAGTTTCGCTCTCGATCGGCCAGGCCGCAGGCGAATAGGGCCGAATGGGCCCTCGAAAGAGCCTCCTCAGGAGAGAGACCCAGGTTCATCGGGCCGAAAAGTACGTCATCGAGGATCGTCTCGCCCACGATCTGCAATCTCGCGTCCTGGAATAGGTAGCCAATGCTCTCGGCGCGGCTGCCTCGAATCGCTTGCATCTCCTGTCCCGAGATAAGGACGGAGCCTTCCGTCGGTTCGATGAGGCCGGCTAGATGCTTGGCGAGAATGGTCTTTCCGGCGCCGTTTCGCCCCGCGAGAACCGCAATCTCCCCCGAGAAAAGCGAGAAGTTGATATCTCGGAATGCCCAAGCGCCATCGGTGAAGCGATGGCCGAGCCCCACTGTCCGGATGACGGGCGTCCCTGGAGCCAGATCAGACGGGGACATCTTCCCTCCCGGTCAGGGAATCGACGAATGGACCCAAGCGAGTTGCAATGAGGGCGGCGAGGATCGCTTTTACCGTATCGCCCGGCAGAAAAGGAAGGACGCCGACCACCAACGCTCGCTCCCAGGATATGCCATTGAATAACTTGAGGCCGCCCGCACCGAGAGCGAGGATCGAGGCGAAGCCGAGGATCGTTCCTAGCACGACGGCGACCATGCCGCGTTTCCGCGCAAGAACTCCAGCCAGGACCGAGCCGAGTATATAGCCGGCCAAGTATCCGCCCAGCGGACCCGCTAAATGGGCGAGTCCCCCTCTGCCTCCTGAGAAGACGGGAAAGCCGAGAGCCCCTATCCCCAAATACGCGATGGACGAAAGAGAGCCCCATAGCGGCCCGAGGAGAAGTCCGCTCAGTATCGCGAAGAGGTTTGTAAAGACCAGTGGGACGGGCCCGATAGGTAGCGGAATAGAAATATAGGCGCCGACGCAACATAGTGCCGTGAAAAGACATGAAAGGGCCGCGCTCGTCGGAATTCCCGAAGTTCTCATTGCCATGGGCCCCTATAACCCGTCGCTCGACACTCTGTCAAGCGACGGTCTTTGCCTGGATATGGGATTCGCGATAAGATGCCAATACTAAGGACTCGATTAGCAAGGAGCGGAACATGTCCATCGAAAAGAAAAGCTTTGGTCTCCTCGCGAGCGGCGAGGAAACGTCCCTCTTCATATTAAAAGCGGGCGAGATCATCGTCACCTTAACCGACTATGGTGCAACCCTCGTATCTATTCTCCTTCCCGATGGGAGGGGGGGGAAGGACGACATCCTCCTCGGCTGTTCCACGTTAAGCGGATATGCGGGAAAGCATCCCTATTTCGGCGCTACCGTCGGACGCTACGCGAACCGAATCGGCCGGAGCCGCTTTTCGCTCGGGGGTAAAGAATATCTCCTCGCGGCCAACGATGGGATCAACCACCTCCACGGGGGCCACAAAGGATTCAACTCCTTCGTATGGAAAGCCGATGCATCCGAAAACGCAAAAGGACCTTCGCTTAGGTTTTCGAGGACAAGCCCGGACGGCGAAGAAGGTTATCCTGGGACCCTGGATGTAGCCGTAACTGTTATCCTCGGATTGGATGGAGCCCTTTCTATCTCGTATGAGGCGCGCACAAGCGCGGATACCGTCGTCAACCTGACTAACCATTCCTATTTCAACCTGAGGGGGGAAGGAACTGGATCCATACTCGACCATGAACTCGCTCTCGCCTGTTCAAAATACATCCCGGTGAACTCCGAACTGATCCCGATAGGAGAGCCAATCCCGGTCGCGGGCGGTCCCTTCGATTTCAGGGCGGCCAAAAAAATCGGCAAAGACGTCGTTGCGGCCGGCGGCTACGACCATTGCTTCGTTCTGGACCGCGTTGGTCCGGGGCTTCTCGATTTTGCCGACGTCAGGGAGCCCCTATCGAGGCGGCGCATGACCGCCGCTACGACCCTCCCCGGCGTACAGCTCTATTCGGGCAATTTTCTGTCCGCGTTTCCGGGAAAGCGAGGGTCCTTGTACGAAAAGCACGGGGGATTCTGCCTCGAGACCCAACTATTTCCCGATTCGCCAAATAAGCCCTCATACCCCATGTCCCTGCTTCGGCCGGGGCAGGAATGGAAGCACGAGACCGTGTACCGTTTTTATCCTTAGCCCTTCTGGAGAATCGAGAGAACATACTCGATCCAGGGTTTTGTCTCGACTGGATAGAACTCCCGAGCGGAGAGGAACTCGAAAAAGGCATCGCGCGAAGAGCCCGTGAAGGTCAGGGCCTCGCCAAGATAGAAACGGGCTCGCGCGGATGCCCTAGGGCCGCGATTGAGGGAAAGATACTTGCGCAATTGATCAGCGGCACTCGTCCAATCCTTCGCGGCGATCCTGTCCGTGACGATGAGCGATAATGCATAATCCTCTCCTCCCGACGGAGCGGAGAGTTCCTCGGGTAGGACACTGGTCGCCGGCATCGCGAGCGTGACCTGGGGAAATTTCGCTAATAGAGTGGCAATCGCTTTCTCTGTCTCGGAGGACAGGGTGCGAGCAGGGGGTGGTCCCCCTTCCTGGGGCAGTTCAGCGCCGTCGCCTGATGCCCCGTCTTCCATGAGAAAGTACGGAAGTGGCGGGGTTCTCGAAGCGGGAGGAGTCTCGGCGAAGCCCGAAGATACTGCCGCTACGCTCACTTGGACGGGGTGGGCAAGAGAGTTCACGCCCGCCGTAATGATTATTTGGCCGGCTTTAAGATCCTCCTCCCCGAGAATGGCATAATAGTACTCGACGCCGGGTACAGGGTAGTCCACGAAGCTGCCGTCCATGTCCGTGAATGCCGTTACGAGGGTCGCGTCGAGGAGGTCGGCTACCCCGACGATGGGAGCCGTTCCGCGGTATAGGACTAGCCGCGATTTTGGGGATACGCCGTATGATATGACTATGGCGTCACCCTTGGCCTTGGCAGTGATGGAGGATACGAATGCCTGGGAAGAAGGGGAAGGCGCAGCTTGTGCGGCAACCGTTCTGGATGCCTTTTCTGCAACGACAGTGGAAGGGACATCCGTTGCGGCTTGGCCGACGGAAATGCCGATCGAGGTA
Organism: Rectinemataceae bacterium; assembly: GCA_049513895.1. GTDB lineage: Bacteria > Spirochaetota > Spirochaetia > Treponematales > Rectinemataceae > UBA1306. Next base: position 152,692 of record JBEKVO010000001.1, on the reverse strand, counting down.
ATATTACCTCTGGAAATAAATACCTTGTACGGCGTCCCATCATTGGCGAGGGGTAAAACGGCATAGAAATAGGGCTTCGAGTCGGGCGGCATATCCGTATAGGTCTGAGAGCCTGAGGCAATGTCGCCCAGCCTCACTGCTGAAAGAAGGTTGCCCGTATTGATTGCGGAATCGGAACGATAAACGACGTATCTGCCTTTGAACTCGGGCGAGTCCGTCCACGTGAGGATTACAAGGTTTTCCTTGACCGACGCCCTGATACTCGTGGGGGAGGGCACTGAGACGGTATCGGTTCCCGAACCCTTGGCGGCTGCCTGCGGATAGGGGGCTGCCCCCTGCGATTGCGCGACAGCGGCAGAGAGGGCAAAAGCCGCTAGTAGGGCGAATGCCACGTTTCGTTTCCTGATCTTCATGTTGATATTATTATCGGATTCCGGACTGCGATTCCAGGTGCATTTTATCGTTTACCGCCTCGAATTGACGCCCTGGGCCTTTTCCTATAACATATGTCCATGTTTGTAGCCGTAGTCTGCGATATGGGAAACGATGACTCGCGGGCCGCGCTCTATAACCTGTTGCCCCAGTATGGTTTTGAGCGCGTCCAAAAAGCATGTTTCGAGTGTGCATCGATCTCGGAAAAGCTTCTCTCCGCGCTCAAGCGCGACATAGACAAGGTGACCGATTCGTACGATACGATACGCCTCTATCAGTTCCCGGTCGACGGGACTCTCGCCATGACAGTCTTAAAGGATAATAAGTGGCGCAGGATTATCGTCCGCGACACCTTGCGACCCCGCGAGTAGCGGGCGCAACACCCGGAGGATACAATGCTCGACGACATCGCGACTCCCGTTTTTTCGCTGCGAGAGGAAATCCTCGATATTTGGGGGCGTCTTTGACGCCGCGGCAATCGAGAAGAGAATAGCGGAAAAGGAAGCACTGACCGCGGAGCCGGGCTTTTGGAACGACGGTGCACGCGCCGGGCGGATAATGACCGAAATAAAGCAGCTGCGGGACCGGCTCGATACCTGGACCAGGCTTAAGGCCGATTCCGAAGCCCTCGACGACGTGCTCAAGATGGCCAAGGAAGAGGGGGACGAGTCCATGGAGGGCGATATTCGCTCCTCCTTTAAGGACGTCACGGATCGTTTCGACAAGGCTACGATACTTGAACTCCTGTCCGGCGAAGCCGATCGATCGGGCGCTTTCCTGACTATTCACGCCGGCTCGGGCGGCACAGAGGCCTGCGACTGGGCCTCGATGCTCCTGCGCATGTATACACGCTGGGCGGAGCGCCGCAGGTTCAAAGCGGAGGTGGTCGATCTCCTCGAGGTCGAAGGCGGGGTCAAGTCCGCTACCCTCCAAATTGAAGGCGATTACGCCTACGGCTATCTCAAGGGCGAGTCCGGCGTCCATCGCCTCGTCCGCATTTCCCCCTTCGACGCCAACGCGCGGAGGCACACATCCTTTGCCTCGGTCTATATTTTCCCCGTTCTTGACGATTCGATAGAATTGGATATCCGTCCCGAAGATCTCAGGATCGACACCTATCGATCCGGCGGCGCCGGAGGACAGAAAGTCAATAAAACCGACTCGGCAGTACGGATGACGCACCTGCCCACGGGCATCGTCGTTACGTGCCAGAATGAACGCAGCCAATATAAGAACAAAGACGTCGCGATGAGCGTCCTTAAATCGCGTCTCTACGAGTACTACAAGCAGGAAAAAGAAAAAGAGAACGCCAAGTTTGCCTCCGAGAAGAAGGTGATAGCGTGGGGCTCTCAAATCCGCTCCTATGTATTCCAGCCCTATACGATGGTCAAGGATCACCGCAATAAATTCTCCGTCGGAAATGTCCAGGCCGTCATGGATGGCGATATCGATCCCTTTATCGAGTCCTTCATGCGCTGGCGCTGGCAGGGTGGGGCTGCGGGGACCGATTCGGACGACGATATCGAGGACAGGGATTTATAAGGGAACGGGGGGAGCCACGTTGCGCTGGCCCGTGATTCTGGCAATCAACCTCATCGTGGTGGCCGGCCTGCACCTGACGGCCCAGACTGCCGTGCCCCCAGGCGCTTCGATGCCGGCGGCAAGTTCCGTCTGGACGCTCGGGCTTGCAAGATTCGGCCAGGCTAAAGCCGGACAACCACCCTCAATTTTGCAGGAAACCTTACCACGACTCATCGTTGCTGATCTTAGCTCATTGCCGACCAGGCATACTCCCGACGCGGCCGCGGCGGAAACGGCAGCACTCGCGTCGCTTCGCGCGCGATTCGCCGCGGGCGTCGATCTGGCCTCGAAACTCGATGCCAGGTCGGCTCGTTTCTTCGCACCTTCCCTCGAGGAGTATGCGAAAAAAGCCGACATCGCCACGGCCGATAAACAGGTAGCCGCTTCATCGCAAAAGCTGTCCGAGCTAGATTCGGGGAAGAGCGCCTCCATCCCCCCTCCGATCGATCGAGCGGCTAAGCTTTGGGACGGCCACGCCAATGGCCAGCTCATCGATATCCCCTCCTCCGGCCTTTCCCAAGCCGCAAAGGCTGCGGCCGTAGATCTCCTCGTCACTGGAACGGTTTCCCTCCAATCCGGCTACGCAATCGTGGTGGTACGGGGCTTCGACGCTATCCTCGAACGAGAGGTTTTCTCCTGGAAAACCTTCTGCTCGGTCGACGATCCCGCTCCTTTAGCTGCGGATATTGCGGAGCGGTTGGAGCTTTGGGTTGCGGGGAGGGCCTTCGCCCGCGTCGAAGTGAGGGTGAACCCGGCATCGGCCGAGCTCCGGGTCAACGACGAGCTCCATGAAAAAAACCTGCCCGTCTTCTACATTTATCAGAACGGAAAAGTACGCCTCGAGGCTACGGCTTCCGGATATGCCACGCGGGTTGTCGAAGTCGACCTCGAGCTCGGGGACAGGAAGTCCCTGGATATCGCGCTTGAACCCCTTTCGACGGGTATTGTGAATTTGAGCACCGATCCGACGGGCGCCTCGATCAGCCTCGACTCGGTGCCGATCGGCCAATCCCCGATCTCGATAAAGCTGGACGGCGGCCGGGGTATCGCGAATGTCTCGGCAAAAGGCCGCGAGCCTCAAGATATCGTGTTGCCCAACTCCGGGGATTCGAAACTGAATGTCAACCTCCAACCCGTAGATAGTCTTGGGCCTTCGGGCCGGCTCTCGGCGGCGAAGGATCGCTTCTACGAATCATTGGGCTGGTTCGTGCTTTCCATCCCGGCGACGACCTTGACCGCGGGAGTGTTTGGCGATTATTACGATGCCTACGCGCGATCGGGAGCTCCGTCGATGTACACCTCGCGCAACGTCGCGGCGGCGGCCCTTGCGGCCTGCGCCATCGCTACCGGAGTGACGGCGACGATCATGATCATCCGTCTCGTAAAATACCTCAAAGCGGCGCACTAAGGCCTTAGGAGAGCTTTCAGCATGAGTTTCGCGGACCGCATCAGGAATCTATTCCGCCTCGGAACCGCCAACGAAGCCCTTTTCGAGGACCTGGCGGATCTCCTCGTCGAGGGAGACCTCGGGGCTGCACTCGCATTTTCCGTAGCCGAGGAGCTCAAGGATTCATGCAAGGAAAAAAGACTCTCGGACCCCGCCGCTGCGAAAATCGAACTCAAGGCTATTCTGAGCCGCTACGGCATGGAGACAAGGATACTGCCTCGGCAAGGCGGCCTTAGCGTCTTCCTCGTACTGGGGGTCAACGGCGTAGGCAAAACGACGACCTGTGCGAAGCTGGCGGACTATTACCGAAGAGAGGGCCATGCCGCGGCCGTGATACTCGCCGCGGGCGACACCTACCGCGCCGCGGCGATCGACCAGTTGAAAATACACGGCGACAAGCTCGGTATCCGCGTCGTCGCGCAAAAGCCGGGTTCCGATCCGGGCGCGGTGATCTGGGACGCGGTCGACGCGGCGAAGGCCGAGGGAGCCGGCCTCGTGCTGGCGGACACGGCGGGGCGAATGCACACGCGCTCCGACCTCGTGAAGGAGCTCGGCAAGATAGATAAAATCATCGCCGCGCGGGCCGAAGGGGCGGACTACCGCCGCCTACTCGTCATCGATTCGACGACGGGGCAGAACGGGCTCAAGCAGGCCGAGACCTTCTCCCATGCCGTAAAAATAGACGGCATCGTCCTGACCAAGCACGATTCCTCGGCCAAGGGCGGCATGGCCATACGCCTCGCCAAGGAGCTCGGGCTGCCCACCGCTTTCATCGGCACCGGGGAAGCTTACGCGGATATCTCGCCCTTCAACCTCGATTCTTTCCTCGATGAATTCCTCGGGATAGGGCGTTGAAGAAAGTCCCCTTTCTCGTCATGTCGATCCTCGCGCTGGCCCTATCCGGGGTGGCCTCAGGCGAGGATCGGACCGAGAGAATCGCCGATTCCGGGGGTGCGAGAGAACTCGTGTATAGAGACGATATTCTGGCGGAAGATCGCTCCTATGACGTCCAGGGAGCCATTCTGGAGGAAAGGATATTCGACTCCTCCTCTTTACCCGTAGAGACCAGGACCTACATCCGTGAGGGAGGAAGGATCGTAAAGGTCGAGGCGACGGATGCGTCCGGAAGCCCCTCCGGATCGATGATCTACCGCTATGACAGGAACGGCAGGCTACTCGGCATCAGCACCGAAGGAAGTTACGGCGCCGGATACGCGGGGATGATCTCCTCCCATGGGGCTCCGCAGGGGACATGGGTCTCCAGCCTCGGAGGCGGCCAAGGGGATGGCGACAACGGGAACGCCACGACGACTGTTTTCGAATACGACGATTCGGGCAGGGTGTCTATCGCCCAGACGATGCGTGACGGCACTGCCGTTTCCACGGAAAAAAGGATATACGGCGAGGGCGGCGTCCTCGCCTCCGTTCGAATCGAGGATAGTGTTTCCGGCCTTTCTTCGGAGTTGCTCTACGACGCGAAGGGCAGGATATCGAAGCGGACCGATACGCCGATCAACGGGCCCCAGATCAGGATCGAGTATCGCTACGACGACTCGGGCCGACTCGCCGAAGAGATCTCGTTTCTGGGCAAGCATCGGTCCTCGAGGATTATCGGGTACGCCGAGGACGGATCGATCGCGCGCGAGGAGACCAGAAGGGACGGCGAGATACTCCTGGCCATCGTCCATATCGAGAACGGCCGGGTCGAGGAACTGTACGAGAACGACAACGTTTTTGTTAAGGCCACGTATATCGGCGGCCGCAAGGTCAAAGACGAATTTTTTTCGGACGGAGTCTCGATCAGGACGAGGGACTATTGATGATGGGCCGCCGGTGGATAGGTTTTGTGTCCCGCCGATGGTTCTCGGGTAGGAGGGAGAGCGGCGGCTCGGCCTCCTCTTTTCTCGCGGCCTCGGGTATAGCGATAGGCGTCGCGGCCCTCGTCGTCGTGCTCGGCGTCATGAACGGCTTCCAGCTCGGGTTCATAGACTCGATTCTGGAAGTGTCGAGCTTCCACGTCCGCGTCGAAGACGAAGGGAAGCCGGGCGCAGCGCAAGGGCCCAACGAGGGCTTGGTATCGCGCATCGCGGCAGAACCGGGAGTTCTCAGCGTCCTGCCTTTCTCCGAGACGCGCTGCCTCCTTTCGACCCGCGACGGCCGCGCCTTTCCCCTCACGCTGCGCGCCATGCCCGACGACGCGGCGAGACGCGACCCCGGAATGATGAAGACCCTCGGGATCGAAAAACCCGGGTCGTGGAACTCCGGCGGCGGGATGATCCTCGGGGCCGAGCTTGCCCGCTACATGGACCTCGTACCTGGCTCCGAGGTCGATCTCCTCGTCGTCTCAGCGGGAGGCGAGGAGGGGGCCGAAGCCAAGACCGTCAAGGTTCGCATCGACGGCCTCTTTCGTTCGGGATACTACGCTTTCGACTTCGGGATGGCGGTGTTGCCCTACTCGGCGAAGGCCGCCGCTTCTATCTTCCCCGCGGACGGTACCCGGCTTTTCGTATACGGCATAAAACTCCGAAACCGCTACTCCGACGGCGCCCTCGCCGAACGTTTGCGCGTCGACCTCGGCCTCGGATCGGACAGGGTGGAGAGCTGGCGCGACTACAACAGGGCATTCTTCGGCGCGCTTCGCACCGAGAAGATAGTCATGATGCTCCTTATAGGCCTCATCTTCCTCGTCGTCGGCGTCAATATCTTCCATTCGATGCGGCGCGCGGTGGCGGAGAAAACGGAGGACATCGCGGTTCTCAAGGCGATGGGGGCGAGCCCCGAGGAGCTCAAGCAGGTGTTCATCATCGACGGCCTGGTCATCGGCGCCGGCGGCGCGCTGCTGGGACTTGCCCTCGGCCTACTCGTCGCCGTCAATATCAACGAGGTCTTCGCCATAGTCGAGGCCCTCGTCAACGGCATCGCATCCCTCGCGGCCCGGATAATCGGCGGCCTGGGCGGGAGCGATTTCCGGGTATTCTCGCCGCAGTATTTCTACCTCCTGGAGGTGCCCGTGCGCGTCCTCTTCCCCGAGACTTTCTTCGTCACGGCCGCGGCGATCGCCTCCTCGGCGGCGGCCGCGGCGACGGCCGCGGGCCGCATGTCCCGTCTCGCGCCGGCAGAGGTCCTTCGCTATGAATGAGCCCCTCGTCGCGTGCCGAGGCCTCGAAAAGACATTCGCGAGCGCCGCCGAGGACCTGTGCGTCCTCCACGACCTCGATCTATCCATCGAGGCGGGCTCCAGGGTGGCGATAACCGGCGCGAGCGGCTGCGGCAAGAGCACCCTGCTTTCCATATTGGGCGGTTTGGATAGGGTAACGGGGGGATTCGTCCGAGTGGGCGATTGGAATCTCGAATCCATCGCCGAGAAGGACCTCACCGAATACCGCGCAAGGGCAGTAGGTTTCGTATTCCAGTTCCACTACTTGCTCAAGGACTTCACCGCGCTCGAGAATGTCGCTTTGCCAGCCTACATGAGGGGCGAGAGGCGCAAGGATGCCTTTGGAAGAGCGGCCGCCCTTCTCACCGACATGGGCCTCGCGGAGCGCCTCGACCATCTTCCGTCCCGGCTTTCGGGAGGCGAGCGCCAGCGGGCCGCGATCGCGCGGGCACTCATCAATAGACCCAGCCTCGTGCTGGCCGACGAGCCCACCGGCAACCTCGATTCGTCGAGCGCGGGTTCGGTAAGGGAGCTGCTCTTCGGCCTTTCCGGTCGATACGGAACCACCCTCGTACTCGTCACCCATGATGTCTCCCTCGCCGCCGAGACCGACCTCCGTTACGAGCTCTCGGGCGGAAGGCTGAGCCCATCATGAGCCCCCGTCCCGCCCTTTTCTTCGCGCAACGAATACTCGGCCTTCGCGCCCGCGGCCTTCCGGGCGGCGGAACCAGGCCCGAGGACGCGCCCGGCAGGCGCTATCTTCGTGGAGCGATTCTCGGCGTAGCCCTGAGCATCGTGCCCCTTGTCGTAGTCCTCATCGTCGCGGACGGGATGATTCAAGGGATCACCGCGCGGTACATAGAGGTTGGCACCTACCATCTCCAGGCCCAGCCCCTCGTCGTCGTCGATCAGCAGGCCCTCGAGGACGCGGCGGCATCTTTGCGCGCCCAGCCGGGCGTATCGGCCTTTCCCGAATTCCAGGGATATGGCGTCGCCATTTCGGGCTCGAGAACCGCGGTAGTAGCCGTACGCGCCGTGGATCCCTCCTTCCTCAAGGATCCGGGAACGGCGGCGTACCTCGCGATCAACGCGGGCGAAATGCGGCTCGACTCCGCCAATCAGATACTCCTCGGAGAGCCGCTGGCGAAGGATCTCGGGGCCGCGGTGGGGGATACGGTCAGCATAGTAACCTCGCGCCCGACATACGGCGGCGGCACGGCTTCCTTCGTCCCCAAGGTCTCCATATTTCGCGTGCGCGGGATCGTATCGGCGGGTTATCGCGAGCTCGACGCCTTATGGGCCTTCGTCTCCCTGCGTGCGGGATCCAAAATATTCTGGGCCGGAGGCTCCCACGCCCTCGTCGGCATCAAAGTCGAGAAACCCTTCGGCGATCTCGAGCGGCATCGTGCCCTCGCCCAAGCGAAGCTCTCCCCCGAATGGACCATCGTCACCTGGCCCGAAGCCGAGCGCAACATATTCAGGTCATTCTCGACGACGAGGGCCCTGCTGCTCCTCGTCATGGCGCTCGCGGTCGCCGTGGCGGCCATCAACGTGGGATCAGCCCTCGTGATGCTCGTTCTCGAGCGGCGGAGGGATATCGCGATACTTAAGAGCGCGGGAGCCTCCCCGGGCCTGATTGGCGGCATTTTCGTATTCACCGGGCTCGCCATCGGGGGGGCGGGCACCCTGATCGGCATCGGCGTCGGATCCTTGCTCGCCTGGAGAATAAACGACTTCATCTCGGTTATTGAGCGCCTCGTCAATGGCATGGCACGACTATGGGCAAACGTTTCCGGTGCGGCCCTTCCTCGAGCGGGCATTCGCCTCCTCGATCCGGCCTACTATCTCGAGCGGATACCCGTGAACATTCGGTTCGGCGAGCTCATCGCCGTGGCGGGGGCGAGCCTGATTTTATGCCTTCTTGCCTCGCTCATCCCCGCGAGCAGGGCTTCGCGCCTCCCTCCCCTGGAGATCTTTCGCAAGACCTGATGGGGCACTATCGCCGCTGGGCCCGCCTCTCGACTTTTTTTTTCCGAGGAATGGATGTATAGTGCTTTCGGCTTCAATCGCCCGCCCCGATGGCCGGCGTATCCACAGCGGAGGGATTATGGTCAAGAAAGACGCAACTCAAGCCGGTGTTGCCGCGGCTGAGATGGACGAGAAACTCAAGGCCCTCGAGGCTGCCCGCCTTCAGATCGAAAAGCAGTTCGGACAGGGCTCGATAATGAAACTCGGCTCACACGACCCCATGAAGGGCATCGATGTCGTCCCCTCGGGTTCCATCCTTCTTGATGAGGCCCTCGGCGTCGGCGGCTATCCCCGCGGCCGCGTGATCGAGATTTACGGTCCCGAGTCCTCGGGCAAGACGACGCTCGCCCTCCACGCGATCGCCGAAGCGCAAAAAAAAGGAGGCATCGCAGCCTTCATAGATGCCGAGCACGCACTCGATCCCGTCTACGCCAAGAATCTCGGGGTCAATATCGACGAGCTCTGGGTGTCTCAGCCCGACTCGGGCGAGCAGGCCCTCGATATCACCGAATCCCTCGTCCGCTCCGGAGCGGTGGATATCATCGTCATCGATTCGGTGGCTGCCCTCACTCCTCAGGCCGAGATCGAGGGGGACATGGGCGACGCCCACGTAGGACTGCAGGCGAGGCTCATGAGCCAGGCGTTGCGCAAGCTCACCGGCACCCTCTCCAAATCCAAGACCATCCTCGTCTTTATCAACCAGATTCGAATGAAGATAGGCGTCATGTTCGGCAATCCCGAAACGACCACCGGCGGCAACGCGCTGAAATTCTACGCATCGGTTCGCCTCGAGGTTCGCAAGATCGAGACGATAGAGAAGGGCGAGGAAGAAGCGGTCGGCAACAAGGTCCGCGTCAAAGTAGTCAAGAACAAGGTTGCGCCTCCATTCCGCAAAGTCGAGCTCGAGCTGATGTTCGGCAAGGGCATCTCCTGGGCAGGCTCCCTCTTGGACGCGGCGGTCAAATACGACATCATCGACAAGAAGGGCGCTTGGTACACCTGGGGCGAGGAAAAAGTAGGGCAGGGCAGGGACAACGCCCGATCCTACCTCGAGCAGAATCTCGAGGCGGCGGCCACAATCGAAAAGCAGGTGCGCGCGCTGATCTTCTCGGCCCAGCATCCCGAGCCCATTCCGGTCGAACCTAAGGCCGGCCCAACCAGGGCGGCCGAAAAAACCGCCGAAGCCCCAATTTCGGAACGCGGACCCGGACGACCGCCAAAGGCGGCAGTCCCCAAGCCCGTCGTGGCGCCCGGGCTGCCTGTCGAGGACGAGGGGCTCTTCTAGCCCATGGCCCGAGTATTCCTCGGGCTTGGCGCCAACCTGGGCGATCGCGCCGGGACGATCCGCGCCGCCTACTCCGAGCTTTCGAAGCTGCTCGAGGCTGCGCGGCTATCGAGACTTTGGCGTTCGCGACCCCTATATGTCGAGGTCCAGCCCGATTTTATCAACGCGGCCGTAGTGGGCGATACCGACCTCTCCCCACGCGCCCTTCTCGCGGCCGTCAACGCGATCGAAGCGGACTTCGGGCGCGATAGGCTCCGCGAACGCCCCAAAGGGCCTCGTAACCTCGATATTGATATACTCCTCTACGGCTCCCTTATTCTTGCCGAACCGGACTTGATCATCCCCCACGCGGGGCTCAATGAACGGCAATTTGCCCTTCAGCCCATCCTCGATCTCGACGATGGGCTCATGGACCCCGTAAGCGGCCTGGCCTTTTCGAAGATTGCGGAAGCCCTTCCTCCTCAGGGTATTTACCTTCTGGAGTAAGGCGGCTATCATCGATCCTTCGATGGGCGAACTTGAAACTATCAGCGCAGAGGGCGCCAGCGACGGAGTCGCCAACAGCTACGAGGGACAGGCTGGGCAGGGCAGGCTCTTTCGCCTCAAGGACTTCGAGGGCCCCCTCGATCTCCTGCTATTCCTCATCAAGAAAAACGAGGTGAGCGTCTACGATATACCGATAGCGTCCATCACCGAGCAATACCTCGGATTCCTCGACGGCGTCGATGGCTGCGATCTGGACGACCTCACCGAGTTTTATCTCATGGCCGCCACCCTAATCTACATAAAGTCGCGCATGCTCCTTCCCCTCGACCAAGAGCTCGACGACGAATTCGATGACCCCCGCAGGGAACTCATCGAAAAGCTCATCGAGTACCAGAAGTTCAAGCGCCTCTCCGAGCTCATGGAGCGAAAGGAAATGGAAGTCGAGTGGTCCGTCGAGCGCAAGAAGATACAGCGTCCTCTTCCCTTCGCCGAGGAGAAGGATCTGTGGGCCGAATTGGACGTATGGGATCTCCTGCGCTCCTTCTCCTCCCTTGTAACCAACCTCTCGTCGGAGCGGATAATGGACCTCTACGAGGAAGTCTCCATCAACGAGAAAACCGCACTCATCCACGAGTTTCTGGAATCGAAGGGGTCCTTCACCTTCACGGATCTCGTCACGAGGCCACGATCGACGATGGACATCGTCTGCGCTTTCCTGGCCGTGCTCGAGGCCGTGAAATACCATATAATTTCCATTTTTCAGCACAGGCTTTTCGGCGACATCGAGATCCGCACCTTCGCGAGCGCCGGGACGGCGCTCGCGCACATGAAGGGGGAGGGTCATGGAAGTCAGTCTTGATAAAGAGGCCGCCCTCGTGGAAACTGTCCTTTTCCTCGAGTCCGAGCCCCTGGATGAGGCCGCCTTATCGCGAATAACCGGCCTCGCCCGTGACGTGGTCGAGGCGGCGCTGGAGCTACTAGGCGAGGAATGCGCGGCCTCGAGCCGCGGCCTGGAGCCGGTAATCACGGGCGGCGGGTGGATACTCGCTCCAAAAGCGGAGCTCTGGGAATCACTCAAGGAGCGCTACGGGAAAAAGAACGAGAACCGCCTATCGCGGGCCGCCCTCGAGACTTTGTCCATCGTGGCCTATTCCCAGCCTATAACGCGCACTGAGGTCGAGGCCATACGCGGCGTCTCCGCCGACGGTATGATCCGCATTCTCCTCGAACGCGAGCTCATAAAAGAGGTTGGGAAAAAAGAGGCGCCCGGCAGGCCAATCCAATACGGGACAACCAAGGAGTTTCTCAAATATTTCCGCCTTGGCTCCATCGCCGACCTTCCCCGCCTGGACGAGCTCGAGAGGGATCGTTACGAGGAGGCCAGGCCCGACGATCCAACAAGGCCTGGCGACCGGCTCGGCCCGGCGCCCACCGCGGACAAGGCGGGGCCAGGGTCCGAGACCGATACTGAAAGTGCCGCTCGAATCGAGCCTCGGGATGCCTGATTCCCCCTCCCACGGCGAGCGTAATCGCCCCGGGGAAGGCACTCTCCGCGAAGGCACGCGCCTTCAAGCATTTCTCGCCCATGCCGGCGTCGCTTCGCGCCGGGCATGCGAGAGCATCATTCTGCAGAAGCGCGTATTCATAAACGGCGCGGTCGCCTCTGAGCTCGGAGTTCGCGTGCGGCCGGGCGACGTGGTAACTCTCGACGGCCGTTCCCTGAAGCCCGAGGCGAACAAACGCTACATCCTTTTAAATAAACCCGCCGGTTACCTTTCGGCCATGTCCGATCCCGAAGGTCGTCCCCTGGCTTTGGAGCTCCTCAAGGGCATAGACGAGCGCGTCTATAACGTCGGTCGCCTGGATCAATGGTCATCGGGCCTGCTCCTCTTCACCAACGACGGCGAGCTCGCGTCGCTTCTGGTGCATCCCTCGGGCGGGATCGAAAAGGAATATGAGATCGTCGCCGATGCTCCGCTCGGAGAAGAATTTTTCACGGGTTTTCAAAACGGCATAGAGATTGACGGTGTCACCTATCGGGCATCGGCTCTCGAGCGGACGGGGCCGGATTCGGCAAGGGCAGTCCTTGTCGAGGGCAAGAATCGAGAGATACGGCGCGTGCTCGAGCGATTCGCGCGGAGGGCCAAGATATTGCGGCGCGTCAGGATCGGCCCATTGACCATCGAGGGCCTGGCCGAAGGCGCCTTCCGGGAGCTTTCCGAATCCGAGGTGGATGCGCTTCGCGGGTATGGGAGTAAGAGTCGATGATCGTCGCGATAGACGGCCCCGCGGGGACGGGGAAAAGTACGATCGCTCGCATGGTCGCCGAGGGCCTGGGCTTCACCTATGTCAATTCTGGCAGCATCTATCGCGCTATGACCTTGCGCGCCCTGCGACATGGCGTCGACGCCGAGGACGCCGAAGCGATCGTCGCATGCTCGCGGCAGGCGAGGGTTGAATATAGAAACGGCAGGCTCTTTCTCGACGGCGAGGATGCCGAGGCGGAGCTGCGTTCCTCCCCGGTCGATGCCCTTGTCGCACAACAATCCGCCATACCCGCCCTTAGAGAGATCGTCAACGAGTTGGTTCGGCGCATCTCGGGATCGACCGACGCAGTCGTGGAGGGAAGGGATATGACGACGGTCGTGTTCCCCGACGCCGACGCCAAGTTCTACTTGGACGCCAGCGTCGATGCCAGGGCGAAACGGCGCTTCGACCAAGGAGCGAGCGATGCCTCCCTGGGCGATATCAGGCGCAATATAGAGATGCGCGACACCATCGACAGATCCAAGTCGGTTGGAGCCCTCAAAATCGCTCCTGACGCCGAATATTTGGACAGCTCTCACTTGACCATACAGCAAGTTTATGACAAAGTATACGGTAAAATTCTTCATCTAAGGGAACACCATGGGCGGTAAGGAAGTGGAGATGGGTGCCGTCGTCCCCTCCAAGGACGACATCCAGACACAATTGCAGGAGCAGTACCTCAAGAGTCTTGAGGGCCTGGAGGAGGGAGATCTCGTCGACGGCCATGTCATTCAGGTGACGGACGATTTTATTTTCGTCGACGTGGGCTACAAATCCGAAGGCAAGATACCTATCATCGAGTTTGGGGACAATCCCCCCAAGGTCGGCGAAGTAGTCAGCGTAATACTAGTTAAAAAAGAGACACACTCCGGTGAGATCGTCGTGTCCAAGAAGCGGGCCGACGAAAAGATATACTGGAGAACGGTCTCCAACGCCTTCAAGGACCACCTCTCGGTCGACGGCGTGATCGACAAGGAAATCAAGGGCGGCTTCGAGGTCAACCTTGGCCATGGCCTCCGCGGTTTTCTTCCCGCATCCAAGGCCGACGTCCAACGCGTGGAGAAAGGCGACAAGCTCATCGGCCTCAAGTCGCAGTTCTATCTCGAGCGACTGTACTCCGAGAAAAAGGTCAACATCGTTCTCAACCGCCGAAAATGGATGGAAGAGGATATCGAGAAGCGCCGGGAGGACTTCTTCCAGAGGACCCAGATCGGCGACTCGGTGAAGGGCGAAGTCAAGAGCTTTACGTCGTTCGGCGCTTTCATAGACCTGGGCGGCTTCGACGGCCTCCTTCATATCAACGACATGAGCTGGGGCCATGTCACGCGTCCCAAGGATTTCGTCAAGAAGGGGCAGGAGATCGAGCTCAAGGTAATCAGAATGGAACCCGAGGAGAGGCGCATCAACCTCTCTCTAAAGCACTTCACGCCCGATCCCTGGTCTACTTTCGAGGAGCGCTACCACATCGGAGACGTAGTCCACGGCAAGGTCACCAAGCTCACCGACTACGGCGCATTCATCGAAGTCGAGGAAGGCATCGAGGGCCTCGCCCACATCTCCGAGTTTTCGTGGGTTCGCAAAATCCGCAAGCCCGAGGAGATGCTTCACGTCGGCGACCCCGTCGAGTGCATGATTCTCAACTACGACCTTCAAGCCGGCAAGGTCTCGCTCGGTCTCAAGCAGGTTCAGGAGAATCCATGGGACCAGGTCTCCGAAAAATACCCCGTTGGCTTGCGCCTCACGCGCAAGGTCGTCAAACTCACGGCCGCCGGCGCCTTCGTCGAGCTGGAAGAGGGCATCGACGGATTCCTCCACTCCGACGATCTTTCGTGGACCAAGCACGTTAAGAACCTATCCTCCGAGCTCGAGGTCGGGCAGGAGATCGAGGCCATGGTCATAGAGAGCGACGCCCAGGATCGAAATATCCGCCTTGGCGTCAAGCAGCTTTCCGAAGACCCCTGGCACTCTTTCTCCAAGGCCTTCCGCGTCGGATCGACCGTGGACGGTATCGTCTCATCCGTCACCGACTTTGGCGTTTTCGTAAAGGTCCAGGGCGATATCGACGGTCTGATAAAGAAGCAGGATCTCTCCGAAGACAAGGATGAGCCCTACGACGACGCGCTCAAGCGCTTCCACGCCGGTCAGGCTGTCAAGGCTCTCGTCGTGGAACTCAGTTCCGAGCGCCAGAAACTCGGCCTCTCCATCCGCGATCTCGTGCGCCGACAGCAGCGCGAGGAAATATCGCGGTTCATGCAGGACGACTCCGCTGATGGCTATACCCTTGGCGACCTGCTCAAGGGGAAGGATGACGAGAATAAGAACGATTAGGCGACCGTCGGAAATCGACGGCGCCGGGTCGGCTCGACGGAAGCTTCGATGTTTGAGGTGATAGACCCCGCGAAGTTCGGAACGCTTGTCGAGATAAGCGCCCTGATCAACTCAAATTACGGGAACGCCACTTCATTGCTGACCCAGATACTCGAATCGGCGACGCGCCTCACGGAAGGGGAGGCGTCGTCGCTTATTCTCCGCGACCGCGATACCGGCAAACTTCGCTTCGAAATCGCCCTCGGGCCCAAAGGACACGATGTAAAAAAATTCCTCCTCAATCCGGGCGAGGGTATCGCCGGATGGGTCGCTCTCCACGGACGCTCTCTGATAGTTAACGATACCGATACCGACTCGCGCTTTTACGCCGATATTTCAAAATCGATCGGCTATCCAACGTATTCGATCCTGGCCGTACCGATGCGCGTTCGCGAGGAGACCGTCGGTTTAATCGAGATATTGAATAAAAAGCACAAGAAGTATTTCACCCAGGACGACCTTCGTTGGCTCGAACTATTTGCCGTTCAAGCGGCGCTAGCCATCGAAAACGCGCGCTACCTCGAGAAGGCCCAGGACGAGATTCATTATCTGCGCGACCAAGTCCAGGCCGAGAAGGGTTGGCATAACTTAATCGCCAAGTCCCCGCTTATAATCGAAAAGCTCGACCTCATAGAGCGGGTCGCGAAAACCGACTCTTCCGTGCTCATCCTTGGCGAGAGCGGAGTCGGCAAGGAGCTGTTCGCCGAGCAGGTTCACCTGAGGTCGGCCAGATCGGGCAAGAATTTCGTGCGCGTCAACTGCGCGGCCCTGCCCGAAGGCCTCCTCGAGAGCGAGCTTTTCGGGCACGTTAAGGGCGCTTTTACCGACGCCGTGCAGAATAGACGCGGCCGCTTCGAGCTCGCCGACGGGGGGACTATTTTCCTCGACGAGATAGGCGACCTGCCGCTTAAACTCCAAGCCAAGCTCCTCAGAGTTCTGCAACAGAGGACCTTCGAGAGGGTAGGGTCGAGCGATCCCGTTACCGTCGACGTGCGCATCGTGGCGGCGACGAACAGGGATATAGAACGCCTTGTCGAGAACGGCGAGTTCCGATCCGATCTCTACTACCGGCTCAACGTCCTGCCCCTCCACGTTCCTCCCCTGCGGCAGCGAAAGGAAGACATCCCCGCGTTGGCTGACTTCTTTCTTAAAAGGTTCTCCCGCGAGACCAATAAGCGCTTTGCGGGTTTTACCGAAGCGGCGATGGAGCTCATGCTTTCCTATTCCTGGCCGGGCAATGTCCGCGAGCTCGAGAACGCCATTGAGCGCGCGGTTGTCATAGCCAAAGAGTCGCGGATCGGCGCGAGAGACCTCCTTCTTGGGCCCGGCGCCGCCGACACCGACGAATATAAGGGAAAAAGCCTCAAGGAGGCGCTTTCCATCTTTAAGCGCCACTTCATCATGAAGGCCCTGGAAGACAATCATTGGAATCAGACGGAGACCGCAAAAGTGCTCGACATCCAAAGAACCTACCTCTCGCGTCTCATCAAAGAGCTCGACATTACGAATCCCAAGGAGTAATAGATGGACAATCCCGAACGCACTCCCAAGGCCAAGCCTGCGGAAAAAAAGAAAACACCCTACGTCCAGTTCGCCGAGTTTCTTCGAAAATATCGTATTCCCGTCCTCGTCGTCTTCGGTCTCGCCGTACTCGCGGTGCTCGCCGTCGGCGTCGGCACGGCGATCATGGACTCGACGGTCAAGACTTCGACCGCGCGCCTCGAAAAGCTCGAGGCGGACTATCTGCAGTACTCCAACGAGCAGGATACCGTCAAGAAAGCCGATCTCGAGAAGGCTCTCCTTGCCTCGGCAGATGCCATAGTAAAGAAAGGGCCGCGCCTTTTCGCAGCTCAGAAGGCGCTTACCTATAAGGCTAAAATCGAGGAATCCAAGAACGATTGGGGCTCCGCGGAGAAGGACTGGCTTGCGATAGTCGCCGCGGCTCCCGATTCCTACCTTGCCCCCGTAGCGCTCCAGGGCGCCGCGGCTGCCGCCGAGGAGCTCGGCGCCGCCGACCGCACGATCGCCGATTATCAAAAATTGATCGGAAAATACGGCTCCACGGCCGTGGGTATTCCCCACGCATATTTCGCTCTCGGGAGAATCGCGGAGCAATCGAAGGATTACGCAGCGGCGCTTGTTTCCTACCAAAAAATCGTCTCTACGTGGCCCGATGGCGATTGGACAAAGCTGGCGACCGATCGTATAATCTTTATGAAATCCCACGGCCTGTCCAAGTAGCTAAAAGGCTAGGTTAAGGCCCGGAGATATTCCGGGCTCTTTTAATAAAGGAGGGACAGCACATGGCCAAGAAACGCGCGAAGTTCCTGGAGACGCGTACCTTCGGTTTCGTCATCGCGGCGGCCGTCATCGGCCTCATCCTTGCGTTTACCTACGGCACCGGCATGTTGCAGACCCTCGAGCTCAAGGCCAACGACGCGAATTTCAGGCTCAAGCTGGCCCAGAAAGGCAAGACCGTCCAGGAAGGCTCCACATACTCCGAAAAGAACACGAAGACCTCCGAAGACATCTTGATCGTGGGCATAGACTTCAACTCGCTCACGAAATACGGCCGTTGGCCTTTCCCGCGCAGCAGGCACGCCGATCTCGTCAACGCCTTCGCCCGCATCAAGGACCAGAGCTCGCGCGAAAGCGCCATACTCCTCGATATCCTCTTCGCCGACCCCAACCAGGACCCCGCGGAGGACAAGCTCCTTTCGGAGACGATCGCCAAGTCCGGCAGGGTTTTCCTCGAGACTCAGTTGAAGGCCGACACTAACGAAACTACGACGGCCGCGGACTTCGCGGCGCGGTCGCAGATTCTGGCCGACAGGCTGGGTACGATAGTAAAAATCAAGGGCGACTGGCGCAAAACGAGCCCCTTCCTTAGCGTCGAGCCGCCTCTCGCGGATTATGCGCGCGCGGCGGCCGGCTACGGCCATGCCAATTTCATACCCGACCCCGATGAAGTTTTCCGACGACAGCCCTTGGTCGCGCGACTGAGCAGCCTTGTCGACACTTTGCGCCTCGACTCCTTGACCCCGGGTTATACGGTCGATTCCTCTAAATTCGAGCGCCTCTCGTGGATGGACAAGAATGGGGATTTCCACGATATCGATACCCCGCTAACGGAGAGCTCCATCGCCTTGCTCAAGGCCCGGATGGAGAAAGAGGCGCCCGTCAAAGTCGAGGCCGGCGCCTCGGGCCAGAACGGCAATCAATTCTATATAGTCCGGAAGTACAGGGATCAGTTCGTTCCCGCGATCACTCTGGCGCTCGCCGCGAACTATTTCGGAGTCAAAATCGCTGATATCGATGTCGTTCTGGGCGACCGAATTCGCATTCCATCGCCCACCCGCTACGATCCCGATACGGGCGAGCGCAAGCCCTACGAGCTCTCGGTGACGCCCGACCAGTTCGACAAGGACGGCAACCTGGTAAAAGAAGGCAAGCGTAGGGTCCTCGATAAGATCGAGATCCCAATAGACTCGAACGGAATGATGCTCGTCAACTTCATGGGTCCGCCCTCGAGCGACTCGGCCGACGGTATCCAGACCTTCCCGGTTCGGTCCTACGCGGGCTACGCGGAAAAGGCGCCCGGCCCCAACCCGGCGACCTGGCGCCGTACCATGGCCGCGGGGAACAAGATCATCATGGTCGGGGCTTTTTCGAGCGGCATGGCGGCGGACCAGAAAACGACGCCTCTTGGACTCATGTTCGGCATCGAGATGCACGCCAACGCCCTCAACTCTATCCTCATGGACAACTTCCTCCGCCCGATACCCAAGTGGGTCGATCTCGCCATTCTCGCCCTCCTGGTCTTCATCGTGGCCTTCATGACCTCGCGCCTCCCGACCATCCTGTCGTTATTCGGCACCTTGGTGCTGATCGTGGGCTTCTTCTTCGCCACTACACTTACCTTCGATTACCGATCGACTCTGGTGAATTTCAGCTCCCCGGCGCTGGGGATGATCTTCACCTTCCTGACGATCGTAGTCTACCGCGCGATGACCGAGGAGAGGGACAAGAAGGCGATACGGGAGACTTTCGGCAAATACCTGTCCCCAAAGGTCGTCGACCAGCTCGTCGAGAACCCTCCCGAGCTCGGCGGAGTCGACAAGGACCTCACCGTCCTCTTCTCGGACATCCGCAGCTTTACTACGCTCTCCGAGAGCATGTCGCCGCAGGAGCTCGTCAACCATCTCAACACCTACCTCACGGCGATGACCGACGTCATCTTCGAGTATGGCGGCTACCTGGATAAATACGTCGGCGACGAGGTCATGTGCTTCTGGGGAGCGCCCCTCCCTCAGGCCGATCATGCCGTACTCGCCTGCAAGTGCGCCCTCAGGCAGATGCAGAGGCTTCGGGAGCTCAACGAGGTCTGGCCGGAGACGATCCGGATAAACATCGGTATCGGACTCAATTCCGGAATAATGACCGTCGGCAACATGGGCAGCCCCACGAGGATGAACTACACCCTCATGGGCGACAACGTCAACCTCGGCGCCCGCCTCGAGGGCACGAACAAAGAGTACGGCACGAACATAATCATCAGCGAGTTTACCTACGGTCTCGTAAGGGACCATTTCCTCGTGCGCGAGCTCGACAATATTCGCGTAAAAGGCAAGAACAAGCCCGTCCTCATCTACGAGCTCGTCGACTGCCTCGAGGATATCGCCCCCCCGCCGCTCGAGACCGGAGCGGGGCGGCGTGCCAAGAAATAGGGTAGGGCGGCCGGGGGAGGCTGGGCCCTCTCCCGCCGCCTTCCATATTTTCGCGGCGCTGCTCCTCATAGGCTGTCTGGCTCTCTTAGGCTGCGGACTCGATACGATCACTACCTTCTTTGATGCGCCCAGCTTCAGCAATAGTGGAAATTTTTTCATTCTCCAAAACAACACATTGAATACCGGACTAAACTTCTACGGCTACAATGTGTACTATCGCGTTTACAATAGCGATCAAACGACGGGCGGCGCTCTAGACGCTATTTTGAGTGCCCAAAATACAAGCATATATACACCGAGTTCGGCCTTCACATACCTGACGAATCAACTCGGTTTCCTTCCCCTGTGCATACTCAACAGCGCAGGTACCGCAGCCATAGTTCCTCCTACTTTTTTCACAGTTTCCAATCAATCGCTAGCCACAACCTATTCTATTCAAGCGATCCCAGGTAATACTACACAAGCACCTAATTTAAACTGGTATTATACGACCGTAAATCCCGATAATTCGGTCCCTACCTATGTTGTCCGAAATAATACTGTCCAATTTGCACCTCCACTTCACGATTCCTTCAATTCAACGTACAAGTACGGACAAGCTGATTATTCCGGCACTTCTTCGTCTGGCCAAAGTGCTACTATTTTTATTGTTATGTTTGCTGTCGCCTACGGCATCGATCCCGCGACATTTTCGACTATCTATAGTTTCCCCTCTTTAGGTGCCCAGCTTACGTATACACTCCCCCAAAACTTGAACGGGTGGTAGCGTTTGAACCGGCTTTCGATCTTCCGCCCTTGCGTGCTTATATCTTCAACTTCGTATAATGTACATTCTGTCTACTCAAAAGGATGATTAATAAAGGATCAAGTTTCAAGAGTCCTAGCTGACAATTTCATAGGCACTGAAGATGGATACGGGCGATTCGTCAATTCCACTATTTGCAAGAAAAAGAGTCTTTATTATTTTAAATGCCATCTGGATAGGCCGTATTTCAGTGCAGGATTCAAGTATTTTTATGAGACCATGCTCCTTGTTCGCAGGCAGACGCAGCCGTAATTTAATCACCCGCGACTCTTCGCGGCTTATTCGATAATCCGAAACCTGACGTCTAACAAGTTCTCCTGAAAGCTTTTCGAAAATCAAAGAAACATCGGTCGGGTCCATGGAACGTATTTCATATTCCGAACCCCACTCGAGACTGCCGATAGAGCGTTGTTTTTTCCCTTCTACGATGGGGTAAAAGCGAGCTTCCTCGATCTGAATCCCTTTAGGCAGCTGCGAGTTCCAAGATGTGATGCAAACCGACGGATCCACCGTTTCACATAGGATAAGAGATGCTATTTCGCACTGAGACTCGACCGCTATTGGGATGGGCTGAGATGTTTCAAAGCGAGGCTGGGGATTAAACCCTTCCGAATAATGAACTTTTAGCCGCGAGATGAGAATAGCTTTATCGAAAGCATCGACAACCGCCAAGTGTTGCATATATGCGGCGGTAGCCGTCTTGGAATAGCGGAACACCAAGCGACCGACAGGAGCTTGGGGCACAATTCCCATCGGTGTCGCAAGGGGGCTTTTAACCTCGCTTTGTATGGTATTTTGTACAATCGACACAGCATCGTTACAGGCGCCGCAGGGGTTCGTGCAATCTTCCATACATTCAGAAGTAACTTCGGGGATGATGGATTTTTCGTATTCGCGCCAAAGAAATTTCTTCGAAACCCTGATTCCGATATCATCCCAGACAAGAGGACTTTTGAATTCTCTTTGTCCGCAGCATGAATCGATTACCGGCCAATCAGCCTCGGAAATGACATCTCTCCAGAGTTCCCGATTAAAACGTTCTTCCCAGGCATCCAGTCGCGCGCCTTTTCCATGAGCCTCGAGGATAAGCTCCCCTACCCTTTCATCGCCGCGCGCGATGATACCCTCAAGCTGTGAATTGAAGGGAGAATGGTATGAGAGCTTAATATTCTTGAATTGCCGTAAACCCGAACGAAGGAAATTGATGGTTTCCAGGGCTTCTTCCTCTCGCAACTGGGCGGACCACTGGAAGGCCGTGTGGGGCTTGGGAACGAAGGTCCCAACATTGACATTGATCTGGAAGTTGATGAGAAGACGGATCCGAGCGAAAAACTCGAGTATCGCCTCGACCTCGCCTCTTCCTCGGCCAGGTACGGGCAGACCTATCATAAAATAGAATTTTGCCTGTTTGAACCCCGCGTCTCTAGCCTCCTTGAGGATAGCAAGGGTCCTGTCGAAGGAGACGTCCTTGTTGATACGGCGCTGCCACTCGTCCACAGGCGTCTCAACGGCGAAGGTCAAGCCCGATTTACGGACCTCGGCAAGTTTTCGGACTATGGGGAGGGTAAAACTGTTGATTTTAAGCGAGGGGAGTTGGAAAGAAATGCGACGCGGCCCCCATTCGGCATTGAGCCTGTCGAGAAGTTCTCCGATGCATGGGTAGTCCCCCGAGGAAAGCGAAGAGAGGGTTATCTCACGGTGGCCGCCTCGCTCGACGAGGGACTCCACCTCGGAACGGATTATTTCATAGGGCTTGACGCGCTGGGGCCTGTAGAAATAGCCGGCATGGCAAAAACGACAGCCATTCGGACAGCCGCGCATTATCTCGACAGTACCGTGGTCCTGTACGGTCTTGACTGTCGGTAAGGGCAGAGCGGTCATGGCCGCGGTGCCGCTGAATCCATTAAAGACCGCTCGGAGTGCTCGCTTCCCGACTGCCGCGTCCCTTTCGGGAAACCAGATTGCCTCGACCTGGCGCAAGCGATCGAGGATGTCGACGCGTCCGGCACCGGCTCGCTTTAATCCCGACAGCTCCTCGGCCAGGTCGAAAAAACCCGCCTCGGCCTCTCCGATGAAGACGGCATCGAGGAAGGCAGCCAGGGGATGTGGGTTTGTGGCGGCGGGGCCGCCCGCCATGACGATGGGGTCCCCCTCCCCCCTCTCCCCGGCTCGAACGGGGATTCGTCCCGACTTCAGTACGGTAATCACACTTGTAGCGGCGAGTTCGTAGCCGAGGGAGAGACCCAGAATGTCGACGTCGGAAAGTGCCATTCCGGTTTCGAGAGTATAAAGTGGGATGCCTCGTCGCTCGAGCAGGGACTCGAAATCCGGCGCCGGGGCGAAAACTCTCTCGGCCCTGACGTTCGGCATCGCGTTCAGGCCGGAATAGAGAATCCGGATCGCGGAGTTAGACATTCCGATCTCGTAGAGGTCGGGAAAGCAGAGCGCTATCGAAAGGAGAGAGTCATCGCGTTTGCGGATTGAGCCAGCCTCGCCGCCGAGGTAACGCGAGGGTTTTTCGACCTCGAGGAGCCCGCTGCCGATGTCCGCGAGGGGTTCGACCATCCTCTGCCCGGATCGCCTCATGTTCGAAATCGCCTGGCGGAAATGCCGAGGAGGAGACCTACGGCGATCATCACCGCCCATAAGGATGCGCCTCCATAGGATAGGAAGAAAAGAGGTATTCCCGTAACGGGCATAATACCCATCGCCATCCCGGCATTGATCATGAAATGGAAGAAGATCATCCCCATTATCCCCGCCACTATATAGCTCGCGTATGAGTCCTTCGCCGTCTTGAGAAGATTGGAGCAGCGTCGGAGAAGGATATAATAGAGGGTGAAAACCGCGAAACCGCCGATGAAGCCCCACTCCTCGGCGATGATCGAGAAGATGAAGTCCGTACTCTGCTGCGGCAGGTAGCGATAATGGCTCTGCGTGCCCTGTAGGAAGCCCTTGCCGAGCACGCCGCCCGACCCGATTGCCGTGATCGACTGGAGTATGTTCCAACCGGATCCGCGAGGATCGATACTCGGATCGAGGAAAACGATGAGCCGCATTATCTGATATTCCTTCAGGGCCTTTTGGGCAAAGGCCGAGGCGGTGAGCGAACCCGCGACGAGAAGGGAAAAGTAGGCGATCCAGAAATAATACTTCTTTTTGAACGAGAACCATCCCCAGGCTGACAATAGAAGGACGAGCGCCGAGGAACCGATCAGGTAAAGCACGTAGGGTGCTTTATACAGGATAAAGAGGAAACTCGTCGGGGTCTTAAGCGTGTACTGTTCCCAGAGCGGGAGGATCGTCAAAACCACGGTCGCAAGTATTGCGGCGAGGATAAAAACGATATAGCGGCGATCGAGGCCTGCGATGAAGGCCATGAAAAGGAAAATCGGGAAGAAAACGAGGGCCGAACCCATGTCGGACTGCAGGATGATGATAAGGACGGGCACGAGGATTATCGCAAATGATTGCAAGAGGCGCCGAAAAGAGCTTTGGTGCTCTGAATCGGACAGGTATTGAGCTAGAAAGAGGATGGTCGCGATCTTCATGAATTCCGAAGGCTGGATTCCGAATTCCCCGAACAGCCCGATCCACGACCTGGCGCCATTAACCTCGTGGCCGAAAAAACGGACGTAGAGGATGACGAGAAGGAAGAAAATGTAGATAAATGGGGAATAATCCTTCATCCGCTGGTAGTCGATCAAGGATACGATGGCAAGGATGACAAGGCCTGAAACGGCCCATACTATCTGTTTTATATACTCATTCGAGACATGGACCCCTTCGGCCGTGAGACCCGAAGAATAGATCGACAGGATGCCGAATATCGTTAAGGCGAGCGCAACGCCGAGAAACGTGAAATCCATCTCAGAGACGGTCTTCTTGAGTGAACTCATTCGATGCGTCCCTGTTTGGGTATCAGATAACGGAGACCCAGGGTGTCCACGGCCTGATCGTAGCTCTGCGAGGCAAACATCCCCTGGAAGATGATATTGGTAGCATAAGGCGCCCACCATTCCCAGGGGTTGGACGCTTCGACCATGACGACTACTACGACCTTGTCTTTGGGATCGGCGGCATCGTAGGGGCCGAAGGCGACGAACCAGGAGTGCCAATGGTCCTTCATGCCCACTTCCGCCGTGCCCGTTTTCCCCGCAACCTGCACGACCTTGGTGTTTACGGGAAATCTCGCCGTGCCGTTGGTAATGACGCCGCGCAAATCCTCACGAACTGTCAGGAAAGTTTCCTTGGAGATGCGTGATCGAAGGATTTCCTTCGGTTGAGTGCTCTGTACGACTGCGCCAGACGCCGAATCCCGGATATCCTTGAGGACGTGAGGCTGGTAGACAACCCCGTCATTCACGATCATCGCCATCATATCCGCCATCTGCAGAGGGGTTACAAGGAGGTCTCCCTGGCCTATCGAGAGGTTCATCGTATCCCCTCCCAGCCATTTTTCGTGGAAGCGGCGTTCCTTCCATTGGGGCGTCGGGACGAATCCCTCGAGCTCACCCGGTAGATCTATGCCCGTCATTTTGCCAAAGCCGAAATCCTTGGCGTAAGAGACGATGCGTTCTATTCCGAGGTAATCCCTACCGACGGTCCAAAAATAAATGTCGCAGGAGTTCTCGAGGCCGCCCTTCAGGTCGAGCCATCCGTGTCCCGGCTTCTTGGTCCAACAATTGAAGACGCGGTCGCCATAGGATATGTCCCCCGGACAGAGCACTTTTTTATCCTGAGGAAAGGCCTTTTCTTCGATGATCCCCGTGGTCAGGATGGCCTTGAATGTGGAGGCAGGGGGATAGCTCGATTGTACGGCCCTATTGAGCAGGGGGTTGTCATGGTCGGCGAGGAGCTTCGCGTATTCAGTCCCGGCATCGACGCCCGTGAACAGGTTCGGATTGTACCAAGGGTAGGATACCATCGCCAGTATCTCACCAGTCGCGGGCCGCAAAACGATCGCGGAACCGATTCGCGAGCCCAGCGCTTTTTCGGCGAGTTTTTGTATCGAGTTGTCGATGGTCAAGACGATATTGGAACCCATGACCGGGGGATCGACGCTGATCTGCTCCGATGCGATGTTCTTTCCTTTGACGTCGACGGTACGGAATTCACGCCCGTCTCGTCCTCGTAAAGTCATGTCCAATTGCTTCTCGATGCCCGCTTTGCCGATCACGTCGCCCGACTTGTAGCCCTGGTTGTACATGAGCTTGAGCTCGTCCTTGGTGATATCGCCGACGTA
Organism: Rectinemataceae bacterium; assembly: GCA_049513895.1. Taxonomy (GTDB): domain Bacteria; phylum Spirochaetota; class Spirochaetia; order Treponematales; family Rectinemataceae; genus UBA1306. Next base: position 126,825 of record JBEKVO010000001.1, on the reverse strand, counting down.
GCCGATGACGTGCGAAAGCGACCCCGTCTCGATGTAGTTACGTACGGGTTTTGAATGCCAGGATATACCGGGGAATTCGTCTATGCGCTCGGCGAGAGTTGTGACGTTCGCGTACGAAGCCGAGCCGAGAATCTCGATGGGCTGATAAAGATGGTAATAGGCGGGCGGAATCTTTTTTCGAATATCCTCGATGGGCATTTCGAGCAGGGACGAGAGCTGGGAAAAAACGCTCTCCCTCTTCTCGGAAGCAAGTTCGGCGGGGACCAGGTCGATCGCGAAAGAATCGGTGTTTTGGGCCAGGGGAACGGAGTAGGTACGGTCGTATATCTCTCCGCGCTGCGAGGGGATGCGATTGCTTTGTTGGGATATCCTCGTCGCCCTGTTCCGGTACTCGCCTCCCCGAATTGTCTGCATATAAAGGAGGTAGACCGAGTAGCACACGAAAAGCACTAAACACATTGCCGAAAGGACTCGGATTCGACCCTCGGTCGAGGGGCCGGGAATTTCGAAACGTTCGGGTATCGATGAACGGCTCATCTGCGCCCGCGCTCCGTCACGAGGAAACGGCTCAAGGGGCCGAGGAGAAGGAAAACGAGGGGAGCGAGAAGGCCATTATACGCGGCTTCAACCCAGAGGCCGGTAGCGACAAAGGAATAGACGTGGATTTTTCCGCCGAAAAGGAGATAAAGCGCGTCCGCGGTGATCGCCTTCGCGATCGTGCCCGCGAAGCCGAGCAACACGGGAAGAAGGAGCTTATCGATGAAGAAAGAACCGTGCAGGAGCGCCGCGGACGCGGCGACGGCCGTTTTTACAAAAGCGTGAAAGCCGAGGGGTGAGGCGGATAGGAAATCCTCCGCGAAACCGGAGAGAAAACCGGAGATCGGCCCTTCGACAGGACCGTTCCTATAGCTTAACCAGATTAGGACCACGAGGCTGATATCCGGCACGACACCGAATATGGCGATGCCGCCGAGCCAGGTCGATTGCGCGAAAATGCAGCCCACGAGGAGCATTGTGGAGAAAATGATACTTCTGATCATCGATCGCCTCCCGCAGTAGCGGACGCGGGAGCGACCCGTACTACGAAGACGTACTCGATGCGCGAGAAATCCAGGACGGGGTCGAGTTCGATATCTATCGATGTTTGGTATTCGAGCACCCGTACTTTCCTCACCCTGCCGATGGCCACTTCTGCGGGATAGATGGACTCGTAGCCGGTGGTTACGACGAGATCGCCAAATTGCAGGTAGTCCTTCATGTGCTTCTTGACAAATCGCATAAGGAGGGGATCATCCGGCGATCCCTGGCCCCCGACGAGACCCTCCGTTCGCGTGCCGCTCGAGATACGCGCTGCGACGTAGGACTTCGAGTCGTAGAGGGGGACTATCTTGCTCGTCCCCCTCCCTACCTCGACTACTCGGCCAACGAGCCCTTCCATGCCGTCCTGAAAGGCGATGACAGGCATATTCTTGCGTATGCCGTCGCCGATGCCTTTATCTATCGTTATTGTCGAATACAGATTCTCGGGATCTTTTGCGACAATCCTCGCGGCGATGCGCTGAAAGGCGATGTCGTTCGAAAAGCCCAGCTGGTCTTTGAGCCGCTTGTTCTCTTCGCGCAGGTCCGCGAGGCCCCGTTCAATGTTCGTAAAGCGCTCGAGCTTGGCCGAGAGCTCTCTGTAATTGTCCCTCAGCTTGCGCAGCTCCGCGATGGATGCGATCGTATCCGCGACGAAATCACCCACGGCGGAGAAGCCGCGCTGAAAGAACCCGAACACGGTAAGGCCGAGGCTCTCGGGGACGCCCTCGAGGCTTCTCGTCGAGACGGTAAGGCAAAGAAGGCTCGCCGCAAGGAGAATTGGGGCGACCGCGCGGCGTCCGCGGCCCACGGCTTTTCGCTGTTGGTCGGACACGATTCTTTAAATGTTTAGACTGTCGTAGACGCTCTGTGAGCCGTCCTGGCTCCTCATGGTCTCGAAGTACTTCCCTGCGCCGAGGGCCACGCATTCGAGAGGTCGCTCGGCGAGGATGACGGGTACCCCCGTTTCCTTGCTGACGAGCTTGGGCAGTCCCTTGAGGAGGGACCCGCCGCCCGCCATCACGATGCCGCGCTCGACAATATCGGCCGCAAGCTCCGGCGGCGTCTGGCCGAGGGTCTTCTTTATCTCCTCGACAATCTGCGTTATGGGTTCCTGGAGGGCTTCGCGGACTTCCACGGAATCTATCTCGAGGCGACGCGGCAGGCCCGTGATCGCATCGGTGCCCTTTATCTCGACCTTCTCGATTACCTTATCCGGGCTCGCGTTGCCGATTTCGATCTTAAGGCGTTCCGCGGTCTGCTCTCCGATGATCAGGTTATGCACGTTGCGGATGTGCTTGATGATCGCTTCGTCGAACTCGTCGCCACCCACCCGGATGGCATTGGTTACGACCATGCCCTTAAGGGAGATTACCGAAATTTCCGAGGTCCCGCCGCCGATGTCACATATCATATGTCCTGCAGGCTCGGAAATGGGGATGTCCGCGCCTATCGCCGCGGCGAGGGATTCGGGGATGACTTTGACGAATCGGGCGCCGGCCTTGTAGCCGGAATCCATGACGGCGTTCTCCTCGACCTTGGTAATGCATGAGGGAACGCCGATTACCATGCGCGGCTTGACGAACCACCGTGTCGAAATCACCTTCTGGACGAAGTACTTGATCATCTTCTCGGTCAAGTCCGGATCGGCGATGACCCCGTCCCGGAGAGGCCGCTTGGCTATGATGTCACCCGGGGTCTTCCAGAGCATGCGCTTAGCCGCCGAGCCGACCGCGACGACTTTATTGGTACCGCGCTCGACGGCGACTACGGAAGGCTCGTTGACGACAATTCCCTTCCCTCTCACGTAAATGAGCGTATTACAGGTTCCAAGGTCGATACCGATGTCGAGGGTGAAGGAATCAAAGATATTGCGAAGAGCCATTAAGAACCTCCGGGCTTGCCTTATAGCTTCTCAGATAGTTTTTGCCGCGATGCGGCATGCATTGGGTCTATTGAAACGGCCTTGCGCCATTCGGCGCGGGCCTTGATAGGATCTCCCCCGACTTGATATGCCAGGCCCATGCGGTAATGCGCCTCGGCCGAGGAGGGATCTTTCGTAAGGATAAGAGCGTACTGCTCTTCGGCCTTGGATAGGTCTCCTCGGGTTTTATAAATCTCGCCTAATATGAAACGTCCGTTCTGCTTGGCCAGATCGTCCTTGCCGCTCGAGAGCAGCTCGAGGAGGAGCGCCTCCGCCTTTACCGGTTGCCCCGCGTCGACATAGGCCTTTGCAGAGGAGATCAGCAGAAGGTCGGCCCTGCTCCGCTCGAGAGCGGCCTCGAAATTCTTGACCGCCCGCGCCTTGTCCCCGAGCCCGGCATAAGCAAGCGCGAGATATTCCCTGCTGTCGGCGCCGATATAACCCGAAACGACGGACATTTCCAGGTATTTTACCGCCTCGTCGAGATAGGAATCTCCCTTGTCGAAATACGCCTTGCCGAGGACATATTCGACTTGCGCCTTCGGCATTCGCCCGCCGCTCGCGATTGCCTTCCGGAGCGATGCGACGGTTTCGTCGACGAGAACCGCCCGCTCCTCGCCTTCGGGAAGATCCATGCCTTTATAAAAGGCCGCAAGACCCCTGAACGAAAGGTAGAACGCGTCAAGCGGCCTGGCGGAAAGCGAGGCCACGGCCTCGCTTCGCACGTCGTCCCATTTTTTTGCTTCCCAATCCGAGATAATTTTATATTTGGAAACCAGGTGGCTCGTGTTCATTTTTGCGAATGTTCCCGACTTTACAAGGCGGATGCCAATTGCGGAGATAAGGGCGGCTGACGCGACTAAAGCCAGCGCGATTGCCACTCGTTTTCGCCGGCGCCGTGCGAGATAGCTTCCGGTGTAGGTTTCCAGGGTTCTCGAGAAGGACTCCATTGGCGACAAGGCGCTTATATGCCTCGATTTCTTGTATCACGAAAGGACGAGGCTAGTCAATGAACGGCGTCGCGGTAACCCGCGATGCCAATCGAATTAACGTGAGGAAATAATAAAAAGGCGGGCCTATAAGCCGGGTTCTGTGCCCCTTTCGGGGTCGCCGCCATCCATCTCGTCCGACGGTTACCCGCCGGATCCGAGCGACCAACCCGTGAATCTCGCCCCGCGTCCGCTCCCCATCGCGCGAATGCCCTTTCAGGCGATCGCGACGACGAGTCGCGGGCCGGCGAGGCGACGGGCGAGCTGCCCTTCACTGCTCGGCCTTGCTCGCAGCGAGGCTTGCCGTGCCGCCGCCGTTGCCGGCGACGCGGTGGGCTCTTACCCCGCCTTTTCACCCTCACCGAGGGCCGTTTCGCGGCCCTCGGTTTGCGGTTCGCTCGCTTTCGCGCGCGAACCGCCCACTTCAGACCAAGGCGACCCCAGGCAGTTTGTTTTCTGTGGCGCTATCTGTCCCCCTACGATGCCTCGAAGCGGCTTCGTCGAAGGCCCGGGAATTACCCGGCGCTACGCTCTCGTGAGCCCGGACTTTCCTCCGCGAGATGCCCGGAGGCATCCCGCGACGGCGGCGCGGCCCGCCCAAAATTACACTTCCGAATCCTCCATCGACGAGTCCTTTTCACCCTCGTCGGAATCCTCATCGTACCCGTCCTCCTCGCCTTCCTCGGAGTAGTCTTCGAGGTCCGAGAGTGAGCCGGATTCGATATCGGCGAATAGCTGCTCCGATTGCTCTTCGGTCTCTTGGTAGTATAGGACGCGCGAGCAATAGGGACAAAAAATAATGCGGTTGCCGGAACGCACTTCATTGACGAACTGCGCGGGCAGGATCATGTAGCAACCGGTGCAGACGTAACCCTTCACGGGGACGATGCCGAGGCCCTGCTTGGAGCGAATGATCCTTTCGAACTTGAAGAGCACGTCCTTATCTATGCCGCCCGAGGCCTTTTCCTCGCTCGCCTTGAGCTCGCCGATTTCGGAGACCTTTAGATCTTTTTCGCCGTTTATCTTTGCGCTCTTCTCGGCGATTTCGCTCTCTTGGAGCTGGATCATGGACTCGTCGCGGCGCAACGACTCCTCGATCTCGGCGAGGGAGCGCTCCTCGCGCTGCAGGTCCTTCCTGATCCCATGCTCGCGATCGGTCGCGTCGCGTATTTCTTTATTGAGCGCCTCGTACTCGCGCTGCGTCGAGATGGCGTCCATCTGCTTCTCGGCGGCCTCGCGGGAGCCCTCAGCCTCCGCGAGCTGTTGTCGAAGCTCGCGGACCTTGGCCTCCGTGGCCTGAAACGCCTCGTTCTTTTCGAGGTACGATTTCTTGACGCGCGATAGGAGCTCCATCTGCGCGTCGAGGGCCTTGGGGATCTCTTCGACCTCGCGCTCGATATCGACGCGCTTCGTGAGAATCTCCTGATATTCGCGGAGACGCTCGAAAACTTCTTCCATCAGCATAGGGCACCTCTCGATCTTTATTCGCGATCTAATGATCCATGTAATCGCGCAACTTCTGGCTGCGCTTGAAATGACGGAGCTTCTTGAGCGCCTTGGCCTCGATCTGCCTGATGCGCTCGCGCGTTACGTTGAAATACAGTCCGACTTCTTCGAGGGTCAGGGAATATCCATCGTCGAGCCCGAAGCGCATCCGGAGCACCTCCTGCTCGCGCGGCGGAAGAGTCGAAAGGACAGCCCGTATTTGTTCCTGGAGAAGTTTGTAGTCGGTCTGGACGGAGGGGTTCTCTACTTCTTTGTCCTCAATAAAGTCTCCAAGGAGGGAATCCTCATCCTCGCCTATCGGCGTCTCGAGGGAAATCGGCTCGCGTGCGACGTTCTTGACGCTTTTTACGCGAGTTACCGGCCAGCCCAGCTGTTCCGCAATCTCCTCGTCGGTGGGCTCGCGACCCAGCTTCTGCATGAGCTGGCGCGATTCACGCACGACTTTATTGATCTGTTCGATCATATGGACCGGTACCCGGATAGTCCTGGCCTGATCGGAGATCGAGCGCGTGATAGCCTGTCTGATCCACCATGTCGCGTACGTCGAGAACTTATAACCCTTGCGATACTCGAACTTTTCGACTGCCTTGATGAGCCCGATGTTGCCTTCCTGCACGAGGTCAAAAAAATGCAGACCGCGGTTGGTATACTTTTTGGCTATCGAGACGACCAGGCGGAGGTTTGCCTTGATAAGGCGGTCTTTTGCGTTTTTCATCATGATTCGGCCGCGATTGATCTCTTTGGCCATGACGATGATGGAGTCGGCGTCGGACTCGAACATCGTCTCGAGCTCGCGCATCTTCTTCTCGGTGACCTGGATCTGGCGGATCTTTTCCTTGATCTCGTCTGACGAAAGTCCGAGATCCTCCTCGATCGCTTCGCGCTTCTCCTTGACCGTGAGGTTGCGGCCGAGGGTGCGCAGCTCGCGCATGCTCGAAATGCGCAGTATGTGCTCTATTCGTTCCTGTTCCTTGCGATACTTGCGTATCTTCTTGGCCGAAACGGTGAATTTTTCGGAAAAGGAGTTGATCTCCTCCGGATGTATCTCCGCCTCCTTGAGACGGGCGAGGAGCCTCTCTCTCTCGGTAGCGAGCTCCTGGTCGGTAAATATATCGCTTCCGCGGGAGAGTATTCGGCGCTTATGTTCGACGTAGTCCTTGAGGTCGTTTAGGCAGTCGCGGATTACGTCTCGGTAGAATTGGTTGAGGCGCCTACGTTCGGCGATTTTCTCCGTGTTTTCCTTGCGCTGCAGCGACGAATCTTTTGCCTCCCGCCGCGTCGCCTTTATTGCGATCTGGAAAAACTCCGGGATGAGTACCCCCGATCTCTTAATGATGCCCTTAATGATATTCTCGCCCTCTTCCATGGCCTTGGAGAGCTCGACTTCCTGTTCGGCTGTGAGGAGATTTTCTTTACCGATCTCGCGGAGGTACAGGCGGATGGGGTCATCGACGGAGGATTCCTTGTCGTTATATACGAGACGCTTCTTCTCGGCCTCCGCCTCCTTGACCGCGATCTCGTCCTCGACCTGAACATCCTCCTCCTCGAGGCGAATATCGTTGGCTTCGAGGAGGGCGAGGATTCCGTCGATCTTATCGGAGTTGAGGACATGCTCGGGTAAAAAATCGGAAAGCTCGTCGAAACTGATAGACTTCTTGGTCTTGGCATATTCGAGAAGCTTGGCGATCGCCGGGTCCAGCTCAAGGTCGTTCATCGCGCTCACCCTTCATAGCCTCCCATTCGGCGTCCAGACTTTTTTTTTCGTATAAAAGATCGTTGAGCGCTTCGGCATCGGCTACCGAGGAACCGCGTCCGATATCTGCTATCCTCGAAAGAAGCCGCTCGCGCCTGCGCTCGAGGCTGCGGCGACGAACCATGGCCGTCCCATCGGATAGGAACCTGGCCGCATTGACGGCAAATTCGCCCCGGGCCGAAACTTCGCGGACGAAAAGCCGCACCGATTCATCCTCGACCCTCGCGAGAACGGATTCTACGCCGAGGTCATCGGCCCGAAAGCCCTCCTCTAGGGCGATGAAGATATCGCGAGCCCTGAAATCATCAAGGTCCTCGGGTTTGATGGCCGAGCGAATATCCTCGAAACGATCCGCGTTGAGCGCCGCGGCTGCCATGAAGACGAGATCGTCCGTCCGCGCGCTCCCAGCCCCCGTCCGACCCTGCTCGACGGAAGGCCGGATAGCCTCCCTGGAAGCTCGAGACTTGACGCCCCGCTTCGCGGCCTCGTAATCCGCCCGTATTGAGATGGGATTAGCCCCTAATTCCCTCGACGCGAGATCGAGAAAAGCGCCCCGTTTGACCTCTGAAGTCAGCGCATCGGCGTATGGGTATAAGAATGCTGACGCTTTCGCCTTCCCTTCAACTGTGCCGATGTCGAAGAACTCCTTTGCCCTTTTTACAAGAAAATCGCCTCCATTTATAGTGAAATCCCGCGTCTTTTGCAATGTCCCTATTCCTTCTTTTTCCAGAATTTCGGATGCGTCTTTACCTCCGGGCAAGGAAACGACCAAAGAGTCGAGGCCGGCGCCCGCCGCGATCGCGCAGCCGCGCTCCGCTGCCTTCTTCCCCGCTTCGTCCGAATCGAAGCAGAGCAACACTCTATCAGCCCAACGCTTGAGGAGCCTGGCCTGATTCGCCGTGAATGAAGTGCCGAGGGGGGCGACGGCCATAGTAATTCCTGCCGCATGAAAGGATAGCGCATCCATATAGCCTTCGCAGATCAAGGCTTCGCCCTGTTTCTTAATCGTCGGCAAGGCTCGGTCCAAGGCGAAAAGATTGTCCTGTTTTCGGAAAAGCGGCGTATCCGGACTATTGATGTATTTGGGCCCATCGCCCTCTAAAAGGCGTCCGCCGAAAGCAATAACCCTGGATTTTGCATCAGAAATGGGAAACATCAGCCTATCAGCGAATATCGGAAAATCGTGGGAAGAACCTGCGAATAGCCCTGATCTTGCAAGAAATCCGCTAGAATATCCTTTTCCTAAAAGGAAATGGTGCATCCATTGTTTATCGGCAGGAGCATAGCCAAGAACGAATTCTTCTATAATGGAATCGGGTAACCCGCGGGCGCGCAGACGTTCCCGGGCCCCTGAGCCCGAGGCGTTTTCGGTGAGTAACCAATGAAAGGTACCACGGAGCCGCTCGTAGAGCTCAAAGAGGGCTCGTCTCTCTTTTTCTTCATCGCTCGGAGCATCCTCCACTTCAAGAGCGATGCCTGCCTTTTTCGCGAGCTCTTCCATCGCCTCGGGGAAACTGAGTTTATCCATTTCCATGAGGAACTGGACCGCAGACCCCCCCTTCTGGCAGCCAAAACAGTAATACAGGCCTTTATCGGGGTCGACATTGAAGGATGGACTCTTCTCGGAGTGAAAGGGACAGAGTCCGACCCAACGTCCGCCTTTTTTGGTTAGACGTACATAATCGCCGATTATCGAGACAATATCGGTCTTGTCCAGGACATCCTGGATGAGACGGTCAGGAATCCGTCCCATCAGCTATTGACCTTTTTAATGAATAAGGTTCGTGCATCGATATGCTCTTCGAGGGACATTGAAAAATGGTGCTTCCCGGCATTGGCGTCGATGAGGCGGAAATAGAGGAACCGGCTCGCATCGGGATAGAAGACCGCGCGAAGAGCCGTCATCCCTGGATTCGAGATAGGGCCCGGCGGCAGTCCCGGGTGCTCATAGCTGTTATACGGATCATCCAGCTTGAGGTCGCGGTCGTAGATGACCTCGGGATGGGGCTTTCCCAGACGTTCGGTGATCACGTAGACGACGGTAGCGCAGGACTGAAGGGCCATCCGTATCTTGAGTCGGTTGTAGAAGACGCTCGCTATTAAAGGCGCCTCTTCAGGCACCTTATATTCGCGCTCGACGATCGACGCAAGTATAATCCGGTCGTGTAATTCCTTCGAAGTCAAGGAGGCTGCTTCAGGAATAGACGACAGGCGATCTCGGAAAGCCTTGACCATCGATCGGACTGCGCCCTCCGCCGAATATCCCGAAGGGAAGAAATAGGTATCGGGGAAGAGATAACCTTCGGCAGAAGCGGCGGAGATACCGAGCTCGGTGAGGAGTTCGGGGGAACGGGCTGCCGAGAGAAACAGGGTTTTGGAGGTGACGCCTTGGCGCTCGAGGAGGCCGGCAACCTGAGAGAGCGAAAAGCCTTCGGGCACGGTAATCCTCGCAAGGGCCTGTTCTCCTGAAACGAACTCGTCAAAAATCTGCTTCGCGCTCATTCCGGGAAGGATTCGGTAGGTGCCGGCCTTCAGGGAGGAACCATGGTCCTCGGCTTTGGCGAAAAAACGGAAGGCAAGGGCGGATCGTATATATCCCTTCCGATCCAGGGCAAGCGCTATCGTCTGAGCGCTATCTCCTTTTTCGACGGTAAACAAGGCACCCGAGCCGATGCCTTCGGCGGGGCGATTTGCGAGTGCGAGGGTGAGCGCGCTCGCCGCCGCGGCGAGCGCAAGAATGGCCGAGGCCGCGCCGATCGCTTGCGCCAGTATCCGCCGCGCCTTTACGATCTTCGTCATCATGCCTCCGTGTACGCTTCGCAAGGCCAAACTCAGCGCTCATCGAGTTTGGCGAGTAGAGTCTCCGGAGACTCCATGTCTTCGATGGAAAGGCGGTCATAGAGATAGGTACGGAGAGCGGCATAGAGCTCGGCCACTCCCCCCTCAAGCTCGTCTTCCCGTCTAACGAGGAATAAGTAGAGTTGCAGGGCCCCGCGAAAGCCGAGGCGAGCGATGAAATCGTCCATGCCTAAAACTCGATATCGAGGCCCTCTCGTGCGAGAAATACCTCGATTCCCTTGCTCTCGAGGTGCTCAATGTACCAAGAAGCGTTCTTGAAAATGGATTCGACCTTAAGGTCGGAGTACGAGGGTTCGTGATGGAAGAGCACGAGCCGCTTTATTCCCCAGGTGGCTGCGAAGTCCGACGCGAGGCTGAAAGAAGAATGGCCCCAGTTGTACTTTTCTATCGCCTCTCCGAGAGTGTATTGAGTGTCCAGGACTAGTATGTCGGCGTTCTGAAAGTATGCCTGGTTCTCCGGTGTGCGTCGGAAGTCCTCTTCCCGCAGTTCTGTATCGGTCGAGTAGATGGCCCTGACCCCGCCCTCCTCTATCGCGTAGCTATAGCAGCCGCCCGGGTGGTTCATCGGGCGATAGCTGATTTTGACCCCGCCTACGACGACGGTCTCTCCGCCCAGGACCCGGAATTCCTTTTTTGCGGACATGACGTCCATTGTTATAGGAAAATAGGGCGGCTTCATCTGGCCCTCGAGAATTGACTTGAACTCAGGGACGGGGCTGTAGAACGTAATCGCGAAACGCGGGTTGAAGGCCGGGCTGAAAAAGGGCAGCCCCTGAATATGGTCCCAATGAAAATGGGAAAAAAACAGATGGCAATCGGCGGGCTTGGGAGTCGCGAGTATCTCATTGCCGAGCTCGCGTATTCCGGTGCCAGCGTCGAATATGAAGCGGCAAGGCTCTTTTGTAACAACCTCGACGCAGGCTGTATTGCCTCCGACCGTCGAGAACAGATAATCCGGCAAGGACGAGAGAAAGAGCTCGCGGGCCTCCTGACTCCCGATATCCTTGGCGGCGATCCTCTGGACAGTCGACGAGACTTTGCTCTTAACCTTGGAAGGCATGAGTGGGGTCGGAACCGAGCCCCTCACTCCCCAAAATCGTATTCTCATCCAAGCACTCCAGATCGACGCCGTAGCTCAGGACGATAGTCCCGGCCCCGCGCCGCGCAATCATCCGTTTCTCTATATATTCCCTCGATCGCAGCTCCCCAGCGCCGATACCGGGGCAATTTCGAGCCTCGGCGTTCCAGGAAGCCGTCGAATCCAAAATCGAAGCCCAGAAAGGATACGTCGCGCATTGGGCAGGACGATCATCGTAGACGGTACAGCCCTCCTCTCCCCATAGCACGCAATCATAAGCCGCATTCTCACGAAGAGTCAGGGCCATCCCCATTCCCTCATCGACCAGAGTACAATACTCATGAAAAAAACTCTTGAAATCAAGGCCAAGACGACGAAGTAATCTTCGAATATCCTCCTTGGAAAGAAATACATAGCCGGGCTCACCCCTGCAACATACGGAGCAGCGCGTGCACGAGAAGCGAAGCCCCTCCGCGTAGAATGGGTCGGCCTTCATCGACTCTCCGAAGAGGCTTTTTCCCCGGCACCTTTTCCGCGCCCGATAAAAAAAGCCCCCTCTCGTAGAGAAGGGGCGATGGGGAGAGAAGGATTTGAACCTTCGAAGGCGTAAGCCAACAGATTTACAGTCTGCCCCCTTTGACCACTCGGGAATCTCCCCTGGAGATTGAAGCTACTCAGCTGGCCCGAGCCATCTCCCGGAATCGAACCGAGGACCTCGAGATTACAAGTCACGCGCTCTACCGACTGAGCTAAGATGGCTTCGACGATGGCGGGAAATATAGCTGGAAGACATTGCCTTAGTCAAGAGCGCCTGCCTTCTCATTTGAGCGGAGCATAGTAGCCCAACTCGTCCTTACCGCTCTTCTTATAGAGATACGCTTCCACGCTGACGGCGAGATAGCCTCTTCCAAAACTGGTCTCGGCCTTTGAAGTGAAGGAGAAGCGATATCGGCCCGTCGCCGCCGAGCTTATCTCGGCCGCCAGATCACCGAGACCTCGCGGCCTCGAAGAAGAGAAAATGTTCCCGCCGGTGCGCTCCGCAAGATAGCGTAAAGACGCGTCGGGTTCGCCGAGGACTACCGCGAAGAAGCGGATGTCGTTGTTTCGCATTAAGGCGGCCAATTCCCCGAGGCTCGTCTCCGAGAAGGCGGCCTCGTCGATCGCTCCCGTTCCGAGATAGACAATGGCGTCCCTGTTGCCCGAGGGCAGCAGGCTCGTTGCCGCAAGACGCAGCGCAAGCTCGAACCGTCCGTGTCCCGAAGCGGGGGTGAGAGCGATACGCAAGGCGGCCATGATATCCCCCGAGGGTTGTAGCTCGGGTGTGGATCCCGCCGTTACAAGGGAGGGTCCAGAGGCATTCCCTCCCGAGAGCTTGGCGTAGAGTTCGGTAAGGGTGGCGCGCTGCGATTCGCGTAGTGCGCTCATTTCGGCGGAGCGTTCAAGGACTAGGACGGAACGAGAGCCCTCGGATCTATCGCCTGAGCCAAGATAAGTCGTCTCAGAGGTGGGTTCGATCGTCTCCTCGGTGCGGATAACGGCCTTTCCGCCCTCGTCGGCTTGTGTGGTTTTTCGTACAGTCTCGGTCAGGTAAAAATTGCCCTCACGAAGACCGACTACCGGCGAACCGTCCTTTTTTCGCACTATCACATCGAGGGTGACCTTAGGGAAGGCGCTCGAATCGACACTCTGAATCTCAACGCCATAGCCCGAAGCGAGAGAGGAGACATCGGAGAGAACCGAGATGACCGAAGCATCGAAATCACAGGCCACGAGGTTGCCGTTATAATCCGTGGCTGCCCCCACGATGCGCGCCTTCTTGCTCGTCGCGCGATAAAGCTCGGATACCGCCTCGGTTTGTATGTTAACGGAGACTATTCTGTCCGTATCGGCCACAAGAAGGGAGCGTCCTCCCTCCCAGGCGGAGAGGCTCTCGGGAAAATGCAGCTCGCCTTCCGCGAGGGCGCCGAGATAATTGCCCGAATCATCGAACTTGTAGATCGACTTGGCTATCGAGTCGGCGACGTACACCGTACCGTCGGAGACAAATATACCGGCGGGGCTCACAAAACCGGGGAAGCCGGAATCGGGCGACCGGTCGCCGAAGGAAAGGATGAAATTCCCCTGGTCGTCGAACTTACTTACACGCGCGTTGCCGAAATCGACGACGAAGAGATATCCCTCGGCGTCCGTCGCGGCGTATTGGGGGCCGATCAGCCCGTCAGCCGTCCTCCCTTTCTTGCCTATTATCTTGGAGGATCCGTCTGGCGCAATGCGCGATATCCTATCTCCGTTGAACTCGGTGACAAAGAGGGTACCGTCGGGCAGGTAGGCCGCTCCGTAGGGTCTATCGAAACCCGCGAGCCCCCCCCGGGAACGCTGGCGAGCGACGCCTGACGCGTCGAGCATGACGAGTTCGTTGGAGCCGTGGGCCACGACTAGTAGAGATCCATCGGGTCGGGGAATTATCGTCGACGGTCGATTGAAAAAGCGCTCTTTGCCCTTTCGGCCCTCGAAGCGTTCAACTTCAACGAAGTGATAGATGGTCTCGGAGGGAGAGATCGCTCTCGAGCCGCGCAACGCTTCTGCCTTGGCCTTTAAAAAGGGAGGGGCGTCGGGGGCGGCGAGCAGGGGCTGCCACAAACGCAGGGCCGTTTCCTCATAACCGCTTTTTAGATAAGAACGACCGAGCCAGTATTCGATAAGATCGTCTCCGGGCGCGTAGGCCAAGGCCTTCTCGAAGAGGAGGATCGCCTCGGCGTATCGCCCGCGATGGTAGGATAGGACGCCAAGACGGAGTTGTTCGGCCGCTCCCGGCGACTTCATTACGGAATTGTATTGGGCCCAGGCACCATCGAGTCGGGGAGGCGCAAACGACAGAGTGAACGCGATGAGCACTGTAAGGACATATCGTCGTAGATTCATCACGTCCTGCTTCGCGGCGGGACCGCCGCCTCCGAAAAAGCCATGCCCCCGCGTTCTATTGCCCAGGCGTGCTCGCGAATCTCCGTCGCGCTCGGCGAAAGCGAGAGGGCCAGGCCTATCTGGTTCCTCGCTTCGTCGAGGAATCCCAGTTTGAAGTATGCCCATGCCAGAGAGTCGCGGTACGCTGGATTGTCGGGGACCATGTCCACCGCCTTACGACAGAAGGTCAGCGCCCTCGCCCCATCCTTCCCTTCGCAGGCGAGGAGATACCCCATGCCGTTGAGGGCATTGGCGTTTTCAGGGTCCAAATCCAAAGCCTTGGCGTACCAACGCAGGCTATCTTCCGACCTGCCCTGGGCCCATGCCGAGTAGCCAAGGAAGGCGAAGACTTGGACCGTTTCGAAGCCGGAAAGCCTTAGCCTTTCCAGCTCGTATTCGGCGAGCCTATGCCTGCCGGTGACGGTATACACGTAGGCAAGGGCCATCCTGCATTGACCGTCGCGCGCGGGATCGAGACCGCCAGTTACGACCTGTTCGAGGTAGAGCAGGGCGTTGTCCCAGTCGCAAAGCCGCGCGTGGCAAATTCCGAAGAGATAGGCGATCTCGAACTGATTGCCCTCCTCGGGCTCCACGTCGCGGAGGGCGCCGAGCGCGCCAAGCCAATCACGGGAAGCGGCAAGGCGGGAAGCCTCTGACATGGCCTCATCCATGACCATATCCTAGCGGAATTCCCGTCCCGAGAGAAAGCCCAGGGGCATCTGCGGATGGACGAGGATGGGGCTGACCGACACTTTCCCCGCTTTCACCACGGCATAGTCGGTCGAGGCATCGTGGTGAACGCGGGAGCCGCCGTCCGCGATGAAACAATAGCTGTAGCCATCGGGGCCGTCGAAGGACTTGAGCGCGTTCCCGTATATCCGCCTGCACGGAGAGCTCCACTCTGCCCCGGTCGCGTCGTCGTCGGCGCTGGGCGCGTTTACATTGACGAAGGCCTGGCCCGCGCAGGCGGCGGCGAGCTCTTCGAGATTATTGAGGACGAAGGAAGCGGCGGCGCCGTAGCGCAGTACCTCGAGGCGGGAGGCGCAGGATACGGCGATGCCGGGAATGCCGCTGAGGACGGCCTCCCTTGCCGCCGCACAGGTTCCGGAATAGACGATATCGGTGCCGAGATTGGGTCCTCGGTTTATCCCCGAGACGACAATCTCAGGTACAAAGGCAATGGCTCCGAGCAGCGCGAGGATTACACAGTCCGATGGAGTCCCGGAACAGGAATATTCCCGCTCGCTGATTTTTCGCACCTTGTCGGCGGCTCCCAGGGTGAGCGCATGCGAAACGCCTGAACGCTCCTTGTCTGGCGCGAATACGCATACTTCGTGCTCGCGAGAGAGGACCGCGACAAGAGCTTCGAGCCCCTCGGCGCCGATTCCATCGTCGTTCGTTACCAATATCCGCATGGCTCAACCGACGACGCGCAGTCCGCCGGCGAGCCTCGTCTCGTGGATGGCGGGGCGGAAACCGAATATTCGCTCATAGTCCTCGAGCCGCTTCTTATATTCAGGGAGGGAGGACTCCGTCATCACCGACACCGTACAGCCGCCGAAGCCCTTTCCGGTGAGACGGGAGCAGAGGACGCCGTCTATCTCCACGGCCCTCTTGGCCAGCCAGTCTATCTCGGGGCAGGAGACCTCATAAAGATTGCGCAGGGATATGTGCGACTTGTTGACCGCGCGACCGAAGGCGGCCGCGTCGCCTTTAATCAGAGCTTCTTCGGCCTCTGCCACCCGCGCGATTTCCTCGACTACATGGAGGCAACGCCTCCTGACGCTTTCGGGCAGGATGCCCATCAGTTCATCCACTTCCTCGGGTCCGAAGTCCCTCAGCGTCTTCTGCGATCCGCGCGCCAAGGCAGCCAGGCACCTCATGCAATCTTCGGCACGCTGCTTCAATTCCGTGTCGACATTCAGCCGCGGCACCTTTGAGTCGGTGAGTACCACGAGGTAATCTCCGTCGAGGAAGGGCACCGCCCTGCGGCGATCGGTTCTCAGGTCGACGATGGAGACGGTGCCACCAGCGGGAGCCGCTCCGGCCATGTGATCGTAGGAGGGAACGGGATGGCCCAGGAACTCTGCTTCCGCCCTCCGCGCCAGTTCCGCGAGTTCCTCTCCGCGCTTATTGAGGCCGAAAAGCTCCTTGAACGCCAAGGCGGAGGCAAGACCGAGAGCGGCCGACGAGGCGAGACCTAGACCCATAGGGATGTCGCCCGTAATGGTGAAATTAACGCCTTTGGCAGGCAATCCATCCTTAACCAAGAGGTCGAGAACCCCTTTAGGATAGTTTGCCCACCGATCTTCCCTCTTAAATTTAAGGTTCCCGACGCTGGTCCTCTTTCGCTCGCCCAGATCGGCGGCGAAAAAGCGAAGTGAAGAATCCCGGCGAAGCGATATCGCCACTTGTATCTCAAAGGAGAGAGCCGCCGCCAGGACAAGTCCGTCCGAGGCCTCGGTATGCTCCCCGAGGAACTTTACCACACCGGGTGCCGCCGCTATAATTTCCGGCGCGACGTCATATTCAGCCCGGTGAAGCGCTGCGATGTCCTTCATTAGTAACCCCATCGAGAAGGCGGGAGCGACCTCGGCAAGCGAAGTCCCCGCGCTTTCCAATTTATTGGCGGTATGATACAACGAAACGAGATGTCATTCAATAAAAATCAGTTCCGAGGATGGGCGCTTTTGACATTTGCCGGTAGACGCTGTAGAATATTCACATGTTTAGGTCCAGAAATCGATTCCCAACCCTACGGGCGGTCGTTGCTGCGGCCATATTACTACTTTCCTGCACCGGGGGACCTAAACATGTCGTCGAACCTCAACCCACGCCGATAGCCGAACCGACAACATCAGCCGCTCCCGAGCCCGTTACGGTCGTACCCGCAACAGAGACTCCCACCTTCGACCCGTCAGTGGTGACCGAAGCCGTGAAAAGCGCGACCTTCGTCGACGTTCGCGCTTTCATCGAATCCCTCAACCAGATAATCCGACACCAAGATTATGAGGCGTGGCGTCTAAACTTGACCGAGGACTACATCAATTATTATTCCGACCCGTCTATTCTGGCCAAGTACTCCGAATACGCAATAATAAAGGCGAATAACATCAAGTTGCAAACGCTGCGGGACTATTTTATCAATGTCGTTTACCCGTCGAGGCAGAACGATAAAGTCGACGATATCGAATTCGTCGGTGAAAACCTTATTAAAGCAATAACCGTGAACCCAAAGGGCGAACGGAATATCCTTTACATGCTCGAGAAGCATGGCGATGCCTGGAAAATAGGAGTTTGGAGGAAATGATGAAACATGTAATCCGCGCGGCACTTACCGCGACGATCTCGGTCGCGCTGGCGCTCGGCGCGGTGGCTCAAACTAAACCCGCTCCGCCAAAAAACGGTGAAAAAACGGTAGAGGAGGCCTATCTCCAGGAAGACGCCGAAACGATGATGGTGAAGGAGCTGGCCAAGGCCGAGGACAAAGACAGCAAGACTGTCGCCCTGATTTATATTAAGAGGGCTTTGGACGGCGGAAGGAAGAACGACGAAATCCGCAGCTCCCTCCAATTCCTCGCCCTCGAGAATAACCAGGTTGTAATCCGTAGTGCGGGTTTGGGCGTCGCGACCAACAATTTCCCCGATATCCGAGCCAAAGCCTGCGAGTACCTAGGCGAATTCCCTTCCGTCGAGAGCAAGGATACGCTGGTAAGCGTACTACATAACGCCAAGAGTGAAGATCCGATGGTCCTTGCCGAGGCCATACGCTCGCTTGGCAAGATCGGAATAAACGATAATGACGAAGTTGTAAAAGCGTTTGCCACTACTGTCAGCCATTTCTCCGACATCGGCATATCCGAGGATAGGCTTGCTGTATACACACTTTTTGCGATCAACGACCTGGCAGAAAAGAATCATGGCATTAAAGATATGGGCACCGTAACAAACACGATTATGAGTTTCACGAAAGGCAGCTACATTGGCAGTGTAAAAAAACTGGCTATAGAGACACTGGATAAGCTATCCCAGAACTCGGCAAAAAGCGCAAACAAATAGTCATGGAAACGAGTCGCACTGGGAAAAACGAGACGGAGAAGGAATCCACGACGCCTGAAATTCTGAGCGATACCCGGTTCGAACGGGGAATAATTCGTTATTCTACCGTATCTTAAGATATCACGGGTCACGAATTAGTCAAGAGAGAATCGCAATTGGTGCAGTTACGATTTCAAATAGTATCAGCGTATTTCCGCGAGTCTTCCCGTAACACAATCGCGGAAGAAACAACATGTATCTCGTAATGCGCAGGTGTCCGGTTCGATTCCGGATCTCGACTTCTCCGAAGCCCGCAGAAATGGGGCTTCTTTGTTAAGGCGAGATCCGGAATCGAAGGGAAGACGCTCCGGTGTCGCGCGATTCAATGAGCGCGACACCGGTCGAGCCAGCATGGAGGCTGGCGAGAGCGTCTTCCCCGGCCCGGAAGGCCGAAGCAGGAGGCTGAGGCCTGGAGGGCGATTCCGGATCTCGGCTTTACGGGATAAGGACTTACGGACACCGAAAAACCGGCGCCGCCCAGCTTACCAGGACTCGCGGGTAGACTCGCGGGTAGACTCGCGGGAAACGGAGATCGGATGTGCCGGTTTTACCTTTTTCAGCGCTCTTCAGGGATTTACTACGCGGAAATCTTCGGGCCTCGAGGCGAACACCTAACTTCTCGCTCAACCGGGAGGCGGAATCGCGACGAGGCCCTCCTCATCGCCGATAAATGGGCGCGCAACGGCCTACCCAAGCGTGGAGGCACTGCTGGGGCAACGCCTGCGCGGGATCGTTCTTCAAAACCCTAAAGCGCGAATTGGAGGAACTGGACGGCAAGAAAAATCGCCGAGAAGTTCGGGGAGCTGTTTTCGAATACGTCGAGGCGTACTACAATCTGCGCAGCCGGAATGACGTATTCTGGAAGGAGACGAGTTTATGCTTGAAGTAGTGCTTGCACCGCACAATGATGACGAATGCCTATTCGTCGCATTTACCGTGATGCGAAACAGACCATTGGTAATAGTGATCACGGATGGATACCGGCAGGGGATAGATCCGGAAATCAGACGCAAGGAAAGTATTGAAGCCATGAAGGTATTAAATGCGTCAGTGGTTTTTCTGGGGATTAGGGACATGGATCTCACCGAGAAGATATTGACTGACAGGATAAAGGACTTGCAGGCGGACATAGTTTATGCTCCAGCCATTCAGCACGGACACAAAGACCACGACACAGTGGGCAAAGTGGCGCAGGAGCTGTTTGGAGAGCGACTCAGGCAGTACTCAACGTATTCAAGGACAAATTTGTTCGTTGAGGAAGGCAAGGTCGTAGAGCCGACGAAAGAAGAAATGGCGATCAAGAACAAAGCCTTAAAAAAATACACGACTCAGCGTATTACTTTCTCGAAAGTCCATTTTGAAGCGGTAATCGGCAGACCGGAGTATTTTTTATGACAGCTCCCGCCCAAGGACAAGCGCCGTTCAAGGCGTCGATGTTACCATCGCCGGTAAGAAACCTCCCCATCCCTTCGGGGCAGCAACGCGCGGGAACTTGAAGAAGGAGGCCAGGAAGTGACAATCGGCTACATCGGCTACGGGGCGGTCGGGCGCGCGTACCATTGGGCATTATCCATGCACTCGGCCTTGATCAACGACCCGTCCATGGGTAAATCGGCAAGTTATAGGGAAATGGCGGACAAATGCCGGTTCATCGTCGTCGCCGTCCCGACGCCGTCTCACGACGAAACGCGCGCCTTCGACCCGACGATCATCAATGGAGTGATTGCCGGTCTTCACGAGAGCAAAGGCAAGCGGCATCCAATCATCATCGTGAAAAGCGCGGTGCTCCCGACAACGGTCAAGGAATGGCAGAGTCTCTACGCAAACCCTCGACTCGTGATCAGCCCCGAGTATCTGACCAATCGAGATGAACCCCCGATGTTCTGCGGAAAAGTGGATTGGCACATCTTCGGCTGCTGCTCTGACGACGTCTATCTCGACTGCCGGCATCTAATCGAGCAATCCAGGTTCAAGCAGCCGGCCCGTTACGCATGCGTCTCGCAGGTGGGGGCTGCGCTTCTAAAGTACATGGAGAACTCGATATTCGCGCTCAAGGTGACTTTCATGAACGAGTATTACGACCTGGCGAGCGCTCTCGGTCTACGCGACGAATGGCCGCCGTTGATGGAGGCGTTCCATCTGGATAGGCGAGTGGGCACCGAGCATTACGAGGTGCCCGGCCCCGACGGAAAACGGGGATGGGGAGGGAAATGTTTCCCAAAGGACATCAACGCGATCATCGGGATGGCGAAGGGCATGGGGATGGAACTGCAATTGCTCGATCTCGCGCGGGAACTGAATTATAGGTGGCGCGACGACGTGGACCTCCGGTTTCGGAGGATCGGGAGATGAACCAGGAAACCGGGAAACGTCTTGCCTCGTCATCGAGGACGAGGTCATCCTCGGTTGTCGACGGGGTCGATTACCCGAACGCAGACATATATGAAGAAGTTCGCCCTCCGGAGCGTCTCGTCTTCATCCATGAAGCCCCCAGATTCCGGACGAGTACAGGTTTCTGACCGTCAATTCGGCGCATGAGAACCAATGATGATATCAAGCATTGATAGCTACTTAGCATTCAAAAAAACACGAAAAGCGAAACTTGTCATTTATACTGCAATTGCCAGCAGATATGACGACCTGGTTCAACATAGATTTATCTCAAGACAGTTTGATTATGTATGTTTTTCCGATGAAAAAATAGAAGAACCTGGCATTTGGGAAGTCCGCCAATTAGACACAATCGAATCTGATCCTAACAGAAGCGCAAAATACTATAAAATTTTCCCTAATATAGTTTTCCCCGAGTATGATTACAGCATTTGGATCGACGCCAACATTGACATTTGGGGTCCTAAACTGGAAAACCGGGTTTTGGAAATGATGGATAGTGGCTCGTTGATTTCAGCAAATGTTCATTTTGCACGAGACTGTGCATATGAAGAGGGCGAGGTCTGCATTCAGGCTAATTTGGACGATCCGATGATCATCAAGGCTGAAATGCACTTCCTTAGGGAACAGGGTTTTCCTGAGCATTTTGGGCTATTTGAAATGAATATTATTTTCAGAAAACATAATGATCGAAGAATTGATGGATTAATGTCCAATTGGTGGAGTATGATTTGTAAATACAGCAAGAGGGACCAAATAAGTTTCCCTTATGTATTGAAAGATAGCAGCATTAGCTGTGAAAAAATGTTCCATAAAAATTCCAGATTCCTCAATGATTTCAAGTATTTGGAACATCGTATTATGCGAAATGGGTTGACACGTGATGAACAGATCGCAAGTCTATACAAACGACTTGCCGAGCGTATCGGAAAATGGATAATAAGAATAGCTAAAATATTCTTCCCTATTAATACCTTGAGAGGTAAAGCCATTCAACGTTTACTGCAGCGATCTCGAAAAGCTCACCGTATGGTCGGCGCACATTTCTTCCACTAACAAAACCCCTATATGGAAAAAACAGACCATTCCCTCCTCAATCCACTTCTCCCAAGGCACGAAGATAGGTCTCCGTCACCTGGATGGATGCATGCCCCAGGAGCTTCGATACGCAGTATAATATCCCATATAGTCCCAGAAGGATTCCATCCTTGAGGGCTGTTTATTGAGGGCCTCGTACCCTCCGAAAAGGATAAGTGTATACGCAGCATTTGCCGTAATCATTCATAGGAGCGGCTCCATGCCCGACAAGAATGTGCAGCTGACATTCGTCTATAGCTATTACAATCAACCCGAGATGTCTCGGCACATCGAGCGCAGGATCAATTCGTACGACGAGGCGATCAGATCCGACATAGAAGTTATCGTAGTGGACGACGGCTCGAAATCGGCACCCCTAGCTCTGCTAAGCCTCGACTGCGCCTCGCGGTTCTTCCGGATACGCGACGACATAGGGTTCAATAACGGCGGGGCGAAGAATGTCGGGATAACCCACGCAGCGGGGCTTTGGTGCGTCCTCATGGATCTGGATCATTGGTTCGATATCGAGAACATATCGGCCCTCTATCGACTCAGCCGCCGAGAAGACGGCTCAAGATGGTTTCAATTTAGCAGGCTCCGCGACGGAATAGCGCGAGGCGTAAACCCGAACCTGAAGATGGCGATGCGCGACAACCTGGCGAGCAACCTCTACGACGAGGACTTCTCGGGGAACTACGGATACGAGGACATCTACCAAAGCTATATGCTCTCTCGCGAGCTGGGCCCGCCGACGATACCCGAGGGAATATTCGTCCATGAGACGATAGAAGTGCCAGACGCCAACACTATCTCCATCACAAAGCGCAGGCTGGCCACCAATAAGCGCCTTCTCGAGAGAAAGATCGCAGGGGAAGTCCCATACTCGCGGCATGCCCTCAGGACGCCCTACGACGAAATCCAAAGTCGAAATGATTCAGATTGCTAACGCCTCGCCACGCACCGTGATGAAACCTTGTATCGCGTAGAATAGAAAGCTCTTCCGGCGGCCAATTTGTCCCCGAATAGCGGTTTCAGGGACGTGAAAGCGCAAGCGTATCCCATCGCGATTCATGTGGGTGGTTCAGAATAGCTATTTGGGAAGATTTTCAGGCTGAGGAAAACGCGTTGATTGGGATTCGACGGCGATCCGACTGTTCTTCGTGGATTCGTTCCTCGCGTCATACGAGCGGTCGCCGGACGAACTTGCGACGGCCCAGGTTTCGACCATCCGCCTGAAATTGCTGAAGGTCGCTGTCACGGTCTCAATCTCTGTTCGCCGCATCGTACTCAGGTTGACGAGAGCCTATCCTTATTGGGATATCTGGCGTGCCTGTGTCCTTGTATTTTCATCCGCGTAAGGGCAAAGGACCAATCGCATTCACAGCATGCCCAGCCTCACTCCAGCATCAGCGGAGCTGTCTTCCAATTCATTCGGTATGGCTTTATTCGAATGCTCCAAAACCTTAACAAGTGGCCAGTTCACCCCGCGAAGTCGCACTCGTGTACGTAGCCGGGACGCTATGCCCCGTGAGGCCAACTTATTATGCCTCTAATCCCGGAACCTTTCTTTCGTGAGAAATCCGGGTTAGGCCCACTCGTAATGCGCCCATCCATCGGCGACTAGTACGGCCTCGTCCCTATTCCTCTTTTCGGTCGAACGCGAGGCGAGGCGCTCGCCATTAGGACCGAGCATCTCAGCGTAAAAAATGCCGGAGGAGTGCCGCTCATAAATAAAAAATCGACGCATCCCCTGTATCCTTTTCTTCACCGCGAGTTATCCCGCGATAGGTAGGATGGGGGCGCCAATTTTCCGGTAACCCTATACCATATATAGATTTACTATTGAGCGATACCCGGTTCGAACGGGCGACCTTCGGCTTCGGAGGCCGACGCTCTATCCATCTGAGCTAATCGCTCTGGCGGCTATGACCTTAGTATGTGCCTATCCGGGATGTCAAGCTGTGATAATAGCGCCTTGACCCCGCGGCGCAGTGCAGGCGATCATCGTCCCGATGGAAAGGATACTTCTGGCCTCAAATTCCCCGCGGCGCCGAGAATTGCTCGAAAACGCCGGTATTCATTTCGATTGTTTTGCGCCGGAAATAGATGAGTCGCTAAGGGACAATCTGCTCCCCGCGGATAGGGTGCTCGCCCTTGCCGAAGACAAGGCAAGGGCCGCCGCGGCGCTCTCCCTTCACCTATCATCCCGCCTGGTGCTTGCCGCGGACACCCTTGTCTGCGTTCCCGGCGCCGGACCCGACGGGGGAGAGCTTGCGCTGGGTAAACCGGAAGACAGGGCCGAGGCCAGCCGAATGATGCGTCTCCTCGCCGGCAGGTCACATGTCGTTCGCACCGGCCTAGCGCTCTTCGACCGCGATTCGGGGAAACTGCGGATCGCTGGCTCGGATTCCATCGTTGCATTCGCGCCCATGCGTGACGGGGACATCGAGGCGTATCTGGATTCCGACGAATGGACGGGCGCTGCGGGCGCATATCGCATCCAAGGGCGTGCGGCTTTTTTTATCGACAGGCTCGAGGGCTCGTGGACGGGGGTTGTGGGCTTGCCAATGCGTGAGCTTTATGTCATCCTCCTCTCTGCGGGTTTCCGCGTTCTGCCTCTTGCGACATAATGCCGCCGGCGGCGGATCAAGGGCGACCGATGGCCGATGGGCTTCGGAGCCCGACCGGTGCTATGCGCCGGCATCTTCCGTCGACCGTCGGGACAAATCCATTCCGAAAGTCGACGAGAAACAGAGACGGAGGTCGGGCGACGCGCTCGGCCGCGGGAGGAACTCTTGGCAGTCGTGACGATGAAGAACTTGCTCGAGTCGGGGGTGCACTTCGGGCACCAGGTCAAGCGCTGGGACCCTCGGATGAAGAAATACATCTTCGCCGAAAGAAACGGCATCCACATCATCGATCTTCAAAAAACCATACAGGCAATAAAAGAGGCCTACGACGCGATCCAAAAGATCGTGAGCGCGGGAAAGAGCGTGCTTTTCGTCGGGACAAAGAAACAGGCGCAGACCGCCATCCAGAAAGAGTCCGAGCGCTGCGAGCAGTTCTACGTCAACAACCGTTGGCTTGGCGGAATGCTCACCAATTTTTCCACCATAAAAAAATCCATCCAACGCCTAAAGAAAATAGAAAAAATGGAGGTCGACGGAACCTTCGAGAGCCTCACCAAGAAGGAGATCGCCAGTCTCCAGAAGGAAAAGACCAAGCTCGAGAAGAACCTCGGCGGTATCAAGGAGATGAAGGAGCTGCCCGGCGCCATATTCGTGATCGACACCCGCAAAGAGGCGATTGCGGTTGCCGAGGCGCAGAAACTCGGCATCCCGATCGTCGCGGTAGTCGACACGAACTGCAATCCCGAAGGGATAACCTACCCGATCCCCGGGAACGACGACGCGATCCGCTCGATCAGCCTTTTCACGCAAATCATCGCCAACGCGGTCGTCGAGGCGGGAGCCGCCGAGGGTCTCAAGATAATAGAGAACCTCTCCGGAGAAGAGACCGAGGAAGTCAAGACCGATGCGGCTCCCTCTGCCGAGGACGATGAGGTAGAGATAGATCCCGCGACCTACAGCGCGGCGGACAAGCCCAAGGTGGAAGAGCCAATCACCGAGGAAGCGGTTCCCATCGTCGATGATGACAGACTCTACGAGGCCAAGTGACAGGCCAGCGATCTGGTGATTAGGAGAGACACGTGGATATCAAGGCAAACGACATAAAGAACCTGCGCGAGAAGACCGGCGCCGGTATGATGGACTGCAAGAAGGCTCTCGTCGAGGCAAACGGCGACATCGCCGGTGCGGAGAAGATACTTCGCGAGTGGGGCATGGCGGGCGTGGAAAAGCGCGCCGGCCGCGCCACAAACGAGGGAAGGGTTTTCATCAAGGAAGGCCCGGGAAAGATATCCATAGTGGAAATCGTCTGCGAAACCGACTTTGTCTGCCGTAATAAAGACTTCATAAACGCCGGCAATAAAGTCGTCGAGACGGCCTTTGCCAAGGGATATGACAAACCCGCCGACGAGCTCGAAGCCCAAATCAAGGATATCGCCGCCCTCATAAAGGAGAATATCGCTCTAAAACGCGTTCTTCTCGTGACCTGCAGCGGCAGCGAGTGCCTTCACTCGTACATCCACGGAGAGGGCTCGCTGGCCGTCGTCGTCAAGATGCGGTCGGACAAACCCGAGGCCTTCGAGAACGAGAAGGTTAAGGCATTTGTCCACGATATAGCCCTTCACATCGCGGCTTTCAATCCGATGTTCCTGGACCAGACCAAGCCCTCCTCATCCTGGATACAGGAACAAAAGGACATTTTCCAGAAACAGGTCGAACTCGACGAGAAAATGAAAGGTAAGCCTGACAAGGTCATCCAGGGTATTTTGGCCGGCAAGCTCAAGAAACTGATGTCGGAGATCTCGCTGTTGGACCAGGGCTTTGTAAAAGAAGAAAAAACTCCGGTAGCGCAGGCCATGGCGACAATCGCCAAAGAGGCCGGGTGCAAGCTCGAGATCGTGGACTATGCCTACGTAAAGGTCGGAGAAGCATAAAGGATATTTCGAGCGGCCGTCCGCATGGAATCGTCTCGGACGGCTGCTCATCATGAGGAGGGGACATGGAATCCGCAAAGATCGTCTGCGAAGAGAAAATGAAGAAGGCCATATCGGCTCTCAGGGACGAGTTCAACGGAGTGCGGACCGGTCGCGCGTCCCCCGCCATCCTCGATAAAATCCGCGTGGATTATTACGGCCAGAAAACCCCTATCGCCCAGGTAGCCACGGTTTCAGTCCCGGAGGCCAGGCTAATCGTGATCCAACCCTGGGACCGCGCGCTCATCGGCGAGATCGAGAAGGCGATACAGAAGTCGGAGCTATCGCTCAATCCTTCCAACGACGGCAAGGTCATCCGTATCGCCATTCCTCCCCTCACCGAGGAGCGCCGCAAGGAACTCGCGAAGATGGCTAAGAACATGGCCGAACAGTCGCGCGTGTCGATCCGCAATATTCGCCGCGACGGGCTCGAGGATCTGAAGAAGCAGCTCGCCGCGGGCGGCGTCCCCGAGGACGCGATAAAAAAGGAAGAAGAGGAGCTCCAAAAACTCACCGATACGTACATCGCGCATGTGGGAAAGGCCCTCGAGGAAAAAGACAAAGAGATAATGGAAGTCTAGGGATCCTGAAAGACCATGGCCGACGCGACGAAAGAAAAAAAGCTTCCGATGCATGTCGGCGTGATCATGGACGGCAACGGGCGCTGGGCCAAATCTCGCGGCCTGCCCAGGACCGAAGGCCACCGCGAGGGCCTAAAGACCGCGAAGATCATCGTAAAGGCAGCCGAGGATCTCGGCATAAGATTTCTATCCCTCTATGTTTTCTCCACTGAGAATTGGAAGCGAGCGACCGAGGAGGTCGGCTTTCTGATGGGGCTCATCAAACAACACCTGAGGGCCGAGCTGGATTTCTACCGCTCCAACGGCGTCCGAGTTCTCCATTCCGGCGATGCCGATGGCCTGCCGTTGGATATCGTGAGCGAAATACGCGAGATCGAGGCCGAGACAGCGTCCTTCGATAGAATGACGGTAAATCTGGCGATAAACTACGGCGGGCGCGACGAGATCGTGCGAGCCGCCCGGCGCCTCGCCGTAACCGGCGTAGCGCCGAGCGAAGAAGCCCTTCGGGGAGCGATGGATCACCCCGAACTGCCCTACCCCGACCTGATTATCCGCACAAGCGACGAAATGCGCATGTCCAACTTCCTCGTATGGGAATCCGCTTATTCCGAACTATGGTTCAGCGACAAGTATTGGCCCGATTTCGGGCCGGAGGACCTCGCGATGGCAGTCGATGCCTATGCGGCCCGTGAGCGCAGATATGGCGGCGCCTCGTGAGTAATATCCTTCAAAGACTGTTCCTTTTTTTCCTCGGCATACCCCTTGTCGTAGCTGTAGTCGTTCTGTTGCCGCAATTTCACCACGGCGTCGCCGCTCTTTTGATACTTGTTTTCGTCGGGGGCTGCGCCTTCGAGCTTTCGCGTTTTTTTAAAACGAGGGGAATCTCCGCCAACCCCGTCCTTTTCATTGTCATCGGAGCGGGGCTTCCCGCAAGCGCCTACGTCGGAGGGCTCCTCCATGGCGATGCCGCCTTGACCGGCGCCTGCCTCGCCATGATTCTCGCGGCCGGCATCGTCCTTATAGCCTTCTTCGCGGGATTGACTTTCGTTAGGCCAGATGACATCTCGGACGTCCTGCCGAGGGCGGCCGCCCTCGGTTTTGCGGCGGTCTATCCCGGACTGCTAGGCGCGATAATAGTCCTCATCGCCTCCGAGCCTCGTTACGCGACGGAATCCCTCCTCACGTTCTGCATTCTCGCCTTCAGCAACGACAGCCTGGCCTGGCTCGTCGGAATTACACTCGGCCGTCGAAGGGGCATCGTAGCCGTCTCGCCGAAAAAGAGCGTCGAGGGATTTATCGGGGGCATGTGCGGCTCAGTCGGGACAGCCTTCGGCTGCGCCGCTCTTTTCCCTGGCGCAATCGACGCGGCATGGTGGAAGGTTCTCGTCTTTGGTCTGGCAGTAGGGGCCACGGTCATCGTCGGAGACCTATTCGAGAGCGCACTCAAGCGATCGGCGGGAATCAAGGATTCCGGCAGTATCGTACCCGGGCGCGGGGGCTTCCTCGATACTTTCGACAGCCTGCTCTTCGCCGCGCCCGTCTTCTACGGCCTCTCGCTGCTGTTGGGATACTTCCGTTGAGTCCCAAACTCAAGTCGCGTCGCGATCTTGTCATCGATTTTTCATGAAACCCAGGCGGAGCACAATGCGCAAGCGTGTCATTATAGTGGGGGCTACCGGTTCTATCGGGCGCCAAACCATAGACGTGATCGAATCCCGACCCGATCTATTCGAGGTAGCCGGGCTCTCCGCCCATACGAATGAGAAGGGTCTTCGCCGGGAAGCGGCTCGTTTCCCCGATTCTGCGCTTTGCCTCAGCGGCACACTATCCACCTTGGAGGGTATAGGGTTTGTCGGCCCGGACGGTCTCGACGAGCTCGTCGCCAGCGTCCCTGCGGATATAGTGGTGAACGGAGCGGCTGGTTCGGATGGGCTGCGCCCTTCCCTGGCGGCGCTCTCGAGCGGGAAAAACCTCGTGCTGGCGAACAAGGAGAGCGTCGTCATGGCTTGGCCCCTCCTCGACGAGCTGTCCAAGATGGGCGGATCCATGATCCTGCCCATCGATTCGGAACATGCGGCCCTCTTCCAGCTCATCTCGAAGATAGGAGCCGAAGAGATCGATGAGTTGATCATTACAGCCTCGGGTGGAGCCTTACGCGACAGGAACCTGGCCGAACTCGCTTTCGTCACACCCGACGAGGCTGCCTGCCACCCGAATTGGAGCATGGGCCGAAAGATAACGATCGATTCCGCCACGATGGCGAACAAGGGCCTGGAAGTTATAGAGGCATCGCGCTATTTCGGCTTCGTTCCGGAGCGGGTGCGCGTCCTCGTCCATCCGCAGAGCATCGTGCATTCCCTCGTGCGGACACGGGACGGCAATCTCTACGCACAGCTTTCAGCGCCGGATATGCGAGTTCCCATTCAGAATGCACTCACTTGGCCCCTCTTCATACCCTGCTCCTTCGGTCGCCTCGATCTCGCCGGGAAAAACCTCGAATTCCGCGAGCCCCAGGCCGAACGCTATCCTCTTCTGGGTCTGGCCTACAGGGCACTCGAGGCCGGAGAGGGCGCAACAGTGGCATACAACGCGGCGGACGAGGTGGGGGTCGCCGCCTTCGAGGCGCGCCGGATCGGCTATACCGACATCGCGCGTGTCGTCGCCAGGACTATCGAAGGGCCTTGGCCTTCCCGCGCGCGGGAGCTCGAGAGTATATTCGAGATAGACGGCCAGGCCCGTGAAGCGGCCGCAGCCATAGTCAGGGAGATCGAATGCTGATCGTCACTATATTGCTGGGCCTCATCGGTCTCGGCCTCGTCGTGCTCGTCCATGAACTCGGGCATTTCGCCGCCGCCCGGGCGGTGGGCGTCGAGGTGGAAGCCTTCTCCATCGGGTGGGGACCGCGTATCGCCGGTTTTAAGAAGGGAAGCACCGAATGGCGCATTTCGGCCTTTCCAATCGGCGGCTACTGCAAGATGAAGGGCGAGGAATCCTTTCGCAAGGCCCTCGAGAACAAGGCTTCCGAGCTGCCTCGCGAAAACGGGAGCTTCTACGGGGCCTCACCTTGGCGGCGAATCGTCATAGCCCTATCCGGCCCGGCCGCCAACGTCCTCTTCGCCCTCATCGTGTTCGTTGCGGCCTCGACTATCGGCTATTCCACGCCGACCTACTCTAACAGAATCGTCCTCCTCAGCGATTACAATCTGGGCTCGGCGCGTCTCTCGAGCTATCCGGCCGACAGGGCGGGGCTCAAGTCGGGCGACCGCATCGTGGCCGCGGACGGCAAGCCGATATCGGATTTCAGCGACCTTCTCGAGAGCATAACTCTATCCGCCAATAGGCCGATAGCGCTCAAGATAGATCGAGACGGCACCTTTTATTACAGGACCGTTACGCCCATGCTCGACAAGGATACGGGCGGCGGCCTCATAGGCGTCTCTTATTGGGCCGATCCGATCGTAGGCGATGTGTCCGGGGGGAGCGCCGCGCAGATAGCGGGCATAGCGAGCGGGGACAGGGTCGTATCCATCGACGGCAAGGAAGTCCATCACGCAATAGAGGCATTCTCAATTCTGAATTCCGCTAAGCCCGAGCGCACGAAGATAGTCGTCGAGCAGGGAGGAATTAGAAGGGAGCTCAGCGTAATCCTGAGCTGGAACAGTCAGGGCCTTTCCAATCTGGGTCTGGGCTTCAAGACCGAGACCCATACGGTGCGCGCGGCCTCGACGATCGGTGCGGCGGTATCCGCCGGGCTTACCGAAACCTGGTCCACCTTCCATGCGACATTAAGAGGGCTCGGCAGCCTTTTCCAGGGGGTGAATCTCTTCAAGGCGCTCTCGGGTCCCGCTCGGATCACCTACATGGTTGGGCAATCGGCGACGATAGGCATTCAGCGCTCCGCCTCGGGCGGGCTCGCGGTGCCCCTGAGTTTCCTGGCTTTCCTTTCCATCGGCCTTTTCATCATGAACCTCCTTCCGATCCCGGCCCTGGACGGTGGACAGATCGTCATGTTTGTAGTGGAGGGGGCGCGGAGGAAATCCCTGCGCCCGATCACGATTTATCGCTACCAATTCATCGGCGCGACCTTCATACTCGCTATCTTCGTCCTGGCGACGGTCGGCGACCTGCTCTTCTTCGTCGCGAAATGAGGAACGGAACATGAGAAAAGTGACGTGTATGTGCGAGACGACCTTCGAGGCGGACTTGCCCGAGGAAGTGGATCTCGATGCGAGCCCCGATGTCATGGACGAAATACTTCGAGGCGACTTTCTCGCCGTTACCTGCCCAAACTGCGGCGCTCGACTCAAGCCAGAGCTCAGGGTGAGGCTCGTTTCCAAAAAAACCGGGATAGATATAGTCGCTCTGCCCGAGCTCGAGAGAGTTTCCCTTTATAGGGGCGCGGTCGAATTACCCAAGAGCGCACAGGCGGTGGTGGGCTACCCCGAGCTCTTCGAACGCGCGCGGATACTCGTCGACGGCCTCGACCCCGAGGCGGTCGAGATCATCAAGTACTGGTTGATCCAAAAGGCCGCGGAGCAGGCGCCGGAAGCCGATATAGTCGTCGCATACGCCGGAAAGAAAGATGATAAACTCGCCTTCCACTTAACGGGACTCAAGGAAGGCCATGTCGCGGTACTGCCCGTCGAAATGGGAACCTACGCCAAGACCCTGTCGGAAAAGGCGCGAAGCATCCGTGAAGCGCCCTTTGACCGCATCTTTAACGGGCATTATCGTTCCATCAGGATAATCGAGGCGGATGCGGAAAACTAATCGTGAGCGGGATTGGCGTGAACCTTGGTTATCGCCGCGTCGACGGCCGCCCGAACTTCCCGCGAATACCCGCCCTCGTCCATGGCCTGAGCGTAAATCGAACCGAGTAGCGATACCCTGTACGCCGGCTTGAGGGAATTTAGAGCGAATGCGGCCATATCGAGCACGCAGTCCTGGCATATGCAGATGCTCGGGTCAGCTCGCTGGTTCAAGTTCCGCTCGAGTTCGTCGATGACCATGCGCTCGGCCTCGTTGACGAGGATGTCGAAATCGTAATCGTCGCGGATTCGCATGCGTCGACCTCCTGAAAGCCTTCGTCGACTATAGCCCCTAACCCATCCTCTTTTCCATGGACTCGAAGCGCGTATACGCCGGAAGGAAGGCCACCTCCACCTTGCCGACGGGTCCGTTGCGCTGCTTGGCGATTATCAGATCGGTCTCGATGACGGGCGAGCGCTCCTCCCTCGTCTTGTTGGACTCCCTGTCCCGGTGGAGGAAGAGGATGAGATCGGCGTCCTGCTCGATGGACCCCGATTCGCGGAGGTCGGCCAGGGTGGGATGCTTGCCCTCGGCCTCGCGCTTGAGCTGCGATAGGGCCACGACGGGTATGCGGAGTTCGCGAGCGAGGGACTTGAGGGAGCGCGAAATACTGGCTATCTGCTCCCACCGGGGCAGGTCGGCGTTTTCGTGCGTGATGAGCGTGAGGTAGTCGACGAAAATTATCTTGACGCCCTTCTCGGCCTGCAGGCGCCTGGCCATGGTCCTGAGGTCGAGGAGTTTTATGTCCGGCATGTCGATTATATACAGGGGCGCCTCGTAGATCCTGCCAGCGGCTTCCATCAAGGCATTGAAGTCCGAGGGTTTGATGAGACCGGAACGGATTTTCTCGCTCGCGATTCGCGCTTCGCTCGATATGAGACGCTGCATGATGGCCATGTCGGCCATCTCAAGGGAAAAGAAAGCGCAGCTGATGCGCTCCTTTACCGCTATGTGTGCCGCCATGCTCATCGCGAGGGCCGTCTTGCCCACGGATGGACGCGCACCTATAATGATGAGTTCCGAATTCTGGAATCCCGAGGTCATCGAGTCGAGGTCGGGGAGGCCCGAGGGTATACCCGTATACGCGCTCTTGTTTTTGAAGAGCTTTTCTATCGTCTTGATAGTCTCGGGGAGGAGCTCCTTGACGCTCTTATAAGTGACGGCCTGTCTATTCTGGCATATCTCGAAAATACGCGCCTGGGCCTCGTCGAGAACGACCGCCGACTCGGTCGAGTCGTCATGGGCCCGCATCACGATATCGGCGGAGAGCCTGAGGAGGCTTCGCCGGATCGACGCCTCCTGGACTATGCGCGCGTAGTACTCGACGTTGGCCGACGACGGAGTGACGGAGGTTAGGTTGGCGATATAGCCGGGGCCGCCTACCCGGTCCAGGGTCCCGAGTAGTCTCAGTTCGTCGGTCAGCGTGATGAGGTCGGCCTTCTGGCCCTTTTCATAGAGCGAAATGACGCCGGCGAACACTTCGCGGTTGGCGTTGACGTAGAAATCCTCAGGCCTTAGGAAGCGGCGCACGTTCGAGACGGAGTCCGGATCGATGAGTACGGCGCCGATACAGGCCTGCTCGGCCTCGGCGTTGTGGGGAGGTACTTTGTCCTTCAGCTCGGATGGGATCACGTTCCGCGACCTCCCGCCGCTATCGCGGGAACGCCCGCCGCAAAAGACCCAGGAGGCTGAAGCAGAGCCTGCCTTCGTTTTCGCCGCGGGCGCTCGACGCTGGACCGCGCTGGAGACGCGGCCGGGTAATCTAGGTCTTGGGACCGTCTTCGGCCGGTGCGGGGGCAGTGGCCTGGGACTCGGCATCCCGCTCTTCGTAACGGCGCCTACGAGGCTTGGGGGCCTCTTCCTTGGACTCGGACTTGACCGGTTGCCCCTGGATGGCCAAGCGAAGGGTCGCTTCGTCCTTCTCGTAGAGGCGAATCGCGATCTTATAGCTCCCGACGCTCTTGATGGAACGGCCCGGGACCTCGATGCGCTTGCGGTCGATATCGATGCCCTTCTTGAGCAGCTCGTCGGCGACGTTGTGGCCGGTGACCGCCCCGTAGAGCTTGCCGTTAGCGCCGGCGGGAAGGACAAGGACGATCTCATCGGCCTCGATCTTCTCCTTGAGGTTGGAGGAGGCGGATCGTTTCGAAGCCTTGATGGCCTCGATCTCCGTCTTGCGCTTCTCGAATAGGGCCAGGCTCTTCACGTTGTGCGCGAAAGCCAGGCTGCGGGGAAAGAGGAAGTTACGGGCGTAGCCCGGAGCGACGTCTTTGACGTCGCCGAGCTCACCGAGATTCGGAACGTCCTGATTTAGGATGACTCTCATGCTCCGACTCCTTTTGGTTTTCGGTAGGGTATCCAGATTTCGGTTACGCCGAATAGGGGCAAAGCGACCGCGACGGCGATGGCCGTCGTCGGCGTCGCCAGGGCCAGTAGAGCCATGACGGCGATCACTATGCGCAAAAATCTCGGCATATTCCATCTTTTAAATACATGCGTGACTATCCCCAGACCCTGGGCCGCATAGAGTAGGGAGAGCGCGATCGCGCAATTCCAGGCGAAGGCGGCGATCGCCTCGGGCGCGTGCATGAACACGGCGGCGAGCACGAGCGACCACGAGGCCAGGAAGGCCCAGAGAAGGAGATAGGGTAAGCGTAATTCGTCTATCGGAACGGTCTCTTCCCTCCCGCGGCTACCGGGGCCCGACAAGCGGTTCCCCAAGCGCCAGCTGCCGCCGATCAGGAAGAGAAGAATGGCGGCGTAGGAGTTGCGCAGCAGCGCGATGGACGAGGAGACGAGTTCCTTGGGGTCGAGGGATGCGGCGAGGGCCGATGCATCGTAGCCTTCGCCCGAAGCCGAACGCAGCGGTGCCAGGAAGTCGCCGATGCGCTCTGCAAGGTAGGCCTTGATTGACGTATCGCGCTCCAG
Source organism: Rectinemataceae bacterium (assembly GCA_049513895.1). Lineage (GTDB taxonomy): Bacteria > Spirochaetota > Spirochaetia > Treponematales > Rectinemataceae > UBA1306. The sequence continues at coordinate 92,194 of JBEKVO010000001.1, read as the reverse complement.
GGAGACGAGAACGGGAAGCGCAGCGACCGCGCATGCCGCGGTGACGAATAGTGCTTTGTATATTGCCGCCCATCCATGCCACAAGGGCGCGTTCATGAGGGTGAGCGCGCCGAGGAGGACGAGGGGAGGCAGTATCCCCACCGCGATGGCGAGTACGCCGAACGCGCCGGCCGCGACGAGCTTCCATCCCTGGACGATCAGTATTCCCGCCACCGCTATTCCCGCCGCCGCGATGCCGGCGCGCCTGCCGAAGCGCCCGAAGGCGATCTGGACGGGCACGAGGAAAGCGAAGGATAGGAATATGGAGACATAGAGGAAGCTCGACGCTACGCCCGCCGCGAGGAAGGCGGCGTCGGGCTTGCGGCGGAGGACCGTGACGGGATCGGACATGGCTTCGCTGGTTAGCGTCTTCTTTTATTTTGCGACGTAGGGCAGGAAGGCCAATGCCCGCGCCCTTTTGATGCCTATCGCGAGCACGCGCTGATGCTTGGCGCAGGTGCCTGTGATCCTCCGCGGCAGGATCTTGCCGCGCTCCGTCACGAAACGGCGCATACAGTCGATGTCCTTGTAGTCGACCTTTATCTTCTGGGTGCAGAACTTGCAGACTTTTTTCTTGAAGAATCCCTTGCCGCGTCGGGGACCGCCCGGTCCTCGATCCTCTCCGTCTTTCCTGGGCTCGGAGCTCTCGCCGTCCTGGCGGGAGGACCTGGAATCCATCTGCTCTCTTGTATCGGACATATCTTCTTCTCCTTCTAGATCAGAACGGGATATCGTCGCTGAAATCGTCGCTCCCGGAACCGGGGCCGGAAGGGCCCGCGGGGCTGCCTCCCGATTTCGGCGCCTGAGCCGCGTCCTGGGGCCGCGCTTGCGGCTTCTCGTATGAGGAACCGCCCTGGCCCGAGGGGCCGCCTTGGCCGCCCGAAGAGCCGAGGAGCTGTACGGTGTTGGCCGTGATGAGGGTCTTGGACCTCGTCTGCCCGTCCTGCTCCCACTTGTCCTGGCGCATCGAGCCCTCTACCGCGACGAGCTTGCCCTTCGTAAGGTATTGGTTGATCGACTCGCCTAGTTTGCCCCAGAGGTCCACGTCCCAGAAACTGGATTCCTCGATCCACTGATCACCCTTCTTGCGCCGCGAACCCGTCGCGACGGAAAAATGACATATGGCTTGGCCGGAATTCGTATACTTCAGCTCCGCGTCGCGCGTGAGCCTGCCTACGATGACGGCAACGGCGAGATCGCTCATGCCCTGCCCTCCTCCCTTTAGTCCTCAGCCCTGACGAACAGATACTTGAGGAGATTCGGGTTCAGCTTGAACATCTTCTCCGCGGGCGTAACATGTTGCGGATCCAGGTTCATCGTGAAGAGGATGTAGTGGCCGCGCTCCTTCTTCTTGATCACGTAGGCGAGCGGACGATCTCCGATGTCCGTTTCCTTGACGTCCGCGGCGCCCTGTCTGGCAAGCTCCGCGACGACCGCCTCTTTCCCCTGGCGGAAGATTTCTTCTTCCGTGGGAAAGACGGCGACTAGCTCATACTGTCTCATGGTTCCTCCCAATGGACTTTATTCACCCTCAAAGGGCGAATTGGTCCGCCGGGTCTCGAACTGGCGCTCGCGACCAAGCGGATGGGTTGTCGATTACCCGAAAGCAGAATTTCGGGTAATACGACGCATCCGCGCCCCTCCTTCTCGTGCGAGGGAAGACGCGCAGACTTGCGATTTATACCATGAAGAGATAAGCTTCATCAAGGCTTTACGCGGAAGCGGTAATATACGATCATTAGGATAAAGCTATGCCCCAGATGATTCATTATCAGGACGATCTTTTCTCCTTGAGCGTCCTGGTCAAATCCCTCGACCTGATCCTTTCCACGGAGACGGACCCGGACTATTTCGCCGAGCGCGTCGGCACCGATATCGAGTTCCTCGACCGGAGCCTCCGGGTCTTCGGCTCGCTTCTCGAGCAAAATACCCTTCTTATAGAGCGGGCGGAGTACCTGAAGCTGCTGGAGCGGACGGTCAAGTCCTTTCTGGGGGTGCTCGACCGACTCTCGGGCTCGGGCTACCCGCGCGCCCAATCCTTCGCGGGCGAAGGCCAGCGCCTCGGCGCGGCGGTCGCGGAGCAGCGCGCCCTGCTCAGGCGCCTGGTCGAAATCCTCCGCTCCTCTCTGGCGGAGGACGCGGAAACCGAGCTCGTATCGCAGGACGAACTCTCCGAACTGCTCAAGGAATAGCCAAAAGACGTCTTTCGGCCAGATGGGCCCCTACTTGGCTGAAACGTATTCGGCGACGTAGGCTAGGCCGTCGAGGGTGAGGTCGGGATCTATCGCATCGAATACTTTCGTGAGGCCGGCGATCGTCTTGCTGAGACCTCCGGTCGCGATCACTCGGAGCTCGCCGCCTACCTCGGCCTTTATCTTGCCCGTCATGTACTCGACTAAGCCGATATAGCCATGGATAACCCCGGCCTGTATCGCCATTATCGTATTGGTTCCGATGACCGTGGGCGGGGCGACCAGCTGGACAAAGGGTAACTGGGCGGTATCGCGCGACAGGGCATTCACCGCCGTACCGAGGCCGGGAGCGATAGCGACGCCCAGAATATTCGACTCGTGGCCGACGCAGGTAAAGGTGAGGGCAGTGCCGAAATCGACGACTATGGCCGCCCCTCCCGTCTTGCGCCACGCGGCGAGGGCGTCGGCGACCAGATCCGCTCCTATCTCGTGGGGGCTCGGAACCGAGAGGGGAAGGCGGCCATAAACCTCGGGCCCTAAAACAATCGGATACGTTCCGAAGAGACCTTCGCACATGACGCAGATTGCCTCGGTCAGCGAGGGTACGACGGAACTCAGCACGACTTCGCTGATGTATGAAGGGGCTATCCCTCGATCGAGGAGAATGGCCTTGAATATCGTGGAGTATTCGTCCTCGGTTTTTTTGGGCACCGTGTGGATTCGCAGGGTATGGGCGAGAGACGCCCCGTGGGAGTCGTCGTAGATGCCCCCGCAAATATTCGTGTTCCCGACGTCGATCACCAACAACATGGCAAGATAATGAACAGACTAATAACAAGAGTCAAGGATATGCTCGCGTGGCGAGCGATATGGACTTGAGCTCGCCAGCGAGCGCCAAGGATCTAGCTCGCGTAGGCGAGCGATATGGACTTGGGCTCGCCGGGGGACAGCTTGAACCTGAATGTCGGTGGTTGGCATACTAGCCGCGGAGGGAACATGTCCGAAATCATCGAACCAAGGGTACTGAAGGGCTTTCGCGATTACCTGCCGAAAGACGAGACGGCCAGACGCGCCTTGATGGAGGTTCTCGAGAAGGTGTTCCGCTCCTATGGCTTCGTGCCGATAGACACGCCGGCGCTCGAGTACGCCGAGGTTCTCTTGGGCAAGGGCGGAGGCGAGACCGACAAGCAGGTCTACCGCTTCCAAGACAAGGGTGGAAGGGACGTTGCCCTCCGTTTCGACCTCACCGTGCCCTTCGCCCGCTTCATGGCGGAGCACGTCGATGAGCTTTATCTCCCATTCAGACGCTACCACATGGCCAAGGTGTGGCGAGGAGAGAACACCCAGCGCGGCCGCTATCGCGAGTTCATGCAGTGCGACTTCGACATCGTCGGCACCGATTCCGCCTCCGCGGATACCGATATAATCCTGCTTATCGCCGACGCTCTGGCCGCCCTCGACGTCGGGGGCTTTACCGTCCGTGTGAATCACCGGGGCGTTTTCAACCGTTTCCTGGAGTCGTCGGGCGTCCGCGATAAGTCAGGGGCAGTCCTCCGTCTCGTCGATAAACTCGAAAAAATCGGAGCCGACGAGGTTAGGCGGCTACTGGCCGTCGATATCGGGGAAGAGACCGCCGGGAAAGTCCTCGAGTACGTAGGGAAAGAGGATGGCTTCGAGAGGACCCTGGCCAAGGTCGAGGGTCTCGCCGGCGGCCCCGAAGCCGATACGATGAGACTGCGCGAAATTTGGCGCAACGTGAGCGAGACGGGTTTCCCCGGCAAGCTCGTCCTCGATCCATCGATAACACGGGGCCTCGATTACTATACCGGCGTCGTATTCGAAACCAATCTCGACGCGATGCCCGAAATAGGCTCCGTCTGTTCGGGAGGCCGCTACGACGAGCTCGCGAGTCTTTACACGACCAAGCGCCTGCCCGGCGTCGGATCGTCTATAGGGCTCGACCGCCTCCTCGCGGCCCTCGACGCCCTCGAAAAAATCCAGAGACGTTCGGGCTATACGCAGGTCCTCGTGCTCGCGATAGAGGACGCCCTGACTCCCACCTACCACAGGATAGCGCGAGCGCTCAGGTCGGCGGGCATCGCGGCGGAGGTCTTTCCCGAGCAGCGCAAGCTCGCCCAGCAGTTCTCCTACGCCGATCGGAAGGGCATCCCCCTGGCGGTAATATTGGGAACCGAGGAGGCCGCGGGTGGAATTGTTCAGCTTCGGGACCTTGAAACGCGCGCGAGTGTAAGCCTCCCCTTTCCGGCCGGAGACGCGTCACTCGTGGTCGCGCGCGCGGGAGAGCTTCTCGCGCGAACAAAGCCGTGATCGGCCGGCTCGCCGTTCTGGCCGCCCTCGCGGCGTTCGCGGCCTCGGGCTGCGGCGGCAAGCCGCCCGAGATATCGGTCGTCGAATGGCGCCTCGAGACCCGTCCCGCGGGGTCCGGCCCCGCCTACGAGAGCCTTTCGGTGTTCGCGTCGATAAAGGACGAGGATGGCCTCGACAACATCGACGAACTCTGGGTGCTCAACGACGATTCGGCCTTTGCCTGGAAACTGACCAACGCGGATTGGACCAGGGCGACCGAAGGCGGAGACGATTGGATAGGCGGGTCCTCGCTCGCGACGCCCGAGCTTGCGGGCATGCCCCGAGGCAGCTATAGACTGATCGCGATCGACGCGGCGGGGCAGCGCGCCGAGAAAGAATTCCGCGTATCGGGCAGCTTCCCGGACAGGAAGGCCCCTACTGTATCCTATTCGGGAGACACGCTTACGATCGGCTCGCCCTGGCCCGAAACCCTGGCGCTCGCCTTCGACGGTACGGGGGCCCTGATAGCCTCCCGTGGGGCTCGGGCCCTGCCCTCCTCGCTTTCCGCTTCCTTCGGCAGGGATGTCGCCCCGCGGACGGCCGAAGTCGGAGCATACGGTTACGATCCCGCGCTCAGGATGGGCGCATTTTCCACGAGGATAAAGACGCGATGAGCGACACAAGCGACCGAGGAATCCGCACCTACGTGCTCAGGGCCGGCAGGATGACCGACGCGCAGAAACGCGCGCTGGACGGGCTGTGGACGCGTTATGGCCTGGAATTCGACCCAAAGACGAGGCTGGACCTGGCGTCCGCGTTCGGGAACGCGAATCCCGTCGTGGCAGAAATAGGCTTCGGCATGGGTCGCGCCACCTGGCAAATCGCGATGAATAATCCGACCGTCAATTACCTGGGTCTCGAGGTTCATACTCCCGGCGTGGGAAGGCTGCTCTCCGACGTGGATTCGCGCGGTATCGGCAACGTGCGAATTTTCCGCCACGACGCGATAGAGGTGTTCGAGCGCATGATCGCGCCCTCTTCCTTTGCCGGGCTGCACATTTTCTATCCCGATCCCTGGCCAAAAAAACGCCACCACAAGCGCCGGCTCATCCGCGAAGGTCTGGCCGAACTCCTGGCGTCGCGCCTGGCATCGGGGGCTTACCTCTATTTCGTGACCGACATCGAGGAGTACGGGCTCTGGGCGCTCGACGTCCTATCGCGCACCGAGGGTCTTCTAAACCGCTTCGCAGGCTTTGCTCCGCGTCAGGATTGGCGTCCCGAGACCAAGTTCGAGTCCCACGCGGCGCGCGACGGCAGGGGCGCATGGGAGCTCGTCTTCGAGCGCCGCTGACGCCGCGTTCGCCGAAGGGAGCCCTATTCGAAGAATGACGATAGCTTGCGGTAGAGGGCACTCACCTTCTCGCGATCCTCGTCGCTCGTATCCTCGCCCAGCTCGTCGACCAGGCATTCGAGGCTCGCGACGCTCTCGTTGAGGGCCGTATGGAAGCCGCGCGAGCAGCGGAACCAGTACGCTCCCTCCGAATCGGTGAAGAGGGCGACGAAGCCGAGCTCGCCCGTCTTGTCCTTGGCGCGGGAGACCTGCATCACGTGGCCCAGGGCGGCGATGAGCTCGGGAAGGCCCTCGCTCGCGCTGAAGTTGCGCCTTCGCGGCCATTCGCGGCTCAAGTCCGCATCCAGGTCGAGCCAGGGCGCTATTTTGAGAATGAGATCGAGCCTCTCGCCGTCGAGGAGCCTCTGGCGGCCCAGGAGCACGACGCCCTTGAGGCCCTTATAAAGCGAGAGGGAGTCGCGGTCCAGCTCTTCGCGCACCTTGCGCAGGCGCGGCCATTCCAGCTCGACTACCTTCTTTTTCTTTTTATCCGGAGCGAGGTCGAACACTTCCGACGCGATCTTGATTTTATTGGTAAAGTCGCGCTCGCGGCGCTTTCCTCCGCCCGACACTTCCGCGACCTGCTCGGGAGAGGGGGCGGCCCTGCGTGCGCCTCGCTCGCGCTCGGCGCCGCCGGGACCGCCGACCCCGCCTCGTGCGCCGTATGCGCCCGCCGTTCCCGCGGCGTAGGCCCCGCCCCGCACCGTCCCCCTGCCGATGAGGCCCTCCAGACGCGGTGAAATGCGCGAGAGCATGTCCTTGCGCAGGGGCGATACCGACATCGCGTACATGCGCGTGGTGCGAACTATCTCGCCGGCGACGATATACTGGGGGTTCTCCTTGTACATAACGGAACCGGGATGGATCTGAATCTTCTCGGCGGTGAGGGAGCGGAAAAGCCCCCGATCCTGCCGGACGCACACGAACTGAATGAGGCCCCTGCTCACGCAGCAGAGATAGTCGTCGACGCTGCCGCCCCCGGAGATCGGCACGCCCAGGTCCGACACGATGAGCTCGAGTTGCTCCCTTATCCTGACGATCTCGAGCATCGTGCGCTCGTCGAGGTAGTTCCTCTCGCACCACCGCCCCGCGTCCCGCGCGGCCTTGAAGGCGGCGAACATCTTGAGGTAGGAGATGAAGTCGCCGGCGGGGTCGCGGAAGGCGTGGTGGGCGCGCCGCGCCTCCATCTCCTCGCCGGGCGGGAGAATGTAGGGGCTCATCGTCGAAAGGAAGCTCGCGGCTATGAGGACCTCGTCCACCACGTCGGGATAGGCGAGGATGGCCTCCACTATTATCCGCGAATGGCGCGGCAGAAGGGGGAAGGCGCACATCATCTCGCCGACCTTGGTGAGACTGCGGTCGGGATTGAGGGCGCCGAGGAGGCTCAAGGCGTCGATCGCGCCCGCTATGCCCGACTTGGAGGGGGCGGAGATGAACTCGAAGCGCTCGAACTCGCTTATCCCGAGCTCGGCCATCCGGAGCACGACCTCGGTGAGGTCGGTGCGGTATATCTCCTCGGTGGTGAAGAGGGGGCGGTTCTCGAAGTCGGCCCTCGAATAGAGACGATAGCAGTTGCCCGGCCTCGTGCGCCCCGCCCTGCCCTTTCGCTGGTTGGACGAGGCCTTGGAGGTGGGAGTCTCGATGAGGCTCGAGGTGAAGGTCTTGGGATTATAGTAATTGAGCTTCGCCAACCCGGAGTCCAGCACGCTCGTGACTCCGTCTATCGTGACGCTCGTCTCGGCAATATTCGTCGAGATGACGACCTTGGTCTTGAAGAGGGGGGCCTTCTCGAAGACCCTCTCCTGCTCGTCCTTGCCCAGCCGCGAATAGAGGGGAATTATATGGAGCTTCCCCCCGACTGGTCCGTAGGCGAGGCGCTGCATGCACTCTTTTATCGCCTTTTCGCCCGGGAGAAAGATGAGTATGTCCCCTTCCCTCTTCTCGGAGACGATGCGCGATACGATCTGCTCGATCTTGACCTGCATGGCGTCGTTGGCGGCGTGGAAGTCGAGCTCTTCGCCCTCCGCGAGTGGCGGGTCGTAGACGAGGGTTACGGGATACATCGAGGTCTCGATCTTGACGATGGGGCACTCGCCGAAGTATTCGGAGAAGACCTCAGCGTTGATCGTCGCCGAAGAGACGATGACCTTGAACTCGGGCCTCGACTCGAGGACGCGCTTCAACAGGCCGAGGATGAAGTCGATGTTGAGGCTGCGCTCGTGGGCTTCGTCGACCATGATCACGCCGTAGCGCGAGAGGGCCGGGTCGAGCTTCATCTCCTGGAGGAGTATCCCGTCGGTCATTATCTTGATCGCGGTGGCGTTGCTCGTCTTGTCCTCGAAGCGCATCTTGTAACCGACGAGGCCCGCGACCTTGACCCCGAGCTGTCTCGCGATGAAGTCGGATACCGACAGGGTGGCGATGCGCCTGGGCTGGGTTATCCCGATGAGACCATTCCGGGCATAGCCCGCCTCGTAGAGAATGATGGGCAGCTGGGTAGTCTTGCCCGATCCCGTCGGGCTCTCAACGACGATGACCTGGTGGTCCTTCAGGGCTTCTAGAATGCGCTCCTTCTGCTGGTAGACGGGGAGCTCGCGTGGATCCATGCCTTTATTTTATCCCGCGTAGGCCCTCTTGTGCCAGCAGTGGGCATCGTGGCTATTATCACTACGTGATGGACGACATCGAACGGCCCCTGAGCGTCTCCGCGCTCACCGCCCTCGTCAAGGAACTCCTCGAGGGCTCCCTCCCCTCGGTGCTCGTCGAGGGCGAGATAAGCAACTGCCGGCCCGCGAGCTCTGGCCACCTCTACTTTACCCTGAAAGACCGGGGCGCCATGCTCCAGGCCGTCATGTTCCGCTACCGCTCCAAGGCCCTGGGCTTCGAGCCCGCGGACGGCGCCCTCGTGCGCGCCCGCGGCAGCATCACCGTCTACGCGGCGCGGGGCCAGTACCAGCTCCTGGTCGAGAGGCTCGAGCCGGCCGGCGAGGGGGACATCCTCGCCATGCTCGAGGAGCGCAAGCGAGCGCTGGCGGCGGAGGGCCTCTTCGACGAGTCGCGCAAACGCGCCCTGCCGTGCTTCCCCTCGCGGGTGGCCGTAGTCACCTCCCCCACGGGCGCCGCGATACGCGACATCATCAACGTCCTCAGGCGCCGAAACGCGGGCATGGAGGTAGTGGTCCTGCCCGCGGCCGTGCAGGGAGAGGAAGCGGCCGCTCAAATCGCCCGGCAGATAGAGGCCGCCAACCGAATGTCCCTCGGCGACGTCATCATCGTGGGCAGGGGCGGCGGCTCCCTCGAGGACCTCCTCCCCTTCTCCGACGAGCTCGTCGTCAGGGCCATCGCCGCGTCGCGCATACCCGTCATCAGCGCCGTCGGCCACGAGATAGATTGGGCCCTGTCCGACTTCGCCGCCGACCTCCGCGCGCCGACGCCCAGCGCCGCGGCCGAGCTCGTATCGGAAAGCCGCTCCGTCTTAAAACACGAGGTGATCCAATTTAAGGCCGAGATCGAGACGGCCATCCGGGTTCGCATGGACCGCGCCCGCCTCCTCGTCGGCCGTTTCGAACCCTCCGCGGTGGAGGCGCGCCTCATGCGGGTATTCATGCCCTCCGCGCGACGCCTCGACGATGCCCGCGACGAACTCGGGCGAGGCATGACCGCAGCCATCGAAGCCCGCGAGCGCCGACTCGAGCTGGCCTCGCGCGATCTCGCCGCCATGAGTCCCGAGGCCGTTCTCGCCCGCGGTTTCTCCGTGGTCCGTCCCGCCGCCGGCGGCGCCGCGATACGCGACGCCGCCGCCCTCGCCGTCGGCGAAAATATAGAAATAAGCTTTTCGCGGGGCGGAGCCCTCGCCGCGACCCTGGAGGTACGAAAGTGAAAAAATTCGAAGAGAGGCTGGACCGCCTCGAGGTGCTGGCCGAGCGCATCAAGGAACCCGATCTGCCCTTGGAAGAAGCGGTTGCCGTATTCGAGGAAGGCGTCAAGCTCTCCAAGGGCCTCGAGCGCGACCTCGACAAGATCCAGGGCAAGGTCGAGATGCTCCTGGGAACCTCGACCACCGACGAGGGCGAGGATAAACCGGAGCTGGGATTGTTCGAGGAGGAAAACGAGGACTGAAACTCAGACCCTCTTATAGTCCTTTATCGCCTGCTTGAGCGTCGGCTCGAGATCGCCGCGCGCGACTCGGATCTGCTCCATGCTGTCGCGGAAACGGACGGTGACGGTGCCGTCATCCTTGCTCTGGTAGTCGATGGTGACGCAGAAGGGGGTGCCGACTTCGTCCTGGCGGCGATAGCGGCGGCCGATGGCCCCGCCCTGATCGTAATCGGTGGCGAACTCTTCCTTGAGATCCTGACGGATACTCTGGGCGAGCTCGGCGAGGCCGTCCTTTTTCATTAAAGGGAGGACGGCGACGGTGATCGGGGCGAGGCTCGGATGGAAGTGGAGGACGGTTCTCCAGTCGTCGGCGCTTCCAGCGCCTCCGCCTTCGCGGTTTCCCGCGGAATCCGCGTTACTAGCCTGGTCTTTGCCAATGTACTGGTCTTCGTAGGCGTCGCAGAGGACCATGAGGAGGGTTCGGGTGAGGCCGGCGCTCGTCTCGATGATGAAGGGAATAAAGCGCTCGTTGCCGTTGTCCTGGTCGATGTACTGGAGGTCCTTGCCGGAAAACTGCTGGTGGCGGGTGAGATCGAAATTTGTACGATTGTGCACACCCTCAAGTTCCTTGAATCCCATGGGGAACTCATACTCGATGTCGTAGGCGTCCTTGGCGTAGTGGGCGAGCTCGTCGGGGCCGTGCCGGTGCCAACGGAGCTTGTCCATGCGCACCCCGAGCTTGGCGTAGAAGGCCCAGCGCTGCTCGCGCCAGTAGTCGAACCACTTCACGTCCTCGCCGGGCTTGACGAAGTACTGCATCTCCATCTGCTCGAACTCGCAGGTGCGGAAAATGAAATTCTTGGTGACGATCTCGTTGCGGAAGGCCTTGCCCACCTGGGCGATGCCGAAGGGGATCTTCATCCGATTGGACTGGACGATGTTCTTGTAATTGACGTAGATGCCCTGAGCGGTCTCGGGACGGAGATAGATGAGGCCTGAGCCGTCGTCCACGGGGCCGATGTTGGTCTTGAACATGAGGTTGAACTTGCGGGTGTCGGTGAGCTCGCCGCCGCACTCGGGGCACTCTTTCCTGGCGAGCTTGGCCTGGTCCATCTGATCGGCGCGGAAGCGCTGCTTGCACTTCTTGCAGTCGACGAGGGGGTCGGTGAAGTTCTCGACGTGGCCGGAGGCCTCCCAGGTTTTCGGGTGCATGAGGATGGCGGCGTCGAGGCCCACGATGTCGTCGTGGAGCTGGGTCATTTCCTTCCACCAGAATCGCTGGATGCGGTTCTTGAGCTCGACGCCCATGGGGCCGTAGTCCCAGGCGCCGGACTGACCTCCGTATATTTCGGAGGACTGAAAGACGAAGCCCCTCCGCTTGGCCAAAGAGACGATCTTTTCCATGGTGGCGGCCTCGCGACCGATGACGCTGTTGTCCTGCATGCTGTTGCTCCTCGACCGGCGGGCTTCTCCCGCTGGCCATCTGATTTCGCCCCGCCGACGGATACGGCAGCGCGCCTTGACGGGGCGTGGCGACCTCCCCGGCCCGGAAATGGCGGAGCTCGCGTCCCGAAGGTGTTCCTGGAAGACCTGCCCGCACGCGCGCGAGTCCGCCTTTCACGAAGTGACGTGATTATAATGAAAAGCGGAGGCGAACGGCTACCGCTTCATTTATCGTTGTGTGCGAAACCAACACACTATATGCTTGGATATGCTTGGGGAACATGGCTTCGAGAAGTCCGCTTTGAAGGGCAGGAAACAGTATGAAAAAGCCGGCGATGATCCTGGCCTTCCGCGACTACGCGCGCCGGTCTTCGGAGTTTAACTGAATTGCGCCTGCCTGCGCTCTCGGCTCGGAGCTCCGAGGCAATCTCGGGATACCTCTTCCTTCTACCGGCGGCACTCGTCCTCGGCGTCTTCGGCCTTTTTCCCCTTTTTTTTAACATCTATATAAGCCTGTTCAACTGGCGAATAAAGCATTCGACCTTCATCGGCCTGGGAAATTACGGGGAAATATTCGGCAATGCCGCGCTTTTCCTCTTCCTGGTCGCTTCCGCGGCCCTGGTAGCGGGAGGATTCGCTCTGGCAGCGAAGAAGAGGAAGGTCCTCGTCCGCTTTTTCGGCCTGATACTCGTCCTCGCCGGATCGGCTGGACTGATCTTCGATCTGCCGCGAATCAATATCCTCGGCGACCCCGATATGATGAGATCCTTCCGCGTTACCGTCTGGTACTCTCTGGGGACCGTCCCGATTCAGCTGCTCTTCGGCTTTCTGATAGCGGTTGCCCTCGATGGGAAATTCGACGGCAAGCAGGCCTTCCGCGTCATATATCTTCTGCCCTATTTCGTGCCGGCCGTCGCGACCGCGTCGGTCTTCGAGCGGCTTTTTTCGCTCAGGCCCGAGTCCTGGGCCAACCAGATGCTCGCCCTCTTCGGGGCCCATCCGCTCCAGTGGCTGCGCGAGTACAGGGGCGTCTTCGAGATGCTCTTCGGACCGGCCCCGACAAAGGGAGCCGGTAAAATGTGGGAGTATTGGTCGACCTGGGCCGGAGGACCCAGCCTCTCCCTCATCAGCATCATGATCTACAACTACTGGGTCTATATCGGCTACTACGCCCTGATCTATGCGAACGCCCTCGCCGCCGTTCCGCGCCAACTCTACGAGGCCGCCGCCCTCGACGGGGCCAGGCCCTGGACGATGCTGCGCCGCATCACCCTGCCCCTGGTCTCTCCCAGCACGTATTTTCTCACGATTTTAGGGATAATCGGCACCTTCAAGTCCTTCAACAGCATCTACGTCCTCCGCGACCCCTCGACCGGAGGCGTCACCGACCCCATGAGCGTCTACATCTTCTTCCAATTCTTCCACAGCGGGCGTTTCGGCTACGCCGCGGCTTTGTCCATGGTCCTGCTCGCCATCGTCGCGGTGTTGACCCTTATCCAAAGGCGCAGCATGGAAAAGCGGGTGTTCTTTGACTAGGCCGAAGTGGACGCAGGTCGCATGGCGCGGCGCGCGCTACCTCGTCCTCGGCCTCGGCGCCTTCATCTGCTTCATGCCCTTCGCCTATATGGCGGCTAACTCGCTCAAAACTTATGCCGAGACGGTCACGCGGGTGAGCCCCAATCCCTTCTCGCCCGACTTCTGGCCGGTCTCGCCGCAATGGGCCAATTTCGCCGAAGTCTGGCTCGGGGACACCTTCGGGCATTATTTCCTCAACAGTTTCATCATCAGCATGGTCACCCTCGCCGGGACCCTCTCTACCTCCTCCCTTGCGGCCTACGCCTTTGCCAAGCTGAGATTCCCCGGTAAGGAGGCAATTTTCTCCGTCTTCCTCGCGACCCTGATGATCCCCGAAACGGTCACGCTGATCCCCAATTTCCTCGTCGTCAGCTATCTGGGCTGGGTCGACAGGCTGGCCGGATTGACGCTACCCTTCCTCGCGAGCGCCTTCTACATTTTCCTCCTTCGCCAATTCTTTCGGCAGATACCCGACTCCCTCGTCGAGAGCGCGCGCATGGACGGGGCGACCAATGTGCGCATCCTCCTGTCCATCGTCGCGCCCATGTCTCGGGCGCCGCTGCTTACGGTGGCCTGCCTGGACCTCGCGTTTTCGTGGAACTCCCTACAGTGGCCTCTCGTGGTCGTGCAGACGCCGAGATGGCGTCCGATTTCCGTGGGACTGGCCCGTCTCATCTCCGAGGCGGGCCCGCAGATACAGCTCCGCATGGCCGGCGCCTTGATCTCGCTCCTGCCTATCGTGCTAGTCTACATCATAGCCCAGGGCCAGATCGTCGAGTCGATCAGCAGCTCCGGCATCAAGGAATGAAGAGAATGCCAGATCGGGAGGGAACATGAGCGGACGGGCCTGGAAATCCCTGGTTTTCGCTCTCCTCGCGTCGATGGCCGCCCTCGGCGCCCTGGGCGCGCAGGACTTCGAAAAGCTCAAACTCAGAGGCACTGTCGTCACCTACTGGTATCAGCATAACCAGGGCCGTGAAGAATCCCTGAAAAAGATGATCGACCGCTTCAACGCGACGAACCGATGGGGCATTTCGGTCAAGGGCGAGTACGCCGGCGGCTACAACGACATCGCCAATAAAATGACGGCGGGCATAGCCGGGGGCTCGACCCCGGACCTGGTCGTCGCCTACCAGAACAACGCGGCTACCTACGAGCTGAGCGAGGCCTTGGTCGACCTCAGTCCCTACGTCGCGGACGCAAATTTCGGGATCGCAAAAACCGAACTCGCCGATTATTTTCCGGGCTTCCTCGCTCAGGACATAAACCAGCAGTTCGGCGGCAAGCGTTTGGGGTGGCCACCCAACCGGTCGATCGAAGTCCTATACTACAACGCAGACTGGCTCAAGAAGCTGGGGATAGCCGCCCCGCCGAAGACCTGGGACGAATTCTACGCCGCCGTAAAATTAGCCACCGACCCTGCCAAGGGCAGGTACGGTTGCGACATCAGCCTCGACGCGTCGAACGTCTTCGCCCAGGTCATCAGCCGAGGAGGGGATTTCCAGGCGCGGGGAGGCAAGGGCTACGCGCTGAACACGCCGCAGATCAGGGCATCCTTCGCCTTCTTCCTGAAAATATACAAGGAAGGCTACGCGAAGAAGATCGCCGAGCAGTACGGCGACCAGACCGACTTCGCCAATAATAAAGTCCTCTTTACCATGGGTTCGACCTCGGGCATTCCCTTCTACGACTTGGCGGTCAGGAAGGGCGCGAGCGGAGGCTTCGCATGGAACGTCGCTCCGATCCCGCACTCGACGGCTAAGGCCGTCCTCGACATCTACGGCGCCTCGGTCAGCGTCGTGAAGTCCACGCCTCAAAAGCAGCTCGCGGCATGGCTCTTCCTTCGCTGGATGAGCGAGAGCGCCCAGCAGGCCGAATGGGTCCGCGCCTCGAACTATTTTCCCGTGCGAAAATCCACGGCCGGCCGGCTCGGCGACTATCTGTCGCAGAATCCCCAATTCGCCGCCGCGTGGAAGGGCCTGCAGACGAGCGACCAGAAGGCCGAGCCTTCGTTCCTGGGCTATGAGCAGGTTCGAGACGCCATCAGCGCCGCGTACAACGCCGTCCTCGACGGGGCGGAGCTGGACTCGACCCTCGCAGCTCTCGACGCCAAGGCGAATAGGATATTCCTGCAAGCCAAGCCCTGACCGGATATGGCCGCATTCCACTTCTCGGGTTGCGGTATCCCCGTCTACTCCTCGTCAAGCACCTCGCGCACCGCTCGCAGAAGTTCTTCAGCCGAAAAGGGCTTCTGGAGCAGGCGCAGGTTCTCGTCAAGCACGCCGTAGTGTACGATCAAGTCATCCGTGTATCCTGACATGTACAAGACCTTTATACCCGGGTATCTCGTGGTAACCTGCTCAGCCACGATACTCCCATCCATGTCCGGCATAACCACGTCGGTGATCAGCAGGTCGATCCGGTCGGTCAGCGCGGCCAGAGCCTCGCTACCATTCCGAGTGGAAACAACCGAATAGCCCGCTTCGCTCAGGATCAACCGGGCAAGACCGCGAATTCCGTCGTCGTCCTCAACGAGCAGGATAGACTCCATGCCGCCTTGCGACTGTGACACGCTCGCGGACATTGGGGCATCCAATTCGGTCTTCTCGAGAATTCTTGGGAGATAGATAGTGAAAGTCGTTCCCCTGCCTGCCTGACTGTCACAGAAGATAAACCCATGGCTCTGCTTGATGATCCCGTAGACTGTGGCTAGGCCCAGGCCTGTTCCCTTGCCAATTTCCTTCGTCGTGAAAAACGGCTCAAAGATGTGAGGGAGCACCGATCGGTCCATTCCCTCACCCGTGTCGCTTACCGTGAGAAGGACGTATTCGCCTTCGCATATTTCAGGGTGCGGAGAAGTGAAGGACCTGTCAAAGATGATATTCGAAGTTTCAATTTTCAGCTTTCCCCCCGAGGGCATCGCATCCCTCGCGTTCACGGCGAGGTTCATGACGACCTGCTCTAACTTCCCGGGATCCACGAGCACCAGCCACTCGCCTCTGCGCGCCTTAACGGAAATCTCGACATCTTCTCCGATCAGCCTTTTTAACATCGTCTGCATGTTCATAATCGTCAAATTCAACGAGATCGCCTGGGGCTGGAGTATCTGCCTTCTGCTGAAGGCAAGAAGCTGCCCGGTTAGGGTGGCCGCCCGTTCTGCCGCGCCCCGGATTTCGCCGAGCGCATCCATGTCAGCACCCTGTGACCTGTTAACCAGAATATCGCAATACCCCAGGATCACGGTCAGAAGGTTATTGAAATCATGGGCGATTCCCCCCGCGAGGCGTCCCACGGATTCCATCTTCTGAACCTGCTGAAACTTTTCTTCAAGTTTAACCTTCTCCTCTTCCGCATTCTTACTGCTGCTGATATCAAGCCCCACACCCATTAAATATTTCTTTTTCATAATCTCGAACTTGACGCCGGTCATGAGAAATGGGATCAAACGACCGTTTTTCGCCAGCATGGGCGCTTCCAAATTGCCAACTCCTTTATCCCATTCTTCCATAATTGTCTTTAGTACCTTTTCCTTATTTTCCGGCAGGTGCCATGCCAGAATTGAACGATCCTTCATCTCTTCGGGGCTGAATCCAAATATAGTTTCATGAGATTTATTCCAGCGTATGAGTCGCAATTCAGGGTACGAGTAAAGGTAAAAAATGCCTGGCAAACTTTCCAGCAGCGTTTCCGTGAATTCTTTTTCGCTCAGATATTCCTCTTCGACCCGCTTGCCTTCGGTGATGTCGCGTATCGACTCGATAGCCCCGACAATTTTTCCTTTTTCATTGCGAAGGAGGGTGGCTACCCCAAAAAGATAGGCTCCGTTTCCTTGATAAAGCGAAGGAGTGAAGGATTTCGCCATAATGGTATCCCCGTTTCTTACAGCGGATATATATTCATCGCTGATTTCTTCTCGTTTGTTGAAAGCAAGATCGATGAGTATGGGACGGCGGCAGCCGTAAAATGGGAATGCATATTCATAGTTGCGGCATCCGAGCATCTGCTTTTTCGTCTTTCCCGTCATCTGTTCGATGGCATGGTTCCAAATTACAATCTGTCCCTCCTCATCGATAACGAACGTGGCGTCGGGCAGAAATTCTATAATTTCGGACAATCGCCTTTCTGATTCTCGCAGCGCTTCCGCCGCATTCTTGCGCTTGGTGATGTCATAGGCAAGGCATAGCGTGGCGGGTTTTCCATCAAAGCTAACCAGTGCGACGTGTTGTTCAAGCCATCTGCAGTCGCCGTCTTTAGTTATTATTCTGAACAGATACCGAGATTCGGCCTTTTTGCCACTGAGAAATTTTAGATGGATATTCTCTATCCTGGCGCGGTCACCGGGATGGATGAGCTCGACAAAAGGTTTTGAAAATAACTCCTGTTCTGAATAACCGGATATTTCAAAACCGGCACGATTACTGAAACTGATCAAACCTTCCTGCACGACAAAAATGGCTTCTCTGGCATTTTCTACAAGATATCTGTATCTTTGCTCGCTCTCCATCAGCGCCTTCTCCGAGTATTTGCGCTTCGAGATGTCTCGCCAGTTGACATGCAGGAGCCGCTTACCCATCACGGGAATCTCGGTGAGCATTATATCAAGGGTAAGCTCTGATCCGTCGAAACGATTGCTCACCCATTCGAACTGATGGAAGCCTTTTTCCTGGGCGAAGTCTATCAGCCGCTCCGCTTTGGAGGCCGAGGACTCGCCGTCGGGTTGGTACTCTGGTGCGATGTCGCTGGGTCGGAGGCCGAGAAGCTGTTCTTTAACCGTAAAGCCTGCAATCTGCAAGGCTGCCTCATTGCATTCAACGAAGCGGCCGTTTTCGAGAATGAGATTCCCGTCCGCGGACCGATCGAAAAGCAGATGAAATTTCTTTTCACTTTCTATGAGACTCGCGCCTAAGAGCTTCTGCAAGGTGATATCGCGGATGCTTTCGATCGTGCCTATAATGTTGCCAACCTGATCGTGCAGGGGCGAGACCTTGGAAACAACCCATGCTCCCTCATTGTTGTTGAGGGCGTTGCAAAAAACTTCCGCGCTCAATGTATCACCTTCGTAGGTGACGTTGGAATACCGGTCCGGAATAATCTCGCAGCCCATTAAAATGAAATCTATCAACTGCAATCGCGGTTCTCCGTAAAACGGGATTGCGCAGGCGTGGTTGCCTCTGCCGATCATCTGTGCAGCAGGAATGCCCGTCATTCTCACAATCGCCTTGTTCCAGATGATGACACGCCCTTCCGTGTCGACGGCAAAAGTGGCATCCGGCAGAAAATCGATGATGTCAGCCAGTTTCCTCTCGCTATTTAGTAGCTCCTCCTCAAGTCGCTTTTGCTCGGTAATGTTTCGGGCAATCGATGCGATGCCCGCGATCCTGCCCTCCGCATCGAAAATCGCGGAAAGAGTGATGGCGACCATGATCCTCGAGCCGTCCTTGCATAGTCGGGTTGTCTCATAGCGCGTGACCTGGCCACTCTTCATTACCCGATCCTGCATGAGCCGCGTTTCGTCCTCTAGTTCAGGGGGAATTGACGACGAGGTCGGCGCACCGATCATTTCCTCTGCCGTGTATCCGTAGAGGAGCTCTGCCCCCCTGTTCCACACCGTGACCCGCTGGTTCAGGTCAAGGCCCACGATTGACTCGTCTGAGTACTCGACCATCATTGCCAGCTGTTGGTTTTTCTTTTCAAGCTCTTTTCGCTCAATGATATCCCGGCTGATCCCCATGATACCTGTGGCATTCACAGTGTCTTCCCCACAAAGCATTGCTCTGCCTCCACTCTCCGCAGTTCAGGTCTGTCATTGCTATTCCTTACCCTTTCAAGATACTGCTTAATAAGCCTTTCGCCCTTTCTTCGATACGCCCTTCTCGCTATGCTGTAAAAAATTGCGCGGCACGTGGAAGGAGGGATTCCACGGCCGCGCCAGCTTTCCGGAAATTGATTAGAACTCGGCGAATCCTCTCTAATTCGTGCCGACGGCCACGACGGCAGGCAACTCCCGGAAATGCAGCTCTTTTCCTACTGTTTTTCCTTTGCCGTTGCCGTTCCCATCGACTGCCACGGGCTTCGGCTGCCTACTGACCACTTCATTCCCATCCTCGATTTTGAACTGGGCCATCATCCGCTGCAGCTCTTGTGCCATACTCGCCAGCTGCTCGGTGGCCGAGGACATCTCCTCCGCCGCAGAGGCCGCGCTCTGCGTGACCTCGTTGACGTTTTCCACCGCCACCGACACCTGTTTCGCATTGGTCGTTTGTTCCTCGGTTGCCGCGGATATACTCTGGCTCATCTCGCTTATACTGCCCAAGGCCTTCGAAAGCTCTTTCACCGCCTCCACCTGTTGCGTCATCGAATCCGACAACCCGGAAATCATTTCCTTCACCTTCTGCGAGGCCGTGCGTATCTGCTCCATCGCCGCCTGCGACCCCTTTGCCGTCTCGACCCCCTTGTTCACGTTCTTCACGCTTTCCTTTATCAGGTTCTCGATCTCCTTCGTCGAGGTCGAGCTGCGATCGGCCAGCTTGCTCACTTCGTCGGCGACCACCGCGAACCCCCGCCCGTGCTCCCCTGCGCGCGCCGCCTCGATGGAGGCGTTCAAGGCCAGCAGGTTCGTCTGGTCGGCGATATCGGAAATGACATTTACGATCCCGCCGATCTTCTCCGAGCTGGCCGCGATCAAGTTGATCCCCTCCATCACCTCGCTGACCGCCTTTGCCCCTTCCAGCGCGTTCTCCACCGACTTGCCGGCCAGAACTGCGATCTCCGTCAGGTTCTTCGACACGTCCTCGATGGATTGGTGTACCTGCGCCATGGAGCTGGAGCCCTGTTCCACCGCCGCCGCCTGGCTTTGCGCGTGCTCGGCCACCTGGTCCACCGACGCGGTCAGCTCTTCTACCGATGCGCTGGTCTCCTCAAGCGTGGATGCCTGGCTCTGTGCTCCTTCGGCCAGTTTCTGCGCGCTGGCGGTGATCTCCTCGCTGGATGAGGCCACCTGCTCGGCGCTGTCCTGGATGGTGGCCACCACTCCCTTCAGCTTTATCGCCATCCCGTTCAGCGCCTCGGCCAGCTTGCCGATCTCGTCCTTCTGATGGATGGGAAGCTGCTGGGTGAAATCCCCCGAGGCCACAAGCTCCGCGAAGGACACGCCCCTCGCCAGAGGTTTGGTGATGGTGCGGGAAAACACCAGGTAAATAAGGAAGGCGATCACGATGGCGATCGCACTGATGAGCAGGATAAGGTTCCGCACGTCGTTCGCCGCGGTGAGATATTCGGAATCGGGGAGGGTCAAACAAACGCTCCATCCGGTTGCCTTTATCGGCGCGTAGCCCGCGGTCTTGGGTACACCCTGGAACACATAGGAGTGAACCCCGCTCTCCCCTGCGCTCATCTTCTTTGACAGCTCCTCCATGCCTTGCAACTTGGAGATGTTGAGCGTGAAGATATTTTCTGCTTTCGGATGAGCCAAGACCAGACCGGTGTTATCGGTGACAAACGAATAGCCCGTCGCACCGATTTTTTCGCCCGTGATAAGCTCATTGAGGAAGCTGATGTCCGCAATGGCTGCGAACACGCCGACAATCTTGTCCCCCGAGCGGATCGGCGCGGCAAACGGAGCAAAAGGCTTTTTCGTCACCTTGTTCAATGCCGCCTGGCCCGCGTTCACCGTACCTGCCAGGGCGGTTTTCACGTATCCTCTATCGGAGAAGTTGACATTCAGATAGGTAGGATCGGAGGCAGCGAACGGTATCCCGTCTAATCCGATGCATACAAGAACCTGATAGTCGTCGCCCAGTCCTTTTGTCTGCATGAAACGGTTTATCTTTGCGGTTGCGCGATTGAGAAGCTCCCCCGTAGCCGCGGCGCCGTTATCCACGACTGGAGCCGGAGTTGTCTTGCCCGAAGCGGCCCTTCCCGTTGCCGGTTTCTCGGCGACCGCTGTCCCCTTCTCCGTTGAGGCAACGGGCTTTTCGGACACAGCAATTGCCGCTGCAACGATGTCAGGGTCAATTGCGAAGCTCAGAGAAAGTTTCTTCTCCTCCCCGAATACCCTGTCGATGATCTGCGCAATATTAGAGGATCTCCCTGCAAGCTGCTCATTCTCCACTGCGGCCAGGCCCTGCGTTGACTTACTGATCGCTACCAGGGCAACGACCAGCAAGGGTATTACCATGATGAGCGTTCCCACGACGATCAGCTTTACGCCGATCTTAATGTTCTTCAGCATTTCTTTCCTCCTCTGTAACACATAGATAAACAGCGCTGCGTTGCCGGTTGCATCACGCCCTGCTGAGGGCAGGCTCCTTCTCCTCAGCCTCGAGGCTGCCCGCGATCTGGTTCATTTCCTCGGTGCTCAAAACCCTGTCCACGTCGATCATGATGATCAGCTTCTCGCCCATTTTCCCGACCGCAGTTATGAAATCCCGCGACACCTCGCCCATCGCCGTGGGGGGTGGATCGAACTGGTCGGCGGGTATACGGACCACCTGGCTGGCGGAATCCACCACCATGCCAACCATGCGGCCCTCGACCTCCACGACGATCATCCGCGTTATGGCGGTCTGCTCCTGCGCCGCAAGCCCGAATCGCTCGCGCAGGTCGACGATCGGGATCACGTCGCCCCTGAGGTTGATGATTCCTTTTACGCAGGAGGGAGCTTTTGGAAGCCAGGTGATCTGGCGCATGCGGATGACCTCCTTCACCCGCAAAAGTTCCAGGCCGTATTCCTCTGCGCCAACCGTAAAGCTGATGAGCTGCTTCACCTCGGATGTACCCGCTGTGGTTAGTGTTTCCATAATTGCTCCCTCTTGGCTTCTAGCGATATTCCGAGCTTGGCTCTGCACGGTCGAGCATGATTTCAACGAACGCTTCGAACATGTAAAAATATCAGCAATAATGATGCCAATCCGAAGAAATCTTTGAATAATGAGGGCAATATGTTTTCTCCGTAGTGTATTTGTCGCCAACCTGTCAGTTAGGAGGCTTTTCACGAGCTAATTCAATCGTCTGACCAACTCCTCAGACAGCTGGGGCGGCAGTCACACCAAGCGCGACGTGGTGGAGTTCACGCCCTGCACAATGGATGTTGTAGGACCACAACCTGCGTTGAACTTCCGCGGGGCTTCCATCTTCGGGCTCGTCATTCATGGGAAGGGGATTTAGCCCGTGAGCGTGTTTCGAAGGTTCCTGCCGTCAGAAATCGTCAAGAGATTCCTGGCTTTTGCTGTTTCCCTTGAGACGTTTGCTTAGCGCCTGCTGGCTAATGCCCAGGAGCCTCGCGGCCGCGGTCTGATTTCCCCCCGAACGGCCGAGCGCCTCCCGCACGAGCATCCTCACCGTCTGCTGAATCGTCGGCAGGTTCTCCCCAAATCCGATCACGGCCCGCGTCTCCTCGTCTCTGAGCTTCGCCTGGCGTGCACCGCCGGGCATCTCGACGGTCAGTGCGCCCTCGCGATGCCGTCCGACCGCGTCGATGATCATGGACTTCAGCTCCCGGACATTCCCCGGAAACTCGTACGTACGCAGGCGCGCCAGCAACTCGCGGGAAACCGCAGGAGGAGCCTTCCCGAGCTCCTTCGCCGCAGTCTGCACGAACTTCTCCACGAGGAGGGGGAGGTCCATGGCGCGGCTGCGCAGCGGCGGGATAGAGATACAGTGGGTGAAGAGCCGATAATAGAGATCGGAGCGGAAGGCCCCTGAAGCGACCGCTGCCTCGAGCTTCTTGTTTGTGGCGACCACTAGGCGCGCAGTACAGCGCCGCACGACGTCGGTTCCCAGTGCGTAGTACTCGCCTGTTTCGGCGAGCCTAAGCAGCTTCACCTGGGAGGCCGGGCTTAAGTCGCCGATCTCGTCGAGGAACAACGTGCCCGCTCCCGCGCGGTCAACAAGTCCGCGCAGGGGCTGATCGGCGCCGGTAAATGCCCCCTTGCGGTGGCCGAAGAGAGCGTCCGAAAACATGGCATCGTCTAGCCCTGCCGCATTGATCGTCACCATCTCACCCACCCGGCCGCTGGCCCGGTGGACCGCCGCGGCAAACAGTTCCTTGCCCGTTCCCGTCTCCCCCGTGAGGAGAAAGGGATGCGAGCTGAATGCCACCGCCTCGACATACTGGAAGAGGGCGAGCATGCGGGGGTCCCGCGTGATGATGTCGTTGAACAGCTCTGGATGCTCTAAGGTGCGGGTGAACAAATGGCGCGCAAGGGAGGCATTCTCCTGACGCAACTCGCGCAGCGACCCGTAGGTGTGTACCATGGTTATAAGCTTCTGCAGGTCGACGGGCTTCACCAGGTAATCGACGGCGCCCGCCTTCATGCAGGCCACGACGGTGTCCAGCTCCGCGCTGCCGGTAATGACGACCACCGGAAGGTGGGGGTGCTGCTCGTGGATGAGGCGGAGAAGATCCTGGCCGGGGAGTACGGGCATCGCCAGGTCGAGAAGCACGAGGTCCGGTCTCTCACGCTCGATGCGGTCGAGCACGAACGTGCTGTCCTTCTCGGTGGTCACGTTGGTAATGCCCTGGGACTGGAGCATGGCTGAAAAGGTCTTGAGTATAACCTCTTGATCGTCGACGATGAGGACGGAGGTGCCAACCGAGGGGAAGGGGTTCATGCCTTATCCACCGACGACACCGGTCGTACCAAGCACTGTCATGCGACTAATTTATAAAGATTGGGCACGAAAGACCCCTCCAAACCGATGGAGATCCCCTCAAATTCGCCGTGGGGTAAACCGTGCTTTCGGTCCTAAAATGTCGGTTCGGGGGGCGAATTCCGTTGGCGCTCCGCGGATCCGAGGGACCCGCGACAGCCGTAGGGTGTTAGCCCTACGACCAAGGTGCGCACGACAGCCCTGCGAGCTCCTTTAGGCGATTCTCCCCTTTTCTTCGGCCTGTAGCGGGCGACTTGCCCTAGACCGGGATACTTATGGGGATCACACCTCTAATTGGCAGAGCGTTAGATTAGCATATCAGCACTTATGGACGCAAGGCCCCGCATTGCCTTAGCGTATTATCTGGCAGCGGTTCAACCCATAATTTTCGTCACGATTGGAGTCTGGTGAAAGAGCAGGCTAGATTATTGCGTCGACTGCATTTGCGGTGCTGGAGTCGAGGTATCGCTTCAGGGCTTCATCGTTAATGTAGCCCAGGCCGCAAATTGAGTCCCGGGTTCACTTCTCGACAACTCGGCCCGGCTCGCCCCCCTGGGGCTACAAATCAAGTTGTACAAATCTTTCTGCACCACAACCACGGCTGTTGATCGAACCGTGAAAGCGGGGGGTACGCCGCAATCTGGGATGCCTTGACCCCGAATCAGTGACATCGTGTCCGAAATCTTTCCGTCATGCGCGTATTAGGTCCTGTGTTTCGATGCAATGTGCAGTTTCCAGGCCTTTGAAGCTCAACGCTTGGCATGGCACTTGCATCTATGCTGTTGCGCATTCCATTACCGAAGGGAGGGATTAAGGATATGGCAAAACGGGTCCTGGTTGTAGATGACGCCAATTTCATGCGGACCATCGTGAAGGACATGCTCGCGCCAAACGGCTTCGAGATCGCGGGAGAAGCTACCAATGGCATCGAGGCGATCACTCAATACGCGAAGCTGAGGCCCGATCTAGTCACAATGGACATCACCATGAAGGTGAAGGACGGGTTGGAAGCGGCACGAGAAATCCTGGCAGCCGATCCTGACGCGCGAATTGTCATGGTGACTGCACTCGGGCAGGAAAAAATGCTCATGGACGCCATCGCCCTGGGCGTTCGCGATTTCGTCGTCAAACCTTTCACCGCGGAGAGGATACTCTCCGCGGTCGAGAAGGCACTCCAATAGAAACGGCGGGAGAACAATCATGGTAAAGATCAACGCCAAGTACGTGAACCCGTTCATCGAAGCCGCCATGCGCGTGGTCTCCCAGATCGCGGGCATCGAGGTCCGTCGCGGGCATCTCTCCTATAAGGATAAAGCGGAGCCAACATACGGGGTCTCCATCATCATCGGGATCTACGGCTTTCTCACGGGCCAGATCGTCTACAGCCTCGAAGGAAAGCTCGCCGAGCGGCTAGTGGACAAGATGCTCGAAGGGAAGTCACCGCAGGAGAAACAGATCATGTTCCTCGACTGCCTCGGAGAGGTGGCTAATATGATCACGGGCAATGCCGTTTCCCTTCTCAACCAGAGACGCGACCAGGTTCTCAACATCTCCACACCCGCGATCGCGACGGGTACGAACCTCAACATCCACCTCCTATCGAAGCCCGCCCTCGTCCTGGGCCTCATAACGCAGTATGGGCCCATAGAGATCAGCATCGCCATGGAGGAGCAGGAAACACTCCAGGAAATGGGGCTGGCGGATAACGGCTTACTGTCGGAAATCTGACGCTGCCTGCTGCATCGTCACAAGGGAGATATCTGCATGGAAGTGAAGGCAGAATACCTGACTATCTTCAGCGAGGAGGCGGTTGACCAGCTTCGGGAATGGGAGGAGTGTCTCCTCGCCTTGGAGAAGTCACCTGAGGACCGCGAACCGCTCAACGGCATGTTCCGGGCCATCCATACGCTGAAGGGGTCGGCAGGCTTCATCGGATTCGATACGCTGCAAAAGGTGGCGCACGACCTGGAATCGTCCCTATCGGACGTCCGTGACGGGGGCCGCCTGTTGGAAGGGCCGCTCAGCGAGTTGCTCTTCAAAGGTCTGGATCTCTGCAAGACGATGATCGATGCTTTCACTAACGGGAAGACCACCGACGTCGATGTGGAAGGCTTTCTTAGCCGGCTCGCCGCGCTCGCCGATTCGAAGGCACCCGTGCAGACGGCCGTTCCTGCGGCCACTGCGGCTGGCATTCCCGCGGTCGTATCTGCGCCCGCGGCAACGCCTGCAGTCGAAACCGGAGCGCGCACGAGCTTGCTCAGGGTAACGATCCAGGGGCAGAACCGGGAAGCCTACATGCGGTCGTTTATCGTCAAGGCGCGCCTGGAAAAGCTGGGCAAGGTTCTCTCCATGGAACCTTCGCCGGACACCCTCCGCGATTCCACCGATCCCTTCGTTTACACGGTGAGCATCGCCGCGGTGCCCAACGCCGCCGCGCTTGCCGCCTCAATTTCCATCGACCAGGTGACGGTTGCGCCCGTCGCGCCTGCCCCGGAGGCGCGACAGACGGAAAAAGCAGCCGGCACTGCATCCGCTGAGGCACGCGAAGCGCACGAGGAGTTCTCCCAGGGCTCGCGGCCCGACGAGGTGGTGCGCGTATCGGTCCAGAAGCTGGACACGCTCCTCAACCTCGTCGGCGAGCTGGTCATCCACAATTCCGGGTTCATCGCCACGACCCAGCTCCTCAAGGAGGAGTACGGCAAGGCGCGGTTCATCTACGACCTGGAGGAGAAGACCGAGGTCCTGTCCGCCATCACTCGGGAACTCCAGGACGGCATCATGAAGGCCCGGATGCTTCCCATCGCGAACGTTTTCAACCGGTTCCGCCGCGTCGTGCGCGACCTTGCCAAGGCGAGCGGGAAGAGCGTCATCCTGGAGGTGTTCGGCGAGGAAACGGAAATAGACAAAAAGGTGATCGACCGCATCGGCGAGCCCTTGGTTCACTTGGTGCGCAACGCGGTGGATCACGGTCTGGAGCCGAGCTCGGAACGCATGGCCGCCGGCAAGACCGCCGCGGGCACCATCCGCCTTGGCGCCTTCCAGGAGGGCGATCATATCTGTATCGAGATCTCCGACGACGGGAAGGGTCTGGACCGCGACGCGATCCTGCGAAAAGCCCTCGAGAAAGGCCTGATCTCCAGCGACGACGCCCCCCGGGCAAGCGCCGAGCAGATCCACAACTTCATCTTCCTGCCCGGATTCAGTACGGCCCTCACTGTGACGGACATTTCGGGGCGCGGCGTCGGTATGGACGCCGTCAAGAGGGCCGTGGACGAAATGAACGGGAACCTGCGAGTACGCTCCACGCCGCGCGTGGGGACCACGATCACCATCTCTCTGCCCCTTACAATGGCCATCATCACCGCGGTGCTCGTCGAGGTTTCGGGCAGCACCTTCGCCATCCCCATGTCGGCGGTGCGCGAGATCCTCAAAGCCAGCGAATCCATCCTGAGCACGGTGGGCAGCCGCAATGTCGTCCTCCTGCGAAGGGAGGTACTGGCTCTGGTGAATCTCGCCTACGCGCTCCAGGACGGCCGCAGCTCCGTGGAGACGCGGCCCCAGCCCGGCAATCCCGTGGTGGTCGTGGATTTCGAGGGCCGCAAGATCGGCATCGAGGTCGAAAAAATCATCGGGACGCGCGAGGTGGTGATCAAGAGCCTGAGCCGGCATTACCGGGAAGTGGATGGACTCATCGGAGCATCGATCCTCGGCAACGGCAAGATCGCACTCATCGTGGACGTGGAAACGCTCATCAGCCGGCATCATCAGGCTTCCGACGGCTTGAGCGATGACGGGCGTCCGGCCTCTGTCGAGGCGACAAGCCAAGGGGCCGCATCGCGCGCCGAGCCCCCGACGGCAGAGGTCGCGCCCTCGGTACAGGCAGCCGAGCAAGCGGAGCCCGCGCCCTCGGCGGAGCCCGCCAACCCGCCGGAGGTGGAGGAGCTCGCAAAGATCGTGTCCGGCGCGAAGGGCAGGCTCCTCGAGGACGTCAACAACCAGGGCGCGATCCAGGCCTCAATGTCCCTTTCCCAGCTTACCGGCCGCGAAATACGGGTGAGCTTCCCCGAGTCCCATCTCGTGGCGATCAAGGAAATTGCGGACGTCATGGGCGGGGAGGAGTGCACCGTCGCCGGGATGTACGTCGGGATCAAAGGCGAACTCTCCGCGGGAATGCTCCTGGTCATTCCGGAGGCGAACCTCCTGATGATCGACGACCTTCTCCACGGCCGCCCCGGCGGCACGACCACGAAGACCTCGGAGGTCGACCTCTCGGGCATCTCCGAGATGGGCAACATCCTCGCCTCCTGCTTCATCAACGCGATGGCAGACGCCACCCGGCTCCCTCTCGTCCCCGAGGTGCCTGAGATCAGCATCGACATGTGCCTGCCCGTCATCGATTCCGTTCTGGCGCGTTTCAACCAGCCCGGCGACAGGCTCCTCCTCACGGAAGCGGTCATCTACGGCGAAGGGATGGACAACGTGGTATGCCACCAGATTCTGTTCCTCGAACCCGATTCCCTGCGCACGCTCATCGATGCGCTGGCCGCGCCGCATCCCCGCCAGGAACGGAAGCCGGCACTTGTGGCAGGGTGATATGGAGGGAGAAACCGTGACCGTCAAGATGGCGGAGATGGACGTCGTGACCGACGGCCGCAGCCTCAAGACCATACTCGGCTCGTGCGTCGGCATCATCCTCCGCGACCCCGAGAGGCGCGTGAGCGGGCTCGCCCATATCATGCTCCCCGAGAAGCGTCACGACGACGAGGCCACCGGCAAGTACGCCGACTCGGCAGTGCCCGCTCTCCTCGCTCGCGTAATGAAATGCGGCGGCCGCCACGGCGCGCTTCAGGCAATGCTCATCGGGGGCGCACAGATGTTTCCAATGGGCAATTCCACCCTCGGGGCAATCGGCGACCAGAACGTGGCCGCGGCGCGCAGGGCGCTGAAGGAAAGCCGAATTCCCATCATCTACGAGGAAATCGGCGGAAAGGCGGGTCGTTCCATGGTGTTCGACAACATGACGGGTCGGGTGGTCGTGAAGACCCTCCAGTCAATCCTCTCCACGGGGGCCAAGCAATGAAATTCTCCGCAGCGGCCCTCACGGCCACGCCTGTTCTCACGGAAGAGACCTTTACGCTGTTTCAGGCGCTCATCTTCGAGAAAACCGGCATCCGCATGCGTGACGGCAAGCAGATTCTCATCTCCAACCGGCTACGCAAGCGGCTGGTACAGCTGAAGCTGGGCAGCTACGAGGACTACTATGCCCTGCTTACATCTCGCAACGGCGCAGGATCGGAGATATCGAACTTCATAGACGCCGTGAGCACGAATGAAACCTATTTCTTCCGTGAGGGCAACCATTTCACGGCGCTCAAGTCGACGATCCTCCCCGAGCTTTTCCGCTCCAATGCCAGGCTCCGGATCTGGAGCGCAGGCTGCTCCACGGGCGAGGAGGTATACACGCTGCGCATCGTGGCAGATCAGGTGGCGCGCGCGGCGGGCAAGGAGGTGGAGATCGTCGGCACCGATATCAGTACATCCGTGATCGCTCGCGCCCGCGAGGGAATCTACCGAGACAGGGCGCTGCGCCTCGTGACACCCGACCTGCTCAAAGCCTATTTCCTGCCCACCGGCGACGGCGGGTACCAGGTCTCTCCGGAGACACGGGCTCGCGTGGAGTTCCGTGTCCACAACCTCTTCACCGATCCTCCCCCCTGGGAGATGGCGAACATCATCTTCTGCCGCAACGTGATGATCTATTTCGACAGGCCGACGCAGACGAAGCTCGTCGATGAGATTTTCGCGCGTGCACTCCATCCCGACGGGTATCTCTTCATCGGGCATTCCGAGTCAGTCAGTGGTTTCACGAGACGCTTCGCTTACACATCCGCCTTCAAGGCCCCCATCTACCGTAGAAAAACGGAGGTCCGTCCATGATCCGCGTAATGGTGGTGGACGATTCGGCGCTCGTTCGAAGGATCGCCACTGACATTCTCAAGGAAGACCCTGAAATCACCGTCGTCGCGACCGCGGCCCAGGCTGAGTTCGCCCTGATGAAGCTCGACAAGGAACAGCCGGACGTCATCACCCTGGACATGGAAATGCCCGGTATGGGCGGTCTGGAGGCCATCCGCAGAATCATGGCCGTCCGGCCGACGCCGATCATCGTTCTGAGCGCCCACGCACAGAAGGGAGCGGAGTTGACGTTGCAAGCCCTCGAACTTGGCGCCGTGGATTTCGTGCTCAAGCCGTCGAGCTCTCTATCAGGCGGGATCTCCTCCGTTGCACAGGAGCTCGTCGAGAAGGTGAAAAGCGCGGCGAAAATCGTTTTCCGCTCTCCCGTCGCTTACACCGTCGCCCCGCAATATCCTCTCGCCGCTCCGGCTCGGATCTCGGTCCGCGCGGCGGGCGAGCGGGCGATGGGAGACTATGATCTGGTCGCGATCGGCACTTCCACGGGTGGGCCGGTGGCGCTAAAGACAGTCCTCACGATGCTTCCAGGCGACCTGCCCGTCGGCATCGTCGTCGTGCAGCATATGCCCCCCGTGTTCACTAAGGCGTTCGCGGAGCGCCTGAACAGCTGCTGCAGCCTGACGGTCAAGGAGGCAATGAACGGGGATGCCATCATTCCCGGCCAGGTCCTGCTGGCGCCGGGCAACTGGCACATGACAGTGTCTCGGTTCGGATCGGAACCGAAGGTCGTGCTTAACCAGACGGAGAACGTCAACGGACATAGACCCTCGGTAGACGTGCTCATGCACTCGGTTGCGCTGGAGTACGGCAACCACGCCATCGGAGTCATTATGACGGGCATGGGCAGGGACGGCGCCGATGGGCTGCATGAACTGCACAACAGAGGCGGGTATGTCATCGCGCAGGACAAGGACAGCTCGGTGATTTACGGAATGAACCGCGAGGTCATACAAAACGGGGACGCACACGAGGTGGCCCCGGTGGACGTCATAGCGGGCCGCATTATGGACGCCCTTCGGGCGCGAGCGACAAGGAGGGCATGAATATGAAACTACACGAACGCTACAACCTGGAAAGCCTGGGAAACCGTTCGCAGGAGCTGGTCTACGAGGCCGTCGAGGATCGGGTGAATGAAGGAGCGATGTGCACCTGCGAGGATTGCGTAATAGACCTGACCGCATGGACTCTCAACCACGTCACCCCCTGTTACTATTCCTCGCTTCTGTCGCGCCTGATCCCTGATGCGGTCTTAGAGCACAAAATGAACGTCGAGATCGACCTCGCTATCGCCTCTGGCCTCAAGAGGCTGAAGGAGCATCCGCATCACGGGTAAGAGGGAGGGGAAAGACCGTGCAAAAAGCTACCACGCAAGAACTTTTGACGCAAGAGATGGAACTCCCCGTCATGGTGCCCGCCCATCCGCCGAAGATTCTGGTCCTGGAGGACGAGAAAGAGATCCAGACATTGGTGGCGATGATGCTGAAGATACGCGGCTATACGTGCGACGTGGTAGGCCGTTTAGCCGATGCGCGGGCCCTCATGGGGTGTACCCGCTACGACCTCGTGCTCGTCGACGTCAATCTGCCGGACGGATCGGGGCTCGTTCTCACGGAGGACGCCGATGAGAACGCGCCTTTGGTCGTGGTCATGACGGGTAGCAATGATATCCAGACCGCGATCCGATCCATACGCAATGGGGCCATCGACTTCATCGTCAAGCCATTTACGGTGGGGCATTTCCTGCAGCGAATCGATGCGTCCATCGCAAAATGGAGCGCGCGCCGCAGCCTCCAATATCACGCGCGGACCCTGGAGACCCTCGTAAAATTGAAGAGCGAGGAGCTTTCACGCACCTCCCGGCAGATCGACGAGGTCTACGACGCTACGGTGGCCGCGCTGCACGCGGCGCTCAACCTGAAAGACAACGAGACAGCGGACCACTGCACGCGCGTCTCGCAGAATTGTATGAACATGGGAGCGATGCTCACCCTGTCGGACTTTGAGTGCAAGAATCTCAAGTGGGGGGCGTATCTCCACGACATCGGCAAGATCGGAATTCCCGAACACATCCTCCTCAAGGCGGGAGCCCTGGAGGCGGAGGAGAGAATGATCATGGAGAAGCATCCCCTCATGGGCTACACGATGATCCGGAACATCGAGTTCCTCCAGTTCGCCACCGATGTGGTGCTGTCCCACCATGAGTGCTTCAACGGCAGGGGCTATCCGCAGGGCCTCAAGGACTATCAGATCCCGCTGAATGCGCGGATATTCGCCATTATGGATACCCTCGATGCGATGACTTCGGATCGGCCCTACCGTGCGGCGCTCCCGGTCTCCACGGTGGTCGCGGAACTCCAGGAGAAGGCGGGAACGCAGTTCGATCCCGAGATCGTCGAGGTATTCATCGCGGCACCCAGATCGACTTGGCACGTCCAGGGCAGGGCGACTGCTCACGCCTAAAGGAGGGGATATGGAACCCAATCCGGCGAGCCTTTCGCCTGCAGCGATTCCCTTGCAAGGCGCCGGCGAAGAGACGCCCCGGATCGCCGTCGAGCCGCTGCTCACCGTTCACCGCCTGATCGAGGCATGTCCGGGACATCCGAAAGGACTGGAGTTTCTCCACGTCGATCTCTTCGACTCGCGCCTCCCGGTCGCCCTCTCCGCGCTGGCCGCGGTGCGCGTTCTGGCCGACATCAGGAGTTTCCCCTACGTCGCGCGCCTCATCGACAGTACCAACGAAGAGCTGCAGTACGCGGCCGTCCGGGCTCTCGGGAGCATCCGGCACCCTGATACGGCGAAGCTCCTGCTCGATCTCCTGAAAACTACGCGCAACGATAAGCTGCGCCGCGAGTCGCTCACGGCGCTCTCTGAGGCCGCACCGCAGGACAAGGAGATCGCCGGGATTATCCGCCAGGCAGCCCGTATGGCGATGGGGTCCGCCGGATCCCGGGCCCATGCTGCAAGGCTCTTACTAAACCTCGGCGGCAGAGTCGCCCTGGAGGAGTTGCTTGTCGATGCGCGCGAAGAGGTGCTTGACCAGATACTCTCTGCCGCCGCGGAAGACGCCACCCTTGCCCCCCGGACGGTGGCGCACTGTGCCCCGCTGTACGCGCGTCTTGCCACCCGCGGCAGGGCCGCCCTCGTCATGCTGGCCGCACGACAGCAGCTACCCGAATCCAGCACCCTGCTGTGCGAGTCGTTTTCCGATCCACATGCCGAGGTGCGCCGGGCGGCATACGCCGCGCTGGGCTCCGAGCCCCACCATGCCGGATGGGCGTCCGCGGTGGTGGCCAAGATGTCCCTGAGCGTGGAATCCAACCCCGCGCTGGAGGACGAGGCTCAACAGGCTCTTTCACGTCTGGGAAGGATCCACGGTGCCGGTGGAATGGTAGCGCCAGACGTGCGCGTGGGACTCATCGCACAGATCACAATGCTGTTTGGGCACATCTCCGCCGCGGGCCGCAGGATATCCAGCGACACGCACGAGCTGGGCTGGCTCATCACCCGGAGCAAGGACTACGTCGAGTACTATTTCGACGATGACCTGAAAGCGTCACTTCTTCGCTGGCTGAAGGGTGCCAGCTCTGAAACGGCGGAAGGCCTCATGAAGCAGCTGAAGGCCACCGCCGTGCGGGTCGAGGTGCGCCATTTCGAGGGTTATTCCGCTATATCAGATCTAATCAAGAACCCTAAGCGGAGCGGCATCGCCCTCGTGGCCCGCGAGCTCACCCTGGCAAAGACGGGCAAGAGTAGGGAGTTCTGGCAGCTCATCCGCGCCATACGTCTGGCCACGGTGTTCCTCAGCCCCGCCGCGCCCATTGGTGACAGGGAGATGCTTAAGACTATCTATACATGGGCTCGGCAGGAAAAGCTCTACCGCCTGGCCGAAGCCGGACTCTGCGCCCTGGCAAAGGTCGACGTCCGTGCCGCGGAGGCCGCCTGCAAGGAATGCCTAGCCTTACCCCTGGCGAGCAAGATCCTGGCGATCGCGTCGCTGCACCTGCTGCGGGAGTTTTCCGTCGAGCTCGTTGAACCCGAGGCAACCCGGATGCTCGCCTCGCAGGACGATCCCTACGTAACTCTCAATGCTCTCGAAGTGCTTTCCGCGAGGCCCCCGTCGGCCAGTGCCGATCTCGCCAAGGCACTTCTCTCACGGCTTTCCCTCACCGACAGCCGAGAGGTGCGGGAGGCCATCTCCCTTTTCCTCGGCGAAAAGATCAGTCTCGATATCACGGAGAGTCTCAAGGAGCCCTGCCTCTCGGGAGAGGATGCGTTGCGCGCTGCGGCACTCTCCGTGCTGGATCGCAGAATCACTGCCGGCCACGTTGCCAATCGAGATGGAACCATCGAGTTTCTCTACCGCCTCCTTCGCGGCGAACATGAGCCCAGCCGCCGGTCGGCGGCCCTCATGCTTTGGAAGATGGGCGACGACTATGCACTCGAGGTACTCCGCGATTTCCTGGCCAATGGCACCGAGGAAGGCACGGTGGAGATTCTCCGACGGCTGCAGGGCAATCTCTGCGAGTCCTTGGTCACGACGCTCTCTCCATTGTTCAACCGGGACTGCGCCCCGCTGCAAGAAGCTCTCCGCGATTTGCTCCTTTTAGCGCAGGACGAGTCCCTGTGTGCGCGTGGCTTGGAGTTTGCGCTGCAGCTCCGCGGCGGCCCCACCGAGGAGGAAGAGGATGAGATCTTCGACGAAGCCTCCTCCACGGTGGAGGTCCGTACCGAGCGTTCCTCGTTCCAGTTCGAGCGGGAGAACATGCAGGAACTTGTTATGTTCTTTTCCGACATCGTAGGGTATTCCAAAAAGGCGCAGATACTTACCCCAATGCAGCTTTCGTCCCTTATCCAGGAGTATGAAAAAATCCTGCTCGCGAACGTTGAAGCCCACGGGGGAGAACTCGTCAAACGCATGGGGGACGGCCATATGATCGTATTCCATGAGCCCCTTCCCGCCGTACTTGCCGCCATTCGCTTGCAGAAATCCCTTCTTCGTTTCAACCGCTATCGTGATGAAAACACCAGGGTGGTGATTCGTATCGGTATTCATTGTGGCAGGGTTGTACGCAAGGCTCAGGGCGACGTGCTTGGCAACGCGGTTAATATCGCTTCGCGTTTGGAATCTTCTGCCCGCCCGGGCTGTATCCTTATTTCCGACCTTGTGCATGAGAAGGTTAAGGATTCCGTCCACGCCCGTGAAATCGGCCACATCACGGTGAAAAACATCTTAGGGCCTATTAATGTGTTCGAGCCTTATGAGATCGTCCTCGACCTCCCCGCGGAATTAGATCCGCTCAAGTACTCCAAGACCTCCACGTCGGAGGGGACGACCCTAACGCCCGGCACGGTGACACTCGACCGGGAAACCTACATGGACATCATCCGCTGTTTCTCGTCCCTGATCACCGTCTGCAAATCCGCCGAGGAAGGGCGAGTCACCGTCGCGGCGCTCAGCGATCGGGTTCTCTCCCGCTGGAGCAGGCTAAGGCCGCGCCTACCGAGGCTTGCCTCAGCGAAGAGCCACGTTACCGATTGACAAGTGACGCCTCTCGATGCATCTCCGGACCATGCCGGAGCTTCATTCCGAATTTGGAGTGTGAGGGCTTTGACCGACCAGTTCCGCCTGGTCCCGGAGGTCCTCGAGCTCGGTCGTCCAGAAGGCCTTGTTGCCCCAGTCCGGAAAACTCTCGCGGAACCAGCGGTCGTTGCGTTGGCGAGATCGCCAGGCCAGAAAGTAGACCATGCGCATGAAGCGGAGACCTTCGATGAGCTCGAGCTCGCGGCGATCAATGGGCAGGAAAGCTTCGTAGCCTTCGACGAGAAGGCCGAGCTCCCTTCGACATTCGGCCGCGTGGTCGGGTAAAAGGAGCCAAAGGTCCTGTACCGCCGGACCGGTCATCATGTCGTCGAAGTCGATGATGAGGAGCCCCGAACCCGGCCTGTCGAGGATATTGCCGCGGTGGCAATCGCCGTGGATGCGGCGAAACGTCAGGCCTTCGAATCGGGGGGCGAGCATATCGATGACGTCCGTGCAGAGCCTTTCGAATTCAGCGGCGAGCTCGGGGTGAACGAGGTCCTCGTCCAAGAGGCCCTGCAGGAGGGGCCGGGTGAGGCCGACGGGATCGCAGCGCAGGCGAGAAGGAGCATCGCGGATGCCGCCCACCGCGTGGAGACGGCCGAGTACGGCGCCCAGGCGCAGCCAATCTTCGTCGGCCTCCGCGTCGAAATTTCGTCCCCCCATTTTGGGGAAAAGGGCGAAAAAAAAGAGGCTTTCGCCCGACTCGTCCTCGAGGACGAGTTCCCCCAGGCTCTCGCCGCCGGCGAGAGCCTGGGGGACCGCGACGGGGAGCTCGGCCTCGGCGCAATCTCTCAAGAAGCGATGCTCATCGAGGATGCAGTCCCTGGACCAACGGCCGGGCCTATAAAATTTCGCGATAATTTCCGTCTCGTCGTCGAGCCTCATGCCGTAGACGCGGTTGACGTAGCTGGGATAGACGCTGATCATCCCATCCGTTCCTACGCCGAGGCTCCCCTCTACGGCGGCAACGATCAAGTCGGGCGAGAGGAGATCGAAAGAGCCGGGCTGCCGGACTTCAGCCCGGGGCATCGGCGTCGCCCTCGCCGAGGGGCTCTGCCTTTTTGGTCGCCGATTCGGCGACGGTATCCGCGGCGGCCGTATCCTCAGCGTCGACGTATCTCGCCGCGGCGGCCTCTTCTTCCAGGCGCTTGCGCTCGGCAGCGGCCTTTTTCTCGTCGTTGCGCTGCTTGCGGTTCCACAGCATGATACCTACCGCCGAGAACATGATTACGTCGGGGAGGTTCTTGTCGACCGCCGCCGGCAAAAAGGCCCCGAATTTGTAACGCAAAAAACCGTAAATAATGAGTATCGCGGCGAGGATGATCAGCAGGATCTGGAAAAATCGTCTATTCGGTTTCATTGCAGGCTCCTTTCTTTGACCTCGCGCGAGGCGAGCTCTTCCCAGCGTTTTGTCCGCGCCTCGAGGAGCCCGATAAGCTCGGCGTAGCGACGGTTCGCTTTTTCTATTTTTTCGACGATCGGCGAAGGCGAGGAAAAGAGGGTCTCGAGGGCCGCTTTCTCGTCTTCCAGTCTCGATATCTCGTCGAGAAGACCGTCCAATTCCTTGCGCTCGGCGAAGGATAGGCCCCTCTTCTCCCGTGAGCGTGAGTCGCCGGCCTCCGTGGTGGCATCTTTCCGTCTCACGGGAGGGGAATCGGCAGAATCAGCCGTGAAGGAGCGATAGTCGGCATAGCGACCGACGTACTCGCGCGCCTTCCCCGAGCCGTCGAGCACGATGAGAGAGTCGGCGAGACGATCCAGGAAAGCTCGGTCGTGCGAAACCGCGAGGACGCAGCCGGAGAAGTCGGAAAGGTAATCTTCGAGGAGCTCGATGGTATCGATATCGAGGTCGTTCGTCGGTTCGTCGAGAAGGAGGAAATTGGGCGAATCCGCGAGGAGTCGCACGAGCTGGGCGCGGCGTAGCTCTCCGCCCGAGAGGCGCGAAAGGGGGAGGTCCTGCATCGCACGGGGAAAAAGGAAACGCTCCAACAGTTGTTCGGGACTGAGCACGGAACCGTCGCTTACCGCGATGCGCTCGGCTTTCTCTCGGATATAGGACAGCAACGTGAGGCTCGAGTCGATCGACGCGGCCGTCTGGTCGAAATAGGCGAAATGGGTGTTCTCGCCGCGCTCGACCTTGCCTGAATCGGCCTCGACGCGTCCAGCGACGACGTCGAGGAAGGTGGTCTTTCCCGAGCCGTTGGGGCCGATGAGGCCAACCCGCTCGCCGGCCTTGAAATCGCGGGAAAAAGGCGCAAGGACGACTCGCCCGCCGTAATTTTTGGAGACGCTTTTCAGCACGAGTATTTTCTTGCCGAGCCTGCGCGCCGTCGACGAGAAGCCCTCCATGCCCGTCTCCCGCACGAGGGCCCGGGCTTGCATGTCGCGAATCGAGTCCTTGCGCCGTTCGCTCTTGGTCGCCCGCGCGCGGGCGCCCCTATTGAGCCAGGCAAGCTCTCGCTTCAATACGGTGAGCCGGCGAGATTCCGCCTTCTCGAGGTTCGCCGCCCTCTCGATGCGGCGCTCCAGGTAGTCGGAGTAGGATCCCGCGTACTTGTACAGGGCTTTCCCGTCTATTTCCATGATCGAGGAGCAGGCGGAGTCGAGGAACCAGCGGTCGTGGGTAACTAGAATGAAGCCGCCCTGGTATTGGAGGAGTTTTTTCTCGAGCCATTCGATGGCGTCGATATCGAGGTGATTGGTCGGCTCGTCGAGTAGAAGGAGCTCCGCCCTGGGGGCCAACGCGCGCGCGATAGCCGCTTTTTTTACCATGCCGCCCGACATTTCGGATAATGGCGCGGAGGGATCGCTCAGGCCGAGCTCGGTGCAGAGCGAGACGTATGCGCGCTCGAGCTCATGCCCGCCCGCCGCTTCTATCGACGCGTCGAACCTATCGAAGGCCAGTCCTTTCCCCTCGGAGGCCTTTTCGAGGCGGCGCCTCTCGCGGAGAAGACCGGCCAGAGTGGAGTTGCCGCCGTGGAGGAAGTCGGCGAGATTCTCCCCTGGAGAAAAGGGGGGGCGTTGTTCGAGAAGACTGACCGTCAGATCGCGCTTTCGCGCGAGGACGCCGGAGTCCGGCTCGAGAGTGCCGGCGAGTAATCGGAGGAAGGTAGACTTGCCCCGGCCGTTGCGCCCGACAAATCCGATCCGCTCGCCGGAGTCGATGCCTAGACTTGCGCCCTCGAAAAGGGGAGTATCTCCGAGAGCCTTGGAAATTCCGTCCAGGGTTATAAGATTCACGTGGCCGGACTATACCCTGCAAAGAGCTTTCTGGGCAACGAGTGCACAAGGGTCTTTATTAGGGAAGCCGTTCGCGTTATTGTATATATTGAAGTATCGCGTGCAAGAAGGTTGGCTCATGAGCTTCAAAAACAGACTGGGCGTAATCCTCGTCGTCCTGGGTTTTATTTCGATTCCATTCGTCCGTTTCGGCGAGGAATTCCTTCTTCTCAGCGCCTTTCTTCTGGCTTTTGGCGCCGTGAGAATATCTCGAGAGCTCGGCGTCAAGAATAGGCTCGGTAACTTGATGGGTTCGATGCGTCGCCCGGTCGAAACGCAGGCAAAATCTCCACCCAAGATAGATCCCCTCCTCCCCGTCCGCGTGCTCAAGCTCGCGGAATCCCGTTCGGGCGTCATCACCGTGAGCACGGTGGCTATGGCCCTTAATGTCGGTCTGGACGAATGTCAGCTTGCGCTCGACGACCTCGTGCGCAAGGGAGCCGCCAACGTCGACGTGGACCTCAGCAATGGCGTGGCCAGCTACAGTTTCCCCGAGTTTCTGCCCCATTCGATAGAGGACGCAGGGTCGACCTGACCTTGAGCGAGCCAGTCGCCCTGGAAGGCGCTTTCCTGATCGAAAGAGCCGTCGCTGCCGGGCTGGCCATCGAGACGCTTTACTGTGTTCCCGCACGCGAATCCTGGGCGCGGGGACTGCTGGGCGAGATTCTCGCCCCAACGGTGCTTTCCGAGGCCGAGATCTCGAAGGTCGCGGGATACGGCTTTCATCGAGGCGCCTTCGCCCTGGCCGGGAGACCGCGTGTCCCCGGCATTTCCGCCGCTCTTCCCCTGGGTTCGGGACGAGCTACCATTCTGGTGATGCCGGAGATCGGCGACCCGGAAAACCTCGGTTCGGCCTTTAGAAACGCGGCCGCCTTCGGCTGTTCCGCCCTCCTCCTCGGCCCCACGGGACCCGATCCTTTATGCCGCCGCGTCCTTCGCGTTTCCATGGGTTCTTCGCTGCGCCTCCCCTGGGCGAGGCTTCGGGGCCCAGAAGAGTTCCATATCCTCGCTTCACGGGGTTTCTCTTCCGCGGCATGCGTCCTCGATTCGGACGCATGGGATATACGTTCCTGGACCAGGCCAGAGCGCCTCGCCCTGGTCCTCGGAAACGAGGCCTTCGGGCTCTCAAGGCCCTGGCTGGACGTCTGCGACGCCCGCATCACCCTGCCGATGCTGGGAGGGACCGACTCCCTCAACGTCGCGACCGCGGCTGCAGTCTTCCTATATATTGCCATGACGAGCCCATCAGATCCTTGCAGGGAAATAGCGGAATGAGGGGGAAAATCGGAAATTACCTACTTAATGATATTTTATTGATTTTTATTTGAAAAATCTCACGAAAATGAGTTAGACTGTTTTACTATGAATCCACTTAAATCGATTCTTGGACCAAAGTTCGCGAATACGCGAGTCGTTCCCATCGTTACGAAAATTACCGTTCTTTTTACCGTTTTCCTTTTGGTATCTAACTTTGCTTCGAACTACATCAACCTCGAGCTCAATAGGGGCGAGCTGATCGGCCTGACCAACCAGCTTCTCATCAAAGATCTCGCCGAGCTTTATGGCTTCGCGTCGACCCAAAACCAGATATACGCCTTCAACGGCAATTTGCCGGAGGCGGTCAAGGCCATCGAAGGCAGCGCCTCCAAGAGCCTCACGAAAGAGCATTCCACCGCCTTCGCGGTGAAAAAGAACGGCGAGTTATTTTTCTGGGCATCCAAGCAACCCAAGCCCGAGTCTTTCAAGGACGCGACGGCGATGAAGTCCATCGCCGATAACCCGAAGAAAGAAGGGAAGATCAATTTCCGAATCGGAGGGGCGGGATATTTCGGGGTCTTTAAATATAACGACAAGTGGGACGCCTATATCATACGAGCCGAGGAATCGAGGGAGTTCCAGAAAGATACCGACGCCATATTCTATCGGGTAAGCGGGATCATACTCATCCTCACCGCCATCTTGATCGGACTCGGCGCGATCCTTGTCACTCGCATACTCCGTTTCGTCGGCAAGATCACTCAAAGCCTCATGAAGATGCAGACGGACCAGAAAATGGAGCTCATCGACCTCTCTGGCGCCCCGAGCGACCAGATATCCTATCTCGGCGCTTCGTTCAATTCGCTCTCGTCCACGATAGACAATCTCATGTCGATCTTCAGGCGCTTCGTCACGCAGGACATCGCTCAACGCGCATACAGGGATAGGGAGATACGCCTCGAGGGCACGACGCGGAACCTCACGATCCTCTTCTCGGACATCAAGGGTTTCACCTTTATGACCGAGACCCTCGGGAACGACATTATCGACGTGCTCAATCTCCACTACCAGCGCGCCATCGGGCGCATCCACGACGAGCAGGGCATCGTAGGTTCCATAATAGGCGATGCCCTTTTAGCGGTCTTCGGCACCATGGGCGATTCTTCAAGGAAGTCGGTAAACGCGCTCGACGCGGCCTACAACGTGCAGGAAGTCGCATCCGATCTCCGCAAGGAGATGCACGCGCTGCGCGAGGCGATCGTTAAAAAGCGAGGCGCGCTCACCGAAGCGGAGGAGAGCGTTTATAAAGCCGCCCTCCTCGAGGTCGGCGTGGGCATCGACGGCGGCGACGTGTTTTACGGCAATATCGGCTCGTATGAGCGGATGACGAACACGGTCATAGGCGATAATGTCAACTCTTCCAGCAGGCTCGAGGGGCTGACGCGCATCTACCGAGTGCCCGTGATCTGCTCGGAATTCATCAAGGACGAGGTCGAGCCCCTCACCTCGGGATTCCATTTCCTCGAATTGGATACCGTCCAGGTGAAGGGTAAGACTCTGACGAAGCGCATATTCTGGCCCGTACGGAAGTCGGAGGTGGACTCGGATTTGGAGGCTGAATTCAACTTATTCTCAGATGGGCTCAAGCTGTACTATGCTGGCTCCTGGGCTGAGGCTTTAACGGCTTGGGAGCGCGTCACGCT
Organism: Rectinemataceae bacterium; assembly: GCA_049513895.1. Classification (GTDB taxonomy): domain Bacteria; phylum Spirochaetota; class Spirochaetia; order Treponematales; family Rectinemataceae; genus UBA1306. The sequence continues at coordinate 50,707 of JBEKVO010000001.1, read as the reverse complement.
GCCCCTCGCCGAGGTATTCCGAGAACGTATCGCGGGGCGAGAGACTCCCGCGGATTGGAACGGCGTATGGGCAATGACAACGAAATAAGGCAGCTCATCCGGCATGAGTCCGAGTCCTCCCTCAAGATCGCCCTTGACAAATCCAAGGACGTGGTCAAGACCTACAATTTCGACGTAGAATTCGCGAAGACCCGCGCGAACAAGTCCTTCGTCGTAATAGGCGCTACGGTCATCACGATCATCGTGCTCGCGGTGGCGGCATTCGCGATTACAAAGGCGATCGAGCGGAATATCGCCGCTGCGCCCGTCGACATCTCCGCCTTCGAGGACCTCAACCTAAAGGATATTCTCGACACGTCGAAGCGAAACGCGTCCGACATGGAGAGGGCCAAGGTCGAGATGACCCAGCTGCAGGAAGATCTTAATTCCGCGCTCGCCGCCGTCGACAGGGATAACCAATCTTCCATCGAATTGATCCGGGCGCGCGCGACCGGACCGGCCGATGAACAAGAAAAGGAAGCGGCCGCAAATTCGGCGTCGGCCGCCAAGAAGCAGCAACTCCGCAATGACTTCGCGGTTGCGTCGACGCGTAAGCGCACGGAAATGGCGGCGATACAGAAACGCATCGAGCAATACGATTCCCGCGCGGTCGATCAGGCGAAGAAGCAGGAAGCCTTCCTGCAAAACGAACGCATGGTCTTCGATATCGAGAAGAAGAAGCAGGCCGATCTCTACACCGCGAGAATCGCCGAGCTCGAAAAGGCCCGTATCAGCGACGCGGCGGAGTTCAAGCGCCAAAAAGAGGAGCTCGCGGCCTCTCTCACCTCGCGGTATAACCCCATCTACGGCGATACCCGCTCGCAATCGCTGTTACAAAACATGAAAAACGGCCCGTCAGACGCGACGGGGCCCGGGACCTTTCACCCTTATCTGGTCGCCGCGGGCGTGCTCGACGGGCCCTCCATGACGCGTCTCGATAGATCCTTCTCGGATTTCGAATATCTTTCCGCCAAACTGCGGGCCGTTCCCTACATCAACTCGGTGCCGCCTTCCCTTTCCCGCATCGAAAGCGAGGCACGGGCGTCGATCGTTTCATATCGCGCAGCGCTCACTGCCGCCGGCTCGGGTCTCGAAGCCCGGGATGCGCGTATCGCGGCGCTCGAGGCTCGAGCAGCTTCCGCCGAAGCCAGCCTCGAGCAATTCAGATGGGCCGTCTCCTCCTTCGCACGAGAAAGCCGCGAAAGCGGCTATGTAATCGACGCCCGGAATCCCGCTAAGATTATCGCCTATATCGACCCGACGGTTCCCGTCGCCGAAGGCGCCACCGGATACGTTGTGCGCGGGGATAAATCCGTGGCTACCTTGACCTTCCACGTCGATGCGGGGAAAGTCACCGCGAGTGTCTCTCGTCTCGAATCGGGCGAAACGATGCTCGCCTTCGACTCGATCCTGGTCGACGCGTCGAAAGAGGCCGGAAAATGAAGGGAGCTATCACGATGAAAAGAATCGCGCTCGCCGTAGCCATAGCGGCATCCGCATTGTCTATCGCCGCCTACGATTTTTCCGGATCCGGCTTTACGCAAAAGAGCGAAAGAACCGAGGGCGGTAAATCCATCGCCATCCTCACCGATGAGTCGGGAGGGGAAGTCCTGTTCAGCGCCGAGGCCGAACCGAGCTCGCAACGCATCTCTGTATTACGAGCCCTCGTCGCGGAGCTGCGGTCATGGAGCAACTTACAGATCGCGGAGATCCGGGCCGTCAACAGGAAAGACCAGTTGCAAGTGACTGTCATCCCCCTCAGCTTCACCGTGGACGGAGTGGCGCTGGGGCAGGCCGTCCCCGGCGGGATCCAGCTATTATACAAGACGGCGACAGAATACGATTTCAAGGTCAAGTCGGGGAAATACGTCGTCCACGTGAGCAGCGTGTTCACGAGCGAGGCCGAGCTCGAGGCCGCCGCTTTGGCCGCCTATAAGGATCCCGCCGCCTTTATAGCCACCCGCGATCCCCTCTTCGTACAGAAGCGGCTGGATGAGCTCGCGGCGCAGGCTAGCGACTTCGCGGCGAAGGCCGACGATCTGGCGGCGAGGCTCGCCGCTGTCGAAGCCGTAACCTTCGACGTCTCAAACGGCGCGAAAGAAGAGCGAACGAGCAAAGCCGAGAACGAGATCGTAAAGCTGAAAACCCTTTTACTCGCCGCCCTGAACGGCGCGAAGCCGATCAAACCGGAAGCCGTGGCCAAACTCGTCGATCTCAAGAAGGCCGATCCTTCCCTCGACAAGAAAACTGCGCCCAAGGCCCTGAAAGCCGCGGGATTCTCCCTCAGCGCCTCGGAAATTTCCGCCATTTTCCTGGTCGAATTCGGCGAGTACTGATTAGGTCCTGCGATAGTTTCCTCGTGAGTACGCTTTTCAAGTCGCTCAAGTCCGTCACGCTCGCCTTAATCCTCATCGCGTATTTGGCGATCACCGGGATAGTGGCATCCCTTGTCCCGCAGGGTTCGAATTTTTACGGCTCGTTTTTTTTTCTCGTTCCTGCCTTCCTCTTTTTCGCCAACCTCAGCGCCTGCTCGATCGACCGCCTTGCGCGCGAACTCAAGAAGGACAAGGCAAGGCACGGCCCGGACATCCTTCACCTAGGCCTTATCCTCCTCGTGGTAGGAGCCGTCTTCGGACAAGCAGCCAAGCATAGCCATCCATCGTGGCAGGGTTTCGCGCGCCTAGCCGTGGGCGACGCTGTGGAGCTTCCCGACGGCAAGATACTCGCTCTCGTGGCCCTGGCCAACGAAAGATACGCGGACGGACGCCCCAAGGATTGGATCAGTACCGTCGAGGTGAGACAGGGTGACAGGATCCTGATTCCTTCCTATAAAATCCGCGTGAACCATCCACTCAGAATGGGCACCTTGTCCTTCTATCAGGCGTCGTTCGGCGCGGAGCGCGTGCTCGAGCTTATCGGGCCCGGCGGCACGAGGCGCAGCCTCGCCGCTGGGGAGCACATCGATACTGTCGACGGCAAACTCATGCTCATGTCGGTAGACGTGGAGGGGGGCATCGCTACGGCCCGCGAGGAGAACGCCTCCGGAGCGAGGACGATCAGCCTCGTAGCGGGGTCAACGATCGGGGCCTTCACCGTCGAGGGGGCCAAGGAGGTGGAGCTCTCGGGACTGGAGGCCTCCTACGACTCTGCGTATCCCATCGTGATAATCGCCCTCGTCATCATCGTCCTCGGCATCTTCATCACCTTTGCACGAAAACTCGGAGATAGCCAAGAATGACCGCACTACCTACGATCGCCTTCGCCCTCATCGTCGTCTCCGCCACGATACAGGCGCCTTACCTATTCCGAAAAGGCGGCAAATCCGATCCCCTATCGCATTGGTCTCTCCTCGCCGGCTTCCTCTCACTAGCCATGGTCACCGTCGATAGGAGCCTCGCCATCGGCTTCCCGGCGCTCACCGGCACGTTCGAGTCCCTCGTCTTTTTTTCGGCGTTCATCTGCCTTCTCGCCTGGGTCTACAGGATACAGAGGCGGATAAGCTTCCTCCCCCTCGTCCAGTTCGGCGCCACGATCGTCGCGGCCGCTCTCCTCGCGGTGGCAAGCTCGCCCATCGCGCCCAAGGAGCTTCTGGCTCCCATCCCGGCCCTCCGTTCGGGCTGGCTTATCCTCCACGTATCCTTCAGTTTTATAGGGGAATCTTTCTTCGTAGCTTCGTTCATCGCCGCGATCGCCTTCCTCGCAACCAAGGACGAGAGGAAAAAAGGCGACTACGACAGGGTCACTTATACGGCCGTCGCGGTGGGCTATCCCATCTTCACGGCAGGGGCCCTCGTCTTCGGCGCGATTTGGGCAGAGCAGGCTTGGGGTTCTTGGTGGTCGTGGGATCCCAAGGAGATATGGGCACTCGTGACCTGGCTGGCTTACACGGCCTACCTCCACCTTCGCCTTGTACGGAAGAGAAAGGACGCCCTGCCCTCGATCGTAGCGGCTCTCGGCTTCCTCTGCGCCCTCTTCACGTTTTTCGGGGTGAACTTCCTATTGACGGGGCTCCACGGCTATTGAAGGGCCTGAACGGCGAGCGTCGCGACAAGGAGGGCAGTCGTCGCCCAAGAGAGCAGTTCCACGAAAAGCAGGCAGCGCGTGAGCGTTTCTCCCGAGGTGGCTTTCCAGAAATCTATCTCGAGCAGTGCGGCATTCGACCTTCCCAGCCTGCGCGACACAAAACGCTTCATCACCATTCGGGAGATCAGGGCGAGAATCACCGAGGCAAAGAGAAACGCGATATCGATGGTTTCCATAATAAACAAATGATAGCGCGGGATGGACCGAGGCACCAGCCGATCCGCTCCATTCTTGCGTTCGGGATCAGAGACCCTGCCCCGTTGACCATCATCCCCCTCCGAATTAGTCTTCTCCAACAGAGGAAATTGAATGGTCAACGCGATAGAGATCGAGGACGCGACCGTAGTCCGCGGGGGCAAGCCCGTCCTTCGGGGAATCAGCCTATCCTTCAAGAAAGGCGAGCATGCCTGCATACTCGGCCCCAACGGCTCGGGCAAGTCCACGATCGTCAAAATGATCTCGGGCGACCTGTCGCCCCTCTACCGAGAGCCCGCGGCCATACGGCTATTCGGTCAGGAGAGGTGGGAGCTCTTCGCTCTTCGATCGCGGCTGGGCATAGTGTCCGACACCCTGCAAAACGAGCAGACGGGGGACGAAAGCGCCCTTGACACGATTCTTTCCGGGTTTTTTGGCGGCGTCGGGCTCCCTCTCCGTGCCGAAGCGACTCCCACCATGATCGCGAAAGCCACCGAGACCGCGGAACTCCTCGGCGTAAGGCCTCTCCTTGGCAAAAGAGCCGACGAACTTTCATCGGGTGAAATGAGGCGCGTACTCGTCGCCCGAGCCCTTGTGCACGACCCCGAAATGCTCCTGTTGGATGAGCCCTATAAATCTTTGGACATCGCCGCGCGCCTTTCCTTCGGCCGCTGCGTAAACGAGCTCGCCGCCCACGGCCACACGATAATCCTCGTGACGCATGAATTATCCGAGATTTCTCCCGATATCGAGCGGGTCATTCTGATCAAAGAGGGTCGCATCTTCGCCGACGGTCCCAAGCGCGAGATACTGCAATCGCCGACTATCTCGGAGCTCTTCGATATCCCCCTCCGCGTCGGAATCGAGAACGGGAGGTACTGCTCCCATCATGCATTAGCCCAGTCCGCGATTCCCTGAACCGCGCTGGCCAGGGACTTCCCGTTCTCGGTCAGGACGTAACTGACGCGTACTGGCGAAGAATTGCTGATTTTTCGCAGAACGAGACCTTCCAGCTCGAGCTCCCGAATGCGCTCCGTAAGGACGCGGGCGCTGAGCGCGGGAATGGCCTTTTCGAGGTCACAAAAATAGAGCTCGCCTCCTATTAACGAATAAATGATGAGGCCCATCCATTTTTTCGCGAGCAGGCCGAAGACGGCCTCGACGCGGGGACAAAGCGCTGATCGTTCATTCGTATTCATAAGTATTAATATATATTATCTATTGACTATATTCAAGTTTATTACTAGCTTACTAATAGTAACCACGTACTTTGATTTGAGTTTAGGAGGACAACTTGAAGGATTTCGGGATTCTTGCCTCGAACGAGAGCATCGAGAAGACGGTCAAGGCTTTGGCGGCCAACGGCATAGAGGCTTTCGTCGTGGAGAAGGGCGCGGACGCGCTGAAGAAATTGCTCGAGCTCGCGCCGCAGGGCTCCGAGGTGTTCACGGCGAGCTCCGTGACCCTCGACGACATCGGACTATCGAAAACGGTCAACGAGTCGGGAAAATACGACGCGGTCAAGGCTAAGCTGTTCAAGATGGACGCCAAGACCCAGGGACGCGAGATGCGCAAGCTCGGCGCGGGCCCGGATTTCGCGATCGGCAGCGCCCACGCCGTCACCGAGACGGGTTCGCTGCTCTTCGCCTCCCTCACCGGAAGCCAACTTCCCGCTTACGCCTATGGAGCGGGCACGGTAGTCTGGGTCGTCAGCACTAAAAAGATCGTAAAAAACGTCGAAGAGGGCTTCAAGCGCATCGATGAGCACGTTGTACCCCTCGAAAGCGCTCGTGCGAGGAAGGCATACGGTCTACCGGACAGCTTTAACAGCGCCCCCTCCAAGGTCCTAGTGCTCAATCGCGAGATCCAACCGGGAAGGGCGAAGCTGATACTCGTCAAGGAGGATCTCGGTTTCTGATATTTCGCATTAGGGAGCGGGTCGGTTCGCCCGGCCTAAAATAGCAGGAGGCCTTTTCAAAAGTTGGATGACTTTTGGAATGGCCTCCTTTTTATGCGCAAACTCCTGAAATCGGCTGGAAGTATGGATCGAGATCGGCCTTTGGCGTTAGAGTTGAGCCAACCATGAGCTCCTCATCCAGCGCATCAGGCCAAGGTAAACAACATGGATTCTTCTATATCGCCTTGGCGACTTTTCTCTTCAGTTCCATGGAGATCGCGCTCAAGACGGTCGCAGGGCAATTCAACGCGCTCCAGCTAAACTTCCTCCGCTTTCTGATCGGCGGCCTCTTCCTCCTACCCTTCGCGCTCCGCTCGCTAAGGAAGCGGCACAGCGCGATCCGTCCACGCGATATGGGTTTCTTCGCCCTCTCGGGCCTGACCTGCGTAGTCGCGAGCATGACCCTCTACCAACTCGCGATTCAGAGCTGCAGGGCTTCGATCGTCGCTATCCTCTTCAGCTGCAACCCGGTGGTGGTGATACCTCTGGCCGCGATATTCCTGAAGGAGAGGATTCGCGGCTTCACGATCGCGACTATGATCCTGAGCGTCGCCGGCATGGTCTGCATCATGAACCCTTTCGACATGAGCGCCAGCCCAGCCGGTATCTTCCTGACGCTCGGCTCGGCGGTCGTCTTCGCGGCTTACGCGGTGATGGGCAAGACCAAGAGCGTCGCCTTCGGCGGCCTCGCGACTACGGCTTTCAGTTTTATCATAGGGAGCGGGGAGCTGTTCGTGCTTATCCTCGCGAGCCGCATCCAGGCGGTAGCGGGGATGCTCAGGACCGCGGGCTTCGGAAACTTCGCCGACATTCCCCTCTTCGCCGGCCTCGACCTCCGAGTCCTGCCAGTCTTTGCCTATATCAGCCTCTGCGTCACGGGCACCGGTTACGCCGCGTACTTCATGGCCATCGAGGAGAGCTCGTCGGCGACGGCCTCCCTGGTCTTCTATATCAAGCCCGCCATGGCTCCCATACTCGCCTTTCTCGTCCTCGGCGAGTCGATAGCGGCGAGCACCTTTGCGGGAATCGTCCTCGTCACGCTGGGTTCGGCGATATCCTTCGCCGGCTCGCGGCGCGTTAAACATCCGAACCGAGAGCTCCGGACTTGAGCCGATCGATCAGCCGCCCTTTTTCTCGATCTTGGCCCAGGTGTCGCGGAGGGATACCGTTCGGTTGAATACGAGGGCGTCGGGTTTCGAGTCGGTATCGCAGCAGAAATAGCCGATACGCTCGAACTGGAAACGCTCCCCCGCCTTTGCCTTGGCCAGGCTCGGCTCGGCGATGGCATCGCCCACCTTTTCCAGGGAGACGGGATTGACCGTCGTCACCCAGTCGACGCCGTCCGCGACGTCCATGGGCCGCTCCGTGGAGAAGAGGTGGTCGTAGAGGCGAGCCTCTATGGTAACCGCGTGCTCAGCGGATACCCAGTGTATCGTTCCCTTAACCTTGCGGTTGTCGGGGGCGTCGCCGCCCTTTGTCGCGGGATCGTAGCTGCAGCGAACCTCGGTTACCTCGCCCGTGGACGGGTCTTTGGAGAAGCCCGTGCAGGTGACGATATAGCCGTATCGGAGCCTGACCATATTGCCGGGGAACAGGCGGAAGTACTTGGGCGGCGGATTTTCCGCGAAGTCCTCGCGCTCGATGCAGAGGACCTTGGAGAAGGGAATCTTGCGTGTCCCGCGCTCGGGAGCCTCGGGGTTGTTCACCGCCTCGAGTTCCTCGACTTTGCCCTCAGGCCAGTTTTCGACGACGAGTCTCAGGGGATGAAGCACGACCATGACCCGTTCGACGCTTTTATTGAGCTCCTCGCGGAGGCAGTGCTCGAGGAGCCGGACGTCGACCAGGGAGTCGGTCTTCGCGACGCCGATGCGCGACATGAAGTCGCGTATCGAGGCGGCGGTATAACCGCGGCGGCGCAGGCCGGAAAGGGTCGGCATCCGCGGGTCGTCCCAGCCGGAGACGCGGCCCTCCTGGACGAGTCTCAGAAGCCAGCGCTTGGAAAGCACGAAGTGGGAAATATTGAGACGTGCGAACTCGATCTGCCTCGAGGGGAATACCTCGGCCTCGCGGATGAACCACTCGTAGAGCGGCCGGTGTATCTCATACTCGAGGGAGCACAGCGAGTGCGTAACGCCCTCTATCGCGTCGGAGAGCGGATGTTGAAAATCGTACATCGGGTAGATGCACCACTTCGTGCCGGTGCGGTAGTGGGGCTCGCGGCGGATGCGGTACATCACCGGGTCGCGCATGAGGAGGTTGGGGTGGGCCATGTCGATTTTCGCGCGGAGGGTTTTGGATCCGTCGGCGAATTCGCCCGCGCGCATCCTGGCGAAGAGATCGCAGTTTTCCTCCACGGAGCGCGTTCGCCAGGGGCTATTCTTGCCGGGCGGGGTCATGGTGATGTTGTTCTTGTCCGGAACGTTGGTCCCCCTGTATTCGCGTATCTCCTCGTCGTCGAGGTCGTCGACGTAGGCATGGCCCTTGCGGATTATCTTTAAGGCGAGATCGTACAGCTTCTCGTAATAGTCCGAGGCGTAGTACTCGCGGTCCGCCCAGTCGTAGCCGAGCCAGGCTATATCCTTTTTTATCGCCTCGACGTAGGAGATATCCTCCTTCTCGGGGTTCGTGTCGTCGAAGCGGAGGTTGCACTTTCCGCCGAACCGCTCGGCGACGCCGAAATCGATGCTCAGGGCCTTGGCGTGTCCTATGTGGAGCCAGCCGTTGGGCTCTGGCGGATAACGCGTCAATACGTAGGTGGATCGGCCGCTCGCGATGTCCTCGGCTACGGCATCGCGGATGAAATCAGTAGTTTCGGAAGTTTTCTCCGCGGTATCTTCGCTCATCATGGGCCTCCTCTCAGTCCTTGAGAATCTCGAGCGCGCGGCCGACCCGCTCGATGGCCTTCGGGATTCCTATCAGCCGTATCGACTCGAATAAGGGCGGGCTGACCCGCGAGCCGGTGACCGCGACGCGCAGGGGCATCATCAGGTCGCCGAACTTGGCGCCCAGGCGCTCGGCCTCGGCCCTATATCCGGCCTCCGTCGCCGCGAGATCGGAGAGGTCGCAGGACCTCAGGAGCTCGCCGTCTGCCGCGAGAAGCTCGGCCGTCCTCGCCTTATCGAGCTTCTTGGGAATAAATTCCGCACTCGGGGGCAGGGGCGGCTCCTCGAAAAGATAGCGCATCATGATCGGCGCGTCGGTGAGAAAGCGAAGGCGCTCCTTGACGAGGGGCATCGCGCCGAGGACGAGGGCCATCGCCGCGTCGTTCGGCTCCTTGGCCACGAGTCCCGCCTGCACCAGGTAGGGCATCACGAGATCGCGGAGTTCCTCGTCGGCCTTCATTCTGATGTACTGTCCGTTGTACCACTCGAGTTTTTGGTAGTCGAAGGTGGCGGGCGCCTTGTTGAGGCGCTCGATCTTGAAGAGCCGCTCGAGGTCCTTCAAGGGGAAAATGTCGCGGCCGTCCTCGAAAGAGCAGCCCAGATGGGACACGTAATTGATGAGGGCCTCGGGAAGGTAGCCCGCCTTGCGAAACTCGTCTACCGCGGTGGCTCCGTGGCGCTTGGAGAGCTTGTGGCCGTCGGGCCCGAGGACCATGGGGAGATGGATGAGCTCGGGCGGCGTCCAGCCGAAGGCCGAGTACATGATAATGTGCATGGGGGCGGAGGGTATCCACTCTTGAGCGCGCAAGACGTGGGTTATGCGCATCAGATGGTCGTCGACGACGTTGGCGAGGTGGTAGGTGGGGAAACCGTCGGACTTTTGGATGACGGGATCGGGACTTACGTCCTCGTTCTTCCATTCGATGTCGCCGAGAAGGGCGTCGTGGAATTTGGTAGTGCCCTCGAGGGGTATCTTGAGGCGGATGACCGCCTTCTCCCCAAGAGCTACCCGCGCGGCGGCCTCCTCCGGGGCAATATTGCGACAGTGACGATCGTAGCCCATGTCCGAGGTATCGGAATCTTCCTGCTCGGCGCGCATCTTGGCGAGGCGCTCCTCGCCGCAAAAGCAGTAGTAGGCCGTCCCCGCCTCGACGAGTTCCCTGGCGCGCTCCTGGTAGAGCGGAAGACGCTCGGACTGGACGTATGGCGCATGGGGCCCGCCGACGTCGGGGCCCTCGTCCCAATAGAAACCGAGCCACTTGAAGGTATCGTAGAGGTTCCTGACGTACTCGTCCGAGTAGCGCGTCCTGTCGGTATCCTCGAGGCGCAGGATGAAAACGCCGCCGTTGGCGCGGGCGAAGAGGTAGTTGACGAGGGCAGTCCTGACGCTGCCGACGTGCTGGAGACCCGTCGGCGAGGGGGCATAACGAACTCTGACTTGCATGTGCGGATTATATCGGCCGGGCGGATCGGGGGTCAAGTTAACGAAGTCCATGGGACAGGATGGATACGGTCTGCGCGAGAACGAGGGCGGCCGCACCGAAGGCCGCGGCGAAAGCGTAGCCGACAATGCCCATTATTTTGAGCCTGAAGCGGCGCGCCATCGCCAATCCCAAGGAAAGGAGGGCTCCGATACCCGATGCTACGACGATGCCCAGCGAGGAAATCCTCATTATGCCGAGGAGCATCGTTTGAGTCTCGTCCAAAAACGAGCTCTCCGATCCCACGATCCAATAGAAAAGCGATACCGAGCAGAGTATTAACAGGAGTATCGCCGTGCGTTTCACGAGTATCAGAACGAGGGGTTTGTCTGCGGGCGTATCCCCGCGCTCACGCGCATCCATGCTGGCGTCCTCGCGTAAAATCGGCTATATTCGAAGGCAAGCAATAATGGAATACTTCTTCAACTTCGACAAGCTCGGTTATCTCAAGGGCGCAAAGCCCGATGGCTGCATCCTCTGCCTGGTAGTCTCCGGATCGGACGAGGTCGAGCGCCTCGTCGTCCACGAGTCGGACTCCTTCGTCGCATCGCTCAACCTCTACCCCTATAATCCCGGCCATCTCATCATCTTCCCCAAACGGCACGTCGTCGATATCCGCCGCCTCTCCGGGGAGGAGCGCGGCGATCTCGACGCGATGGTCGACGACTGCCTCGGCGTCCTCGACGAGGTGATGAAGCCCTCGGGATATAATATCGGCTATAACATGGGCTTGTCGGCAGGTGCGAGCATAGAGCATCTGCACCTCCACGTCATTCCCCGCTATCCGAGGGAGATCGGCATAGCCGAACTCATCGCGGGCTCTCGCGTCCTCGTGCAGGACCCGCGCGAAACGAGGGAACTTCTGACGGCGGCCTTCGGCCGGGCCCAGAAAACATAAGGTCGATGTCGATGAGAGCGATACGTCCGCCGCGGGAGCTCTTCGACTTCGCGCAAGTGCTCCATGCGGCCGGAAAGGCCTGCTTTCTCGTGGGCGGCGCCGTTCGCGACTACCTCCTCGGCCGCGAGGTGAACGACTTCGACGCCGCCACCGACGCGAGGCCGGAGGAGATCGTCCGCTCCTACAAGCGGGTGATCCCGACGGGCATCAAGCACGGCACGGTCACCGTCCTTTTCAGGGGCCTGGAGATCGAGGTCACGACCTTCAGGACAGAGTCCGAATACGCCGACGGCAGGCACCCCGATAAGGTCGAGTTCGCCTCGACCATCGAGGAGGACCTCTCGCGCCGCGACTTCACGATCAACGCGATGGCCTTCGATCTCGCGACGAGGCTGCTCCTCGACCCCCACGGCGGCCGCGAAGATCTCGCGCGACGCCTCGTGCGCGCCGTGGGCGACCCGATCGAGCGTTTCCGCGAAGACGGCCTCCGGCCCCTTCGCGCCATCCGATTCGCCGCCCAACTCGGCTTCGACCTCGAGGCCGCCACGTTGGCCGCCATCCGTCCATCCATCGACCGCTTCCGCCTGGTCTCGGCCGAGCGAGTCCGCGACGAGCTGCAGAAGATACTGCTATCGCCGCTGCCCTCGCGGGCCTTGAGGCTCCTCGAGGAAACGGGCCTGCTCGAGGCGATATCGCCCGAGCTCGCCGCGTGCCGCGGCGTCGACCAGCGGGGGATGCACGTTTTCGACGTTCTCGATCATCTGTACGCGAGCGTCGACGCGGCCCCGCCCGAGCTCGTCCTTCGCCTGGCCGCCATTCTCCACGACGTCGGCAAGCCCGCGGCCAGGGAGGAGAGGCCCGGCGGCGATCCCACCTTCTATCGCCACGAGGAATTCTCGGCCAGAGCCGCGGAGGGCATGTTAAAAAGGTTGCGATTCCCCAACGCCCTGGTCGACGAGGTCGCGCATCTCGTGCGCTGCCACATGTTCTCCTACGACGAGTCCTGGACCGACGCGGCGGTTCGCCGATTCATCGCACGCGTCGGCACGGGCTCCATCGACCGACTATTCGACCTGCGCCTCGCCGACGGCACCGCGATAACGGGCGTTCCCGCCGACCCGCGAAGCCTCGATCCCCTGCGGGAGCGGATCGAGGCCATCCTCGCCGCGAATGAGGCATTCGGCATCGCCGACCTCGCCGTCAAGGGGGGGGATCTCGTGGCGATAGGCATACCGTCGGGTCCCAAGATGGGGGCGCTGCTCAGGGAGCTCCTCGAGACGGTCATCGACGATCCGGCACTGAACGAACGGGGACGGCTGCTCGATATTGCCGAGAGGCTCATGCCGAAATACGGACTATAGACGACCGCCTACTGGCTCTCTATTTGGAGCAGGCGAGCGGCCTCGAGCCCTCCAGCCGCCATGATCGCGTCATAGGCGGCTTTGGCGGCGCTCTGTTCGGCCTCTTTCTTGTTCTTTCCCGCCTGTGACCCGTATTCGACGCCAGCCACTCCGCAGGAGACCCAGAAAGTCTTGTCATGGTCGGGTCCGATTCTTTTTACAAGACGGTAGAGCGGATAGCTCTTGTAGTACTTCTGGGCGTACTCCTGGAGAATGGTCTTGTAGTCCTTGTGATGGCGGTTCTGCAGGACCTTGCCGATCTCGGGTTCAATGAGAGAGCGTACAAAGCGGAAGGCCACATCGAAACCCGAATCGAGATAGTAGGCTCCGATCAGGGCCTCCGTCGCGTCGGCCAGAATGGCCTTCTTGGCGCGGCCGCCAGACTGTTCCTCTCCCTTGCCGAGAAGGATGTACTCGTCCAACCCGAGGCCCTTGGCCAGCTCGGAAAGTACTTCCTCGGATACCACGTAGCTCTTGACTCGGGCCAGCTCGCCCTCGGAGCGCTCGCCGAGCATTTCATAGAGACAGGTCGCGGTCACGAGGCCGAGCACGGCATCGCCGAGAAATTCGAGGCGCTCGTTGTTCTGGGATCGGTATGGATCCTCGTTGCCGCAGGAACGATGAGTAAAAGAAAGGTTCAAGAGCTCGATGCCCCTGAACCTTATGTCGGCTTTTTTCTGGAATGCAGCCAACTGTGTCCTACGCTCGCGAGATAGGGCGCCGGCGTTTTGAAACAACAGGTCACCTCGCCCGCTCAAGCGTGGGGCGGACTCACTTTACCTGAGACTTGATGAACTCGTAGGCGTCCTTGACGGTCTCGAACTCGTTCGCCTTTTCGTCGGGAATGGTGATACCGAGTTCCTCCTCGATGCCGTACACGAGCTCGTAGGTGTCGAGGCTGTCGGCGCCGAGATCCTGACGGAAGCTCGCTTCGAGAGTGATCTTGTCCTCTTCGACCTCGAGCTTCTCAGCGATGATTTTTTTAACCTTGGTGAACAGCTCGTCCATGCCGCTCTCCTTATGCCTTGGATTCGGGCGTAATGACCTGTCGCCCGCGATAGAAACCGCACTTCGGGCAGACCCGGTGAAGGAGAACGGGGTTACCGCAATTCCCGCAGGTCACGAGGGTGGGGGCAGTCAGCTTCATATTGATCGACTGGCGCCTCCGAGTCCTTGCCTTAGAAGTCCTAAATTTAGGTACAGCCATAAAAAACCTCGTTCCGGTAAGAATTTCGATCACTCAAAGCCAGTACGCGCTTTTCATTTTTCGCAAACGCGAAACCGAAATAGCCTCTCAGACCACGTCTCTTTTATACGATTGGAATACCCTACACAAATGTCCAAAAGTTGTCAAGTCCGAACTCCGGCCGCCGAGCCCCGGCCGCCCAAGGCGCCTACCTTGGCCTTAACAGCCTTCGCTACGATGGGCGGCACCATGCTTGAGATATCGCCGTCGTACAGGGCCAGCTCCTTGATCGCGCTTGATCTAAGAACGAAGAATTTCGGGTCCGTGGGGATGAAAATTGTCTCCACGCCTGGATTGAGGCCCTTATTCATGATCGATAGTTCGAATTCGTAGGAAAAATCGGGCACACTCCTCACCCCACGGACCAGGACTTTACAGCCATGAGCGCGCGCGAACTCCACGATAAGATTATCGCAAAGATGGACGGACACGTTGGAAAAGCCATCCAGAAGCTCAATGAGAAGGTCGCGGCGCTCTTCGGGGGCGAAAAGACCGGTCTTCTGCCGGTTTACCGCGACTACCACCAGGAGCTCGTCGAAGAGGCCCCGCGCGCGCTCTATTATATTGAGGTGCCCGAAGGTGGGCGGGTCGAAGGATCCTGGGAAGACAGCCTTGATCATGCGCCAAATCTAGTGCCCTGGCCATACGAGGGTCAAGGCTTAAATGCGAGCCCTATTAATTCGATGTCCAGGGAGCTATCATCCAGACCATGCATCGATCACTTCCTCGCCTCGCGGTCCTGCGTTCCTTGACGCTGGCGGCCGCGTCCGCGATTCTAATGACCTTAGCCGTACCCAACGAACTATTCAAACACGGCCTCGCCCCCCTCGGCTTTATCGCGCTCATCCCTCTTTATATTGCAATTCTTGAATTGCCCGGACCCAAGTCGGCCGCCCTCGTCACGGGAGTATTCGGCGCCCTTCAGCACACTCTCACGAGTTTCTGGCTCTGGTTTTTCCAGGATTACAGGATATGGACCCTCGGGAGCACCACGCTGGCCTACTTCGTGGTATACGCCGTTCTCGGCCTCTATCTCTGGCTCTTCCTTTCTCGCGGTGCCAAGGCGAGGCCCCTCGGGTTCATCTTGCTCTGGACCTGCTTCGAATACCAAAAATCGGTCGGTTTCCTCGGCTATCCCTGGGGCCTCATTCCTTATTCGCTAACCGACGTCCTGCCTCTCCTCCAGACGGCCGACATTGCGGGTGTATACGGCATCACCGCCCTGCTCGCTGCCTGTAACGCCGCTCTCGCCGAAATTATCCTTGGAATAGGCTCTTCCAGACGGGGTCCTCTCTCGAGGCGGCTCAGAATGGGCTATTCGGCCCTCGCCCTCGCCCTCGTATTCGGTTCATTAGGCTATGGCCTCGTGCGAATGGCGATCCATGTGCCAAAAATCGGCAGCTTGGACGTCATCCTCGTCCAGCAGGACACCGACCCCTGGGCGGACGAGGAGGAGGATAGCGCCGTGGCGACCGACATACGCCTCGCCCGAGAGGCCCTGGCGAATGCACCTCGCAAGCCCGACCTCATCCTCTTCAGCGAGACGAGCCTTATGCGGCCATACGCCGAATCTCAATCCCACTACAACGAGAAACCCTCGCGAGATCCTTTAATCCCCTTTATACGCGAATCGGGGGCCTGGGTCTTTACGGGGGCTCCCGTCGTGGTCGACTGGAAAAATCAAGAAGTCACGAATTCGGCTATCCTTATCGATCCCCAGGCTCGTCTCGTTAGAAGCTACGCGAAGGTCCATCTGGTGCCTTTCGCCGAGACGATACCGTTCATGGAGTATCCCTGGTTCAAGAATTTTATCAATAATGTCGTAGGCCTGGAATCGGGCTGGGCAGCGGGAAAGGAATTCGTCGTCTTCGACCTACCGACAAAGACCGGACACCTTCGTTTCGGCGCACCCATCTGTTTCGAGGACGCATTCGCCGACGTATGCCGCAATTTCTCGCGTGGCGGCGCCGATATTCTGATAAACTTGACCAATATCGCCTGGTCCAAGACCGAAAGCGCCGAGATACAGCATTGGGCCGCGGCGCGATTCCGGTCTATCGAGTCGCGAAAGACCCTCGTCCGTTCCACGAATGGAGGGGTCTCCTGCGTCGTCGGTCCCTATGGCGAGACCCTCGACTCCCTTCCCCTCTTCGAGCCCGTATCCAAATTCGTGGAAGTACCCATCTTCCGGGAAGCCTTTCCGACAATCTATATTCGCTGGGGCGACTGGTTCGCCATGGCAACTTTGTTACTTTCGGGCGCCTTGTCGATTATACTAATTGTTCAAGGCCAGTCCAGGGAGGTGATAGCATGAACTTCATAGAACAGCTCGAAGAAGAGCCCTTGTCCGAGGTGATTCGCTATCGATCCGGTTCGCCAAAAGACGCCGTGGCTTTCTCGGGGACGCTCCGCAAGCACCCATACGATGAAGGCAAATGCATACTGTTCGCCGAGCCAAAGGGCTCCGAGCCTGCAATTCTGGAATTCCGAAGGGCCGACATTAAGGCCGTGGAGGAGCTTCCCTCCCTCGTCGACGAAACCGGCCAATCGAGGCCTTTGATGAAGCTTTGGATTCGCCGCGGGAGTCTCGGCATACGCTACGAGCCCTTCGAGGTGGACGAGCCCCCCCGCTTCCCCGTCGGGTCGCACCTCCATGACCGAATCATGTCGAGCGCACGCGGTTGGAGCTGAGAATCGATGCCAACGGCGGCCTATTGGCGCGTCGATAGCGCGAACGGCACTATCCGTTGCGAACTATGTCCCCATGGCTGCCACATCGCGGAAGGCCGTTTCGGACTATGCAAGGTGCGGTGCAACAAGGGCGGCTCCATGGCCCTGCCCTTTTTCGGCCTCGTATCGTCCGTTGCGGTCGATCCCATCGAAAAGAAGCCCCTTTACCACTTCCTTCCCGGTAGCCGCGTCTTCTCCGCGGGCTTCGTCGGCTGCAATATGCGTTGCCCCTTTTGCCAGAACTGGCAGATATCACAGGAAATCCCCGCGGCGCTCGACCGCCATGACGCGGAGACTCTCGTAGCCGCGGCGCTGCAATCGGGGACGCCGTCGATCGCCTTCACCTATTCCGAACCGACGGTGCATTTCGAATTCGTCATGGCCGCCATGGCCGCGGCGAAGACGGCGGGGCTAAAGAACGTCCTTGTCACGAACGGTTGCATCGAAAGCGGTCCCGCCCGCGAACTTCTCGGCTTGACGGACGCGGTCAACGTCGATCTCAAGACCTGGTCTTCCGAAGCCTACGAGAAGACTCTGGGCGGTCGGAAGGACACGGTCCTCGAATTTATCCGAATCGCCTTCTCTCTCTGCCATATCGAGGCGACCACCCTCATTATTCCGGGAATATCCGATTCGATGGAGGGCATAACCTCGATATCGGGCTTCCTCGCCGGCATTTCGCGCGACATTCCCCTCCATCTTTCCGCCTACCATCCCGCATGGAAGCACGTTGCGCCCCCTACCTCACTGGGCCTTTTGGATGAGCTCGCCCGGGCCGCGAGAAAGAATCTTCGCTTCGTGTACATCGGCAACGTTCAGGGAGAGGGAAGCGACACCGTATGCCCGAACTGCGGATCGACACTTATAACCCGCAGGAGCTATCGCATCCACATAATGGGAATGGCGATTTCCGGCTCGTCCGGAAGTTGCGGGACATGCGGGTCCGCGCTGCCGATAATCGTGGCGTAAACTTGACTTTTATTGTTTACGGTTCCACTTGACATTTCACGATGCTTTTGGCAATCTATCCGCACCGTTTGCACGGTGGGTGTAGCTCAGGTGGTAGAGCGCCAGACTGTGGATCTGGGTGCCGTGGGTTCGAACCCCATCACCCACCCTACGGCTGCACCCGTTAAAGGGTTCGGTCGAAAGCCGAAGGGCTTCGGCGATCTAGGGATCGCCATGCGTTCGTAGCTCAGCTGGATAGAGCGACGGACTTCGAATCCGTAGGTCGCAGGTTCGACTCCTGTCGGACGCAAGGTGCATGAGAAGATTGGGCCGCTAGCTCAGCTGGCAGAGCAGCAGACTCTTAATCTGCGGGTCGCAGGTTCGATGCCTGCGCGGCTCATCGGGATGAGGCGGGACGGTGAAAACCGCCCCGCTTTTATCCTAAGTAAAAAAAGGCCGCTTCGCCGCGGCAAACGCCTATCAGGCGATTTTAGACGAGGCCTTGACAGCAAAAAGGGCTGCGTTTACCATGCGGCGCATCGGTAAAGGTTCGATAGCCGATGACGCGAGAGTGGTGGAATGGCAGACACGCCAGACTTAGGATCTGGTGCCCCAAGGGCGTGAGGGTTCAAGTCCCTTCTCTCGCATCCCCGGATGCGCGGGGGGATTGCACAACGCGCGGGAATAGCTCAGTGGTAGAGCGCCACCTTGCCAAGGTGGATGTCGCGGGTCCAACTCCCGTTTCCCGCTCCAAAGGACGAGGCGACCCGGGCTCCGGGTCGCCTTTTTCATTGACGCAGCATCCATCGTACGAGCGACCCGGGATCGGGCCGCCCAAGGCCGCCCGGGTGCGGCCCATCTTCAGCCCGAGAGGAACCGTCCGTGATAGCCAGTAAGAACATCGAGAGACTCGAGCATTCTTCCGTCAAGCTCAGCGTCACCGTGCCGAGCGAGGAATCGAAAAAAGAATACGAAGCCCTGTTGAGGGAGTATTCCAAGAGCGTGCGCATCGACGGGTTCCGGGCCGGACACGTGCCCGCCGCGGTCCTCGAGCGCAAATTCGGCGACAGCCTGAGGCTGGACACCATGGGCAGGGTTCTCGAAAAAGCCGTCGAGGAGGCGCTCAAGGACTCAGGCCCCAAGGAGCAACCCCTCGCCTATTCCACGCCGAGCCTCGAGGGCCAGCCCGATTTCGTCCTCGACAAGGACTTCAGCTTCTCGGTCAAGTACGACGTCTTCCCGACGATAGAAATCGGCGATTGGAAGGGCATCGAAGTCGAGAAACCCGTCGTCGCACTGGGGCCCGAAGACGAGGCCCGCGAGCTCAATGAAGTCCGCGAGCGCAACGCCATCGTCGTCGAGCGTGACGCTTCCGTCGCCGCCGTCGTCGGCGACGTCGCGACCATTTCCTTCAGCGAAATAGGAGCCGACGGCCAGTCGATCGCCGGCACCGCGAGGGAGGATTTTACTTTCGAGATCGGCAGCGGATACAACGTATACAAGATTGACGACGAGATAGTCGGCATGAAGAGGGACGAAGCAAAGACCATCGAGAAGTCCTACCCCGCCGATTTCGACAACGACGGGCTCGCCGGTAAAAGCGTCAAGCTCGAGGTCAAGGTCACGAAAATAAAGGAAAAAAAACTTCCCGCCCTCGACGACGAGCTCGCCCAGGACGTCTCCGAGAAATATAAGACCCTCGACGACCTCAAATCCGATCTCCGCGCCCACCTCGAGAAACGGCTCGCGGACAAGCTGAAGGCACTCGAGGAGAAGGCCCTGATCGAGGGGCTCCTGGCCCGTTCCAAGACGGAGCTCCCCGAGTCCATGGTCGCGGCCGAGCTCGCGATGCGGCTCGAGAATCTCAAGCGGCAGATGGGCTTCGATACGGATGACAAGCTGGACCGCATGCTTTCCTACTCCGGCAAGACGAAAGAGTCCCTCATCCAAGAGTGGAAGCCCTCCGCCGAGAAATCGATAACCACGAGACTCGCCATCGAAAAGCTCCTCGAAGAGGGGAAATACGAATGCACCGACGCCGACCTCGAGGCCGAGTACGCGCGTCAGGCCGCGGAGTCCTCCCTCTCGATAGACGAGGTAAAGGCCGAGTACGAGAAGCGCGGCTCGATGGACTACCTTCGCGACAGGATTAGAGAGGATAAGCTCATGGCCGACATCCTCGCAGCGGCCAAGGTGACAATGGGCGCCAAGCTGGCCTACGTGGACTTGCTCAAGGATTCTGAGTAATTTAGGTAACGAGGTAAATGGCCATGGATGAGAGAATGCACAACTTGGTGCCCATAGTTATCGAGCAGACGGGCATCGGCGAAAGGTCCTACGATATCTATTCGCGGCTTCTCAAGGATCGGATAGTGTTTATCGACGGCGAGATAAACGACCTGACGGCCGACCTCACCGTGGCCCAGCTGCTTTTCCTCGAGTCGCAGGACCCCGAGAAGGACATCTCGATCTATATCAACTCGCCCGGCGGCTCGGTTACGGCGGGGTTGGCCCTCTACGATACGATCCAGTGCATCAAGCCCGACGTCCAGACCTACTGTCTCGGGCAGGCCGCATCGATGGCCGCCCTCATTCTCGCCTGCGGCACCAAGGGCAAGCGCTACGCCCTCCCCTCGTCGCGCGTCCTCATCCACCAGCCCTGGGGCGGAGCGCAGGGACAGGCTTCCGACGTCAGCATACAGGCGAAGGAAATCCTCCGTCTAAAGAAGCTCACTATCGACTATTTCGCCCTCGCCTCGAGCAAGGAGACGTCGGTGGTGGCGGCGGACATGGAGCGCGATTTCTTCATGTCGGCCCAAGAGGCCGTCGGGTACGGGCTCGTGGATCGCCTTCTCGAGCGGAGGAAGCATGGCGAAGCAGAAGCAAAATAACCCGGCCGAGGAGCGCACCTGTTCCTTCTGCGGAAAAAGCGCCGAATTCGCGAGGCGGATCATCGCGGGGCCGGGCGTATACATCTGCGACGAATGCGTCAAGGTGTGCGAACAGATACTGGCCGAGGACGAGACCGAACTGACCTCGGGCTTCGTCGGCGACGTACCCAAGCCCCGTGAAATAAAGGACTATCTCGACCAGTACGTCGTCGGCCAGGATTACGTCAAGAAAGCCCTCTCGGTCGCCGTCTATAACCACTACAAACGTATAGCGCACTCCGGCGATGCGAAGACCGAGGTCGAGATCGAGAAGTCGAACGTTCTTCTCATCGGGCCGACGGGAACCGGCAAGACGCTTCTCGCCAAGACCCTCGCCAAGAAGCTCAAAGTGCCGTTCGCGATAGCCGACGCCACGACCCTCACCGAGGCGGGCTACGTGGGCGAGGACGTCGAGAACATCCTGCTCAAGCTCATCCAGAACGCGGGGGGCAATATCGGCGCGGCCGAGCGCGGTATCGTATACATCGACGAGATAGACAAGATAGCCCGCAAGGGCGAGAACATCTCCATCACCCGCGACGTGTCGGGCGAGGGCGTCCAACAGGCCCTCCTCAAGATCATCGAGGGCACCACGGCGAACGTCCCCCCTCAAGGCGGGCGCAAGCATCCCCAGCAGGAATACCTTCGCATCGACACGACCAACATCCTATTCATTTGCGGAGGGGCCTTCGTCGGCCTCGACAAGATCATCGAGGGCCGCGTCGCCAAGCACCCTTTGGGCTTCGGCGCCGACGTAAAGGCTCGCGGATCCAAGGATATTCGGGCCCTCTACGCCCAGCTCCATCCCGACGACCTCGTCAAGTTCGGGATGATCCCCGAGTTCATCGGCCGCCTGCCGATCCAGGTCTCCCTCGAGGACCTTTCGCGCGAGGACCTCAAACGCATCATAACCGAGCCCAGGAACGCCGTGCTGCGCCAGTACCAGGCCTCGATGCGGCTCGACGACGTCGATCTGGTATTCGACGAGGGGGCGGTCGAAGCGATCGCCGACAAGGCCATATCGCGCAACACCGGCGCGCGCGGTCTCAGGTCCATCGTCGAATCCCTCATGATGGACGTGATGTACGACATCCCCTCCATCGAAGGCGCGAAACGCGTCGTGGTCGACCGATCGACGGTAGAGGGCGCATCCAGGCCCGTCGTCGAGCTCCTTAAAAAGAGCGCCTGACGGCCTTGAACCTCCTCGAGGCCCTGCGCGGCGGCGCGACTCTCGAGCTGCCACTCGTTTATTCGCGGGAAGCCGTCGTATTTCCGAAGTCCATCGCGCCCATCCTCGCGGTCACCAAGTTTTCGATCGCCGCCGTGGACAAGGCCCTCGGCGGGGACAAAAGGGTCGTAACCGCCCTCCTCAAGGGCCAAAGCGAGGAGAAAAGCTCGGAGATCGAGGTGCACCCGATCGGAACCATCGCCCGCGTCGTGCAGCAGGTGCGCCTTCCCGACGGCTCGCTGCGCCTCCTCGTCGAAGGCGAGACGCGGGTACGGATAAAGCGCAGCCTTTTCCACAAGGACCACCTCGCCGTCGTGGTCGAGCCCCTCGAGGACGAGACGCCGAAACCCAGGGGCGAGGGCGGGTCCGAGCGGGACGACGAGCTCGACGCCGCTCTCCGACTCGTCAAGCGAAGCTTCACCGCATACGCCGAGGCCGTCAAGAAAATCCCGTCCGAGGCCATCGTCCAGGCCGAGCGCGCGGAGAGGCCCCATGAACTATGCGATCTCATCGCCAATGCCCTGCCCGTCAAGCCCGAACGCAAACAGGCCATCCTCGGCGTGGAGGACGGCCTCGAGAGGCTCGAGGCCGTCGAAGCCGCCATCGAAGGGGAAATCGAGCTCGTCAACCTCCAGCGCAAGATCGGCGCGAAGGTAAAGAACCGCATAGACCGAAATCAGCGCGAGTATTTCCTCGGCGAGCAGCTGAAGGAGATCAACCGCGAGCTCGGCAAGGAGGGCGAGGAATCCGAGGTCAAGGAACTCGAGCGCACCCTCCTCGCGAAGGGTCCTCCCGAGGAAGTTCTGGCCAAAGCCAGGCGAGAACTCTCGCGCCTCGGCAAGCTCCAGGCCTTTTCGCCGGAGGCGGGGATCCTGCGAGTCTACTGCGAATGGCTCGCGGACCTTCCCTGGTCGATGAGAAGCGGGGACAACCGGGATATCGAGAAGGCCCGCAAGGCGCTCGACGAGGATCACTACGGCATGGAGAAGCCCAAGGAGCGCATTCTCGAATTCATCGCGGTACGCCAACTCTCCGAACGGGCCCGCGGCCCCATACTCTGTCTCGTCGGCCCTCCGGGTACGGGGAAGACCTCCCTCGGCAGGAGCGTCGCGCGCGCCCTCGAACGCGCCTTCGTGCGCGTCAGCCTCGGGGGCGTCCGAGACGAGGCCGAGATACGCGGGCACCGAAAGACCTACGTCGGCGCCCTGCCGGGAAAGATCATCCAGTCGATTCGCAAGGCAGGCACGAACAATCCCGTCTTTCTCCTCGACGAGATCGACAAGATGTCATCGGACTTCCACGGCGACCCGGCGAGCGCCCTTCTCGAAGTCCTCGATCCCGAGCAGAACTCGAGCTTCACCGACCACTACATCGAGCTTCCCTTCGACCTCTCCAACGTGATGTTCATCACGACGGCCAACTCCCTCCACGGCATTCCCTACCCTCTCCTCGACCGCATGGAGGTCATCGAGGTGCCGGGCTACTCCGAGTACGAGAAGCTCGAGATCGCCAAAAAATTCCTCGTGCCCAAGCAGGTCGACGAGAACGGCCTCGGCGACGCGTCCATCAAGTTCCGCGACGCGGCGATCCTCGAGATAATAAGGCACTATACGATGGAATCCGGCGTGCGCAGCCTCGAGCGCGAAATAGCGCGCGTCGTGCGCAAGCTCGCGCAGGAAGCGGTGGAGAAGGGCTTCGCCGTCGAACCCGCGAAGCTGGCCGGTTGGTCGGCCGTCGTCACCGAGAAAAAGGCGGCCCTCCTCCTCGGCAAGCGCCGCCGCGAGGACGACGTCATCTTCAAGGAACCCCGCGCGGGCGTTGCCTATGGCCTCGCCTGGACCGAGGCCGGAGGCACTCTTCTCCCGGTCGAGGCTCTGGTCTTCGAGGGCGACGAGGGACTCATCCTCACGGGCAATCTCGGCGACGTGATGAAGGAGAGCGCCCGGGCGGCCCTCAGCTTCATACGCTCGAAGGCAGCCGACTTCGGCCTGGGAGAGCAGGATTTTCGCAAAAAAGCGGTCCACGTTCACGTCCCCGAGGGAGCCATCCCGAAGGATGGTCCATCGGCCGGCATTACTCTCGTCGCGAGCCTCGTTTCGGCCTTTACGAAGGTGCACCTGGAACCGGGCAGAGCGATGACGGGCGAGATAACCCTGACGGGCAGGATCCTCCCCATCGGAGGAGTCAAAGAAAAAGTCCTCGCGGCTCACCGAAGCTCGATCTTCACCGTCATCCTCCCCGAGGCCAACCGCAAGGACCTCGACGACATCCCGCCGGAAGTCCAAGAGGTCATGTGCTTCATCTTCGTCTCCAACGCCGCAGAGGCATTGGAGGCGCTCTTCCCCAAGGGCGCAGTTGGCCCGAAACCGGCTCCGGTTCCACGGAAGCGCGCCCCCGCTGCGAAGGCCCCACGGAATAACTCATAGCGGATTAATCGCAATGTACCCCGTTCGTACTTGATCGGTCGGCGGAGAAGTCTATACTTGGATGCATGAAGGAGATCATCGGTCCGGTCAAGGTCAGAGAGGCCACGGTCGCGGGAATTTTCTATCCCGACGACCCCTCGGAGCTCGAAGCCAAGGTAGGGGCTCTACTCGCGGCCGCGAAGCCCGCGATCTCGAACGCGAGGGCGATTCTCTCGCCACACGCGGGACTCGACTATTCCGGCGACCTGTCCGCCCTCGCATGGAAGTCCGCGGCGAGGGAAAAGGTCGATACCGTACTGGTTCTTTCTCCGCTGCACCGGGCGAAAGAAAGCCTCATTTATCTGCCCGAATCGGATTACTTCGACATACCTACGGGCAGAGTTCCGGTCGACGGCTCGCTCGTCGAGGAGATGAGGGATTGCGGAACCCTCATGAGCGTCAACGACATCCCGCATTTCGAGGAACACGGCATCGAGCTCCAGCTTCCCTTCATGCACGCCCTATTGCCCTCGGCGCGCCTTGTGCCCGTGCTCTTGGGCAGGCCCAGCGCCGCTGCGGTCAAGGCCCTGGCATCGGCCCTCGCCCTGGTTTTCTCCGATAGAATCGACTCGACATTGGTAGTGATATCCTCCGACCTCGGATCAGCGATAGACGCTCATATCGCCACCGCTTACGCGGATCGCTTTCTCCGCGGCTTCCTGGCCGAGGACGCCAACTCCCTTCTCGACGGTCTATCGGCCTTCGACGGCTTTGCTTGCGGAACGGGCTGCGCGTCCGCCTATTTCCTGTCGGGCCTTTCGAAGGGGATGAAACCCGTGATTCTCGCCCGGCACGATTCCTCGTCGAGGCGGGAAACGGGCGAGGAACGGCTCGTTCATTATGCCGCGGTCGCATTATCCGATGCCTGAGCCTCCCGTATTCCCCGAATTTACCGAGGCCGATGGCGCAGTCCTCATCGCCACCGCGCGAGAGGCCATCGCCTCCAGCCTCGAGGGCCGCTCGCCGCGCTGGCCCGTCGCGCGCAGCGCCCTATCGGTCGAGCTCGGCGCTTTCGTCACGCTGCGTTCCGGAAAGGGCCCCGACGCCCCTCTGCGCGGATGCATCGGGCGTATGAGCGCGAAAGAACCGCTGGTCCGCACCGTCCGCGCGATGGCTCTGTCCGCAGCCTTCGAAGACCCGCGCTTCCCTCCACTCGAGCGCAGCGAGTATCCACGAGTGTCGATGGAGATCACCGTCCTGACGCCGATGAGGCAGATTGGGAGCGTCGCGCAGATCGAGGTGGGGCGTCATGGCGTGCACATGTCCAAAGGCTGGCACTCGGCTGTTTTCCTTCCCCAGGTCGCGCTGGAGCAGGGCTGGGATCGGGACGAGCTCCTCGTCAACCTCAGCTACAAAGCCGGCCTTTCGGCCAACGCATGGAAAGAGAGCGACGCGAAATTCCAAGTCTTCGAAGGAAGGATATTCGAGGAAGCATAAAGACATAGGGTAGTATTGCGTTCTCACATCGTCAGACTTATAATTTATTAGCACGTAACCAATCGGAGGTCGTCACTGAAACAAAAATCCGGCGTTCCCCGGCTCCTCGTTTCACTGGCAATCGCGCTCCTTTTCGTGTCCTGCGAGAAACGGAACATCGATGGGCCGAAAGAGTCGATCCAGTCGAAGAGTTTCGTGTTTCCGGGCAAGCCGACCTCCGACATTATCTTTTTATCGACACAGATGAACCCCTTGAAAGAGGCGGAGAAAATGCGGGACGTGATTTTGAAGGACTTCCCGGGCAAAGTCGATTTCCGGCCCAATGACAATAGCTACCGCTTCCGCCAAATAAAATCGATGCTGCAAAGTAATCCATCGGAGTCCATCCTGATCGGGGCCCTGCATGGCGATCTTGTAAAACTGTACGAAGAAAGCGCTTTGCGGCCTTTGAACGACATTTTTAGCGGTCTCGAGAAGAGAGAATTCTCGGACAACCTGGCGAAGTTGAGCAGGTTAAACGGAAAAGATATCTACTATGTACCGTGGATGCAGGCTTCATTCGTCATGGTCGCTAATAAAAAAGCCCTGCCCTATCTTCCCAAAGGAGCCGATTTGAACGAGCTGACCTATGCGCAGCTCTATCAATGGGCGAAAAACATCTTCGAAAAAACCGGAAAGAAGGCCCTCGGATTTCCCGCCGGAGACAAGGGATTGATGCATCGTTTCTTTCAAGGTTATTTATATCCCTCTTTTACGGCGAGCACTCTCTTGAAGTTCCGCGGCTCGGATGCTAAGGCCATGTGGGAGTATTTCAAGGGCCTGTGGCAGTATGCAAACTCCGGTTCGATGGTCTATTCGACCATGGCGGAATTCTTGCTCACCGAAGACGCATGGATCGCCTGGGATCACACGGCGAGGCTCATGAAGGCCTTTGAGGAAAGGCCGAATGACTTCGTCGCCTTTCCCGCTCCGGTCGGCCCGAAAGGCCGCGGGTTCATGTCGGTTGTCTCGGGTTTGAGCATCCCCAAGAACGTGAAGGACACAAAAAGCCTGGCAATGCTCATGGACTACCTGACCCGGCCGGTTATCCAGAACAGGACATTGAGCGAGACCGGGTTTTTCCCCGTGGTGGCTTCCGAAGCGGCCGACGGCGTTCCTCCCTACCTTCACGAGCTGAGCGCGGCCGTTGACAGGCAGGCCAACTCGGGGAATCCCGTGCCGACTTTGGTCCCAATAGGCTTGGGCGAGCGCGGGGACGAGTACAATAATCTGTTTATGCTGACATTCTCCGAAATAGTCCTTGAAGGCAGGGACATGACAAAGGTATTGAACGCGAACGCGGGCGAATTGCAAAAAGTGATCGACGAGGAAAACGCGAAATGTTGGCTTCCGGACGTTTCGGAAGAAAGGCCCTGCAAAATTGAATAAGAAGTTCCACTTTCTGATACTTACGTTCAGCTCGTACTTTATAATCGCCCTATCCGTTTTCGTCTTTTCCGTCGGACTTTTCATGTATTTCAACTTGGGCAAATTGGGAACCGAGCTGCCGGTAAAAACGGTTAATCAGTTCAGGAACATCGCGAACCTGATGCCGTTGGTATCCGAGCTCTCATCGGATATCGATGTGATACAGACGAAAAACCAGAGCATCGATTGGGCAAATCTCGGCTTCACGATCAGCAAAATTAAAATCGCCCAGGGTCTGATCGATCCCGATTTGAGAAGCGGGCACCCCAACAACCTCAAGATTCTCTTGGATCAACAAAGCGCGCCCTCCAATGACCTCAAGATCATGATGGCTGAAATATCCCTTTTGTACACCGACCTGTCCCGAGCGGTCGATTCGAAGTCATCGATGAGCTCGACGACGGCCCTTCTATTCAAGAACCGGATCGATTACCTATATTCGGAATACAGGGACTACATTCTGCGGATCAACAACGATACCTTACTGGTATTGGAAAGGCAGCGGGCTGAAATCGGAAACCTGAAAGTCGAGATACTCCTGTCTTCAATGATAGTTTTCTGTTCGGCGATATTGACCTTCGTCCTGCTGCAAAACCGGAAAAAGATCTTTTCCCAATTGGAAACCAGCATGGAGCTCGCCATCGCGAACAGCAACGCCAAGAGCGAGTTCCTATCGAACATGAGCCACGAAATCCGAACGCCGATGAACGCCATCATCGGATTATCCTATTTGGCGCTCAAGACCAACCTCACCCCAAGTCAGCGGGACTATCTCAAACGAATTCAAATTTCAGGCCAGCATCTCCTCGGAATCATAAACGACATCCTGGACTTTTCGAAAATAGAGGCTGGCAAGCTGTCGATAGAGCGCATAGCGTTCGAAATCGATAAGCTCCTGGACAACGTCGCCAACCTCACCGCGGAAAAGGCCAGCGCCAAGGGGCTCGAACTCGTCTTCGAGACGGACAAATCCGTTCCCAGCCATCTTCTGGGCGATCCTCTGCGACTGGGGCAAATTCTCATCAACTATGCGAACAACGCCGTCAAATTCACCGAGAAGGGGGAAATCGGCATTCACATCCAGGTCAGGGCGGAATCGGAAACTGAGGTGCTGCTGTTTTTCGAAGTCAAGGATACCGGCGTCGGCATCACGGAAGAGCAGAAAGCCCAACTGTTCCAGAGCTTCCAACAGGCCGACAGCTCCATAACGAGAAGATACGGCGGCACTGGCCTTGGACTCGCCATTTCGAAGAAACTGGCGGAGATGATGGGCGGCGAGGTCGGGGTCGAGAGCGAATTCGGCAAAGGATCCACTTTTTGGTTCACGGCATGGCTGGGCAAGAGCCAGGAGAAGGAACACAGTTACGTGCCTCAGCCCGATTTGCGTGGCAGGCGGATTCTTGTCGTGGATGACAACGAGCACGCTCGGGTCGTCATTGTAGACATGCTGACGAGCATGACATTTGCCGTGATCGCCGTCGATTCCGGCTCGGCCGCACTCGAGGAGATAAGGCGGGCCGCGCACGAAGGCATTCGCTATGACCTGGTATTCCTTGACTGGCAAATGCCGGAAATGGACGGAATCGAAACGGCCAAACGGATCAACGCGATGGGCCTTGCACCCACGCCTCACCTTGTCATAATAACCGCCTATGGACGCGAAGAAGTAATTCGGGAGGCGGAGAAGGTGGGCATCGAAGACGTGCTGATCAAGCCCATAAGCGCCTCCATCCTCTTCGATACCGCGATGCACCTGCTGGGCGCGAACAGGAAAGAGAGACGCGAATCGGCGGAGGACTCGTCCCAACGCGCCGAGGGCTCGGCGGGCATCAGGGGAGCCAAGATACTCCTCGTGGAGGACAACGAGCTGAATCAGGAAGTCGCGTCGGAGATTCTCGTGGCTGCCGGGTGCACGGTCAGTCTGGCGGCTGATGGCGCCGTAGCGGTCAGGAAAGTGCAGGAAACCGCCTATGACCTCGTGTTGATGGATATGCAGATGCCGGTGATGGACGGTATAACCGCGACGAAAGAAATTCGCAAGCTATCGCAATTCGCCTCCCTGCCCATCATCGCCATGACGGCGAACGCCATGAAGGAAGATCGTGAGCGCTGCCTTGCGGCGGGCATGAACGATTACATCACGAAGCCCATCGATCCGGACGCGATTTTCGCCACATTGTGCCGGTATTACTCGAGTGGCCCGGCGCAGAACCCGGTTCCGCCCGTTACGGCCCCGCCATCGGAAGCGGGCGAGATACCGACCATCTCCGGAATAGATACGGAGGGGGCCTTGCGGCGCGTCGTCGGGAACAAGAATCTATATATAGATCTGCTCAAGCGCTATTCCGATGGCCAGCGCGAGGCGGCGGCGAAGATACGGGAAGCCCTCGACGTCGGGGATCGTTCCCTCGCCGAGCGCATCGCGCACACGCTGAAGGGGGTTTCCGGCAACATCGGGGCCGTAGAAGTGCAGGCCGTGGCCGGAGAGCTCGAAGCCTCGATCGGCGGCATGCAGCCGGAGGCATCGATCGCGGAAATACTGCAACGTCTCGCATCGATTGCGGCAGCCACGATCGACCGCATAGATTCGGGCCTGGCCAAGGCGATAAAAACCAGGTCCGCCGATGGAAACGGCCCCAGGCACTCGCTCGCGGAAATAGTCGACAGGCTGACGCGCTACGCCGAAGAGAGCGACAGCGAGGCCCTCGACTACATCGAGTCGGTGCGCGACGAATTGGCCTCGTTATGCGACCGAGAATATTCAGAAAAGCTTGAAACGTCGATACGAGCCTACGACTTCACCGCCGCCCTGGACGTCCTGAAGCTCCTTTCCGGGTGCCCGGGAAAGTCAAGCTAATAGGGGAGAATATGATAGCCACTACCGAGAAAAGGGCAACCATTCTCATCGTCGACGACTCGCCCGACAGTGTCGCCCTACTGAGTTCCTTGCTGAAAGATACATATCGCGTAAAGGTCGCCATTACGGGGGAGAAAGCCCTCGTGATCGCCGCGGGCGAGGAGCAGCCGGACCTCATACTTCTCGACATCATGATGCCCGGCATGGACGGCTATGAGGCCTGCCGTCGGCTCAAGCAAAATCCCAAAACCGCCGAGATTCCCGTAATTTTCCTGACGGCGAAATCGGAGGCCATGGACGAGGAGAGGGGATTCGAGCTCGGCGCCGAGGACTACATCGTCAAGCCGCCGAGCCCTCCCATCGTAATCGCGCGAATCAGAACCCATCTCCGTCTCAAGAACGTCCGGGATTTCCTGAAGGACAAGAACGAATACCTCGAGGCGGAGGTTGTCCGAAGGACCAGGGAGGTCGGCGTCATTCAGGATGTAACCATGATCGCCATGGGCTCGCTGGCGGAAACGCGGGACAATGAGACCGGGAATCATATCCGCCGCACCCAGCACTACATCAAGATTCTCGCCGAAAAAATGAGAGAGCATCCGCGGTTCAAGGAGCATTTGCCAGCCGGAACGATAGACTTGCTCTACAAGTCGGCCCCGCTGCACGATATCGGCAAAGTCGGGATTCCGGACGGAATACTCAAAAAACCCGGAAAGCTCGACCCGGACGAATTCGAGGTGATGAAAACGCATACGACCCTCGGTCGCGCCGCCATTCTCTCAGCGGAGAAAAGCCTCGGCTCTCCCAATTCCTTCCTCTCGCTGGCTCGGGAAATAGCCTGGTCGCATCACGAGAAATGGGACGGCACAGGCTATCCGCAAGGCTTGTCCGGCGACGATATCCCCATTCCGGGAAGGCTCATGGCAATAGCCGACGTGTACGACGCATTGATCAGCGCGCGAGTCTACAAGCGCGCCTTCACACATGAAGAGACCCTCGATATCATAAAAAAAGGAATAGGAACCCATTTCGATCCCGATATAGCCCTCGTTTTCATGGAGATCTCGGAACAGTTCAGGAAGATCGCTTTGTCCTTCAGCGACCAAGGCGAGAGCGACCGATGAGCGAGAAACGGCAGACTATCCTTGTCGTAGATGACGTCCCCGACGATATTCTCATTATAGAGGAGATTCTCAAGAAAGATTATCAGGTCAAGGCCGTCACAAGCGGCGAGGCCGCCCTCAAGATAGCGCGTAGCGACAATCCTCCGGACCTGATCCTGCTCGACATCATAATGCCCGAAATGGACGGCTTCGAGGTATGCCGCAAACTGAGGGAGGATGCCGAAGGAGCCATGATCCCAGTCATATTCCTGACGGCCAAAGTGATGACGGCGGATGAGAAGATGGGCTTCGAACTCGGCGCCGTAGATTATATCAGGAAGCCGGTGGACCCGGAAATCGTAAAAACCCGCATAAAATCGCACCTGGAACAAAAAGACGAGGCATTGCGCTCTTCCGAGGTTCGCTTTCGCCGTCTCTTTGAAACTTCCAAAGACGGCGTCATGATCGTCGACAACGGAACCGGAATGGTGGTCGACGTCAATCCGTCGATGACGAAGATCCTGGGACTCACCCAGGAGTACTTCCTGGGGAAGAAAATATCGGAACTGGATTTTCTGAAGAATATCATATTCCCAAAAGACATTTTCCCAAAATTGCAGCAACAGGAGTACGTCCGCTACAAGGATCAGCCGATGGAGACCGTCGATGGACGGAAGATCTATGTGGAGTTCATATATAACTCCTATAAGGTCAACCATCGCGAAGTGACGCAGCTGAACATCAGAGATATCACCAACTTCATCCTTGCCGAGCAGGAGCGTGACGAGCTCGCGGCGAGGCTTTCCCACTACCTCTCGACGAGCCCTACCGTCACCTATTCGCTCCGCGTTGTCGGGGGTAAGGCACCGATTCAGTGGGTAAGCGAAAATATCTACAATCTCCTCGGCTTCACGCCAGCGGAGGCGCTGGAGAACGATTGGTGGCTTCACAACGTCTATACATCGGATAGGATGCGCGCCATCGGCGGCATCCTGAAGATAATTCGCGGGGGGAGCTTCACCCACGAATACCGGTTCCATAAAAAGAATCGAGAGCTCGTCTGGCTCAGCGACGAGATGCGCTTCGTGCAGGCGGAGCGGGGAGATGCCGAGATCATCGGGACCCTCACGGACGTCACCGACAGGAAAAACGTCGAATCCGAGCTTTCGCTAAAGAGCACGGCCTTGGAGGCGGCGGCCAACGCGATCGTGATCACCGACCGCGAGGGGATCATCAAATGGCTCAATCCCGCCTACGAAGCCTTGACGGGATATACGCGGGCGGAGGTGATAGGAAAGCAACCGATCACCCTCAGCTCCGACGAACAGGACGACGCTTTCTATAAATCGATCCGGGATACGATCCTGGCCGGCAATATCTGGTACGGCCAATTGGAAAACAAGCGCAAAAACGGCGAGTTCTATACTTCGGAGATAACCATCACCCCCGTGCCGGCCGAGTCGAAGAGCATCAGCGTCTTCATCGTCATCATAAGCGACGTAACCGAACGCGAACGATCGAGGGAACGCCTCGAAGTCTCGCTCAACGAGAAGGGAATACTCCTCCGGGAGCTGCATCATCGCATCAACAACAACATGCAGCTCATAACGAGCCTCTTGGGCCTCTCTTCACGGAATATCGCCGATGCCCCGTTGAGGAAACACCTCGACGGAATTTCGCGACGGATCGTATCGATCGCCCTTGTCCACGAGCAGTTCTACAACTCGGAGGACATGGCGCGCATCGATTTCGTCCTCTACCTTCATCAGCTCGCCGACGGGATCGGAGGCGACTCCGGAAAATCATCGGGGAGGGTATCCATAGCCTCCCACGAAGAGACGGTCCCGCTCAACCTCGAGCAGGCCATACCCGCCGGGCTCATAGTGGCGGAGTTGATCGGGAATGCGCTGGAGCACGCCTACCCGGCAGGATACACGCCGGGCGAGATTCGGGTAGATATTCGGCTGCTCGGGAAAACCATCAAGCTCTCCGTGCGAGACGATGGCGTAGGCCTGCCGAAGGCCATCGATGTCGCAACGGCAGAGTCGCTCGGGATGACCCTTATCCGCACCCTCGTGGGGCAGCTCAAAGGCAAGATCGAATTCCGCTATAATGAAGGGACTGAGGCGATCCTCGAATTCCCGATTATGCCGAGTCCGGCATCTTAAACGGCTTATTCGGCGGTCAGGCCTCCCGCTCTCCGCGTGTGACTCTTCTTTTTCTTCGACGCTTCAGAAAATCCTTGAACCACCATGTCCTCGCGCCCTCGGCCGCCCTGAAAAGCGCATATCCGAGTTTTAGTAGGGGATAATCCCAGGACCCGGCGCGATGGGCGATCTCGCCGCCGAAGCCCGTCTTGAACCTGTAGAGCCCGGCCATGGGGTGCTCCGGATCGTCCGTGGGCGGAATGCCGAAGAGGTCATACCGGCTGCAGCCCGCCGCCTTCGCGGCGCGCATCGCGGCCCATTGCAAGGCATATGCGGGCATGAGGTTGCGCTTCTCGTCCGACGATGCCCCGTAAAGGTAGACGGCCGACTCTCCGCGGAAAAGCGTGACGATCGCGGCGAGGGCCTGCCCCTCGTGGCGGGCGATCATGAGCCGTATATCGGGGGTCCCCGGGATGCCGGCCGCTCGCCGCTCCGCCGCGAGCGAGAAAAGACGCGCATAATAACTTTCGGGATGCAGAGCGATATTGTCGCGCCGAGACGTGGCGCGATAGAGATCGTAGAACTCGCGGACGGCCTCGATGCCGGCCTCCTCGACCACGACTGCCTTTTTCTCGGCGAGGCGCACGTTGTAGCGCCATTTGGCCTTCATCGCGGCGAGAATGGCCTCCTCGCTCGGCTTCAGGTCGACGAACACCGTGTCGGGGGGCTGCACGTCGGCGGCCGCGCGCACCAAGGGCCGCCCCAGGATAGGACGAAGTACCGCAGCATGCCAGGGCGGATCATATCGTATGAAAATACACCGCCGAGGCAGAAAGGGCCTCGATTTCTCCGAGAGTTCGGCGAGAAAGCCCGCTCGATCGGATTCCGGAACGTCCCGTTCTGGCCCATGCGGAATATAGGCGAAACAGAAACCGCCGGGAATGCGCCTGACGAGAAGGAGCAGGGGCGAGGGGCGGTCAGAACCATCGAGGGTCAGCTCGAGCCTGTGCGGAGTCCAGCCGTACTCGGCCTTGAAGCATGACCAGAAATCCGATTGCAGGAAAGATTCGCTCTCGTCCCGGCCGCTTTCCCTTTCGGAGACTCGCGTTATCATCGATATTCCCGGCGGCGATTCAGCGATCCGCCATCAGCCCACCTCGCCTTCGCTTACGCGCAGGAGGGTAAAGGGCCGGCCGGCCGCCAGCAGGCGCCTGTCGCCTACCAGCGCGCAACCGTTTTTCGCCGCTATCGGCACCGAGAAGAAGGCGTCGGCATCGATCTCCGGCATCGCCAAGGGCGATGCGACGGGAAGAGGCTCTCTGCCCTCGAGCCCTATCCTCGTGCCCGGCGCCGCGTCGCCCGCATCGAGTACCTCCACCGCTTCCTTGACGCTCTCCCCGCCCTCGCCGACTACGCGCCGCGATGCCGCGAGGAGCATGCCTTTGCTTTCGACGCCGCGGAGCCTGGCGGGTTTTAGATTATTCACGAGGACTATGCTTTTCCCGAGCAGCTCCTCCTCTCTGTAAAAGGGCACGAGGCCCGAAACGATCACGCGCTCGACTCCCGAGCCGTCGTCGATGGTCTCGATGTAAAGCTTGTCGGCCTTGGGATGGCGTTCGATCTTGACGATTTTAGCGACGCGAAGGTCTATGAGTTTCTCGAAGCGATCCTCGAGGGGAAGCTCCGCCAGGGGAACGGGCTTAGGAGGCGGCTCGACGGCTTTGACGGTGGCGGCCGTCCGCGGAGCCTCGGCTTGCGCCGCCGC
Source organism: Rectinemataceae bacterium (assembly GCA_049513895.1). Classification (GTDB taxonomy): domain Bacteria; phylum Spirochaetota; class Spirochaetia; order Treponematales; family Rectinemataceae; genus UBA1306. The sequence goes on along the minus strand of JBEKVO010000001.1, from coordinate 15,449 downwards.
CGCGGCGGTCGCATCGCGGTCGGCGCGCTCCCTCTGCGTTCCCGAATAGCGCTCCCGGAGCTCGGCCACCCGGTCGTCCTCGAGCTTGGAGAAGAGCACTTCGGGGGCGGTCACGGTGCCGAGGCCGCCGAGGCTGCCTATATCGGCCCATGTCAGCCCACCCGCCCCGATCGTCTTCCCGAAGAACGAAGCGAGCTTGGCCGCGGCGGCGGGCAAAAAGGGATGAATCATGACAGCCAGGTCGCGGAGCAGGTAACAGAGCTCGCCGATGAGGGCGGCCGCCGCGTCGGGATCGCTCGTCCGCGTCTTCCAGGGCTCCGCCGCCTGGAAGCGTTTATTCGCGAGGTCGGAGAGCTCGAAGGCGGCGCGGAAAGCGTCGCGAAGCTCGGCCCGCTCGAGGTGGTCCGCCGCCCGCTTCTCGATTTCGTCGACCTTGGCGCGGAAAGCCGGGTCCGCCGCCGCGGCGGGCGGGGCGGGGATGACGCCGCCGAAATATCGCGACACGAAGGTGAGGGTCCTGTTCGCGAGATTGCCGAGGTTTCCGATGAGCTCGCCGTTGACCTTCTCCTGGAAATCGGACCACGTGAAAGTGGTATCGCCTCGCTCGGGGCGGTTGTAGAAGATGTAAAAGCGCCAGACGTCGGCCGGAATGCCCGACTCGACGGCGTCGGTGCCGAAAACGCCGACGCCCATGGACTTGGAAAATTTGCCAGACTCGTAGTTGAGGAATTCGGTGCTCGACATGTGGTGGAGCATGGTCCACTTCTTGCCCGAGCCGAGAAGGCTCGAGGGGAAAATGACGGTGTGGAACGGAATGTTGTCCTTGCCGATGAACTGGAAGAGCTCCACCTCGTCGGGGCGCTGCCACCAGTATTTCCAGTCGAAGCCCGCCTCGTCGCCCGCGCAGGCTGTTATCGAGATATATCCGATCGGCGCGTCGAACCAGACGTAGAAGACCTTTTCCTCGAATCCGGCCTTGGGCACCGGGATGCCCCACTTGAGGTCGCGCGTGATGGCGCGCTCCTTCAGGCCGTCGCGTATCCAGGCTTGGGTCATCTGGATCGCGTTGTTGGCCCAGAAGCCCTCGACGCTGGACTTCCTCATCCAGGCTTCGAGCAAGGGTCGGATCGCGGGCAGATCGATGTAGAGGTGTGTGGTGCTCTTGGGACGCGGCGTGGCGCCGCAGGTCGCGCACGTGGGATCCTTGAGCTCGGTCGGTTCGAGGAGCTTGCCGCAATTCTCGCACTGGTCGCCCCGCGCTCCGTCGTAGCCGCAGGAAGGGCAGGTGCCGCGGACGTAGCGGTCGGCGAGGAATCGCCCGTCATGATCGCAGTAGAGCTGCTCGATGGTCCGTTCCTTTATCAGGCCCTTCGCGTCGAGGTCGAGGAAGATCGACTGGGTGATCTCGGTCTGGCGGGGCGTGGAGGTGCGGCCGAACTTGTCGAACGAGATGCCGAACCACGAATAGATGTCGCGATGGATCGCGTGGAATCGGTCGCAGAGCTCGCGCGGCGTGATGCGCTCCTCCAGGGCCTTGGTTTCGGTCGCGGTGCCGTACTCGTCGGTGCCGCAGACGTAGAGGGTCTCGTAACCGCGGAGGCGGCAAAAGCGCGCGAAAACGTCAGCGGAGAGGACCTGTATGAGATTGCCGAGATGGGGCACGTTGTTGACGTAAGGGAGGGCGGAAGTGATAAGGCGTCGTTTCATAGGACGTTACAATAAACGCGGGCCCCTCGCGCTGTCAAGGATTGGGGTCTTCCGATGCGGCTTCGTTCAAAATGAAATGACCGCGGTAATCCCAATCTGAAAACCCAGAGTGAGAAGCTGCGTCGCAGCGAGGAGGGACTGGTTGAACGCCGCGTCCACCTTGAGCGTCAGCCGCTCGGGCACGGTGAGTTTGGCCTCATAGGACTCGGCGAAGGCCCAGCCGGGCAGGTAGGCAGTCGCGTCGCTCTCGTGCCCGGAAAGCCCGCCCGTGATCGTCACCGTGCTCCGCAGGTTGGGCTCCCTGGTCCTCAGGTCGGTCAGGTAAAGGGAGGCGATCGAAACGGCCTTCCCCTTGTCATCGCCGGAGGCCGGCGGCTTCGTGGCCAAGGAATACAAGTCCAGCAGCCAATGCCTCTGCAGCAGCCGGGAAAGCGAGAGCATGAGCGAGCAGGACCAATCCATTGCGCCCGGCGCCTCGGTCACCGCAACCTTGCTGTCGGCGTCGAGCTTGTCGGACTTGCCGGCGTAGAGCGTGGCGAGACCGTGGAACTGCAGGTCGAGGCTCGATGCGCCTCCGCCGTTCGGTTCCTGGAGCTTGGCCTGCAGGGTCGAGAGATACTCGTCGCTATTGAAGGGAAGGCCCAGCGGGTAGGAGCCCATCGAGCCGAAGAGATTGATGGAGGCGAATTTCGCGGTCGCCGACCACACCGAGTTATCGGTAACCTGATCCGCCATCCGCGCAAGGGCGCGGCCGTAGGACAAGGTAAGGGCCGAGGGCGTGATCAAGTCGTACCACTGCGATCCGTACTCGCGAGACAGGTTCAACCCGAGCTCGGGGACGAGGCTCGCCGCCGAAAATTGGTCGTTCGAGGTCGCGGTCTGTGATGCGAAATCCGCGGCCGTGCCCGACGAGAACAGCTCCGCGAAGGGCAATCCCGCGTAGAGGACGGGAAGGCTCTTGAAATCGCCCAAGGCTTCCTGCGCGTCCCCCACGATTCCTCCGGAAAGCGCCGTCCTCGTATCCGTCCACGATCGAGAGTAATAGGGTTCGAGGCTGATCCCGGCAGCCTCGAGAGGAAGCGCCAGGCGCGCCGAGGCCGAATCGCTCCGCATGCCTCCGTCCGCCGCGGTCGGCTGGGCGCTTTCGCCGAGAGACGCGGAGAAGAATTCCTTCGCCGAGCCGTTCTTGACCGAGAGAGTGGCCTTGACGTCGCGGAATTCCGAGGACGACTCGAAGGCGGGCAGGACGTATTGGAAGGCGCCAATCCACGCGGAGCCGTAGCTCTCGCCCTGGCCTCCGGACGCGAGAGCGCTGGTCGGGCGCGAGCGGTTATCGGCCGTTAGCCCTATCGCCGCTATGGAAGGCCCGAGCGTGAGCTCCCCGTCCCATGATTGGAGCAGCATGCCTTCGTCGAGGGCGTCGGACGCGGGCGTCCAGCTGCTTTTCTGTCCGAGACTCAGGCCCGCGATGGAACCGGCATTGACGGCGAGCGAATCGGTCCTGCCGAAGGCGCCCGAGGACGGATCGAAATCGAAGCCGTCCTTGACCTTGACGGGAAAATCGGCTGCGGGCAGCTCGATGGTATGGCCCCCGCTGAAACTGGCGGCGGAACCGCTCGCCGCGGTGCCCCGGGCTCTGATGCCGAGCCGCGCGAAGAGTATGGTCGAGTCGATCTCGGCTCCGCCGGAAACGTAGGAGGTCGTATCGTATGCCGTCTGAGCATCGCCGGATAGCTTGATGTCCGAGATGATGGGTGTATTGCCGATTTCCAGCCTCAGTTTGGGATCGGCGTAGGAGGCTTGGCCCTGAAAAAGCAGGGCGGCGCTCCCCACCGAGTCCGTGAGGAGGATTTCATCCACCCAGGCCTGGTCGGAAGGTATGGTGAACGGATTAAATATGATCGCCAGCCGCGAGCCAGTGCTCGTTATCGAGGGGGAGGCCGAAGTCGCGCCCGCCACGGGAATCTCGGCCGAGCTCTGGCTGTCCTGGACGTACACTGTTGGATCTCCCTTGCCATAGTGGAGGAGGTAACGCCGCCAGGCACCAGTCCCCGAACCTTCAGGGAGGTAAATTTGAACACTCGGGTTGGGCGTGGGCGCGCCGTCGTCCAATTGCACGGTCAAACTGGCTGTCACGGAAAACTTCGCGAAGAAAGAAAAAGTCTTGAACGATGTGTAGGCCGGGGTCGACTCCACCTTATAAAACGTTCCCGACATTGGTGTGCTTGTTCCAATGATCTCAAGGGCATCCTGAGTCGAGCCATCCGCGTGAAGGCTGTTGATCAGGCTCGGAAAGAGCGTGACGAGCCCGGTATCCACGGTCTCAATGGAACTTGGGTAGGTCGTATCGGTGGAAGCGGGCATGAAGTCCGTCGTATACCCACTCGCGGATTCCATGCTCTCGACCCGATAGGTCCCCGTCGCGTCGTCCTGCGAGTACCTCGCCGCGATGGCGGCGTTGTGGGTAAAGATGCCTTTTGTAGTTGTCTCGCCGGCCGTCAGGTTGACGCTGCCCGGGCTGGTCTCGGCACCTGAAGAATAACTCGTGCCGGGGACCGACCACGAGGCTCCGAGGGCCGCCCAGGCGTTCCTGCCTTCGCCCAAGTCCCAAAAGCCTCCGAGAGCTCCCACGATTACGCCCGAGGCCCGCTCCGAACTCTCTTTCATGTAGGTTATCACGATATCGTCGGTAGAGGCGGGGGGCGGAGTAAGGCTGAGTATCCCGGTGGTGGCGTTGACCGAAAAGGAATAGTCGGGGATGCCGTTTCGCGTCACCTGGATCGAACCGGCGACGAAATCCTTGTCGATGGTTATTTGCGCCGCGGTCGAATAGCCCTGCACGATCACGTTCCTCGTAAAGACGGGCGCTGCCCCTGTTTTAATGGTACTGGTAAAGTCGGTCGTATATATCCAAGGCATGTTAGCATCTACGGCGGAGGCGTTGAAGGAACCGAAGGGCTGTCGATATTTGGCGCGCGCGCCGTCTACCGAGGAGTCGATCGACGAGGGATCCTCGGCATCGATCCTCGTCACCTCAATAAAGCCGGCCGGGTCGATCCGCGCCTGGAAGTTCGTGTCCCGCTTTCCGGACGAGGGGTTGCGCACGAAGACCTCGGCGGAGGTCGGGGTCGCCGTGGTGGGGTAGCGATTCAGCGCCTGAAGCTTTGGAACGAGGGGGGCTCCCGTCGATACGACAGGCACGGGATCCGGCGGGTCGTAGAGAAGATCGCAAGCGTTACCTGAGACGGTTACAACTTCTGTTATTCCCGGTCCCATCACCCCCGATCCAGGGTAAAATGCCAGCACCCTCGTCGAAGCCGCGCTCGTGAGGGAGATCAGCCCCGTTATGGCGGAATAGGAGTATTCGTCGCTCCCCATCTGGCGATAGGTATGGGAATCGGACCCGATTAGAGTCCCGGAGGAGCTTTTTACGTAGAGAACGAGATTGGTCGCCTGTGGAGAATTGGAATAGGTCATGAAGTATTTTCCGGCGATGAACGCGTTGGGCGCTATCGTAGTCTCGACCACCTCCGTGCTGCCGACGAAGTGCTTGGTGACCTGCTGCGCCTGGTCGTATCGGACCATCGCCCTACCGGTGAAGGTATCGGAGGCGATCGTCGCCGCGGCGCCGAAGGATCGATACGAGCCATCGCCGAAGGACAGGAAGGGCAGGGACGGGAAGGATATCCCGTCGTTGCCGATCCTGACCTCGCGGAGGAGCTCGCCCTCCCCCCCCTTATAGCCCGCGGCGTAATAGGCTTGCGAGATGTCGCTGGAAACGCGGGCCTCGACGAAGTATTTTTTATAAAGGAGAAAGGAAAGAGAAAGGTCCGGATCCTGAGTGAAGAGCAGGGGCTGGAACGACGTGGAGAGGCCCAGGCCCGGCTGGGACTGGAAGGTGATGGAGGAGAGCGCCGTGGACGACCAGGTACCGCTTACCAAAAGCTCGGCGTCGTCGTCGGGCCCCGGCCCGAGCCTGGCGTTTAGTAGGCTCTTGGGGGCTTCCACCGGCAGCGCCGATGGGATGGGGAGCAGTATCGCGCCAACCCCTCCATCGGGCAGTGCTCTACCGATCGCCGTAGTCAGGAGTACCAAGGCGAGGGCTGCGCGAATGCGGCGGCTTTCTTTTCGCATCGACTGCGTCTATGATAGTCGAGAAAATGCGCAATGGGAAGAATCAATCATGGTAGTCTCCATGCTCGCCCTCATCATCGAGCTCCCGGAATCCACTTCGCTGAAGGACAAGCGGCGCGTTGTCTCCTCCATCAAGCAGAGGCTCAGGACGAAATTCCGCTTTTCCTGCGCGGAAGTGGACCTCCTCGATTCCCTGGCTTTCGCCGAGATCGGCGCCGCACTCGTGTCCAACTCTCGGGAATTCGGGGAATCGGTGATGCACAAGGCCCTCGCCGTCGTGGAGGACGAATTCGGCATTCGAGTCCACAACGCGCAGATACATTCGGAAATCTATTGAGCGCTGCATCTCGAGTCGGCGGCACAGTGCCGATATTCGCGATAGGAGGTTCCCCCGTGCGCCACGTTTGCGTGTTACTCTGCCTTCTCTTGCCCCTAGCGACCCTTGCGGCGGCTCCGGCGGCTGCCGATTCCGGAAGCCCCTCGTCCCTCGAGGAAATGAAATCCTATCTGGCCAAGGCTCAGGATGCCGCGGACTCCAACCATCTCTCCGAGGCGATTCGCTCCTACGTGACCGTTCTCGTCCTCGCGGACGAGAGCCCCTCGCCCGAGGCCAAGGCGAACGCCGACAGGGCCTCTGCCGAGCTATCGAGAATCGGCACGCGGCTCACTCTCGAGCCATCCGGCGAGTGGGTCGACCCGAAGGGCGCGCAGATCGCCGGAACCTCGCGGGGCCTCGGCAAGGAAGGCGGCCTTTCGCCCGCGGTCTACCTCTTCGAGAATTTCGGTTCCGGCAAGTCCCCCGTCGCCGACGCTCCGATTTTCTTCCAATTCGTGAAGAACTCCGGGTCTCTCGTGGCCTTCGTGACGACCGACGCCTATGGGAAGGCCAATACCACGGTGGCGAAACTCGACGAGCCCGGAAGCGACGTCGTCATCCGCGCCTTTCCGGTCTTCAAGGCGAGGGGAAAGAGCTACGCGTTCCAGTCGGTCTTCCGGGACTTCGCTTATCTGCCGCCCGTCAACGTCGTCAAGGTCCTCGCCCTCGAAAGCTCCGAGCTCGGCGTCAGCGACAGTCCCCGGACCGTCGACCCCGCCGCTGCCGCTCTCAAGCAGGCGGGCCTCCAGGTTCTTCCCTTCAACGCCAAACTCATCCCCGACGATTTCCGGGCCGCCTACGGTGGAAACGTCAAAGCCCTGGCCGCACTCGGAGTCGACGCCGCCTCGCCCTATGCGGCCTTCGTGCTCGTAGACGTGGCGGCTGCCCGCCAGTTGGAGCTCAACGGCAAGACCTACAACATCTTCACGGCCGTCGCGGTTCTGAATTTCCGTCTCGTGCGCTCGGACGGCAGCATCGTCTTCTCCCTGTCCAGCGACGGCATTAAAGGGCAGGGAAACGCCAAAGAGGCCGCGGTATCCGACGCGTACAAGCGTGCGGGCGAGTCCATCGCCCGCGCCCTTCAGAATAAGCTCGACGACCTCAGAGCCGCACTCACGAAAGAGTGAAGCGAAGGATCCCCTCGGCCCTTCAGTCGAAATCCGACCTGCCTTCCTTCGGGCCAGGGTGTCCCCTGTTCTCGCGCCCCAGGAGCCGGGCGCGGGTAACTTTCCCGAGGCCGCGGCGCTCGATCTCGAACACCGCGCCCTCTGCCTTGCGCGCGCGCTCGGAACCGTCGGCGAAAAGCTCGCCCTGCGAGCCTCCATCCTCGCTCTCGAGATCGGCGAAGCAGAGGCCGAGCAGCCGTATCTCCGTCCTTCCGTCCCAGGTCCCGTCGAGAAGGGTGAGGGCATCCGTGAACGCGTCGGAAGACGATAGGTAATACCCGCCCCTCGCCTTTCGGCGCGACAATGTGGAGAAATCATGCAGACGGAGCTTGAGTACGAGGGTTCGGGATTTGAGGCCTTCCGACCAGAGTCGATAGGCGAGTTCGCCGGCGAGGGACATGAGGACGTCCTCGACGCATTCGCGGTCGGAGCAATCGTGCTCGAAAGTCGTTTCGGCGCTCATGGACCGCGAGCTCGGGTCGCCCGGATTCAGCATTCCGGCTTCTCGTCCTCGTGCGGCGCCGTAAAGGAAGGCGCCCCCGGCCTTGCCGAAGAGCGACGCGAGCTGAGCCTCGCCGAAAGAAACGAGTTCGGCGATGCTGTTGATCCCCAGCTCGCGAAAACGATCCTGCGTCTTCCCGCCGGCGCCCCAGAGCTTGGCGAGGGGCAGCTCGAGCATAAAAGCCTCGACGCGGCCCGGGGGGACTAAAACGAGGCCGTTCGGCTTGCGGAGCCCCGAGGCGATCTTCGCCACGTAGCGATTGGGCCCGACGCCTATCGATATGCTGAGGTTCGTCTTCGCCGCCACTCTGTCCTTCAATAGGCGAGCGGCCGTCTCGGGCGGACCCCATAGCCTCTCCGTCCCCGTCATATCGAGGAAGGCCTCGTCTATGGAGACTCGCTGCACCTCGGGGGTGAAGGAACGAAAAACCTCCATGACTTCGGCCGACATCTCGGAATAACGGTCTATGTGCGGGGACAGGTAAACGCCGTCGGGACAACGTCGATAGGCCTCCGAGATGGGCATGGCGGAACGTATCCCGAAGACCCTCGCCTCGTAGGAACAGGTGGATACGACGCCGCGATGCCCGGGCATGGCGCCGACGATCACGGGCTTGCCTTTGAGCTTCGGGTCGTCATTCTGCTCTACCGACGCGAAGAAAGCGTCGAGATCGACGTGGAAGAATACCTTGACCGTCATCGGCCGCCCGAGCCGACGTTAAAGCTCGCCTTGATCGCCAGGCCCGCGTCGGCGAGGGGCGCGCCCGAGGATTGCGTGTAGGCCTCGAGCGAGGCGAGATACCGTGCCGTGACGACGAGCCTCGAGCGGAACGACGAGGCGACCGTCATCGACAGATCCAGCTCCCTCCCCGGATTGACGCCCGAGTAGATGACCGCGCTCTTCCCGTCGACGGCGACTTTGTAGGGAAGGCTGCAATCGTAGATGAGCATCTCCCCCGCCGATTCGAGGGTTATTTCGACGCGGTACGGCGGCGTCTCGAAGCGTATCGCGACGGACTCGTCCATCCGATCGAGGAAGGGTTCCGCCTTCTCGTCCATACTTATCCTCGCCCCGCGATCCTCGCCGCTCAGATACGCCCAATCGCCCTTCGAGTCGTACGTAAGCCGATATTCCCCTCGGTCGAGACTCCCCTTCCCGAGTCGCCGCAGCCCCGCGAGCTCGAACTCGATTTTCCCTCTGTCCTGGTCTATAAGCTCGGAGACACCGAGATCTCGTCTCCCGGGCCCGGAGATCGGGAAGGAAGCGTCGACGTACGCGAGCGCGAGCGCCTCGACCGCGAAAGCGCAGACCGCAAACAGCACGATCGTTCTTTTCCGTGCCGCTGCCCCCGGACGAGCGTAGAAAAGCAGGGGACTCGCCGTGAACACGAAGAAGGGAAAAGTCAACGCGGAGAGCGAGAGCACTCCTAGGTAGTCGGGAGCTATGAGCCTCCCGTACGAGGAGAGATCTGGCCGCACCGCGAGTTCACTCGCGACGGCGAGCAGGGGGACGTACATGAGAACGTAGGCGACCAGGGTCGCCCAACGCCTTCGCGTCGCGAGCGATATCTCGACGAGGATGAGGGCCCACATGAAATAGAAGGACGCGGAGAGATCGACAGCGGAGAATACGAGCAAATCGACGGCCAGGCAGACTAGGGCGGCGAATTCGTAAAAATAGGGATTGGGCGTCAGCACGCGCTTCTCGACAAGGAAAGAAAGCAGAGACAGGAAAAGAAGGAATGAGAAAAGGATACGCGACGCGGCGAAGATCCGCGGCGAAAGGCGCCACGCGTCGGACGATCCGAGAACGGCCGCGTCCATTCTTGCGATACCCTTGCCCGCGAGGTAAACGAGGGCGAGGGCGATGAAAAGGGCAAGGACTTCGGCCGCGATCCTCGGAACCCGCCGCAGCAGAAGCTTCGCGGCCTTCCTTCGCGCCACCGTCGCGACGAGGAAAGAACTGGCCACGATGGCGAATATGATGACGAGTAAGGCTACATAGGTCCTTTCCCGCAGCGCCGCGCCGAGCGGCCCGAGCTGGAAAATGAAATAATGCCGGTCCCAGGAATCGGCGAAGCCCCCGCGCTCCTCGCGCATGAAAAGCGAGACGAAGGTTCCAAACCAATCGGGCGAGGACCCAACCGCCGCCGCGGATGTGCCGATGGCAGCGGCGGAATCGCCGCTCAGCTCTATCGCCGGGATGCCCGCCTCGAGATAGGGCGCAGCCGTGCCGTAGTCTCTCGCCAGGCCGAGCCTGTACGCCTGCAGCCTGTTCGGCTCGAGTCTGGAGCCGATGCCCGAAGGCTCGAGCGCCCGCCTCACACCCTCGTAATACCAATACGGGGAAAGGACGCCTTCGCCGGCGCTCCGGACCGCTAATCGCGTCGGAACGGCGTCCATGCTCAGATAGAGGACGGCGAGTCGCGCCCTGCCCGATTGCCGGGCAATCCATGTTTTGGAACCTAGAGAGGCCGTCTCGCCGTCGGCCTTTTTGCCGCGTTTCTCCGCTCCGAGGAAGACGAAGCGCAGGGATATGGGGCATGGCTCGCCGGCGCGGATTCCCGCCGAGAGCCGGGCCGCCTCGAACAGGGCAAGCGCGATGCCGTAGGCGCCTTCAGAAGGCTCTGATGCGTTCACCCACGAGCTCACGGGCACTATTATCGCGAGCTCGTCGGGGCGCGCGCCGCGCACTCGCGCCTCCACGATCCGCGAAGCCGAGTATCCGTCGCGAAGGTCGGAAAAATCGCTCGACAGGGGCTCGAGGCCCGCCGTCCGCAGGGCTCGCTCGACGTATTCGAAAACGGCCGCCTCGCCGGCCGAACCCTCGACACGGGAACCGAACGCGGCTATGTCGGCCACGCGCTCGCCCAGCGTCGCTTCGCGGCCGTCAGTAGCAGAGACGGAGAGAGCCGCGCAGAACAGCGCCGCCGCCATGAGGGCGCGAACCGCGAGAGTCGCGCGGACGGCCTTCGCGAGTCGGACCGGAGGCATTCTTTCCACGAAGTGAGCATAGGAAGGGCCCGATGGATTCGTCAATACTGTTTACCTCATACCGATAATGGCATATACTGCTCGAAACGAAAGGCATTGGGATGCAGGCGAGGAAGAAAGTCATCGATCTGCCGGTCAAACTCGTACTCACCGAAGCGGGCACGTCCTTTTTCATACGCAGGGGCAAGAACCTCAAAAAATTCAAGCTGGCCGACAATGTGGAGGAATACGGAATCGTCCTGGACACCTTCAGCCCGACATCGCTCCAACGCATGATGCTCGTCGACTATATCTCCAAGGTGGAGATATCCAAGAGCGAGTTCATGTCGACTCGCCAGGAAATAATGGATCTCGCCAAGCTCGTCGTATATTCGATGCTCTACCGCCAGTACGACGCGTATATTTTCGCGCGGGTACTCGCGAGCGACGTCATCAAGAAATGGAACCGGCTCAATCCGGCCAACATCATCGATGAAAAGACGAAGATCAACGACGGCTTTCTGCAGAACGTTCTCAAGGAGAAAGAGAAGGACGTCCTCGAGATCAAACAGGAGATACTCTCCCCTCTGTATGCGTACATAAGCAAGAATTCCTCCCTCCTGCCCGAGGAGAAGAACGTCCAGCTCCTGCTCTCGGAGAAATTCCTCAACAACCTCCGCCCCTTCATCTGGTTCATCATCGCCAAGTTCAAGGGATCGGAGGGTTACGACCAGCTCGTCAAGGACGTCCGGGCATCCCTGGCCGAGTTCATGGAGAAGTCCACGATCGCCGAGTACGTGTCGTTGATGATAATCGAGCTCGCGATGAACGCGGAGAATTCGAACCTCAAGCGCGAGGCCAAGGCCGTTTTCAAGGGCGCGGTCGACATGAACGCGGTACTCTTCGACCCGAACATCCGAAGACAGGTGGCAGAATCCCTGGAGCGCAAGGGCGAGCTCGTATACCTGTCCTGGAAGATAGGCTCGCGGAGCGCGACGGTGGGCATGCAGGGCAGGCTCCAGATCACGCTCTACAACAAGGAGTCCGAGTACCAGACCATAAAAGAGGTTTTCGAGGCCCACAAGAGCGCCGACCTCAAGAATAAAAGCCTCCAGGCCTTTTATAAGCAGCTCCCCGAGGGCGAGGCGAATACCGAGCTCGGCCTCTACTACCTCTCCTACCTCTCGGAGGCCTGCGAAAAAGTCAACGTCAAGTTCGAGTCCCTCGTCAACCAGATGCCCGGATCGGATCTAACCGTCATTACCCTCGTTCTCAATATGTAATTATTATATAGCACCCTTGGAGTGCAGCCTTCCGATGCCCGCGTTCCTTGACAGGCAGGGACCTTTCCGCTATTTTTATTTTGTATCTGACAGTTCCAATCGATATACGGAGGAAGACATTTTATGGCAAAAGCAAAGTTCGTCTATCAGTTCGGAGGCGGGGTCGCGGAGACCGGCGTCACCAGCAAAGACATCCTCGGCGGCAAGGGCGCCGGGCTCATGGAAATGACCAAGATCGGCCTTCCCGTCCCGGCCGGCTTCACGATCGGCATTCCCGCATGCGAGGAATACTACAAGGCCCGCCGCAAGCTTCCCAAGTCCATCGTCGACGAGATCAAGGTGGCCGTCGTCAAGCTCGAGAAGGCCACGGGCAAGAAGCTCGGCGATTCCAAGGATCCGCTTCTCGTGTCCGTCCGCTCGGGCGCCGCCCGTTCGATGCCCGGCATGCTCGAGACGATCCTCAACCTCGGTCTCAACGACAAGTCGGTCGAGGGCCTGGCCGCCAAGACCGGCAATCCCCGCTTCGCCTACGACAGCTACCGCCGCTTCATCCAGATGTACTCCACCACCGCCATGGGCCTCTCAAAGGAGCCCATGGAGGAGATGCTCTCCCACATGAAGAAGTCGCTCGGCCTCAAGAACGACACCGAGCTGTCCGCCGATAACCTCAAGAAGCTCTGCGCCGATTTCAAGGACTTTTATAAATCCAAGAAGGGCCAGACCTTCCCGCAGGACCCGATGGATCAGCTCTGGGGCGCCATCGACGCGGTCTTCGATTCCTGGGAGGCCGACAAGTCGGTCACCTACCGCCGCGTCGAAAAGATCACCGATCTCAAGGGCACCGCGGTCAACGTCGTACAGATGGTCTTCGGCAACAAGGGCGATACCTCCGGCACGGGCGTCTGCTTTACGCGCGACCCCAACTCCGGCGAGAACATCTTCTACGGCGATTGCCTCATCAACGCCCAGGGCGAGGACGTCGTCGCGGGCATCCGCACCCCTCTCAAGCTGATCGAGCTCGAGACGAAGCTGCCCAAGGCCTATAAGCAGCTCTGCCGGGTCCGCAAGACCCTCGAGAAGAATTTCAAGGAGATGCAGGACCTCGAGTTCACGATCGAGGACGAGAAGCTCTACATGCTCCAGTGCCGCACCGGCAAGCGCCTCCCCTCGGCCGCGTTCAAGATCGCCGTCGACATGGTCGGGGAAGGGCTCATCACCAAGTCCGAGGCCATCGCCCGCATAACCCCCGAGCAGATCGAGGGCGTCTTCTATCCGATCATCGACGTCGCCACCGTCGGCCCCGCCAAGCTCAAGGAACTCAAGGTTGCCACGGGCATCGACGCCGTACCCGGCGCCGCCGCGGGCAAGCTCTGCTTCAACGCCGCCGATGCCGAGGAGCAGACGAAAAAAGGCGTCAAGGTGATCCTCATCCGCAGGGAGACAAGCCCCGAAGACGTGGGCGGCATGTTCGCGGCCCAGGGCATCCTCACCGCGACCGGCGGCAAGACATCCCACGCGGCCGTCGTGGCCCGCGGCTGGGGGAAGTGCTGCATCGTCGGCTGCGATGCCCTCGACATAGACGACAAGACCAAGACGGTTCGGGTCGGCGGCAAGGTCCTCAGGGCCGGCGACGAGGTCACCCTGAACGGGACTACCGGCGAGGTATTCATCAGCGCCCTCCCCCTCAAGAAGCCCGAGCAGACCAAGGAGTTCAAGACCCTCCTCGGCTGGTGCGACGAGATTCGCAGCCTGAAGGTGCGTACGAACGCCGACACCCCGCACGACGCCCAAAAGGCAGTCGAACTCGGCGCCGAGGGCATCGGCCTCTGCCGCACGGAGCACATGTTCTTCAAGGATTTCAAGAACCCCGCCGATTCCGAGAAGCGCCAGCTTGCCATCCAGGAAATGATCATCGCCGACGACGTAGAGGCCCGAAAGGTGGCCCTCGCCAAGCTTCTCCCCTTCCAGCGCGAGGACTTCAAGGGGATATTCGAGGCGATGGACGGCAAGCCCGTCACCATCCGCCTCATCGACCCCCCTCTCCACGAGTTCACCCCGAAAGACGATGCGGGCGTCAACAAGCTCGCCAAGATCACCGGCAAGAGCCCCGAGCACATTCGGGTCCGCTGCGAGCAGCTCCACGAGTCGAACCCGATGCTCGGGCACCGCGGCTGCCGCCTCTGCATCACCTACCCTGAGATCCTCGAAATGCAGGTCACGGCGATCATCGAGGCAGCGGTCGCGGTCGCCAAGGCCGGAGTCACAGTCCTTCCCGAAATCATGATCCCCCTCACCATCGACCGCAAGGAGCTCAAGATCCTCGTCGATCAGACCAGGGTCGTCGCCGACGCGATCATCGCGAAGTCCGGTTCCAAGGTAAAATACATGGTAGGCACGATGATCGAGATCCCTCGAGCCGCCCTCCTCGCGAACGAAATCGCCGAGGTCGCCGAGTTCTTCTCCTTCGGCACGAACGACCTCACCCAGATGACTCTCGGCCTGTCCCGCGACGATGCCGGGCGTTTCCTCCCCGATTACGTCATGTCCGAGAAGGAAGGCGGCAAGGCGATCTTCGCCATCGACCCCTTCGTCAGCCTCGACCAGTCCGGCGTAGGCCAGCTCGTGAAGATGGGCATCGAAAAGGGCCGCTCCACCCGCAAGGGACTCAAGGTCGGCATCTGCGGCGAGCACGGAGGCGAGTCCAGGTCGGTCAAGTTCTGCCACGCCGCCGGAATGAATTACGTATCCTGCTCCCCCTTCCGCGTCCCGATAGCCCGCCTCGCGGCGGCCCAGGCCGTGATCGAGGACAAGATCGTCGCCAAGGCGGCCGCCGATGTCGTAAAGGCCAAGGCGGCCAGGAGCGCGGCCAGGAAGACCGCGGCTGGAGCCAAGGCTTCAGTGAAGAGCGTGGCCAAGAAGGCACCGGTGAAGGCAGAAAGGAAGGCGGTCGCGGTCAAGAAGCCCGTGGCTAAGGCTGTCGCCAAGAAACCGGTGGCAAAGAAGCTGGTTTCTAAAAAAACGAAGTACTAATACCTTCGATAGTAGTGCGACACGCCAAGCGTGTCGCGAAATAATGGAAGGTATTCGTGCAAAGGCCTCCAGTCGCTGAAAAATGGCCTATGCCATTTTCAGCGACTGCTAGTCCTAATGTCGCACTACATACGAAGGTCTTTGTAAGAAGACCGGCGCTTACTACCTAGTCAAGAATATAGGCTACACTTTTTGCTTCGAAGAATGACCGCACGAGTTTGGGATTTGCTTTGATCTCGATAAGATCAGCTTGGACTCGTTCACACAAAGCTTCATTCT